>NZ_JACZKG010000046.1 GCF_014860165.1 Devosia sp.
GGATGGGGAAACCCGGCTGTAGCTCTTGCGGGGGAGAGAGCGCCGGGCGGTCTTTCCCCCGTCAAAGCAAAGAAATGGCCGCGCCATGCACGCAGCCGCCCGTTAACTTGACCGGAACGGTCGCCATCCGCTTCCCACACGGGCAGAGCGCTTGGCTGCTGCAAGCGCTGTTTGGACGATTTCCAATTTGGTGCCACCCTAGTCCACGGCAGGCAGACCCAGTCTTTTGCGGCGTTCCGATAGGGCCGTGGATCGACCATCACAGCCTATTTTGACTGGATCCCGAAATAGAGAACTTCGGTTAGGAGACTTCTACCTGCACACCCTTCCAGAACGCGACGTGGTCCTTAATTGCCGCCGCCGCCTCGGAGGGTTCGGCGTAGGTCCACGCCGCGTCCTTGTTTGTCTCGCCGTCGACGACCAGCGAATAATAGCTGGCGAGACCCTTCCACGGACACCGGCTGGTCGTGTCACTCGGTTCGATGTAGGCGAGGTTGACTGCCTCGGGAGGGAAGTAGTGGTTACCCTCGACGACGACTGTTTTGTCCGACTCCGCTATCACCACGCCATTCCATTTCGCAATCGTCATGTCGATCTCCATTTCTACGTGGCCGCACGTTTCGTATCGCTAAAGCCGAGAGCCAACCCGGCCGCCCCCATCGGGATGAAACCATTTGCCGTGGCAATTTCCCAATAGCGGGCGCGCATTGTTTCCATAGCCGATGTGCAGCCAGTTAGGCGGCGTGGCGTACAAGCCAGTCAGCAATGGCGGTCTTGGGCGTGCCCGCACCGACCTTGACGTCCACAGCTTGCCCGCCCTTGAACAGCATCATCGTCGGAAGGGACCGGACGCCGTAGCTTGCGGGGGTCGTTGGGTTCTCGTCGACATTGATTTTAACGATCTTGACCTTGCCCGCCAGCTCAATGCTGAGCTCTTCGAGGAGAGGAGCGATCGCGCGGCATGGTCCGCACCACTCGGCCCAGAAGTCCACCAGGACGGGTTCCTTGTTGTCGAGGACTTCCGCCGCGAAAGAGGCATCGGAGATTTTGACGGTCATCGTTGGTTCGCCTTCTCAGTTGGGTCGTGTCGATCTGGTGTGCTCGTCGAGCACTTCCTATGGGCTCCACCTCCCCGACTGGGCGGCAGGCCCAAGAGCCCGCCGCCGCCGGATCGGAGGGAGACGTCCGGTCGCCGGATGCTGTCGCACCGAGCGATGCCCCAAGATGATAGTCCCGGCGAAGCTTTCCCAATTCCTTGAAGGCATCGTATCCATAAGACCGACGACGCATGGCCGGCCCCTAAGAAGCGCTGATGGACCGCAAAGGTTGGCGACAATGGCCAATGCGAGCATCGAGTACCAGGTGATCAGTAGGGTGGAAGTCGCCGGCCGCTCCTACGGAGGGCAGGCCGGACTGAACGCTCTTCCGGAGTTGCGGACCTCCACCGTGCCGAGGCACAGCGGGGACCTATTCGCATTATACGCGGTAGCGCGACGCCGGGGTGCCCGTCTGTGTCGAGGCGAAGAGCGCGTCGCGGGCGGATTCGTAGCGCGCCCAAAGCTCCGCATCGTCCACCGATGGCAGGGTCGTGGTTTCGCCGCTGTCCAGCCCTGCCAATGCCGCGTCAACCAGATCATCGACACTCATGACGACCTCTTTCGGGATCGAATCGAGCGGCATGATGCTGCCGTCGTAGATCTCGGTGGCGACGCCGGCGGGCAGCACGGCCTGCACCCGCACATTCGTGTCCTTGAGCTCGGCCTGGAGACCCTTGCTGAACAGCAGGACATAGGCCTTGCTGCCGCTGTAGGCCGACGTGATCGGGAAGGCATTGAAGGCCATGACGGACCCGATGTTGATGATCGTGCCGCGGTTGCGGGCGATGAAGCCCGGCAGCGCTGCGCGAGACAGATGAGTCAGCGCAGTGATGTTCACCGCGATCATCCTGTCGATCACCTCCTGCGGTAGGTCCGTGGAACTGCCAAGGGGCGATGTACCGGCGTTGTTGACCAGGATGTCGACCGAGGCATCTGCCTTGAGGATGTCGGCGACCTGCGCCACGCCGGCGTCCGTCGATAGATCCGCAACGACGGCGCGAACCGAGACGCCATTCTGCCGCACCAGATCTTTGAAACAGGGCAATGCATCGATTTCCATGCGCCCGGTTGGATAGTTAGTTGCCTCCGGCAGACGCAGAACAAGATCGCCCAATGTCTCGGAGCTCCAATGCTACCCGGCTCCATCCTTCCAAAATTATGTGCCGATTACGCGATCATGAGCGTTTAACCCACGGGCACTCGCACCGATCAGGACAGGCAAATCCCCGGACCCGAGGCGAGTACCCACGGCGATACATCAACCTTGCCTTTTCCCAAGATTCAGAGGTTATTCGAATGATGTCTGACGGGACCCTGAGAACCATATTCCCTACTCAGCTGGTCGAGCCCACTCGATAGGAGAACGGAATGTTTCAACACCTGCTGATTGCACTGGACGGCTCGGAGCTCGCCAACAAGGCCCTAAAGGTTGGCCTTGAACTTGCAAAAGTTCAGAATTCTAAGATCACGATTGTCACCTCTACCGACCCTATCGGTACAGGCTTGGGCACCGGTGGGTTCGGCACCGTCGATAAGGCGGTCATCATCCAGCAGCTGGAGCAAGTCTATGCCGCGGACGCCAAGCAGATCCTGGATGCCGCATTGGTTGCCTCCACCGAAATGGGCGTAGAGGCTACCGCCGTCTATGTACCGAGACAGAGAGCTGCCGAGAGCATACTGGAGACATCCGAAAAGGCCGGATGCGACATTGTGGTGATGGGGTCACAAGGCCGACAAGGGTTGCAAAAACTTCTTCTCGGAAGCCAGGCTGCAGCGGTCTTGGCTGCTTCAAAGATTCCCGTGCTCATCGTCAAGTGATGGTGCCTCGCGCGGTCGGTTGCCGACCGGCTGGCAGGGAGCTTTTGCAACGGAAATAGCCAAATCGGAGCAGCGGAGCGCATGCACAAGTGACCGATTTTGAAAAACCTGATATCGGTGGGAGCCGCGGGACTGTCAGGACCCGCGGCTTCCGATCAATCAGGCAGCGGCGCGATTTGGTGGAATGAAGGCGTCGACGAACGCCTCCATCGAGGCTTCTCCCAGATCCACGGCCTTGGCACCTCCGCCATGGACGACTCTGACGTCCGTGATGCCGAACACGTTGAGGATGGCCTCAAGGTAGCGCGGGGCAAAATTTAGGTGATCGATAGGCGAGGCCTCGCCGTAAACCCCGCCGGACGCCAAGATTACGGTAGCCTTCTTTCCAATCAACAGGCCCTTGCCGTCGAAGCCAAGCGTCAAGCCCTTTCGCACAATGTGGTCGACCCACGCCTTGAGGCTGGCCGGAACATTGTAATTGTAAACCGGCGTGGCGATGACCAACTCGTCGGCTGCCAGCAGTTCGGCGACCAGCGTGTCCGAAAGACTCAGTTGGTCCACCATGTCCGATGTATGGGACTGCGGCGGTGTGAAATACGCGGATAGCCAGGGCATGGTCACGTGCGGCAAAGCGTCCTTGGCCAGGTCGCGTCGTACCACCACACCACTTGGGTTCTCACCCTGCCAGTTGGCAACGAAACGTTTGGTCAAGTGGCGGGAAACCGAAGCTTCCCCGCGCGTGCTGGTTTCGACAACGAGAAGATTGGGCATAGCGTCCTCAATTTCTTGGCTGCAACAGCCGGAACAGATGATCACCATATAGGGCTTCCAACCCCCCACCAGGAGTGATAATAAATCGATCATCTCCATCATATAATGAGATGGTACATGATTGGCAGCATTAGCCTCGACCAATTGCGCATCTTGGTGACGATCGCCGACGCTGGCAGCTTCTCCGCGGCCGGGCGGCAATTGCGCCGTGCGCAATCGGCGATCAGCCAGGCGGTTGCGGCACTGGAAGCCACCCAAGGCGTGCTTCTGTTCGACCGAAGCGGCCATCGACCGCGACTGACGGAAACAGGTCGGGTTCTCGTCGACCAGGCAAGGCTGGTGCTCTCGAGCGCCGCACGGTTTGAAGCCGTAGCGACAGGCGCGCGTGGCGGGGTCGAACCCGAACTGGCAGTGGCCATCGATCCGCTCGTGCCGACCGCCCCGCTCATCGAAAGCCTCCGCGGACTGCACCAGACCTATCCGCATCTGCCCATCAGCTTCTCGACCGAGGGACTTGGTGGCGCCCTGCGCCTTCTGCGCAGCGGCGACGTGGCCCTGGCCATCTGCGTGCTGATACCTGCGGTGCCCCCCGATGTCGTGGCTTCGCCACTGCTGCGCGTCGCGCTGAAGCCTGTAGTCGCCGCTGGACACCCATTGGCCGCGCTCGCTCGGCCGGCAACCAGCCACGACCTCGAAAGCCATGTTCAACTTGTCCTGTCCGATCCGGTCGATCGGGACGGGAATAATTACGGCCTGGCCAGCGCAACGCGGTGGCGATTTGTCGACCTGGGGCGAAGACTGGACTTCTTGCTGGCGGGATTCGGTTGGTGCCGGATGCCAGGTCATCTGATCGTCGAGCACCTCAGAGCGGGGAATCTGGTGCAGCTCGATCTTGCCGAAGACGCCCGCGACCCGGCGGACGACTTGACGATCTATGCCGCACGCAGGGTCGACAACGAACCCGGCCCGGCCGGCCGTTGGCTTCTCAACGATTTGCAAGCCCGACTGTCGCTCTGATCGTTAGGGCGACCGCAGTGGCCTGAATGCGATCGATCGTGCCCTGCTGCTAAGGGGTGGAATGCGGACTGGCGGCTTTTGGGCATGCGGTCTGCGAAAATCGGACATCCAAGCGTTAGTTGACGCAATAACGTGAGCGCCAGCGCATTCTCGGAAGGCTAAAGCTCTCGTTCAGGAGCGTCCGGTTGATGTCTTGCCGGTCACAGTCCCTGCTATCGCATCTCAGCCCCGGCGCCGGGAGTCAGGATAGCGCTCGCGATGATCTGCGACAGATGCTCGGCGCGCGGCGCAAACGACGGCAGGTCGACGAGCCAGCCAAGGGCCGACATCAGACCGAAAAGGTCATCCCCAGTCATATCATGTCGCGCCACCCCAGCCGCCTGAGCTTGGGCGAGCAGATGGGCGCTCGCCAGATGCACCGCCGCGCAGGACGCGTAAAGGGCGGATCCGGGATTTGTGTGCGCCTCCGCCATCAAGGTGACGGCGCCTTTGTGAGCTTGGGCAAAGGCCAGCCATTCCGTAAACCAGGACAGCAGGGCTTCGGCCGGTGCCGCCGTCGCTTCAAGCTCACCAGCCATCTGCGTGAGGGCATCCAGATCCGTTCGCATCAAGGCCTCGAACAAGGCCTCGCGCGTCGGAAAATGCCGCAGCAATGTGGCTAGTCCAACGTCAGCCCGGCGAGCGATATCGCGCATGGAAACCTCGGTGCCACGGTCGGTGACAATCCCGCGGGCGACCGCCAGGAGGTGACTATAATTTTTTTGTGCGTCAGCGCGCATCGACTACCTTGATAAATGGATCGGTGGTCCGTATATGTGGTTCGGTGATCCATTTAATAAACGGATCGCCGATCCATTACTTAAAGCGCCGGGGCCCAAAAGGCAACTCAGGCACTGCCAACATAGCCCGGGCAAGGAACACCACCATGAGCACCATTAGCATTATCGGGTCGGGCGGCATGGCAGCAGCTATCGGCAAACTGGCCACTGGGGCCGGACACAGGGTCGAGGTCAGCAGCCGCGAAGCCACCAGCGCGCAGACGCTGGCCGAACAGATCGGCACGGGCACCACGGTTGGGAAGTTCGGCGTCACACCGCTCGGCGACATCGTCGTCCTGGCGGTGCCCTATGCCGCCGTTCTGGAAGTGGTACGCCAATATGGCAACGCGTTGGCTGGCAAGATCCTCGTGGATATCACCAATCCGGTCGCCGCTGACATGATGAGTTTCGTGACGCCGAAGGACAGTTTTGGCGCGCAGGAAATCGCCAGGGTCGCGCCGGGCGACGCGACAGTCCTTAAGGCGTTCAACACCCAGTTCTCCCACGTCCTGGCTGGCGGTTCATTGGCAGGCCAACCGTTGGACGTTTTCCTTGCCGGAAACGATGCCGGGGCCAAGACGATCATTGCAGGCTTCGTCGAGAGTCTCGGGCTGCGCGCGATGGACATTGGCGACCTGTCCATGGCGCGGACGCTGGAGCACATGTGCCTGCTTTCGCTCGGGCTCATGGCCCATTCCATCAAACACACCAATTTCGCAATCGGCGTCAGCCTCCCGGTCTGAGTGCATTCGCGCAGGCTCCCGCAAACATCACCATCAGGATCAATACCATGCACGTTTTTGTCACTGGCGGCACCGGCCATGCCGGTCCGTATATCATCGCCGATCTGATAGCTGCCGGCCACGAGGTGACGGCCCTGGCTCGCTCTGATGCGGCGGCGGCGGCCGTATCAGCACTCGGCGCGAAGGCGAGTCACGGCAACCTTGAGGATCTCGATGGTCTCAAGGCGGCGGCTTCTGCCGCGGACGGTGTGATCCACGTTGCCCACCGGCAAGACCTGATCCCAACAGGCGGGATCAACGCTATGGCCGCCGCGGAACTGCAGGTCATGCTGGCCTATGGCGAGGCACTGGCGGGTAGTGGCAAGCCGCTGGTCGTCTCGGGAAGCGTTGGTTCGCCCGGCTGGGAAGGCCTGGGCCGGCCGGCCACCGAGCTTGATCCGCCGCTTCCTGGCGGCGATGCATACAAGGGCACCCTGCGGGTTCGCAACATCGTCGAAACCACGGTGATCGGCCTCGCCGAGCAGGGCGTCCGGTCTTCTATCGTGCGGATTCCCGAAATCATGCACAGCTCGACCGATCACGCCGGCTTCCTGCCGCTGCTGATCGGGCTGGCCAAGGAAAAGGGTGTCGTCGGTTACCCCGGCGATGGTGCGAACCGTTGGGGGGCGGTGCACGCGCGCGATCTTGCCACCGTGTTTCGCCTGGCGCTGGAAAAGGGCTCTGCCGGACGGAACTGGCACGCGATTGCTGACGTCGCCGTACCCTACCGCCAGATTGCCGAGGCCATTGCCGAGCGATTGAAGCTGCCGGCCGTGCCTATTCCCGCCGATGTCATGATGCTGCCGGGATATTTCGGGTTTCTCGCCAATCTCGTCACGCTGGACACCCCGACGTCGAACGCCATCACGCGCCAGACTCTTGGCTGGGACCCCATGCAGCCAGGCCTCTTCGCCAACTTGGACAACGGCCATTACTTTTCTGCCGACTGATGCGGAGACAGGCGGGCAAGTCAGGCTGCGCCTGCAGGACAGCACGCCGTGACGGCGTGATCCGTACGGAAAAACGATCAACACCTATAGATTGAAAAGGAAATTGCACATGAGCACGATCAGCATTATTGGCGCGGGCGGTATGGCCGCTGCCGTCGCCGGCCGTATCGCCAAGGGCGGACACATTGTCGAGGTGATCAGCCGCGACAAGGCAAAGGCCCAGGCGTTGGCCAACCAACTGGTGGATGCCATCACGGGGGTATACGGCGCCGCGCCCGCAGGCGACATCGTCATCCTTGCGGTGCCCTATGCCGGCGCATCCGCGGTGATGGCTGACTATGGAAATGCGCTGGCCGGCAAGGTGATCATCGACATTACCAACCCGATAGCCCGTGATCTATCCGGCCTGGTTGTTCCCAGCGGCAGCTCCGGCGCGCAAGAAATCGCCAAGGCCTCCCCCGCCGACGCTCATGTCGTGAAGGCATTAAACACCCTGTTCGGCGGCAAACTGGCCCAGGGCGGACGGCTCGATGCGTTCCTGGCCGGTGACAATGAGGAGGCCAAGGCGCAGGTTTCGCGCCTCCTCGAGAGCCTCGATCTGCGCCCGCTCGATGTCGGCGGCCTGCCAATGGCACAGACCCTCGAATGGCTCGGCCTAATGATGATCGGTCTAGCGCGAAACGGCGCTGGCACCTTCGACATTGCCATGAAAGTCGATATCGGCTGAATTAGGGAACCACGGTCTTGTCTAAATATCACTGAGTGAGGGCCGCCCTGGGGTGCCTCTCACTCATCCGCCTGCCAAGTCGGTCCATTTAAGATAGCAGCGGTTCGAAGCTGCTCGAGGGGTGCCTTTCGGCATCTTTTGGGATACTGCAATACCCATTCGAATGGCCGAAATGGGTAGACAGAAGTCGTTCCGCTTCCGCAACTCGGTCTGTAAAATGCGGGGTCGTCATCTTGACCTTCCGCATGCCGATGCGCAGACGGCATAATGCGTTCGCGTAGTATGCGGTCAGTCTGCTTCTTGATCAGCCGGTGCGCAAAGCGGGAAGTCGACGGCGGGCGACTGGGACCTCCAGACTGGCAGCTATCAAAATAGATTACTTCATCAGACGTTCGACCCGTTGGGTTCGAATGTGGTGGTGCCCCCGGCGCGGCAAATGCCAATAGCAGCGGCGAGGGTGTCACCAACTTTGTCGCGATAGCTGCGGACGCAGGTTGCACGGCTTCAAAGACCAAGCGACAGAACAATTCAGCATAGAGCCTGGGCCGGCAGCGCCTGATCGATCGCCAGTCCGGCTAAGCGGGCGGTGGCGAGGAGACGGTCCAGGTCTTGCCCGTTGCGTGCCTTGTCCGACATCCCGGACATGGTGGCGCTGACGAAATCGGTCAGTCGCCCGGCCTCTTCCGGGTGCCGCTCGGCAATGTAACGACGGATCACGTCTTCGGCAGCTGCGTGGGTGGCGCAGCACACGCTACGCGCGCCGGCATCAGTGCTATGTGTGCCTTCCAGGACCAAGCAACCGACCGCCCCATTATTGGCGGCGTAGCGGCGCGCCGCCTCTTCAAGAACGGCAATGAGGCACTGGGCTACCGGCCGGTCAGCTCGCAAGATACCAGCCAAGTCAATGGCGCCGGTCTTGGCATAGCGATCGAGAACGCGGAGGTAGAGACCGGCCTTGTTCCCGAAGGCTGCGTAAAAGCTCGGCGGGTTAATGCCGAGTGCGCCCGTGACATCGGCAACACTCACCGCATCGTAGCCGTATGTGTGGAACAGTTGCTGCGCCGTTTCGACCGCCTGGTCGGGATCGAAACGGCGTGGCCGGCCGCGCGATGGCGATATATTTGTAGGAGACATTACAAAATCCCTTGACCTAACTTCAAGATCGCTTATGTAGGGCATACTACATAAATCTCCAAGAGGCGTTTCGATGACCGATTTTAAAGACAAGTCTGTACTGGTGCTGGGGGGAAGCCGGGGGATTGGCGCCGCTATCGTGCGGCGCTTCGTGGCGGATGGCGCTCAGGTGACCTTCACGTACTCTGGGTCGCCCGAGGCGGCGCAAATTTTGGCAGATGAGACCGGCAGCACTGCCGTTCAGACTGACAGTGCGGACCGCGATGCGGTCATTGCCCGGGTGCGTGACAGCGGAAAGCTGGACGTGCTGGTGGTCAATGCCGGGATTGGCCTCTTCGGAGATTCCCTTGCCCTTGACCCCGACGCGGTGGATCGGCTGTTGCGCATCAATGTGCACGCACCCTACCACGCCTCGGTAGAGGCCGCTCGACAGATGCCGGACGGTGGGCGGATCATCATCATCGGCTCGGTCAATGGCGACAGGATGCCCGTCGCGGGAATGGCGTCCTACGCACTGAGCAAATCCGCCCTCCAGGGCATGGCGCGCGGCCTTGCTCGCGACTTCGGCCCGCGCGGCATCACTATCAATGTCGTGCAACCAGGCCCGATCGACACCGATGCCAACCCCGAAGATGGCCCGATGAAGGATATGCTACACAGCTTCATGGCCATCAAGCGTCACGGGCGGCCAGAGGAGGTCGCCGGGATGGTGGCCTGGCTTTCGGGCCCGGAGGCGGGCTTCATTACGGGCGCGATGCACACCATCGATGGTGCGTTCGGCGCCTGACCGCTCAAGGAACGGGCCGCTCCAATTCTGGGTCGGCTCGTTTCTTGCGATCTCATCCGTACAATTCGCCCAGCGAGCATAGCAAAGGAATGTTGATCATGTTGAAACTGCGCACCGTCGAGGATCTGCTATGACCACTATCGGGATTATCGGTGCCGGGGAGGTCGGCAGCCAGATCGCACGTGCGGTCATCGCGGCCGGCTATCAGGTCGTCATTGCCAATTCGCGCGGACCAGAAACCCTTGGTGACCTCATCGCCGAGCTTGGACCGTCGGCACGGGCGGCGACTGCCGCTGGCGCGGCCGAGGCGGGCGACTTCGTCGTCATCGCGGTGCCGCTCAGACTGGAGAACAATATGCCAGCCGAGCAATTGGCGGGCAAGATCGTGATCGACACCAACAATTATATGGCCTGGCGCGACGGACGATATGCCATTGTCGAGTCGGGCGAAAAGACGGAACACGAACTGCGCCAGGCGCAACTTCCAAAATCGAAGGTCATCAAGGCTTTCACTGCCATACAGGCGCCACGCCTGCTCAAGCTGGGGACGCCACCGGGCACGCCCGGTCGTCATGCATTGTCGGTATCGAGCAACTTCCCCGAAGCAGTGGCCCTTGTTACGCGGCTTAACGACCAGCTCGGCTACGACACGGTGGATCACAGCCCGCTCAGCCAGTCATGGCGCAGCGGCCCGGGTCAACCGGCTTGGCATGCCCACGCGCAACAGACCAGACAAGAGCTGATTGCCAACCTCGCGAACGCGCGACCGCACAACCCCATTTGATGGCGCGGACGACAGGTCAATCGGCCGTTTAGCCGGGCGGAAGGGTGCCAGTGTCCGTTTTGCGCTACGAGATCGTTATGGGGTCGCTAAGCCGGTATTGCCGTATGACGATGGCAATTTCGGCATTTCATAACTTAACTGCTAACGACCGAAATGGGGTCGAATGCAGTCCGCCGGCTTGGGATAGGTTCCACTTGAACATAGAGGCAACTGGCAGGTTTAAAAGGCCGGCATTGTCACGCTGACTGAGGTATCTCATGCTCTCCGCACATTTTGAGGAGGAGCCATGATGTTCAATGATATCACGATTGTACCGGTGCGGACGGACCGCAAGGCAGCCTATCTCGCGTTCTCTGCTCGCATTGCCGAGATCTATCGAGAGCATGGTGCTGTTCGTGTGGTCGATTGCTGGCAATCGATGGACGCTGATGATGCCGATTTTCATGCTTCCGACGCCATGGAAGGTTACGCGGCCGGCGAGCTGCCCGACTTGAGAAAGCTGACTGGCGCTGATGACGGTGAGACCGTCGTGATATCGATAACAGAGTGGCCGAGCAAAGAAGTCCGTGACCGTGCGGTAAAGGCTGTAGTGGTCGATCCGCGCATTCAGGCGACGATGGATGAAGTGCCGGTATTCGAAGGCCGAAGACTGATCGCTGCAGGATTTGACGTCGAGTTCGACCTACGCTGACGAACTAGGCTGGCAGCTTCTAGGCAACAGGACAAGCAACTGAACGACCACAGTGGGTCAGTAGCCGCCGGAACGATCCGACGGCCCGTTGTTCTTGTACTCACTGAGCCGCAGGGATGCGGGCGATGACCTTTATCTCGAAGTCGAAGCCGGCCAGCCAGTTGACGCCGACGGCCGTCCAGTTGGGATAGGGCTTGGTGTCGAAATATCGGTTCTTGATAGGCAGGAGGATGTCGAACTGCTTTTCCGGGTCGGTGTGAAACGTAGTGACATCGACAATGTCGTCCAGGGTGGCTCCGGCCGCCGCGAGAACCGCTTTCAGGTTCTCGAAAGCGCGCTCCACCTGCTGCGAATAGTCGGGCTCGGGAGAACCGTCGTGGCGGCTGCCAACCTGGCCGGACACGAAAAGCAGGTCGCCGGAGCGGATTGCGGCGGAATAGCCATGAACGTCGTAAAGGGCATGACGATCGGCAGGCAAGATGGCTTCACGTTTGGTCATCGGATGCTCCATTCCATTTCTGTATCAGGTTTACGCGAGTCCCAATGTATGCCGCTCTATGGATTGATGTATATGCATGACGCATATATATTCCCTTTATGGAAACCGAGGTTGCCAAATTGTGCTCCGTGCGCCTTCGTTGGCGGACGCAGGCAACACCGCGCACGTTCGCGTCTCAACACAAATTGACTCCGATAGATCTACTTCGTCGCCGGAAGAAGCCCGGCGATGATGAATTGGACCAGTCCATCGATATAAACGCGGTCCGCCCGTTCGCGCGTGATGATAAGACGCCAATAGAGCAGGCCCCCAGCGGCATCGTTGAACAGTTTGGTGTCGACCGTCGAAGGCAGGTCGCCCCGGGCGATCGCACGTTCCAGCACGATCGCGGCCCGCCGACGGCGTTCGATCTGCAGGCGCCCGCGCACCTCGTGGGCCAAGGCCGAGTTACGCTGCATTTCGGCGTGCAAGTCCGGCAGTATTCGACGCACCAATCGATGCCTGAGGACACGCCTGATCTGGAGAAGAAGGACCGTGATGTCGCCGGCCAGCGATCCGGTATCGACCACTGGAGCAAGATCGATCCCGACAACTTCCAGGCGATCGACGACCATGGCGAGCTTGGATGGCCAGCGTCGGTAGAGCGCGGCCTTGCCGACCCCTGCCCGCTGCGCCACCCGCTCCAGACTGATGCCGACGTACCCGAATTCGGCCCATTCCTCGAACAGCGCCCTCGTCAGAGCATCAGTCACCGCAGGCTGCATTATGGCAGCGCCGCTCGGCAGGCGACGCGGTTTTCCATCGTCAATCTGGTCGGAACGCTTGCGTATCATCCAAGACCGCCTATATACGGACGGAACACTATCGTTCCATCCAAAGGGAGTGTATTCTATGAATTCCACCGCAAGTCCAGACCAGATGGCAAGTTTCGCAGTGATGCTCCGGACGGCACTGGGCGATAACCTAGCCGCCGCTGCCGACAGCTTCGTCGAGATGATGGCTGAAGACGGGGTGATGGAGTTCCCCTATATCACGGCCGGCGAACCGGTCCGTCTCAACGGCCGCGAAGCGATCCGGCAGCATCTTGCAAGCCTTTCAGGTCTGATCGATATCGACGCATTCCATGACCTCGTGGTTCATCCCAGTCAGACCCCTGGCGTGTTCATCCTGCAGATGCGGTGCACCGGCAAGGCCGTGACAACAGGCCTGCCGTACAACCAGCGCTACATCTCGGTCATCACCGTCGCCGACGGATACATCGTCAACTATCTGGACTACTGGAACCCGCTTGTGCTGGCTGAGGCCCTCGGCCAGGCAGTTCCAGTGCTGGATGCGCCGAGCGTTCAGTCATGAGCCGCATTCTTGTTACCGGAGCGAGCGGCAAGACTGGGCGCCGAGTCGTCGAACATCTGGTCGGCATGGGCATTCAACCCCGGTTGGCTCTGCGAACCGCAAAGGGACCGGACAGCGTTCGTTTCGATTGGACGGCGCCCGAGACCCATCCCAAAGCCCTCGATGGTGTTGGTGCGGTCTACCTCGTGGCGCCTCCGGGTGCTGTCGATCCCCTTTCCGTCATGTTGCCCTTTCTCCAGCGGGCGCTGCAAAGCGGAGTCACACGGTTCGTTCTGCTCAGCGCATCCTCCCTCGAGGAAGGTGGACCGATGATGGGTCAGGTGCATGCCTGGCTCCGGAGCAATTCCCCCTCATGGATCGTCTTGCGACCGACTTGGTTCATGCAGAATTTTTCCGAGCAGCAGCACTTGCCCACTATCGTCGGCGAGGACGCCATCTACTCGGCAACAGGTGACGGACAGGTTGGCTTCATCGACGCAGAAGACATCGCTGCCGTGGCCGCAGTCGCATTGACGGCACCTGATTTCCAGAGTGGGGAGTTGATTTTGACCGGGCCGGAGACCCTGTCCTATGATCAGGTCGCCACACTCGTCGGGCAGGCAGCCGGTCGTAAAATACAGCATCGCCGATTGAGCGAAGCGCAGATGGCGGAGCGGTTCGTCACCTTCGGAGTGCCGGAGGGCTTCGCAATCGGGCTTGCCGCCATGGACAGTGCCATTGCTGCGGGAGCGGAAGATCGTACGACGGACAATGTGACCAGGGTAACCGGGCGCCCCGCCAGCACTTTTCAGGACTTCGTCACAAGAAGCGCCGGAGCGTGGGCGAAACCTGTCTCCTAGTCGACCATGCGGGAGGCTACGACCCTTCTGCAACTTATGCTGTCCTGATGGACGGTCGCTGGCTTGTTCAGACGCGTGAGTGAACACGCCAGCGGCAACATTCGTCGTGTCTGCGGATCTCAGAATTCCGTCCCATGACAAGTGGGCTGTCATGGGCCACTGGAGGACGACCGCCTAGACCGATCGACCCTCGACGATGAAGGCACGATAGGCAGCACCTTTGAAACGATGCTTGGCGGCTTCTTGATAGGCAGGGCTTTTGTACCAGGCGCGGGCAGCATCCATGTCAGGGAATTCGAGGATCACGGAGCCCTCAATCGGCGGCCCTTCCAGAACCTCGAAAGCGCCATAGGTGGCGAGGAATCGCACATCATGGCCGGGAAAGCTGGCTCCGACCTCTGCCGAGTAACGGTCGAGTTCGGCCTGATCGGTGGTCTGCTCTTTGGTGAATACGATGAAGGCGGTCATTGCTGTCTCCTGGAATTCGTCGAGGGAGGCGCTGGCGGTCAAAACTGCAGCCAGCCCTCGTCGATCATTCGAACCCTTCAAGAACGACTTTGCCCATGGTCGTGCCGCTTTCGAGTTGTGCGTGTGCAAGCTTGAGGTTGGCTGCGTTGATGACGCCTAGATTCTTGGTCGCGGTGCTGCGTACCTTGCCAAAATCCACCGCCCGCGAAACGTCATCGAGTATGTCGCCCTGTTTTTCCATATCGGGTGTACCGAAAATGGATCTGGTGAACATAAGCTCGTGATGGATCGACACCGACTTGCGCTTGAACTTCATGACGTCGAAATTCTTGGGGTCGTCGATCAGGACGAAACGTCCTTGCGGCGCGATCAGGTCGGCAATGGCGTCGATATGCTTGTCGGTCTGCGTGGTCGAAAAGACGAACCCTGGAGCACCAAGACCCAGCTTGGCGATCTCTTCATTGAGAGGTTTGGAATGATCGATCACGTGATGCGCGCCAAGCGATCGCACAAAGTCCTGTGTCTCCGGTCGGGATGCCGTGGCGATTACGGTCAGGGGGGTGAGCCGGGCCAACTGGACGGCAATGGAACCTACCCCGCCGGCTCCGCCAACGATCAGGATAGCTGGCGCGGCGCCGGGGACAGCTTTGTTGACATCTAGACGATCAAACAACGCCTCCCATGCGGTCAGAGACGTCAACGGCAAAGCCGCGGCATCACCCCAACCAATGCTACTGGGCTTACGGCCGACGATCCGTTCATCGACGAGGTGGAACTGCGCATTGGTGCCGGACCGGATGATCGACCCTGCGTACCAGACCTCGTCACCAACCTTGTATTTAGTAGCGTCGGGACCAACGGCAGAGACAATGCCCGCTGCGTCCCAACCAATCACTCTCCACTCGGCCCCGTCTGCAGGCGGGGAACTCCCCCGGACCTTGTAGTCCACCGGATTGACCGAGATAGCCTTAACCTCGACCAATATGTCGCGTCCTTCTGGCGTGGGCTTGGGCAGATCGATGTCCACGAAGGAGTCCGGTTCGCTGAGCGGCAACGGCTTTTTGTATCCCACGGCTTTCATGCGGATCTCCTGATGCTGTTGGTTCGTGTACGCGGATAACTGAGAGGGGCGTCCTGGCAGCCTCCAGGCCTTGCACCATAACACATCTTACATCCCAATCGCTTGCTGTCTATGCGCCGCGCATATATATTCGAGCAATGGAGATCGAGGCCGCCAAATCTTGTTTCGGAGCACTTGCGTTGGCGGTTGCGGGTAGCATCGCAGACGCTTCCGCAGCACATTCGCGAAACGGGCCCGGGACGGAGGCTATGCTGTGCCTCCGCTACGAGCCCGGGCTTTCTATCGTTGATCTGGCAAGCCGGATTGGGCGTTCGCACGCAGGCACCGTTCGACTGATAGACAGACTCGAGAAACGGCACCTCGTGGAACGTCGAAGGGAAAAAAGCGACAAGCGGACGCGCTTCATCCACCTGACCGACACTGGAGAACAATGGGTCGATACGCTCGTGGAGGCGCGGGAGAGGCTGATTTCCGAATGCCTTTCGCCCCTTTCGCCCGACGATCTGATCGTTCTCGGCGCCCTTTCCGAGCGGATTCTGCGAGCGAACGGATTGGACAAGGCGCGATCGGCCCTACTTCTCGCGCAGCTGCGCCATCACAGAGCCTGCTCGGAGAAGGATTCTGCAGCGGATCCGACGAGCGAGCCGTCGTCGTAGACCAAGACCAGATACCAAGCAGGCAGGCTTCAAATTGAGTTCAATCGCTTTCGAAGTAATCCTGTGCGCGCTCGCCTTCTGGTTCGGTTATTCCGCGAACCAGGGCGGCACGTGTCTGGTTGTGGCTGCCGACGAGTTGCGGCGACGACGGCCTCCTCGAATGTTCGTCGGATTCCTGGCTGCTTCAGCAGCAGCCGGACTGGTTGCGCTCCCGCTGGTCTGGTCCGGAGCGCTGGGCGGCGCGCTGGCCGCTTCCACGGACATTCACGCTGTTCTGCTCGTCGGGGCCGCCGCGTTCGGCTTCGGTGCGCTCGTCAACGACACGTGCCTGCTGGGATCGCTTGCGCGGCTCGGGGACGGGGAGATCCGCCTCTTGGCTTTGCCTCCCGGACTGGCGCTCGGCATCATCGCCGTCGACCACGTGATGCCCGATCACGGCGCGACCTGGCCGAGCATCCTTTCCACTCCCAGCCTCCCGAGCCTTGTGGCCGTTGGATGCTTCGCGATCGCCATGGCATTGTCGGTCGGGTTCGTTTCGATGAAACGCTTTGTGCTGAAGGAGCCGCGTTGGTCGTTCGCCGTTTCCATGATCGGACTTGGTGCTGCCGGTGGAGCGCTATACGCACTTTCACCTTCCTGGACGATTTCCTCTTTGATCCAGCACGGCCTTCCGCTCACGATGTCACCGATGGGTGAGGTGGCATTGCTGGCTGCACTCTCGTCGATCACGGGTGCGCTCGTCGCCTCGTACCGCAAGGGCAACCTGCGGCTTCGGTTGCCCTCGGCGCATGGCATCCTCCGATCACTGTTAGGTGGAACGCTGATGGGCGTCGGAATTGCACTTGTACCTGGCGGGAACGACGCGCTGATTTTCTCGGCGATGCCGGGTCTTTCGCCAGGCGGAATCGCCGCGTATCTGGTGATGACGGCGACGATCGTCCTCGGGTTGGTGGTCAGCGCCAAATTGTTTGGGAGCAACGGGACAAAGGCTTGAGAGAGCAAGGTCCCCAGCCACTTCGAATAGGTAGCCGCAGTCAGAACTTGCTCTAGATCAGCTTCGCCATGGCCACCGCAGTGTCCGCCATGCGCGTCGCGAAGCTCCATTCGTTGTCGTACCAAGCGAGGACTCGAACCATCCTGCCATCCACGACATCGGTCTGGGGCAGAGCGACGATCGAAGATTCGGTACGGTGAGACAGATCGATGGACACCAGAGGTTCGGAGGTCACGGCGAGCACGCCCTTCATCGGGCCATCGGCGGCCTGGCGAATTGCGTCATTCACCTCGTCCATGGAGACGTCTCGGGAAGAGGTAACCGCCAGATCGATAACTGACACGTTCGGGGTCGGGACCCGGATCGACGACCCGTGTATCTTCCCTCGAAGTTCAGGCAGAACCAGCCCGATGGCGTTCGCGGCTCCGGTGGACGTCGGAATCATCGAGAGCGCGGCTGCCCGCGCGCGGTACAGGTCCTTGTGGACGGTATCCAGGGTTGGCTGGTCGCCCGTATAGGCGTGCACCGTCGTCATGTAGCCGCGCTCGATGCCGAACAGGTCGTTTAGCACCTTCGCCACGGGCGCGAGTACGTTTGTCGTGCACGAGCCGTTCGAGACCACCAGGTCGCTTGCTGTCAGGGTTTCGTGGTTGACCTTGTAGACGATCGTCTTGTCGGCTCCTTCACTGGGCGCCGAAACGAGCACGCGCTTAGCACCCGCGCTGAGGTGTGATCTCGCCTTCTCACTCGAGGTGAAGAGTCCGGTGCATTCAAGCGCGATATCGACGTCTAGATCCCTATGCGGCAGGTTCGCAGGATCGCGCTCCGAAGACACCCTGATCTTTCCCAAACCGACGTCGATCCAGTCTTGGCCGACCTCAATGGCCCCGGAGTACGGTCCATGGACCGAGTCGTATTTCAGGAGATGCGCCAGGGTCTTGACCGGACCGAGGTCGTTGATCGCGACCACTTCGATGTCCGATCGACGAAGCTCGATGATCGAACGCAACGTAAGCCGTCCGATACGCCCGAAGCCGTTGATTGCGACCTTGACCGTCATGCGCGTCTCCTCCTTCACAGCGCCGGGCCGTCTACCGGCAATCGGCCTTGTAGGCGCCAGTCGCGCATCGGGCGAGCCCGGCCGCTCGCACCGTCATAACAAATTGACATATCAGTCATTATATATGCGTCGCGCATATAGATATCGACAAGCTTCTCCAGCGTCAACACGGCCGCGGCACCAGCGAGCTTGAAGCAGGAAGGAGCACCACCCTGCTTCAAGGGTCGGATGCAGGGTCAGCGGCACGTCGGGTGATTCGAGAACGCTAGCATCAAAAGACGAGCGGCCGTCGGCCTCCATAGCCGACGGGTATGGCAACGGGGTTGAAGGCGAAGCCATTTTTTGGAGCCGAATGGCAGACGAGTTTTGGTGCAAGTATTTGAACATATTAAACTTATCAGCTGATTTGCCAAATACAGAGGAACAAGGCACGGCTTGCTGTCCATGCTTCGCGCACATATACGTTCGACATGGATGAAACTCGAGACCGCAATATCTTTGGGGCGTTCGCACTGATGATCGGCGACGACATCGTTCGCGCCACCACATCGCACGCGCCGGAGGCTGGACCCGCAGCGTCAGCGTTGGCTTTGCTCGCACACAAGCCTGGCCTGTCGATACGCATGCTTGCTGTCGGCGTAGGGCTATCGCATCCAGGAACTGTCCGCCTCGTGGACCGCCTAGCTTCCGAGGGTTTGATCGAGCGCAGGGGGCATACGACGGACGGACGCACACGCGCCCTCTATCTCACCTCAGCGGGCGAAACCGCCAGCGCCGATGTCCTGGCGTCGCGCGACCAAGTGATCGCCGAAGGCTTATCAGTACTCAATCCAGCTGAGATGAAAGTCTTGTGCGACATGGCTGAACGTGTGCTGCGGGCACGTCTCGAGAACCTCGAGCAATCCTACCGGATCTGCCGCCTTTGCTGCTACGAGGACTGTTCGAATTGTCCCATAGACGACGAGTTGCACAAGCGTGGCGTGGATCGCGAGACGGCCCACGAGTAGGTATGCCCGCAGTGACGGCCAGTTAATGCCGAGCGACGGTAGTCGGCAACAAGTGCCCGGATGCGCGGTCAGCCCGTTGTACGGCGCGCATGCAGTGCCCTCATCGGACCGATCGATCCAATCGCCAGTCTGGGCGCACGAAGTGGCAGCTATACCCCTTCGGATGGCGTACTAGGTATTTCTGGTGCTCCGGCTCTGCCTCCCAAAAGGTTTCTTCAGGGTTGATCTCGGAGACGACCGGCCCAGGCCAACGACCCGACGCCTCGATCTCCTCGATGGTCCTCAAGGCGACGTCCTTCTGCTCCTCGTTGGTATAGAAGATCGCCGACCGATAGCTCGGGCCGAAATCGCTGCCCTGCTGCTCGTAGGTAGTGGGGTCGTGGATCTGGAAGAATAGCTCCAGAAGGGCGCGGTAGCTGAGAACGGCAGGGTCGAAGGTCACCTCCACGGCCTCTGCATGGCCATGGTGATTTCGGTAGGTCGGATCCGGCATTTCGCCGCCGACGTATCCGGTCCGCGTCGACAGGACCCCTTTCGCGCGGCCAAGCAGATCTTCGACTCCCCAGAAGCAGCCACCGGCGAGAATCGCCCGCTCCGTCGTGGGCGTCAGCCTTTCGACCGAGGGATCTTTCGTCATCTGCAGCCCACTCCAGCGAACCAACTTTACCTAGGACGATGCGCTCAGGCCGTTTCTGGACCACCAGAGGCGGCACTGGAGGCGCCCACGAGTTCCGTTTTTACGTCCGAGCCCCGAAGAAGCGTCAGATCCACCGGGCAGCGATCCGCGATAGCGAGGATCCGGGCGCGCTGGTCTTCGCTCAGGGGACCGTCGAGCACGATGGTGCGGGTGAACCTATCCGGCGGCGTCATGTCCGCGACTTTCCCATGCTCGACTGTCGCACTTGCTCGTTCCAATGGGAATCCCTTGCGGTCCGCATACAGGCGCATCGTCATCACCGTGCACGCCGCCAGGCCGGCGGACACCAACTCGTACGGCGACAGCCCGCTTCCAAGACCGCCGACCGACGCCGGCTCATCGGCGAGAAATGAATGCTCGCCGCTGCTGACCGCAAGCTGGAATTTGCCACCGAGGGTCTCGGTGGCAAAGACTCCCTTGGCGACCTCGACTTGTGGAACGTCGTCCATCAGTGGTGGCAGGAAGCGACTGGCCCACGCTGCCACCATGGCAGCCGCATAGTTCGCGTCGGCAATGTCGGTAAGAAGGTGATCTGCAGTGTCGAGCGAGATGAAACTCTTGGGATGACGGGACGCCGCGAAAATGCGCGACGCATGGTCGATGCCAACGACCTCGTCGAGCGGCGAATGCAAGATCAATAGAGGCCGGCGCAGCGAGGTGATGGACGTCTCGACATCGGATTGCGCAATTGTCTCCACGAAACTGCGTCGAATGAGAAAGTGTCGTCCGGAAATGGCGACCGTGGCTTCGCCTTCGCGGCCTATCCGGTCGAGGTCATCAGGAGTGAAAAGGCGCAGAAGATGCTGAAGGTCGGCAGGCGCGCCGATCGTCGCGACGGCTGCGATATTCGGCATATCCGCCGCGGCGACGATTGCCGCAGCACCACCTAGGCTGTGCCCCACGAGCAAGGAGGGCAACATACCGGCTTGGGTCATCGCCTCCGCGGCCGTGCGGAGGTCGTCGACGTCAGAGGCGAAGTTCACCGCGTCCCCTTCCCCGATGACTATTCCTGTTCCGGCAAAATCGAAGCGCAGGACACCAATGCCTGCACGCGACAGTGCACGGGAGATGTGAACGGCAGCGCGGCTGTCCTTCCCGCAGGTGAGGCAGTGCGCGAAGATTGCCCAACCGCGTGGCGTCCCCTCCGGCGTTTCGAGGTTCCCCGTGAGTTGGGAGCCCGCCGAACGAGTGAAAGTGAAAATCGTGCTTGCCATGTTTTCGGACCTCCGTCGGGGCGTGCAGATCGCGCTTTCGACGTCCCTCGCAAGGCGACCAAAAGTGCACTGCAGCCAGTAACGCACGCCAATCGGCTCTTGTATATGCTTCGCGCATATAGACAATCTCGGAAAGCGTTGATTATATGCGTGACGCATGCTCCGTGGACCCGCCGCGGTCGCGGTCTCACAGGCGGATTCTGTCAGGGGCATGGACCGAAGGGCTATGGAACTCAACCAGATCAGCTACTTCATCAACCTGGCCGACACGCTGAACTTCACGGCTGCCGCTCGCCTGAGTGGCGTTTCACAGCCAAGTTTGACTCGTGCGATCCGCCGTCTCGAGGAGGAGCTTGGCGGGCCGCTGATCTACCGCGATGGAAAGAACAGCCGTTTGACCGCGCTCGGCCAGGACGTCGAGGTGGACTTCCGCCGCATGCTCGTAGCCATGACGAGCGTGAGGCACCATGCCGAGAACTGGGCGATGGGGAGGCATCGCGTGCTCGATGTCGCAGTCGCGCCTTCGGTCGGTCCCAAGGGGTTTACCGAGTTCTTTGAGAGCGCCCTGCAAGAGGTGCCATCGATAGAGATCCGGCTCCACTCGCTCCAGCAGAGCGAGGACACTTCGGAGGTGCTGTCGGGCAAGTATCACGCCTGCATCCTCCCGCGCGAGACCAAGCCAGATCGCAAACTGGACGTGCGTTCGCTCTTCCGGGAACGCTTCCTGCTCGGCTGTGCAGCAAGCCACCCCTTGGCCCGGAGCGAGATCGTGCGCGGCAAGGACCTGCTCGATTATCCCTTCGTCGATCGCCTCAAATGCGAGTTCCGTGAAGAGATCTATGATCACTTCGCGCGACAGGAGGTGCTCATGCGACCCAGCTTGCGCTCCGACCGAGAAGACTGGATCCAACGCCTGGTCGCGAGAGGACGCGCCATATGCATCCTCCCGGAAAGATCCGGCGCGGCCCATGGCCTGGTCACTCGACCGATCCAGGGGTTTATGCTGGAACGCGAGGTGGTGATGGCGACGGTTTCCGGTTCCACGGCACCAGCCGAAATTCGCAAGATCGCCCAACTCGCAGCGCGGTTCGAGTGGGATTGAGCGCGGTTCCAAAGCCACTTCGGCTATGGAAACTATAACCGCTGCGCATTGGATAATTCGGGGGGCCACTGCGATAGTGACATCGATCACGTCGGTCTGAACGTGATGCACATGGTCTGAACGAACACCGGAGACCACAAATGAAGTTCGAAAAATCACAGGCGGCGATCGACCGCCTCACTCCCGAACAGCACCGGATCACTCAATCGGCGGGCACGGAAAGGCCATTCACCGGCGAGTACAACGACAACGAAGCGCCGGGCATATACGTCGACATCGTCTCGGGAGAGCCGCTGTTCGCTTCCACCGACAAGTTCGACTCGGGTTCCGGCTGGCCCAGCTTCACCAAGCCGATCGTAGCAGCCTACGTCAACGAACTGCGGGACAGCACGCATGGCATGGCCAGGACAGAGGTCAGGTCGGTGCATGGCGACAGCCATCTCGGCCACGTTTTCCCGGATGGTCCAAGGGACCGCGGAGGTCTGCGCTACTGCATCAATTCGGCGTCCCTGCGCTTCGTCCCGCGCGACGAGATGGCTGCAGCAGGATACGGTGATTATCTCAACCAGGTAGAGGAGGCCTAATATGCATCAGCGCGCAGTTCTGGCAGGCGGTTGCTTTTGGGGCATGCAGGATTTGATCCGCAAGCAGCCCGGCATCGTCTCGACCCGTGTGGGCTATACCGGCGGCGATATCCCCAACGCCACCTATCGCAATCACGGCACGCATGCCGAGGGACTCGAAATCACCTTCGATCCGGGGCAGACGAGCTATCGGAACATCCTGGAATACTTCTTCCAGATCCACGATCCCACTACGCTGAATCGTCAGGGCAACGATCGTGGCCTCTCCTACCGGTCTGGCATCTACTACGTCGATGAGGAGCAGAAGCGGGTCGCCCTCGACACGATCGCCGACGTCGATGCGTCTGGTCTCTGGGGCGGCAAGGTCGTCACCGAGGTCGAACCGGTCGGCGACTTCTGGGAGGCCGAACCCGAGCATCAGGATTACCTCATAAAACGCCCGGACGGCTACACCTGCCATTTCCCGCGCGCCGGCTGGGTACTCCCCAAGCGCCAAAAAGCCGGCGATACGCAGTCTGCGGCGGAGTAGGCAGGGCGTCCCTTCGTGCTAAGGTGCTCGCATCGCCCTTGACCGCGTCGTCAAACGACGCGGTCCCCGAACCGGCCACGCAGCACTCGATGCGACGGCCGGCGTCCGATACGCGCCCTCCATAATTCCGTGGACACCCCCGCGAGAGGCTTGATCATTCTGAAGGAGATTGGCTTGGCGTACGGATCGATCATCGAGGCACGGCTCGAATGCTGCCTGACTATACTGGCGGCACAACATTGTTCGTCCACCTCCGCGAGCCCGGCATGAGCGTCATAGCCGCCTACTATTACCACGAAGGCAAACGTATTCGGGAGATCGCGCTAGACGAGCCCGTCAAACTCGAAATGAGCCGCTCGGACTTCTGCTGGATCGCGCTTCTCGATCCTACGGCGGACGAACTTCAAACGCTGCAAGCCACGTACAAGCTCCACCCGCTCGCGATCGACAACGCGATGCACCCGCTTTGCCCTCCCAAGCTCGAAGTCTACAACGAAGAACTGTACATCGTCGCCCAGACCGCCGAGTTGGTCGGCGACAAGATCCGCTATGGCAAGATGGCGTTGTTCACCGGTCACAACCATCTCATCAGCGTACGACACGGTGATGGAGGAGCGCTCGGCAACCTCCGGGAGCGACTCGAGGCATCGCCCGAACTCATCGGAAAAGGCGTCGACTACGTGCTGCACGCGATCCTGCATCGGGTCGTCGATCAGTATCTACCCATCTTCGAAATGATCGAGGATGACGTCTTGGCGATGGAGAGACGTTCCTTGGATGACTTTCTCGGCCGCGCCGAGGTCTCCCGAATATTCGAACTGAGGGGCGAACTCACCCGCTTCCAACGGACGCTTGGCGCAATGGCTGAACTGGTTCGAAAGTTGGAAAGAGGACACTTTCCCTGCATCAGCATGGAGGTTCGCCCGTACTTCAACGATGTTGCGGACCATGTCGACCGCGTTCAGTCCATGGTCAAAGGCCTCCTGCAGGTGCTGTCGTCGGTCTTCGAGTTCAGCAGCCTTTTAGAAGCGCAACGAACAGGCGTCATCACACGCCAACTTGCAGCTTGGGCAGGCATACTGGCCGTACCCACAGCGATCGCCGGGATCTACGGCATGAATTTCAAGCACATGCCGGAACTCGACACAGCATACGGATACCCCGTCGTGCTCGGGGTGGTCGCGGTATTCTGCATCTACCTGTTCGTGCGCTTCAAGAGGGCCAAGTGGCTATGAATGCCGCACCTCGCGTTCCTCACCGTCATCTGACGGTCGACGGCGCGCTTCGTGCGGGAAGCTGCTCAATCTAACTCGAGCCTAAGGTGCAGTCATGACTTCCCAACTGACCGACGTTCTAGAAGCCGTGCAGTCCTTTGTCGCCCAGGGCTACGACCGCGAGTACCGCGTCAAGGACGGCAATCTCCTCGATCTCGAATCCGGGTCGATCCTTGATCCGTTGGTAATTCGTGTGGATGCGGCACTGCGTCTCGAAAGCGGTAAGGATGCGGAAGACGCCTCCAATATCTACGCGATCACCGATGTCGCGATAGGGCAGAAGGGGATACTGATCGACGCCTTCGACGTTTTTGACGAGATCTGCCATTTTGATCTTTCCAAGCGGCTTCTGGCGGAACGTCAAACGGCGCGAGCACTCGACCAAGACGTGCCGAGCAAGCATGGGCTTCGCAAGGTGTTCAAGGCCGACTTCGAGGGCGATCCCGAGCGCTACATTCTGCGTGAGGGCTTTCCGGATTTCCCGCCATGCCCTTGGGGCGGCTCCTTCAGCATCCTCGGCTTCGATACTGCCGAGCAGTCATATGTATGGCTGGTCACGAGCATTCTCCGGGATTCTCGGCTGATCAGGATCCCCTATCAGGGACAAGACGTCATCACCGACGAATAGCAGCGCCTACGAGCGCGAGATCGCCCACTGCGTCGGTCACGCACCAGCCGCAGGAAAACTGAAATATCGAACGAGAACGGGACGGATCATGAATTGGAACAAAGAGCACATCCAGGAAACAATGCTTTCGCTGGAGACCGAAGCCTTCAATAGCGCTCGCGAGAACTATCTGGATTACGTCGCTACGGCCCGGGTCGATCGGACCGAACCGATCGAGAACGACGAGCTTGCTCAGGCCGAAGTCGCGAGCGACTTCGCAGAGGCGCTCGATGACACGCTCGATGACTACAACGAAAAACTCGAGAAGCTGAGAACCATCGATTTCGGCGCCAAGTCGGCAGTCCACGAAGGCGCGGTCGTCAAGATGTCGGGCCGTTATTTCGTTATCGCGGTATCGACGGGCAAATTCACCTGCAGGGGCCGGGAATTCATGGGCATTTCCACGATGGCGCCGATCTTCGAGGCGATCGAAGGTGCGAGAGCGGGAGATACGGTGCAGTTCAACGGCCGCGACATCCTGGTCGAAGAGGTCGAATAGGCCGGCATGGGCCTAGCGCCTGGCGTCATCGCCTTGATTCTGTATCATCGCATCGAGCGCTCCCGTGATCATGGGGGTGCTCGGACACATTATCGTCTTCGTCTCGCTCGGGCGGCCAGATCGCTTGCCCACGATGGCAAGAAATGCCAGCACGATCATCAACGCGGCGGAATAGAAGAAGAGGCCACCAGGACCCACAAGGTTCATCGTGGCTCCGCCGATGAGTGGCCCGGCGGCCGACCCGATGCCGTTCAGCAGAAGTAGACCGCGAACAGTGCCAAGCTGTCGTCGGGCCGGGAGGTCGTCGATCGCGACGGCGACGCACAAGGAATAGATTGGAATTCCGAACCCGCCGAACAGGGCGCCGGCGGCGAGCAGCAGGGGGAGAGGCGCTTCCGCAGCGAATGCCACGCCAACAGCGGCGATGGCCGACGCCAGAGCTGCGCCGGCGATGATCAGGCTCCGTGAAACCCGGTCCGAGAACCAGCCGAGCGGCCACTGCAGCAAGAGGGTTCCCCCGAGCACCGCCGCCATGAAAGCTGAGATTCCACCCGTATCGAGACCAATCCTCTGCGCGAAAATCGGACCCATTCCCCAAAATCCGCCCATCGCCAAACCGCCCAGGAACACGCCGACGGTGGCGAGCGGCGATACTGACAGCAGATCGCGGAATGCGACGGGCTCCTGTCGCACCTCGGCCGGTGGATGACTTGGCAGAAGTGTTATCGGCACCACCGCCGCCGAGATCAGTAGCGACACGATCAGGAACAAGGTCACGTCGGCGGGCGGAGCGATGTTGAGCAGCGCCTGTCCCAAGGCCCAGGAACCCATGGACACGATCCCGAACATCGACAGGAGTTGGCCGCGCGTCGAAGGAAGTGCGTGCGCGTTGAGCCAGCTCTCCGTGGCGAGGATCATGCCTGCGTAGGCAAAGCCCGTGACCATACGGAGCGGCACCCAGCCGAGCGGTTCCACGAAGACAACATGGAGAAGGGCAGTCATCGACGCGATGGCCGCGAAACCGGCGAACGTTCTGACGTGCCCGACGGAGACGATGACGCGGGGCAGCGCCAGTGCGCCGATAGTGAAACCCGCGAAATAGAACGACATCATCGCGCCGATGGCGCCGCTGGGGAATTCTTCCTGACCTGCCCTGACAATCAACAGCGTGCCGAGGAGTCCGTTGCCCAGCAGCAGGATCGCCACGCTCAAAAGCAATGCTGCCACGGGAGCAAGGGTCAAGCCGCGTGCGCAAGCCGACCTGATGCTTTCCATCATCGGAATCATTTTGAACCCTGACGTGGGGGTTGATGCTCAGACGTGCTGATCGATCGGCCGAACGCTTCGCGCCGAACGAGGACCAAGTGGCACCCGTGAACATCCATCTCTGGCTCTGACATCTTCAGCAACACGGTATTTTCTTCGGTCGCGACCATCCACCTGTGAACCTGCAGCTCGGACGCATGTCGTTCTGCGACGTTCATTCGATCCTCCAATTCCAGTGCAAAGGCTACTAGGTGGCGCGCGGGACGTCGCCTCGCCCGAGGCCATTCGACCGACCGTTCTCGCAGTGAGGACAGAGGTCGATGCGCCCGCGCGCGCCAAACTATGGCGCTCCGCGCGTGGCATTTCTAATAGGCTTGCAGCATAATTTCCATAACTTCGAGCCATCCGATGCTTCGGTTGCGCCCAAGTAGACCGTAGGCATCTGTACGTCCGACCAGCGAGCGAAGGAGGCCGAAGGGTCTCCCCGCCATCCATCGAACCATCCATCTCCAATGCTGTTGATCTGGTATCGAAACTATAGCGGCAGGGTATTGGGAAAGCGTACTGGCCCGGCGCTATATTCCACGCGCAAACTCACTAGAACTACTGGACGATCTGACGAGGATCCTGAACGGCACCGCTTGCGCGTAGTTGCTGACTTTTGGACTTCGTCTGACAATAGAGATGGAATTTCTTTCACCGTCATTAGAGCAGGCTCTTTCAACCCACCCTAAAGGAACACCGATCATGAACATTTCTCGCAGGAAAATGCTGTTGACGGGTGCCGCGCTACCGCTGGCAGTACCTATGCTGAGCCTTTGGAGCCGCCCCACCGTCGCACAGGAGGCGGTAACACCAGCAGGGGTGTCACTCTTTCGTTCCTTCGCGGTCGGCGAGATCGAAGTCATAGCGCTGAAGGCGGGGGGCTTTCCCAGCGATATGCCGCATTCGCTCTTCGGTACCAACATCGATCAGCCTACATTCGACGCTGTTTCGAGCGAAAACTTTATTCCTTCCAACAGTACTTACCTCGATGTCAGCCCGACATTGGTTCGTACAGCGACGGAGACAATCCTCTTCGATACCGGCCTCGACGCTCCAGGTTTGCTGGCCGCGCTGAGCGCCGCGGGCGTCAGCGCCAGCGATGTGACCCGCGTCGTGCTCACTCACCTGCACCCGGACCATATCGGCGGGCTTACCGACGAAGCCGGATCGGCGACATTCCCCAACGCCGCCTTTGTCGCAGGTCAAGTCGAATACGATCACTGGGCAAAATCTGGTGATGAGCTCTTCGAGCAAAAGGTTCGTCCGTTCGCCGATCGGATGACTTTCCTTAAGGGTGAGGACGCGGTAGCACCTGGCATCACTGCGATAGAAGCTTTTGGACATACCCCTGGGCATCTCGCTTTCCGCATGGAGAGCGGAGGACAGCAGATGATCGCCATCGCGGACACCGCGAACCACTACGTCTGGTCGCTTGGCCATCCCGATTGGGAGGTAATGTTCGATGTGGATAAGGCCGCGGCGGCTGCCACCCGTCGTCGGCTGCTGGACATGATCGCCGCCGATCGCCTGGCGGTCGTGGGATACCATATGCCATATCCTGGGGTTGGCTTCGTCGAAACGAGAGGCGACGGATTCCATTGGGTCTCGGCCAGCTACCAATTCGGATAGTGCTACCGAACTACGCCAAGCCTGAACCGTTAGGCACCAATCCAGCTTCGCGTTGCGCGGTGATCACGCGCAACGCCGGTGGATCCGCTCGCTGTTAGGCCGGCCGCGCGATATCAGCGAAGTTCCGGCGGATGTAGGCTAGCTTCGGGTCGATGTAGACGCGGCAGAACGGCCTGCTCGGATCTGTTCGATAGTAGTTCTGATACCGTGCGTCGGAGGCCCTGAATCCAGCGAAGGGGCTCACCAGTGTCTGCACCGCCTTCCCCGACTCTTCGGCGAAGCCATCGATTGCCGACTGAGCTTCACTGCGCTGACCATCTTCGGTGACGTAGATCGCACTGCGATACTTGCTGCGCACCGAGCGTTCCCTGTTGGCGGAATGCGTCCTGAGATGCACTTCGGATAGTGTCTCCACGCTGATGACCGACGGATCGTAAGTCACGAGCACGCCCTCGGCCCACGTGTCGGCCGGGGCTTCCGATTTAATGAAGCCTTGGTCCACGTGATCCACACCCCTCAACGCTTGGAAGACGCCTTCGGTGCACCAGTGGCATCCACCACCAAAGCCTATGAGTTTCGACGGCGTCGGGAGGGGAACAGAACTGGTGTTCGTCATCTATCCAAACTCCTTATTGATGAATTAACAGTACCCGACATCTATCCCTCGCTAGGGCAATCGAACCATCATCTCGATTTCCAACTGAACGCCGGCAACAGCCAACCGGCAACGCCGGTTCTGGTTAAACTGGGCCGCTTGGAAGGGTAGAGCCGCGTTGCCTTGGCTGTTACGTCGAGAGGCCTGAACATCGTGTGCTCCTTGCCCGGCTGAAAGAGATCGCCGGCCAGCAGAACCTAGGACGACCGTCATTCGGGTACCAATGAACTGCGGTTATGGTTTCGATATCCAAGCGTCAGGGCAAGCCGATCCCGGCACTGCTGTGGCGGCGGCCGACGGATTTGCCACTGCCTTGGCGAGCCTGCCGTCGGCGCTGGCGCGAAGCCTGTGGGATATCGAAACTATAGCTCGAGGCTATTGGGAATGGGCGTGCTGCCTAGTCATAATCGTGGCGTAACAGTCGATCCTCGTCGGTGGCCACCGACGCCGGCGGCAAATTCATGGGTGTCGTTATCTCGAAGCTCGCCATAAGACACCGCACGACCTACCGCTACCGGTCCCCGGTGCAGTTGCTGCCGCATCGCCTGATGCTGCGACCGCGGGAAAGTCGTGAGTTGCAGTTGCTTTCCCACGAGGTGAACATAACGCCAGATGCAGTCCTGACGTGGTCCAGGGATATTTTCGGCAACGACGTGGCATTGGCACGTTTCGTCGGCGTCACCGATCTTCTTGTCATAGAGAGCAACGCGGTGGTCGAGCACAGTTCGCCTGCATGGCCCGTCTACGAAATAGACGCTTCCGCCATTTCCTATCCATTCCGCTACTCGGATGCGGACTGGGTCGACCTCGGTCAACTGGCGGTCCAGCATTTTCCTGACCCCAGCGGCGAATTCGAAAGGTGGGTCATGGGCTTCGTCGCCCCTACACCCACCGACACCCTCTCCCTCCTCAAGGACCTCAATCTTGGCGTTCACTACCACGTCAAGTACCAACGCCGCGAAGACGAGGGCACGCAAGAGCCCGCTTACACCTTGGCGAGCGGCTTCGGATCGTGCCGCGACCTGGCCGTGCAGATGGTCGAAGCGGCTAGGGTCCTCGGCTTCGGCGCTCGCCTAGTGTCGGGGTACCTTGCCGACATGGACGGTGATCTGGTCGGCACTTCCGATGCAGGGGCAACCCATGCATGGGCAGAGGTCTTCGTGCCGGGACCGGGTTGGATTGCCTTCGATCCGACCAACGGAACGATGGGCGATGCCTATCTTATCGCTGCTGCGGTCGTACGCGATATTTCACAGGCAGTTCCGGCGTCTGGCAGCTTCGTCGGTCCCGGCAACGCCTTCGAGCGCCTGGTTGTCGAAGTCGGCGTCAGTAGAATTCCAAGTGACATTTATTCGGCATCTGATGCCGTTTGAATCTGAAGTCTGAGGCGATCGCCAGGTCTTTGCTTGCCTGCCGCCGTGCCCGGAACCTGAGCACGGCGTAACCAAACGACCAACCCAGGAGAAAAGATCGTGGACCACCCCCTCGAAGTCACCCTCGGCGCGGCCCCCGCACCTTCGGTCAGTTCTACTGATGTCTCGGCAAAACCCATTCGCAACATCGTGCTGGTCCATGGCGCTTTCGCCGATGGCACGGGCTGGCGTGGCGTTTATGACGAGTTGACCGGCCGCGGCTACAAGGTCAGCGTGGTGCAGAACCCGCTGACGTCGTTTGAGGACGACGTAGCAGCCACACGCCGGGTATTGGCCCGGCAGGACGGTCCCGTCATCCTAGTGGGACACTCCTATGGGGGATCTATAATCACCGAGGCCGGCGAGGATCCGAATGTCGCGGGGCTTGTCTATGTGGCAGCATTTGCGCCCGAAATCGGCTACTCTACCCTCGATCAGTATGCCCAAATTCCGCCACCTCCGAACTTCCAGCCGGATGTACAGCCAGACGGCTTCGCGTTCCTCAACCACTCAACGTTCAAGGCTGGCTTCGCTGGTGACACCTCCGAAGCAGACGGTGGCTTTCTGCGTGACTCGCAAGTGCCGATTGCCATGAAGGCGCTCGAAGCCAAAGTGACTGTCGCTGCGTGGCGCAGCAAACCCTGCTGGTACGTTGTAGCAACCGAGGACGGCGCTATTGCTCCCGAATTGCTACGCAGCACAGCCGAACGAATTGGTGCGACCACGACCGAAGTGGCAGGAAGCCACGTCTTATTCCTGACCCAGCCCAAGGCCGTGGCCGACGTCATCGAACAGGCCGCCCAAGGCGCTGCGCGATGAGTATCGTGTGCCAGCACCTGGGGTAAGATGTATCTTGATCGAAGGGTCGCGGTGGGCAGTTTGGTCAGGGATTGAACCGACTCAGGATCAATCGGATCTCTCGCTCGGAACGACGACCATCCCGTTCCTGAGATGGGGTATCCGGGCGAGGCCATCGGCGTTCAATTCTGGAGGCAACAACGCTGTCGGAATATCCTGGTAGCAAACGGGGCGCAGGAACCGTCGGATGGCTAGCGTTCCGACGGAAGTCGTATGGCTTTGCGACGTGGCCGGATACGGCCCACCATGCACCATCGCTTCTGCTACCTCGACGCCGGTCGGCCAATCGTTGGCGAGAATTCGTCCTGCCTTACGCTCAAGCACCGGCATGAGCTCTCGGGCAACCGGAGTATCCTCCGCGTCCAGGTGCAGAGTTGCGGTCAGCTGACCCTCGAATTGCTCTGCAGCCTGCCGCAATTCGTTGACATCCTGGCAAACGACGACGAGCGACGCCGCGCCGAAGACCTCCCTCTCCAGCTGCTCGTCATGTAGGAAGGTCTGCAGATCGGTGCGGAACACCGCTGCCCCGCCACGATTGGGGCCTTTCGGCGGACGGCTCTCAGCCACCGTAGTTACACTTTCGCGGGCCGCCAGCGCGTCACGACCTCTCTCGAAGGCCGCATGTATCCCGCTCGTCAGCATCGGCGCAGGTTCAGTCTCGCCCAGTTCTGTCGCCAGCACCTGCAGAAAAGGGGGCAGGGCAGGCCCGTCCAACACGAACATAAGTCCTGGATTGGTGCAGAACTGTCCGGCCCCGAGTGTCAGTGAACCCACATAGCCCTTGGCGATCGCCGGGCCACGCGCCCAGAGCGCCGCGGGCAGAACGAAGACCGGGTTGACGCTGCTCATCTCGGCGTAGACGGGGATCGGCTCCGGACGTGCCGCGGCCAAGGCAACGAGCGCCAGACCGCCTCCGCGCGAACCGGTGAAGCCAACCGCCTTGATGTGCCTATGCTTCACAAGTGCCGTTCCGGTAGCGATCTCGCCGGGTAGATACGAGAACACGCCATCTGGCATGTCCGTCAATGCTGCAGCCTTGAGCAGGGCGCGGGCCACCAACTCGCCGGTTCCCAGATGGGCCGGATGCCCCTTGACCACGACCGGACACCCGGCGGCAAGCGCCGATGCCGTGTCTCCGCCCGCCACCGAAAAGGCCAGAGGAAAATTGCTCGATCCGAAGACCGCCACCGGCCCGAGTGCGATCTGCCGCATCCGCAGGTCGGCCCGCCGGAGGGGACGCCTGTCGGGCATTGCATCTTCGACGCGCAGGTCAAGCCAATCTCCCCGACGTACCGCGTTCGCGAACAATTCGAGCTGAGAGCAGGTGCGTGTCCGCTCGGTCTCCATCCGACCCGCGCCTAACCCTGTCTCCGCCACGGCGCGCTGGATCAGCGCATCACCTAATGACATAATTTCCGCCGCAATCGCCGAAAGAAAGTCCGCTCGTTGGGCCAGGGGCAACTGGCGATAGGTATCGAACGCTCCCCAAGCCAGATCCGCTGCACGAGCGACATCGGCCTCATCGGAAATTCGGAACTCGGGCGACAGCTCTTCTCCGGTGGACGGATTATAGGCCGTCATCCGCGTCTCTGCCGCAGGAACGTCTGCGCGCCCGATGAGAGCGGCGCCGGTGATCGTTTCGGACACGTGTCCTCCAGAAGTGGGTGATAGTGAGAGGCAAAGCTGACGCGGTTACCGCGTAGGAGAAAACCATTCAGCCCAGCAGAGACGTTAGAGCGAAGCAGAAGGCTTTGCACGGGCAATATCCAGGTTGGCATGGGTCGGCACCGCGTTGGTCATTGTTGGCGTTCGTTTCCAACAAAGTAATTGCGCTGGCCGCAGCGCCCCGCGCGCGGCGCTGCGGCCAGCGCAACCCAGCATCGTTGTGATTGTGATAGTGAATGGCGAAAATTGGCGCGTGGAATCGAGGGAATCACCATGACCGAACAAAGTGCCATCATCCAAGCTCTGGGCGTTGCGGCCACTTTCGACGTCGAGCGGGAAGCTCGAGACCGCATAGAATTTCTGAGCACATACCTGCGCGCATCCCAACTCAGGGCCTTCGTCCTGGGCATCAGCGGCGGGGTCGACTCGCTGACCGCAGGCTTGCTCGCCCAGCGCGCGGTGGAGGCGCTGAGAGCGGACGGGTACGATGCAAGTTTTGTAGCGGTGCGTTTGCCATACGGCGTGCAGGCCGACGAAAGCGATGCCCAGCACGCCGTGGAAACGATCCGTGCCGATAGACTTCTGCGGGTCGATATAAAACCGGCATCCGATGCGACCATGGCGTCGATGAAGGCAGGCGGTCTTTATGTAGGCAATGCGGGCCGTGAGGACTTCACCCTCGGAAACATCAAGGCACGCCAACGAATGGTGGTCCAATTCGCCATCGCAGGGGCCGAACGCGGACTTGTCATCGGCACCGACCATGCCGCCGAGGCCCTGATGGGCTTCTTCACCAAGTTCGGCGACGGCGCGGCCGACGTCCTTCCGCTTTCAGGGCTCAACAAGCGTCGCGTTCGGGCGCTTGCCATCCACCTCGGCGCTCCGGCCAAACTGGTCGGCAAGGTGCCCACTGCCGATCTGGAAAGCTTGGACCCGCTGCGCCCGGACGAGGACGCTTACGGGATTACATACGACCAGATCGATGACTTCCTCGAAGGAAAGCAGATCGACGGCGCGGCTGCGGCCAGCATCCTTCAGGCATACTCTGGAACGGCGCACAAGCGCGCTCTACCGGTTGCGCCAATTGCACCCAACAACCTCAGGCCGTAGTAATGTGCATTGTGGAACGATGAAGTTGGACTACTAGAAACCTGAGACGGGAGCGCACCTACCTGTCACCTTCCAGGTTCAGCGGCGTTTTGCCAGAAATGTCCATCATCGATGTGGGCAATTCATACAGCTACATTACGTTCGCTACCTCAACGGGTTAGCCTGAGCAACGGGTAATGTGCTAGCTAAAAAAACCGACCCGGCTGGCGTGATATGTTTTGGAGCGCAGCACTTTGACAAATCTTGTTCTAGATATTGCCCGAAGGGTTGCCCCGGCATTTATAAATGATCTGTTTTATCGATCAGTGTTTGGAGAGATACTCTCTTCTCCACAAGGCCTTGAGGGTCTAGCAAAATATCTTGAGTACTCCGCAATTGAAGCGGAAAAATTTGGTGCTTTATTTCTCAGTAGCGGACGAGATGGCATGGCGGCGTGGATAAAGCCGCAAAGCGCCGAAGCGCTAATTCCAGATGCTTTGGAAAAGCTAGCGTATATCGAGACTTGCTTCGGTACCGGGGCACTTAATCGCCGCTCCTCCATTGTAGCTTTCATGCATGAGAAAGCTGCTTCGCACGTGTCGCCCGAAGCGTGGTACCTGTCCATCATTGCAGTTTCGCCCGAAGCTCAGGGGCAAGGCGTTGGCCAACGTTTAATAATGCCCGCGATAGCCGAAGCCGACAGTGTCCATGTTCCCATTTACCTTGAGACCTTTGAGCCAAAAAACTGGAGCTTCTATAATCGACTTGGGTTTAGGGTAAAATTTACGGCCTATGAACCCACTGTTGGGGCCGAATATGCATTGATGATTAGACCTTAGAGATATCGCGCCGCCCAAATATCGAGGTGCATGGTCAATCTAGCGATAGGTCCGACATCTGCTTTCAGGAAGCGGCGTTATTGCTTCGACCGGCTGGGATGGGGCCGAAGCCAACGAGCAGATTGGGGCGATACAGCCGCAAATAACACCCGCGCTATTCCGCTTCGGGCGCATCACCCTCCCCGGGTGCTGGTCTGTAGAAACGTTATCAATGCACGCAGGGCCGGCGGCGTCTGATGGCGGCTCGGATGATAAAGGTAGAAGCCGGGAAATGGCTTGCACCACTCTTCTAGCACCCGCACCAGTTGGCCCGTCGCTACGTGCGATTCAACTGCAGCTTCTGGCAGGCAGGCGAGGCCGAGCCCTGCGATCGCTGCATCACGGATGAGCCCGGTGTCGTTCACGGCAATCGGCCCCGAGACTTCGACCTCGAACGGACCGGCTTCTCCGTCGAACGGCCAGCGGCTGAGGTGATTGGTGACCGGCCATTTGTAGTTGATACACGCGTGAGCGGACAGCTCGTAAGGTGTTTCAGGTGGTGCATGCCTAGCGAAATACGCGGGCGAACCAACCACCGCGATGCGATAGGGATCCGTCAGGCGCACGGCGACCATATCCTGTGCAAGGCGCTCGCCGATCCGGATACCCGCGTCGAACACTTCTGAAACGATATCCGTCAGCCCGTCGTCGATCACCAGGTCGAGCCACACGCGAGGATATTCCTCGGTGAAATGCAACAGGCGTGGCATTAAAATCAGTTCTGCCGCGATTCTGGGAAGGTTCAGGCGAACCGTTCCCGCGGCTTCGGCCTGCATGGACACAGCGTCGTCCACAGCTCCTTCCAAACCTGCGACGGCCGGCAGCAATCTGCCGTAGAGCACCGTACCCGTCTCGGTAGGGCCCACGCTGCGTGTAGTCCGATTAAGCAACCGCACGCCCAAACGGGTTTCGAGCCGCCGCACCGTGCGGCTGAGGGCGGACGGTGTAACGCCCAGCCGAAGCGCTGCAGTTCGGAAGCTGCGTGTCTCGTAAACCGCCATGAACGCGGTCAACTCGGCATAGTGGCCACCGTCCATCATTGGTTCCCTCAGATCAATAGATCATGCCATTCTATGCACTTTGTCGCGCGCAATCGAGTGCATACCTTTGGTGCCAAAGACAGGAGACCATGAATGAGCGACAACATTACCAATCAGGCTGCCTGGCAGGGCGGTCCGGGACAAGAGCTGCAACTCGGTAGCAGTGACGCGCCGCTTCCTGCCGCCAACGAAGTCCTGATCCGCAACGCAGCGATTGCCATCAATCCGCTCGACTGGCTGCTACAGGACTATGCCCTCCTTCCTTGGCTCAGCTACCCCGCCATTCTCGGCAGTGACGTTGCAGGCACGATTGTCGCGGTTGGCAGCAGCGTCGAGCGGCTCAAGGTCGGCGACCGGGTCCTGGGGCAGGCGGTCGGCACGACTGTCAACGAGAAGGCGCAGGGCGCTTTCCAGAACTATACGATCGTGCTTGAGCACATGGCGGCACCAATTCCGGACCGGATGGAGTTCAGCGATGCAGCTGTCCTCCCGCTCGGGCTCGGCACCGCTGCCGGCGGCCTCTACGGCGAAAAGATGCTCGCACTCGCATCGCCATCGCATTCGCCTGTCGCCAAGGACGAGGTCGTCCTCGTCTGGGGTGGATCGTCCAGTGTGGGTGCCAATGCCATCCAGCTCGCGGTGGCGTCGGGCTACACGGTGATCACCACTGCATCCGCCCGCAACGCCGAGATGTTGAAGTCGCTCGGTGCGATTGCGGTGTTCGATCATGCCAGCGCAAGCATCGTGCAGGACGTGATCGAAGCGATGCAAGGCAGACGCCTCGCAGGTACGCTTCACGCGACGGGTGACATTGCAGCCAGCTTCGCCGTCGTCAGCCAATCTGAGGGTGTGCGCCTGGTGGCGACTACTCTGCCGCCATCCGCTGATCTGCCGCAGGGCGTCGAAGCCCGGCACATCGCCGGGACGAGCCTGAAGGACGACGCGGTCGGCCCGATGATCTATCGCGACTTTCTCCCGCAGGCGCTCGAAGCCGGCAGCTTCGTCCCCGCCCCGCCGGCGAAGGTCGTGGGCCATGGACTGGAGGCTTTGCAGGGTGCCCTGCACGTCCTCAAGGCAGGTGTATCGGCTGCCAAGGTCGTCGTCACAGTAAGTTAGTCGGCAAATGCCGGGAATTTCCCAGCGTCAGGCAATTCTGACGGTGCCATCGCGCTGAGGCCAGCGCGATGGCACTTCGATTGGTGGCCTGGAACTGCATCTATTGCCGAATTTCTTCGTGAGGAGATGTGACGAACACTTTTCATTTCCCGATAAGTCCAAGCTGCGCCACCAGCGCTGGCCAGGTCCTGCGAATGTCGAGGCGATAGGCGTCATCCTCGCTTGACTGCGGCAGCCGCAGATCGGCAAACCATGTGGACTGCTGCGGGCTGAGTATGTCCGAGAGCGGCTGCTTGTAAGGCACGGCCAGGTTAATCCGCGTACGTTGCGCCGGGGTCAAAGGCAGATGGCGGACCGCACTCTTGCGGAGGTAGAATTGCGGTTCACGGTCAACCTCGAACCCGCTGCTCTTGATTGGGCTAAACCCCTCCACCTGAGCAAAGGCATCCAGATCGCCTCGGCAGACCTCCCGCGGATCGAAATGGACCCGTACCACTTCCTCGCCATCGACCCATCCGGCATCGGTCGTGATGACCGCCGGATGAGCGGCAAGGCTTGTTTCGCCCGACCAGAAGCACGGAGTGGTGTAGGTGACGCTTTCGCTGAGGCCATTTTCGACCAGCAGGTCGCGCCCCAGCAGACGGAAATATTGGGGCACGTCTTCGCCCAGCATTTCTAGCACGGCGATGATCTTTGTGTGCAATCCCAATGCGTCATAGCGATCATTTAGCTTGGGCAGGAGCTCGGCTCCATCACGCCCGAGAAACCGCACTACCGGGTTGTTCCACGATGGCTCGTCGTAGCGGCGCAGGATTTCGGCATCCGAGCCAGGATGATTGTTGAATATCGCCACCGGCACGAACCGATCGGCGATCATCTCCACCATCAGCGGATGCGTCAGGACATCCTGCCCGAACCGCACGCATGTCGAACACCCGGGCACTTCCTGAAACAACAGCAGGACGGGTTTGCCCTGCTCGGCGGCGGATGCCAGGGCCAGATCGTGATCGCGCAGCCACGCAACGTCGCCGAGCTCACGATGCTCGCGGAACGAAATTCCATTTTTTTGCATGTCGCTAATATGGTGAGGCCAGCTCGCAACAACAAGGATGGTGGCCAGGCGCAGCTCGTGATCGATGGAAGGACATCTGTGTGTTGATGTCGTAGGTCTCGCAGTGGACGCAAGTTTGCTGCGTTATGCGGAGGGTCCTCTCCTCGTTGCCATGGAAACCATTCCCGCAATCTATTGGCCCTCGGCGACATCCAAGGCCATCTTCCAGGTCACAGGCGATGTCGCCTTTCCACGGAGATGCCAGATGGCGAAAGCGAAAGTCGAGATCTATACCAAATCCTGGTGCCCCCACTGCCGGGCAGCGAAGGCCCTGTTGCGGCAGCGCGGCGTCACCGACTGGATCGAAGTGGATATCGAAGTGCAGACTTCGAAGCGCGCCGAAATGATCCAACGCTCGGGCGGGCGCACCACCGTCCCGCAGATATTCATCGATGGTCGTCACATAGGAGGCTCGAGCGACCTCCACGCTCTGGACCATGCCGACGAGCTGGTGCCGCTTCTTGCCGGCGCCGGAAATGCTCAGGCCGCTGACCTGGTGACGGAACAACACAGCGCGTCGATCCAAGTTGGATCCCAACCATCCGCCAACAACTGAAAGGCGAAACACCGATGACCGGTAAAGTTTCCGACGCGACCTTCATGCAGGAGGTTCTCAACTCCCAGGAACCCGTCCTCGTGGATTTCTGGGCCGAATGGTGCGGTCCGTGCCGCGCGATCGCCCCGTTGCTAGACGAACTGAGCACGGAGCTTTCTGGCAAGGTCAAAATCGTCAAGCTGAACGTCGACGAGAACCCTTTGATACCAGCGCAGTACGGCATCCGATCGATCCCGACCATGATCCTTTTCAAGGGCGGCGAAGCGATTGACGGGAAGGTCGGGGCCGGCGCTTCGAAGTCCGCGATGACGGGTTGGCTGGAGAGCCGCATCGCCTAACATCTGAGCGTTAACAGCGAGGAGCCGCCGGAGCGATCCGGCGGTTTAGGTTCCGAAGCGGGGCTTCCAGTTTCTCGGCAGGGTCGAGGCGACTGCTTCCAGTTCTCCAACTGAGTTGCTGTGAGGCAGTAGCTGCGAGACGCCGACTGTCATCATCGCGCCACCGGCGCGACTTCCACGAGTTGCTTGCTGTTCACGAAGATGGTCGCCATGGCGCTGATGTCATCGGCGTTCTGTTTCAAAACCATCCCGACCTCACGGTCCAAAAGCACATCCAACAGCGTCGTCGGCCAGGTTCCAAGCCGTCTCCATGGACGAGCCGGTGCCCGCTATCCAAGCCCGCTGCCTATTCGCATCGAGCACCGGTTCGAAGAGGTCCTGTTCCGAACCGCTTCAAAGATGCGCACGGTTTCTCCGGAGCTCTGATGGAGAGCCGCCTAGCAAAGCATAACCCGGACATGGCAACACTGGCGATCGAGGATCTCCTTGATGATGGGATGATTGGCGCGACACTTGGCGACGCCCGTAGCTATTGAATCGATGAGCGGAAGCTATTGGGAATTAGGCTCCTGAAAGCCCATTTCTATTCGTGAGGCGGCTCCGGCCTCGGGCTCCTGCGCTTCTCCCAGTCTCCCTGCGCAGGAGTCCTTCACCGGTGCGAGCCTGCCGACAGTAAGCGCTGACGGCGCAACAGGAAGAGAGACACACGATGTCATACAAGCGAAGCGAGGAAGCGATCGGGCGGCTGACGCCGGAACAGCGTCGCGTCACCCAGAACAACGGGACCGAGCGTGCGTTCACGGGCGAGTACCACTCCCACAAGGAGCCCGGCATCTACGTGGACGTGGTCTCCGGCGAACCCCTCTTCGCCTCCACTGACAAGTTCGAATCCGGCACCGGCTGGCCCAGCTTCACCAGGCCGATCGACGAGAAGAACGTCGTCGAGGTGCGGGACGCCACACTCGGCATGGTCCGGATTGAGGTCCGCTCGAACCATGGCGACAGTCACTTGGGCCACGTCTTCCCCGACGGGCCGCGCACACGCGGCGGCCTTCGCTACTGCATCAACTCCGCATCCCTGCGCTTCGTCCATCGCGACGACATGGAGGCGCAGGGGTACGGCGAATACGTCGAACATGTAGGAGATAAGCAGAATGCTTGAACGAGCCATCCTCGCGGGAGGTTGTTTCTGGGGAATCCAGGAGCTGATCCGGAAGCAGCCCGGGGTCACCGACACCAGGGTCGGCTACGCCGGCGGCGACGTGCTCTATGCGACCTATCGGAAGCATGGAACGCACGCTGAAGCGATCGAGATCATCTTCGATCCCAAGGTCACCAGTTATCGCAACATCCTGGAATTCTTCTTCCAGATCCACGACCCGACCACGATCAATAGGCAGGGTAACGACATCGGCACATCCTACCGATCCGCCATTTTCTACACGGACGAGGAGCAGCGACGGGTCGCCAGTGACACCATCGCCGATATCGACGCCTCGGGTCTGTGGCCCTCAAAGGTCGTGACCAAGGTCGTGCCGGCCAGCGCGTTCTGGGAGGCCGAGAAGGAGCACCAGGATTACCTGCAGCGCCGACCGCATGGGTACAACTGCCATTTCGCCCGTCCGAGCTGGGTCCTGCCCAAGCGCGACATGGCTAAGAGTGCCTGACTAGCCGCTGGCTCGCCTCGATCGCGGGCCGGCTCCAACACCGTCACGCGAGACACTTAAAAATGCCCCCGTAAACACGGACTCGAGGCGCGGTGCCAAGCCAAGTTGCGCCGTTCACCAGCTTGATGTCTATGCTTCGCGCACATATAACCTATGCATGGATGGACCTCGAAGCCGAAACATCTTTGGGGCGTTCGCGCTGATGATCAGCGACGACATCCAGCGCGCCGTGTCGTCGCGAGCGCCGGAAGCCGGGCCTACGGCTTCGGCGCTGGCGGTGTTGGCTCATCGACCTGGCCTGACGGTCCGGATGCTCGCCGCCGGAGTCGGGCTTTCCCACGCCGGTGCCGTTCGCCTGGTCGATCGGCTTGCCTCGCAAGGCCTCATCGAGCGACGAGGGGATTCCAGCGACGGGCGTGCCAAGGCCATCTACCTCACGGCGTCCGGCACCGCACTCAGCGACGCGGTCTTGGAATCGAGGGACGGAGCGATCGCTGAAGGACTGCTGGTCCTGAGCGAGGAGGAGGTCGACTTCCTCGCGAATATCTCCGAACGCGTGCTGAGAGCGCGTCTGCATGATTTGGAGCATTCGATCTGGGTCTGCCGGTTGTGTCGGTATGATGCGTGCAGCGATTGCCCCATCGATGCGGAATTGCGTCAGCGCGCGCTCGACGAGAAATAGACGCAGATCGCCACAAATTGGGGAGTCGAGCCAGTGGCCACGACTTCCCGCTGCCTACGCTGGAAGGTTCCGCATAGACAACTTCGCTTCTTCGGGGCCGACCCGCAGGGTTGGCGGTTCCGGCATTTGGAATCGGGATAACATCGCCGACCCGCGTGTTCGCGGATCAGGCACTGCACACCCCAAGGTCAGGCGCCGGCCGGAGCATCGCCCGATATGCCTAGGCCTCTTTGATCTGATCGAGATATTCGCCGTAGCCTGCTGCCTCCATCTGGTCTTGCGGGATGAAACGGAGAGACGCGGAATTGATGCAGTACCGGAGGCCGCCCTCATCTGACGGACCGTCGGGGAAGACATGGCCCAAGTGGCTGTCGCCGTGGATGGATCTCACTTCCGTCCGGACCATGCCGTGGGCATCGTCCCTCAGCTCATTGACGTTCTCCGCGACGATCGGCTTGGTGAAGCTCGGCCAACCGGTGCCGGAATCGAACTTGTCGCTCGATCCAAAAAGGGGTTCGCCGGACACCACGTCAACATATATCCCGGCTTCGTCGTTGTCGTTGTACTCGCCGGTGAACGGGTGCTCGGTGGCTGATTCCTGGGTCACGCGCCACTGTTCGGGCGTCAGTCGATTCAAGGCTTCCTGCGTCTTCATGTACTTCATGGGATTCTCCTATGCCTGGACAATGCATCAAAGCTCCGCATCGGCGGGCTGCTCACAGGAGTTATCGCAGCGGCTTCGGGCCATTTCCAATTCGCGGAAGGCATGGTTTCCATTAGTCACGAGCGCCAGGGCAGCAGGTCAGTGCCAGTCGTGCCTCGATGCCAGTTGCGCGATCTTCCGGATTTCCAGCGGGCTGGTGGACCCTGAGACCGTCGCAATCACCACTTCCCGCGCCAAGTCGAGCCCATCGATCGGCCGCGTCACCATGGCAGGCACCACCACCGACCGTTCGGGCAGGATGCATATCGCATGCCCGGCTGCGACCAGACCCTGAACCCAATCCTCCCTCTCAGCACGGAAGCGAGGTCGGGCGACCGCCTCCAGACTGGCGAAGTGATCTTTTATCTGCGTCCGGAACTCGCAGCCGAGGCGGTCGACGTAAGTGAATTTCGCTATGTCCTCGGTGCGCACGACCTGCACTGTTGAAAGCGGGTGATCGGCGGAGCACCCCAGAACGAAGCGCTCTCGGAAGAGCGGGTGCACATCCAGTTTCCGGTCGGGCATTGGTTTTCTCGGGACGATGCAAGCGTGGTATTTGCCCGACAGCAGTTCGGTCGTGCCCTCGCCGGTTCGAAGAACGTGGACCTTTATGCCCACGTCTGGAAACTGCTCCAGAACGCCAAGGAAGAATGACGTGAATGCTGTTGGACCTATCGAGGGAGCGATTGCGATGTCCAGGACACGCTGCTTGCCCTGCGTCCAGTTGCTGGAGTGCTGACGCACATTGCCCAGCGATGCCATCATGCTCCTGAACTCGGTCTCGATATCTAGCCCCAGTGCGGTCAGGCGGCTGTTCTTGCCATCCCGATAGATGAGGGGGCCGCCGAGTTCCTCCTCCAGCCGGCGGATGGAGCGGGTCAGGCTTGGCTGCGACACGCCGCTCAACTTCGCCGCCGCGGTGAAATTGAGCGTTTCTGCCAGATTTATGAAGTAGCCGACCTGGGTGAGTTCCATGGGTTCCGAGGTGTGTCAAAGACCCGCTTCACGCGAAGCTACACAATAAGTATGCGCCATGCATATAAATGCACTGCGATCCAATGTCTATATGCGCCGCGCATATAAATAGGGGGCGAGCTTTTTTTCTGCGCCTGCAGGTATCGAAACTATAGCGCCCGTCTATTGGGCAAAAGCTCGGGGCTAAAGCATACTGCTCGCTGAAAACCATCGCGAAGTCCCACAGGTGCCGGTGCCTTCTCCTACGCCGGGCGGTGCGCCTGTACCGCCTTCGTCTGGCCCAAGCGACCGATCTCCGAAATGCCGCGGACGTTTTCAAGCCACCGTCCGGCCGTCCTCTGCAAGACGGGCCGTTTTGGGAAACGCCGTGCATCCCGTGCCGCCACCGCTCAACCATGCCGTTCCAAGTCGGGGCGGATGCATAGGAGATCACGATGAGAATGTTGAAGGCAGTTCTGGCAGTCGGCCTCTTTGCCATCGCAACCCCGACACTCGCTCAATCCGCTCTCGATCGGATCGTTGAGGCTGGCGAACTCCGCATCGGTACGGAGGGCACATACGCGCCGTTCACGTTCCATGATTCATCCGGTGCGCTGGTGGGTTTCGACGTCGAGATCGGGCGGGCGATCGCCGATCATCTCGGGGTCGAAGCCCAGTTCGTTGAAGGGCCTTGGGACGGCCTGATCGCCGGCGTGGACGCCGGCCGTTACGACGTCGTCATCAACCAGGTCGGCATCACGGAAGAACGCCAGGCCAAATACGATTTCTCGGAACCGTACATCGCTTCCAAGGCCGTTCTGATCGTCCGGACGGACAACGACGCCATCGCCGGGTTCGATGATCTCGAGGGCCGGACGTCTGCCCAATCCCTCACCAGCAATTATGGGAAACTCGCCGAGGAGAATGGCGCCACCCTGGTGGGCACCGATGGCTTCGACCAGTCAATCGCGCTCGTGATCCAGAGGCGAGCCGACGCTACCATCAACGACAGCCTTTCCTTTTTCGATTTCAAGAAGCAGCAGCCCGAAGCCGAAGTGAGGGTGGTCGCGACGGAAGCCGACGCCGACTTCTCGGGGGTGCTTATGGCCAAGGACCAACCAGAGCTGGTGGTGGCGATCAACGAAGCGCTGGCTGCCATCAAGGCCGACGGCACCTACGACGACATCTCTCGGAAATACTTCGCCGAAGACGTATCGCAGTAGGGCTGGTCTCCGGCAGACGCGCCCGGCCCTCCTGCAAACGAAAGACGACGGATGACCTCCTGGATTTCGCTGATGGTGGATTCGCTGCCCTCCCTGTTTTGGGCGTGCCTCCAATTCACCGTCCCACTCACCCTCCTGTCCTTCTTCCTGGGTCTTGCAGTTGGGTTCCTGGCCGCCGTAGCAAGGCTATTCGGCCCACGGCCCTTGTCGATATTCGTTCGGTTCTACGTATGGCTGATCAGGGGAACGCCCCTGCTCGTGCAACTCTTCCTCATCTTCTACGGCTTGCCCAGCGTCGGCATCGTGTTGGACGCCTTCACCGCCGCACTGATCGGCTTCACGCTCAACGTCGGCGCCTATTCTTCCGAGATCGTGCGCGCGGTCCTGCTGGCCATTCCCAGGGGACAATGGGAGGCGGCCTACTCAATCGGCATGACGTGGCGCCAGGCCATGAGGCGCACAGTAGTTCCCCAGGCCATCCGCATCGCGGTGCCGCCTCTGTCCAACACCTTCATATCTCTGGTGAAGGACACGTCGCTGGCCGCGGCGATCACAGTGCCCGAACTCTTCCGGGCCGGTCAGCGCATCGTCGCGACCACTTATGAGCCGCTGATCATCTACATTGAGGTGGCGATCTTCTACCTTGCGGTAAGCTCCGTGCTGTCTGCTCTGCAGACGCGACTGGAGCATCGGCTTTCGCGCCACGACGGTCATGCGGAGGTTGCACGATGATCGCCGTCGAGGGAGTGCACAAGAGCTTCGGTACCAATCACGTCCTGAAGGGCATAGGCCTCCAAGTGCCCGAAGGCGGCGTAACCGCGCTGATTGGCCCTTCGGGGAGCGGAAAGAGCACTCTTCTGCGGTGCGTGAACCTACTTGAGGTCCCGGAGGCAGGTCGCATCAGGATAGGGGACTCGGACCTGCACTTCTCGACCACGACCAAGGTCTCGGCCCGTGCCATGCTCGGTCTGAGGCGGAAGACCGGCATGGTGTTCCAAAGCTTCCAGTTGTTCCCGCACCGAACGGCGGTGGAGAACGTCATGGAGGGGTTGGTCACCGTTCAGGGATGGACTTCGGACCGGGCACGGGACCGCGCCGTAGAGTTGCTGGACAAGGTGGGAATGTCGGCCAAGGCGGACGCTTGGCCCTCGACGCTATCTGGCGGGCAGCAGCAACGCGTCGCAATCGCACGAGCCCTGGCTCAATCTCCGGACGTTCTTCTTTGCGACGAGCCAACGTCGGCGCTCGATCCGCAGCTCGCGAGCGAAGTGGTCGACGTGCTGCTGCAACTCGCTCGCGACGGCACCACGATGGTGATGGCGACGCACGATCTGAGGCTAGCCGCGGCCATTGCAACCAATGTCGTATTCCTCGACAGCGGAGAGATCGCGGAAGCGGCACCGTCCGAGCAGTTCTTCTCCGATCCGCAAGACCCCCGTACTCGACGCTTCATCTATCGGTGATGGGTGAGCGGGAAGACCTCCCCTATGCAAGCTCACTGCAAAGTGGTCACTCTCGGTGGCGATCAAGTCTTCAATCCACCGGCCCCGCAGCCGAACGATGCAGGATCAAAGATGAAGTATTTTCTCGGTTGTGAACTGACCTACGACATTGCCGCAAACACGACCATGATCCTAAATGTTGAGGTTCAACGGGGGTCGTCGCAGACGATCATCAGCGAGCGGTTCGTTGCGCCACCCGGCGTCGAGCCCCAGGTTCACGAGGTTCCCGAAACTGGAAACCGGTACCAGCGTCTGCATCTTCTCCCAGGCACCTCGGTCATCCGCTATGAAGCGGAAGTCATCACGTCGCCTACAGTCCATGACCCCGCAAGCGTCGTTGACATTGCAGTCACCGATCTGCCTTTCGAGGTGTTGAACCATTTGTATCCGAGCCGCTATTGCCAGTCCGATCGGCTAGCCAGGTTCGCCTGGCGGGAATTTGGGTCAATAGAGGGGTCGTTTCAGAAGGTCACCGGTATCTGCAATTGGATATTCGACCACGTCGACTACATCGCCGGCACCAGTGACGGCAGCACATCGGCGCTTGAGACATTCGACTATCGTGCAGGCGTGTGCCGTGATTTCGCTCACCTCGGCATCACGCTGACGCGGGCCCTCGGGATCCCCGCCCGCTATGTGTCAGTCTATGCCTTCGGCCTTGTGCCACAAGACTTCCACGCGATCTTCGAAGCCTACGTAGGCGGACGGTGGTACCTCTTCGATGCCACACGCCTGATCCCGATTGACGGTGTCGTTCGCATAGCCATAGGGCGCGACGCTGCCGACACAGCATTCTCGACTTTCTATGGCCAGTTGGTGGACCAACCGAAAAAGGTCTGGATCGACAGACTCGATGGCGAAGCATTGGAAGCCGAATGGACGACCAGTGCGGTCAGCCTGGGGTAGGTACCTCGTGTGCATGGGCTAGTTTCTGGGCGGACGCCTAGTGACAACTCACCCGGTCACGACTATTCGTCGTCAGTGGCGAATTCACCATGGTACGGCACCCGGGCGAGTCGCGCATCGCGGACGACGCTCGGCACCAGCCATACATACGATTGCTCAGCCGTGTCGAACCCGAGCATCGTGGCGGTCCTGCCCGATCTGCGTTTGGGGAAGTCCGGATATCCGATGCGGAGCACGAAGCGTTCGGTGTCATCGTCGAACTCGATCTTGTAGATCTTGCGCAGGCCATTCCGGCTCGGAACGTCGCTGGCGCCAATCGCCGGTTCCGCCAAGCAAGCCTCGAGGCGTCGAGCGGATCCGCGTTTGTGAAGTTCGTCGAAAACATCGAACGCTTCGATCAACAGACCTCTCCTGTTGGTGCTGCGATCGGTGATGGCGAAGATGTGGGAGGCATCTCCGGCGTCAATGCCGCTGTCGAACCTCAGCGAGGCGTCGACCATGATGCTTTTGGGCGCCAGCGTCGAATTGAACGCCAGATCGACCAGTTGACCATCCTTGATCCGCTATTCGCGATCGTAGCCGTCGAGTACGAGGGCGGAAACGGACTCCACGAAATCATTCACTTGCAGCGCCATGAGAACCTCCTGAACTTGATTTCAAGAGGGTATGCCGCCGTCGATCGGAGGGGAAATGTCGGCCCGTTATTGTTTTCATTCCTCCTGGTGAGATGGTCGACCGGTACCGGGGCCGGTCGACCGAGGACGGTCAGCCAACAAGCTTGGCAGTGAATTCCACCAGGCGCTTGGCCTGATGGGCGACTGCTGCCCGACCGGTATCGTCAAACTCGCCCGCCTTCGCAGAGTAGCCGTAGGGATTGCCGCCAGCGGTGAACAGCAATGGATCGGTGTAGCCCGGCGCAACGATAATGGAGCCCCAATGCATAGCCGTCGTGTAGAGGCTGAGGAGGGTGCTTTCCTGGCCGCCATGCGGGTTCTGGGCACTGGTCGTAGCGGTGAAGGTCTTGTTGGCCAGCTTGCCCTCGCCCCACACGGGCCCCAGGGTGTCGATGAACACGCGCAGTTGGCTGGCGACAACGCCGAAGCGGGTCGGTGCCGAGATAAAATAGCCATTGGCCCATTCCATGTCCTGCGGCGTTGCAACAGCGATGTCCTGCATGCTCTCGAGGTTTTCCTTCCAGGCAGGCTGGCCGCTGATCACTGCTTCGGGCACCGTTTCGGCGATGCGCAGCAGACGCACATCGGCACCGGCCTGCCGGGCGGCGTCGGCGGCTGTCTGGGCCATCTGACGGTTGGTGCCGTAAGTTGAATAGAAGATTACTGCGATCTTTGGCTGAGCCATGAGGTTCACCTTGCGAAAAAGAAGGATGGCTTTGCCGCCTCCAAGAAAGGTGGCGGCAAAGGGCTTATAGTCGGCGGGAATTGAGTGCGCTGTGTACCCCTGTCGTCAGTCGGCGGAGGAGCCGTCCGCTTCCTCGTCGAGGAAGGAGGCGATCGCTCCGGTGGCAGAGAGCCGGACTGTGTCGCCCTCGACCCCGGTCACGAGCCCGGCAGGAATGTAGTGACTGTGGTCCGAATGCGCGCCAGCGCCAGCGGGCTCGAGCTTGATGCGGTCGCTATCTACGCTCGCCACCTTACCGACCGGCACCCCGTCGGCACCAATCACCGTCATGCCCGGCTTGATATTGGATAGATCGTACATCTTGTTCTCCTTGGTTGAACGAGTTCGTAGTCACCGGCTGTCTGGGGGGTCACCCGCCGTACCGCTCGGTGCGAATGGTCTCTGGCAGCACTCCGGCAGCAAGCGCGCTGTCCGTCGCCGTGTTCACGAAAAGATTGGATCCGCAGATGAAGGTCCACGCCGGCAGTCCGCCGATCCGCTCTATCGTCTCTGCCACCATGTCCTTGTCCACGCGCCTGCCGTGGTCGCGCATTCTTGCCGGCCGGGCTCGGGTGAAGGTGGCGGTGAAGGCGAAGGCGTCGCACGAAGCTTCGAGGTCCATGAGTTCTTCGAAGAATGGGGCTTCCGGCCCGCTTCTAGCGGAGAGAAGCAGTCCGAGCGGGATCTTGCTGTTCTCCCGAGCATGCTCACGGACCATCGCCATCATCGGCACCACCCCCGACCCGCCGGCGATCAGCAGCGAGGCCCCCGGTTCCTCCAGCGTCCAAACGAAATGGCCGCCGATGGGTCCTCGAAGCTCGATGGTATCGCCCACGGCCGCGACTTCGTGGAAGTAGGTCGAGACCTCCCCGTCGACGAGTTGCTCGATCGCAACTTCTATGATCCCGTCGGTCGTGGGCGGTGAGGCGATCGAGTAGCTTCGCATAACCGCATAGCCTTCAGGGTCGGTTAGCCTGAGGATCACATGCTGTCCGGACTGGTGTCGAAAGGCCCGACCGACATCCAGCCAGAAGCTCTTGATGAATGGCGTGCGGTCCTTGATCTCGAGGATCGGCACTTCTCTCCAAACGTTGAGCCGCCTGGGCTTGGCGGCCTCAGTCATGGGTATACCTCTGCTCCAGCCACGGATCGCCATAGATGTGGTAGCCCCTCAACTCCCAGAAGCCTGCTTCGTCCCGGTTGGTGAACTGAAGACCGTTGATCCATTTGGCCGATTTCCAGAAATAGAGATGGGGCACGAGCAGGCGGGCGGGTCCGCCGTGATCCGTCTCGAGCGGCTCGCCGCCGAACTTCAGGGCGACCATCGACTTCCCGCCCACTAGGTCGGCAACCGGCACGTTGGTGGAATAGCCGTCGAAGGTATGAGCGAGCATGAAGTCGGTGGGTGGTTCGATGCCGGCGTCCGCCAGGATCTCGTCTACCATCACGCCCTCCCATCGAGTGTCCAGCTTCGACCAGGACGTTACGCAATGGATGTCCCGGACGACCTTGGTCATGGGCAGGTCGTTGAACTCCTTCCAGTTCCACTTTTTGACGACGCGCGGACCGATCTTGAGGGTGAAACTCCAACTCTCATGGGCGATGCGCGGCGTGGGGCCGGCCGTGAGAACCGGAAAGTTCTCGACTAGATGCTGCCCTGGCGGAACACGGTTCGTCGGGTCGTCCGTGCCTTGTGTCTTCTTGCCGATGAATCCCCTGGTCACCATGTCGATGTCTCCTTCTGCTGAACCATCAAGGCCTCCTTCTCGGAATTGCTGAACCGTCGTCGCGGTTGGCATGGGCCGAACTGTCGTCGAAAGAAATGCTAGCCAAGCCAAGTGCCTCTAGACGCCGGTCACCCAGGCTCGTTCGATCCATCGCCATCATGCGACCGCACGCATTCGGGTGCCGAAGACCCGGATCAGACCCGACAGCAGGTCCAGTGGCAACACATATAAGAGCAGCGCCCGCCATACGCCGCCTGCCGCATCGCTCACGAAGCCCCCGGTGTCGCGCCGTCATGGACGACCAGCGCAGCGAGGACGCTATCGGGATCGAGATGGAAGTCCTGGAACACGATGCGACCGTCAGTATCTATGATCGTGAACCAGGGCGTGCCGCCGCTGCGGTAGTCTTCCATGAAGGACGGAAGTCGCTTACCCGCAGGCGGCGCGTCGTGGCCGAATGGGATTGGGAGATCGTACTTTTCCTGATTGATGCGAAGCTTTTCGAGAGTGTTCTCGTGCTCGCCCTCGAACACGGTCTGGATAGCGGCGAAGCCGACCGCTCTCTGAGCCAAAGCCGAATGCAGCCGCTGCAAAGTAGGGAAGCCATGCGCATGGCATCCGGCGCACCAGTCCTGGAACGCGAAAAGGATCTTGGGACCTTTACCCAGGTCCGAGAGCTTCAATGGTGTCGATAGGGACGATCCATCTTGTCCGATCCAGTGCCGAACCCGCAGTTCCGGCGCCAGTTGTTCCGCTTCGCCCATTCGGCCCTCCGACTTTCTGCTTCAAGTAGTGGCGAGGATGCGTCGTCGAGGGTCCGCGAAGGTACCATCACATGAACTTCAGATCGGTTCGAACGAGGCTGCGACGTTGCTGGGCATCGGCCACATGGACCGGCACTCAATGCATGACCATTCATCGATCGGACACCGACTTCCTGTCGTCTGTGGGCAGTATGAAGAGCGGAGCGGAATATTCCCAATAGCCGGGCGACATAGTTTCCATAACCGCGGCCAGCATCGCGGCAGTCGCTCCACCTGGATACCTGTCGGATCTCCGGCCGCTCAGCAGCGCCACCAGGGACGCAAGCGACTTTGTTCGACGTACGAATGCTTGCAAGTTGAGCATCCTTGCCCCCCTCGCGGCCCACTCCTTAGGCAATGGAATCCATCACCATCAGGCATTGGTGGAAATGGTCCTTGGTGGCCTAAGTTGCGTGACAGCAGCCGAGGGAATTCCCCAGGCGAACAAAGGCGAACGGATGGAAAATGCCCGATGCTCCAATGCCTTACATGAACATGCATCTCAGTCATTGTGGTCAGGCGAAGCGCCTGAAGCTGGCCAAGGAACATGGTACAAAGGTCGAGCGCGACCTCGAAGCCATGCCGTGGTCGACCGCGAAGTGAGGGCCCTGTTTGAACTGGCAACGATCGCTTTGCAGACGTTCGCCGGCGGTCGTCACGTCGGCGGAGCGAAGGGTACCTTCGCGCTGGATTTCGGAGGCGGGCTGAATTCTCCCAAATCGCTGAGGGACAACGCCGCCTGACTTTGCAGCCCGCGAGGAGGTCCGGCCACGCCCGGGGTCTGGTGGAACGTGGGAAATTGCTGCAACTGTTCTCCAACACTCAATCAGTTGGAGCCACGTCCATGGAACTGCATCAGATCCGATACTTCCTGGCCGTGGCCGAAACGCTCAACTTCACTCGTGCCGCCGAGCAATGCAACGTAACCCAGCCTGCGCTGACCAAAGCAGTGCAGAAGTTGGAGCACGAACTCGGCGGCCCCCTTCTGCTGCGCGAGCGGAACTTGACCCAGCTCACGGATCTGGGCAAGCAGGTCATGCCGCTGCTGCAGCGGACGTTCGCATCCGCGCAAGCAGTCCGCGCCAGGGCGAGCGAGTTCAAGCGCAAGGACGTGGCGCCGCTCAAGGTCGGACTCGCTCCAACGGTTTCGGCTTCCCTTCTGATATCGCCCCTCGGCGAGATCTCGAAGCACGTTCCTGGGCTGGAGGTCGAACTTGTCGAAGGGGCCCCTGACGAACTTGCCGAGATGCTGCTCAACGGTGACCTGAATGTTGCCCTGGTGGGCGGCGACAACGCGGCGGGGGCTCGTATCGACCAGTGGCGACTGTTCACCGAGAAGTACGTCGCCTTAGTCCCCACCGGTCACCCTTTGACGCAGAAGTCGCAGATCGGGGTCGAAGATCTCGCCGAAGCGGCCATTCTGGAGCGGGTTGGTCACGACGGCGACGAAGCACTGCGCCGTTCCATCTTCCCGGAGGCGGAACCGCCGTTCCGACACCGGAGCAGGCACGATGGACATCTGCAGCACCTTGCCGTCGCCGGATTCGGAGTCCTGCTGGCGCCAGAGCACATGCCCCATCTAGATGAACTCAGCGCGGTGCCTTTTCGAGACGACGCACCGCGGCACTCGATCCATATGCTGGTGATTCAGGGGCGGCCGTACTCGCCGGCGCTGGATGCCTTCGTCAAGGTCGCCCGGGTCAAGGACTGGTCCGCCGGCCACGGCATCCAACCATCTGCCGGTCACGCATCGGCACTAGCCGTCTGAAGGCGCAACAGGAAGGCCTTTCCCGATGACTTCGACCAAGCCCCTCGACCAGATACGCGCGGAGCTGTTCTCTGCGTTCGATCAGCACGAATGGGTGAACTACGACCGGCTCACCGATTGGCTAAGAGAGACCGACATCGCTTCAAACGCCTTGAAGGTTGGCGATACCGCCCCGGATTTCCTCCTTCCCGATTGGGAGGGTCGACTGGTTTCATCCGCCCGGATGCGCGAGAAGGGCCCATTGGTGCTGAGCTTCTATCGCGGCGGTTGGTGCCCCTTCTGCACTTCGGAGCTACAGGCCCTGCATGGCGCCCGGGCAGCATTCGACGAGGCTGGGGCAACGTTAGTCGTCATTTCTCCGGACACCATGCATTTTCCGCGAGACCTGCGACGCGAGAAGGGTCTCGACCTGACGCTCCTCTCCGATGTCGACTACGGTGTGGCGATATCCTACGGACTGCTGTTCCCCGTGCCTGAGGATGTGCGCACGCACTACTTGGAACGCGGCGTGGACATTGGCGCCAGACACGGCTCGCCCGTCACCATGCTGCCGGTACCGGCCACCTACGTGGTCCGATCCGATGGTCGCATCGCCAGCGCTTTCGTGGACGTGGACTTCACGAGGCGCCAGGAGCCCGAGGCGATCCTCGCCGCGGTTCGGGGTGCAGTAGGGGCGTGAGCACGATGGTCTACCGTCCGTCGGTGTCCGCGATCGGAGCAATGTGATGGCCATGACTTTCGAGGCCGCCCTCGACCTGCTCCCCACCGGCTACAGCATGGGTTGGTACCTCGGACGGAAGTACGGCGTGACCGTAACTCGCTCCGCAGACGGGAAACGGGTAAAGCTGTTCGCGAGAGAACTCGGCGGACAGGACATCGTTAGTTTTAACCTCTACCGGCTCGAGGACGGCGTCGATGCCTTGAGGCCATGCGAGATGTCCAGCGACAAGGTGAGCGATTTCGTCATAGGCGTTGAGCTGCGCCCCCCGCAGGCGGCGGTTCCGTCCTTTCCGCCTCACGTTCAACAGGTCTGACGAACGAGCTGCGGCCGCGCGAAGCCTCCGCCAGCACGGCCGTGCATCGAAAAACCCCGCCGGCGCTTCGATGTCCACCGGCGTCTGCCCGGGCTGCTATCGAAACTATACTTGGCGGCTATTGGGAATGAGTCCGGCAACCAGCGATACTTCGAAGCAGCAGAACGTGGGTGCCGCAAACATTCGTAGATGGCGACTATGTTGGGAGTTCGCCCGAGTTGCGCAACCTGGACTATGCCGGGGACTAGCCCCGTTGCTAAGCGGCATGAACCCGATCTTGCACTACGTCAGTTGATCGGGTCGGCCAACGGGGCCGCTCCACGGCGGAGGCCTGGAATATAGACCGATTTAGAATTTCGACTTCTACTCTCTTCGTGGCCGGGTGGTGCAAGCCAAGTGGTCCCCGATGAACAGGGCGGGAAGGCGAGACACGGACAAAAGCGGGCCTACGTGAATGAAATCAGCAGCTACGGATGACTTTTACGAGCTTACGGAAACCATCGATAAGGTTCGCGAGACGGAAAGCATCCCAAACCTGCTACAAAGCATATCCCATCTCTATGGTTTGAAAACGATCGCCTATCTCGGCGTTGGTGCGACCCGACTTGGTGACACAGAGCCCTATATTGCCGTCACCTATTCCCCCGATTGGGTAGCTCATTACAAAAACGAGAACTATCTCTTCATCGATCCGGTAATCCGAGAGGGCTTCAACCGGCTCATGCCGCTTGATTGGGGCGACTTCGACGTATCCGAAGGGCGGACGCGCCAGTTCCTAGGGGAGGCTGTTGAGTTTGGGCTTGGACGCCAGGGCCTAACATTTCCGGTAAGGGGGATGCGCGGGGATCGCGCACTCGTAACGATAACAAGTGAAGCTAATGATCGCGAGTGGCAAGGGGTTCGTCGGCACTACACGCGTGATTTTCAAGCTCTGTCTGGGCACCTTCATGAGATGGTCCTACGCACAGGAGGCATCGAGACCCCTCAAATCAACTTGTCAAAACGTCAGGTTGAATGCCTGTGGTGGACGTCGCAAGGCAAGAGAGTGCCCGAAATCGCCATAATCCTTGGGCTGTCCCATCATACTGTGAAGGATTATCTGGAGGAGGCGCGTGACAAGCTCAACGCTACGAGCAATTCCCATGCGGCGTTCAAAGCTGCACAGCAGGGATTGCTCTTTCCAGGGCTGTAAACCCCGCTAACTGACCGGGTTCGCTGCCTCAAAACGTGGCGCTAAAGAAGTCCCCGAAACAAAGGAGAGTTCCATGATCAAGATAGTTGAAGGCTGCGACCGTGCGCTCCATGGCGGCCTTATCGATCAGATGCACTTCATGCGCGCCCGGGTTTTTAGCGATCGACTGGGATGGGATGTTGAGGTGAAAGACGGTCGAGAAGTCGATCGTTTCGACACTGAAGACCCGCTTTATCTCCTGTCTATCGATGAGCATACCGGCCAGCTCCAAGGGTCCGTTCGGCTGCTGCCGACAACCGGTCCAAACATGCTGCGAGACGTCTTTCCGGTACTGCTCGATGGGGATACGGTACAAAGCTCGCTGATCTGGGAGAGCTCCAGATTTGCCATCAACCCTGACCTAAGCCAGACCCGGGACGACGCCAATAACGTCGTCAGCAGGACGACTATGGAGTTGCTCTGCGGGATTGTGGAAGTGTGTCAGTACGCTGGCATTGCCTATGTGGTGTCGGTCTACGACGCGCGCATGGCCAGGATTTTCAAAGCTGCAAATTGCCCGGCTACAATCTTGGGCACGCCTACCCGCATTGGAAAGGTCATCACCTATGCGGGAATGTTCGAAATCACCGATGAGATGCACGAGCGACTAGCTCACGCGGGAAATCTATCAGGCTCTGTTCTCGAAAAATCGGCCAGATCACTCAGCGCGGCATAGACGCGTGGCTATGACCTGCGTCCTCGAGGCGGAAAAGGTGGTTTGCTTCAATCTCGGTTTCTGCGATCCGCGAGCTTTCAACTTCTTCGCCAATTCGCCGGTCTGCCCGATTTAAGTCTCGGGGTTTTGCACCGCCCCTCCCCGTTGAATTGAGTTTTGCATCGGAGTGTGGGCGCAAGGTGCCGTCTTTACCGCCGTTGATGCCTGATCGTCAGGAGCAGTGGCTTAGGTCCCTGCCTTCGGCTTACGTCCGGCCGGTTCCGCCCAGTTTCCCCCTCGTCCCTGCAGCTGGTTCCCCGCGAACCGGTTGGATGCTTGCACGCTTGTTGCTCGCGGCGATGTAGGGAGCGTGTGGGCCAGCTTCCGGTGTGCCTAGTAGAGCGACAGGTATGAATTACGAACAGATCGAGACCGCGATAATCGCCCATATGGAAGCCTACCGTCGCCTCATGAGAGCTATCCTGCAAAAGTCGTGCGAGGCCGGAGAGTGCAGCGACAGAGAATTTGAACTGCGGCAAGCGCTCATTGACGGCCGCGGTGATGGCACTCAAACCGAGATCCGACGGGTGACTTACATCGCGGGGTTCTTGATTGTGAGCCAGACCAGAGAACGTGAGCAACTGGTGACCAAAATGGCCGACGTCGGGGGAGAGCGTATGAGCTGACAGGCAGCTTGCTGCTTCCGCAGCCCTCAACCAACGCCCCTAAGAGCCCCACGTCTGGCTCACAGCCCCAGACTCGATCACAGGTCTTCTTCTATCGGGCTAAACTGAACCAATGGCGTGTCGTCGTGCCATCGTCCAGTGCGATATCAAAGAACCAGGGCCTTTCGCGCTGCTCGAGAACGACAGTTTCTTGATTGGTGCGATTGATGCAACCGGGCGAGAGGTCAGACAGGGCAATAGAGTCTGAGCCTTCTGGGCATTCGGGATAATTCGATCGCTGTGGAACGGTAGCGTTTGCGCCTTCGCATGTAGGCCAGCGAAAAGGGTTGAAGAGCCACGCTGAGTTCATAGCATTGATGAGCCTGGTCATGGGCGCAATGCAGGACGGAACGCCCGGCCAGGTTGGATTATTCGACATCGAGCACATGAGAACCTCACAGCCCCAATCATCGGCGTATGCGGCGGAAGGTGCCGATGCGAGCCCTGTAGCAACGGTCGCGGCAATCAGTGTCAGTTTCAGCATAGACGTGCCCTACTTGCTCGTGGTTTTAGGCAGATGGCGGCTCTCGATCATCGGTGGCGTCACGTCGCGCTGTCGGTCGGCCAGAAGATTGTAGTCAGCGATCGGCTGGCGCGTGGGTGTTTGGTCAACGGCCCGCCGGCGCCATTCTTCCATATCGAGAACGAACGTGGCCCAGATGCCGTATCGCTTGGCAACGGCGTCGGCCTGGACTGCAAAATATTGAGCACGCACCGGTCTTGGCGTGTCGATCACAGCTAGACCAACGCGAAGCATTTCAAGCGCGACGTCCCTGCCCCCTACGGCGCAGTAGGCAAGCACCTGACCCGTCCGGGTGAATCCTGCACCCTGGCAGTCGACGGATTGTGTTCCTACCGTCCGCGTAAGCCATGCTTTTGCTCTGGCGCCGCAGGGGACCGGGGAAGGCCCGGAGGACGATTGCACGACAGCCCATTGTGCTACCTCACAAGTGTCGATGTTCATGAGCTGTACGGTTCGACCCTGGTCGGGGAATAGAAGGGTGCGGCCGTCGACGACACTCACGCGACCGGACAACAGTGAAGACGCGGTGTGCGCGTCGAATGCGGGGTACCGTTGACTAGGTGCGCAGCTTGCCATCGCGATTGACAAGCCGACGGCGGCCAGAATGGCGGCTCTAGCGATCATTGGGGGCATCTTCTGTGGTTTTATTGGCCTCCATTGCGAGGGCAATGGCCGGGTGCTGCACGTCGGAAAATTGCCAAAGGCCACGTTTTCCTTCGCGAGCGGTTTGCTCGGCGACCGCATAGCTGGCGCTATAGGGAAGCCCGTCCCTGTCGAGCGCGGCGAATGCAAATCCGCTCGATACAAGCAGGGTACCGAGATCCAGCTGATCACTGCCCACGGTTGCGTAGCACATGACATAGGTCAGCTCGTGCAGCACGATCACCGGTGCGCAAACCGGCTTGGTGTCCTTGATATAGGCAGCGAACATGGCAAGCGACGCTTCGCCACAATCGGCAACCTGGCCGGCGCCGTTGGTATAGGTGGTAGAGCGAATGCAGGATTGGATGCCGTAAAGGCGGAAGTTCTCAGCGCCATCGCTCCAGGATTCACCTGTCGTGAGCGTCACACCTGGCGAAAGATCGAAATAACCGGGAGGCGCCGCAGAACCGGCCGTTGAGCCGAACCCCATTGCGATCACGGCGAGAGTGATGAGTGGAAACCGGCTCATTGGGCTTGCACGCGTGGGTCAGCCCACATGCCATAGCCTTCCTTGCCGATGGCCGCACTTTCCTTGAGATCGGGACGCAACAGATTTCCCGCACGATCTTTTTCGAGCCTCAAGAAGCCGGTGGAAACAAGCTGTTCCTCCAGGTTGTAAACACTGTCCATTGCGCCGGGAAAGTAGACGTACACGTAGCAGCTAACGTCTTGCTCGGCCGCGTTCTGCTCGGAAACAAAGGCACGGCAATAGACAACCTTGGGGTTTTCCAGCTCCGTGCTCAGGCCGCTCAGGGCCCAGTCTGCGCAGCTCCCGGTAAAGCCTTCACTCTGGTTGACCATGTCACCATTACACGCCTCAAGCCCATAGAGCTTGACCACTGTGTTTGCATTCACACGAAACTGAGTGCCCGAAATCGCCTTGAAGCCGTCAGCCGACGCGTACCCTTTGCGCTCAACTACAGCACCGGTTGCGTCTGAATACTCCATGACCAGTACGGTTTTGCCTGGAGCGGCCAGTGAGCGGACATAGCTCTGGTCTACGGGCTCGATCGCATGCGCCCACGCAACCGTTCCCGCAAGCATGAGGACGGTCAGACCAACAGTGTTGCCCTTGTGCGTCATGATGGGTGTATCCTTATTTAGATATCTCTAAGTCACTTTTGGGGTTTCGAATTCGGAGCTATCGCGGTACTAGAAATCGTAACGAGAGCTTAATAAGCAGATTTTAGCCGCTTTGTAACCCCTTGGACAACGCGCGGAGCCAACCATGCGACGCAGTTCGCCCCTTCTAAGATTCTGCGGAACATTCGCGACTTTGGTTGCCATCGTGCCCAGTTCATCGGCCCAAGGACAGCCACTTGCTATTGATATAGTTACATTTTTTCCGCCTCAACAGACAGAACTGGATGCAGCAACCGTCCTGACATTATCGGATCAGCCCGCAGCGGACGATTTCGCATTTGGCGCTGATGGGGTGGTCTTAAGCGTTGATGAGGCACCCGTCCGGGAAAATCTTGCGAACGAAATCGGGTATGCCAAACCTATTCAAGCATCACCCGAGCTTTCGGTCGATCTTCCCGATACAGGTATCTATAACGTTGCTGAGTGCGGTCCATCGCCATTCACGGTCGATCAGATCCAGCAGATGGTGACCGAGGCTGCAGAACGCCACAATGTCGACATTTCGCTCGCCGTGGCGATTGCCCACGCGGAAAGCCGATTTGACCGGCAACGCAACTCGCCGGCAGGCGCGCGCGGTCCTATGCAGTTGATGCCAGACACAGCAGAACGCTTCGGCGTCAGCGACGCTTGCGATGCTGCAACCAACATTGATGGCGGCGTGCGCTATCTGGCTTGGCTCACAGCGAAATTCGGCAATCCCCTGCTCGTGGCTGCCGCCTACAATGCCGGCGAAGGCCGGGTCATGGAATATGGCGGGGTGCCGCCGATATTCGAGACGGTCGACTATCTTGCGACCGTCGTGAATTACCAGATGGGCATCGAGATCGAGCCTGGTGGAAAAACGACACCAGCAGTTGCGCCCGGCAGCCCGGCTTCGGGCATGGCTCCACTCTCTTCGGCGCCCATTGGCGGCATCATCCAAGCAACCAAGCCCGGCGAATTTGTCGCTGGGGTGATGGAATTTTAGCGCAGTGAAAGGACTATCCATGCTTAGAATCTGGCCGACCAAGACCCTCCGCAAGTATGGCCTGGCCGTCCCGGTGACGGTCGCGGTGCAGATGGCCTTACCGTCCCATGCCTATGCGCAGGGTCAGGGGGGTAGTGGTGGCGCGTTCGGTCCTTTGGAAGCAGCCGTCCAAATGATCGTGGATTTTGTGACCGGTCCTTTTGGCCGGTCGCTGGCGATCATCGCCGTCATCTCTCTTGGCTTCATGGCCTTTGCTGGCCGGCTGTCGTGGTTCACGGCGGGCGCGGTTGTGATCGGCATTGGTCTGGTGTTCGGCGCACCGGCCATGGTCGACGCGCTGATCGGCACCGTTGGCGGCAACTGATGGACCCACAAGATGTCGATCCAGACATCACCCCTTTGGTGATCGGGCTAACCCGATCCCCAACGCTTTGGGGCGTGCCCTACATGGCGATCGTTCTGGTGGTCGGGCTGGGCATTATCGCGTGGCTGGCGACAAACTCGCTTTGGTCGCTGCTCGTCGTTCCTGCCGCCTATCTGGTCCTTTTCAGCCTTTGCGCGCGCGACGCCCGCATCCTGGACGTCCTGCAGATCACTTCACGCCGTACTCCCCGTACTCGGAACAAGGGGTTTTGGGGCACAAACTCATATGGACCATAGGCCATGCTGAATGCGCTGCGCGACGAAATGGGATTTGGAGGTCCTTTGAAGGGCGAAGCCCTGATGAGCCGCCATATTCCCTATACGCGACACGTGGCGGATAGCGTTCTGCGGTTGCAGAATGGCGCGCTGATGAGCGTTATCAAGCTCAACGGTCTGTTTTTCCAGACTGAAGATCAGGCTGAAATCAACCTTCGGTCCGCGGTGCAAAACACGTTGATCCGCGCTCTCGGATCAAGCCGGTTCTCGGTCTGGTCCACCGTGGTGCGCCGGGAGCTCAAGCCATCGCTCCCGAGCGACTTTGACGATCCGTTCTGCCGGGAACTGGACGAGCGCTATCAGGCCCGCCTGGCCCAAAAGCGCATGTTCACAAACGATATTTTTCTCACCATCGTAAGCTCAGATCTGAAAGGCGCGCTTGGGCTCAGTGATCAGGTCAAACGCCTGTGGGACCGCTCCAACGGCAACGCCATAACCACCCAGCAGTTGCGCGAGTCCGCCTCCGATCTGGAAGAACATGTCGCCAATGTCGCGGGCGGCCTTGCCAAATATGGGGCGCGAGTTCTGGGCATCGTGCGTCGTGACGGCGATCCCTACTCGGAGCCGTGCGAATTCCTCGAGCTGATCCTGTCCGGTGGCGTGTCGCGGCAAATGCGACTGGCCCGCATGGCGATCAATGGCTATGTCGGGTCGGCGCGGCTGCACTTCGGCAAACGCGCCATGCAGGTTCAGGCGGCGGCCGAGGCCGATGATCGGTTCGGCGCCATGCTCTCCATCAAGGAGTATCCGCCCTTTACCGGGCCGGGGATGCTGGACGGCCTACTGCAGCTTCCGCACGAATTCATCCTGACCCAGTCGTTTTCAATCTCAGACAAGCCGATTGCTCAGGAACGCATCACGCGCCTCAAGCGCCAGATCGCGGCATCCGACGAGGCCGGCAGCGCCGTCGAGGAGAATATCGACCGGGCGCTCAACCAGCTTGCCAATCAAGAGGCGGTCTTTGGCGTCCATCATCTGAGCCTTTTGGCAATCGGCCGCTCGAATGAAAAACTGGGCAAGGTCGTATCGGACCTGGGCGCAAGCCTGACCGACATGAACATCAATTGGGTGCGTGAAGACCTAAATCTTGAAGCGGCATTTTGGGCGCAATTGCCGGGAAACCACGGCTATATCGCGCGTGGGGCGATGCTTTCGAGCTCCAATTTTACCGGCCTGTCCTCGATGCATAATTTTGCGCAGGGACGGGAAGAGGCTCCGCACTGGAATCTCCCGATTTCGATCCTCGAAACCACATCGCAAACGCCTTATTGGTTCAACTTCCACCAACGCGACATCGGTCATTTTCTTGTCACCGGACCAACCGGCTCAGGCAAGACAGTAGCAATGACCTTCCTCTTGGCGCAGAGCTTCCGCGTCTCGCCACGGCCCCGCGCCGTGTTCTTTGACAAGGATCGCGGCGCGGAAATTTTCATCCGTGCCATGGGCGGCTCCTATGAAGTGCTGACGCCCGGGACGCCGACGGGTTTCAACCCGCTCCAGCTGCCCGACAATGCCGAAAACCGAGATTTCTTGAACCGGCTGGTCAAAGTGATGGTAGGCGGTGAGCTGAGCCTGTCGCAGTCGGACAATGATCTGATCGAGCAGGGCATTACCCAGACCATGCAGCAGGGGCTGGAACGTCGCAATCTGGCGACGCTGGCCGCTTTGATGGCGGGGCGAAACCGAGCCGATAGCAATGATCTGGCCGCACGGCTGCGCCCCTGGTTTGATGGCGACAAGGCTTGGCTGTTCAATGCACCAACCGACGCTCTGAGCCTGGGTGGCACTCGCTGCTTTGGCTTCGATATGACCAATATCCTGAGCAATACCGAAGTTCGGACCCCGGCGTTGATGTATATCTATCATCGCCTGGACGAGTTGCTGAACGGCGAGCCGGTCATGTTCTTCATGGACGAAGGCTGGCAGCTTTTGTCCGATCCGACCTTTAGCCACTTCATCATGGATAAGATGAAAACGATCCGTAAGCTCAACGGCATCGTGGGTTTTGGCACGCAGTCGGCTGCCGACATCGCCAAATCGTCCGTGTCCCATACCTTGATCGAGCAGTCATCGACCAACATCCATTTCCCCAATCCGCGCGCGGACGAGGAAAGCTACATCAAGCGCTTTGGCCTTACGGCCAAGGAATTTGGCTTCATCAAAACCACGGCGCCGGAGTCGCGCACGTTTCTGATCAAGCATGGCAATGACTCGGTGATCGCCAAGCTCGATCTCTCCACCATGCCGGAAATGGTCAAGGTTCTCTCTGGCAGACGCGAGACAATTGCCGAGTGCGAAGTGCTGCGCAGGGAACATGGCAACGACCCTGCGGACTGGCTCGAGCTGTTCATGAAGGGGAGTAACTGATGAAGCGAACCCTTTTTGTGATGGCGATCTGTGCGGCTGCAATGATGGCTGCGGTCCCGGTAGTGGCGCAAGTGCCTGTCAGTGATGAGGCGATCGAGGGCGAACGATCAGAACGGGACAGCACCACGACCGAAATTGGTACGACGGACAGCAGTCGCGCGGTCGTTTCGACCAACATAACCTGCTCCATGTATCGCCCCTCCACGCGAGACGATCCGAACGATGCAATGGTCCGCAACCCAGAAATTGCGGGCCTGGTTCGCCGGGTAGCGCGCGAGGAAGGCATCGATGAAGAGATCTTCATGGCCTTGGTCTACCAGGAAAGCCGGCTGAACCCCTGCATTGGTTCCTCGGCCGGCGCCTACGGATTGGCTCAGCTTATGCCGGGAACGGCAGAGGATTTGGGTGTCAATCGGCATAACATCGAGCAGAACTTACGCGGCGGCGCACGCTATTTTCGCCGTCAGCTCAACGCCCATGGTGGCAATGTATCCCTCGCCTTGGCTGCCTATAATGCCGGCCCAGGCAACGTTTCCAAATACGGCGGCATCCCGCCGTTCAAGGAAACCCAGGACTATGTTCGCAACATCACGACCCGCTGGATTCCTGCTCTGGGCGGCTTCGACATGTCAAGCATTCCGCTCAATTACGGCGGCGGATCTTCGGGTTACACCAACATGCGCGATGCCACGGTGAATGCCATGGGAGCAAGTCAGGGTGCTTCCGCCAACCTCGGCAATGTCACGACATGGCTGACACAGCTCGGCCAGCAACAGCCGGGTACCATGATTGAATCGTTCGATCACAATTCGACGGCGCGCAATGCCAACCTCGAATTGTTCAACCAGGCAATTGGCATGGCAGCGGTCTTTGCGGAATTGCTCAACAGCAAGAACGCGATGCAGCTCACCGATCAGTCGAGCACCGCGCAATCTCTCAATTCGACGCCCGGGCCTATCGAACCCGACCCAACCGAGCCGGTCGAAAATATCTGCGACGAGCCCGGCACGGCCTGGGACGACGAGACCGAGTCCTGTGTGGCGGAGCTTGAGCCCGCGGGGCGCGTAACCCTGCAACTGACCCCGGAGTTATAGCAATGACGATCAAGAAAGTTGGCTTTATCAGCATCGCGGCAATGATGGGGCTCTCCTTTCCCGCAACCGCCCAAGTGCCAGTGATTGACCGCGAAAATCTCAGCATTGCGCGGGACACTGCCAGCACGACAAACGAAATCCTCGATACCAATAAGGAAATCCTGACGACCGTCGAGGACACGCTAAAGGCGGTTATCGGCGACCGCTCAAGCGTCCAGCAGCCCATGCAAGACCTCGCCGTTGGCAGCGGTTTTTCCGTCGGCTCGATGCCCGACTTTTCGAGCATAATGTCGGGCGGGGTTCCAAATTTTGGGTCGGGCAATGACGACATTGCCACATTCGCGAGCCTCTTCATCAACGGCATGAAACTCGTCAAATCGCTGTCGGGAGAAGACAATTCCGACTTTGCCGGGGACAAATCCTACGAGCAGCTGATGAACACCGTTATGGGCGTTTCCGCGCTTGTGAAGGGTACCCAAGAGGGTGTCACGAACCGCCGGGATTCCTTTGAGCAGGCCAGCCAACAGATCGGTCAAGCCGAGGACATCAAGGGTTCGATCGACCAAAACACTCAGTTGCAGGTGCAAGCGGGCCTCACCATCAACGAGTTGATCGGCGTGATGAACGGGGCCGTGTCGTCGCTGCAGGCGGACAACGTTCGCACGCTGACCGACATTTCCAACACCACCAAAGGACTTGAGTATGACCGCGGCAGCGAAAACTAAGATGCTTTCGAAAGGTGTCACGCTCGCTGTTGTGGCAGGGCTGCTGGCGGGGTGCGCAACGACGCCCCCGCCCTCAAAGTCCGCGCCATGCAAGCGCCCCGCCAACCTATCGGCATATGCAGCGATCGAGCCGCAGGACTGCGGGCCGATGTCACCAGTCAACTCGGCTGAAACCGCGGCTGCAATTCTGGCTCTCTAGGGGCGTCGAATGGATTTTCTGAGCCAACTGCTACAACGCATCGACGATACGGGCACGAATTTTAGCGAGACAGCCTTTGGCGTTCTGGGCAGCGAGGTCGTGCCCCTGCTGACGATCGCATTCTATCTCTACGTTGGCTATTACGGCTTGCAGATCATGATGGGCACGGCTTCCGCCAGCTTTGCCAACATTGTCGGCCGGGTTTGCCGGATGCTCCTGATCCTGCTGCTGGTGAGCAATTGGGGCAACTTCAACACCCTCTTTTATGAATGGATGACGACCGTTCCTGAAAATGCGGGACGCGCTGTCCTAACCGTCTCGGGCACGGGCGTAAGCGAACCGACGAGCGGACTTTCCGATATTTGGCATAGCGCAAATGAGGTCGCCGGTGCCTATTCCGCGCAAACCTCGATTTGGGCGATTTTACCCGGAGTGATGGCAGCGATCATCTGGATTGCCGCTGGCATATTCATAGCCATTGCCCTGGCACTGCTCATCCTCGCCAAACTCGCCATGTGGGTATTGCTGGGCACTGCGCCGATCTTCATCGCCTGCTTTTTGTTTCCGGAGACCCGGAAATATGGCTCGGGCTGGCTCGATCAGGTGATCCTCTACGCCATCATGCCTCTGTTCATCTACACGGTCGCGGCCTTCATGATTGCCGCCGCAACCCCCGAACTTGGGAAGATGAAAGCGGCCATGGAGGCCAACAGCCTCCAAATGTCGGACTTTGCCTCTTTCATTCTCATCGTCATCGCCGGGTCTTTCGTGTTGCTCAACGTGCAGTCGATTGCAGCGAGCATCGCGGGTGGGCAGGCGATGAACCTGGCCGGCGCCACTGGGGGCCTCTTGAAGGGGACTGCCAGGAGAGGGACGGCCACGGGCACAATGGCGGGTAAGCTTGGATATCGGGGCGTCTCGGCCGGCGTGAATGCCAACGTCAATGCACTCGACAGAATGTCCAGCTCGATGCCAGCGGCTCGGCACATGGCCCAATCCATTAAACAGAACAGCACACCCCGCATCGGGTGATAAATCAGGGTTTTGCCAATGCCTAAAGCCGATTCAGGGCTCGTGACCTACTATCAGGACGGCCAACGCTGGGAAGAGGACATTTCGCGCCGCGATCGGCGTTCGCGCGTCGTCGCCTGGCTTATCGCAATGATCCTCGGTCTCGTCGCGGTGTGCAGCCTCTTGGTGTTGGCAATGCTGATGCCGCTCAAGACCTTTGAGCCCTACTTCGTGGAAGTCGATAAAACCACTGGCTACATGGAAGTCACTTCGGGGCTGACCCGCACCACGACCTTGACCGAACAGCAGGCCGTTACCCAAGCCAATGTCGTACGCTATATCCGCGCCCGGGAAAAATACGATCCATATGCCGTATCGGAGAATTTCGGTCTGGCGCAATTGCTATCGACAGGTCGTGCCTCTGACGATTTGACCCGGCTTTACAGCAATACCAATCCGACCAATCCGACGAAGGTGTACGGCACCAATCGGACTGTGGCCGTCGAAATCAAATCGGTGACCTTCCCCAATACGTCCACTGCATTGGTCCGTTTCTCGACCACGGAAACCGGCCCCGCCCAGTTGACTGTCAAACACTACATCTCCGTGGTTCGCTTCCGCTACACCGACACCCCCCTCCGCATGGAATGGCGCTTCGATAATCCGCTAGGATTCCAAGTCTATGAGTACCAGCGCGACCAAGAAACCGTAACGGCCGGGAGCCAATAGCAATGAAGCGTATCATCCTCATCCTGAGCGCCCTGACCGGCATGCTGACACAGGGATTTGCGGCGCAGACCCCGCAATCAGGCCGTCTAGACCAGCGCGTCACGCATGTGACCTACCAGGCCAACAATGTGGTCAAGGTCCGCGCGGCATATGGCATTTCGACCATGATCATTTTTGACGAGTCTGAAAAATTCCAGACGCTGTCGTTAGGTGATACGGAGAGTTGGCAAATCGTCCCAGCAGCTGCGGGCAACATCCTTTTCGTCAAGCCGATCGCGCGCGACGTGCCCACCAACCTGAACATCGTCACCGATAAGCGCATCTATTTTCTAGAGCTGATCGACCAGGCGCCCGGCAACGGCGACGTGTTCGGGATCCAGTTCAATTACCCTGAAAATGCGCTCAACGATGTGCTTCGCGAGGAAGCCACGATCCGTGCAGCCAACCCTGCGATCAGCAACATCGACAAGGCCAATCTCAACATCAACTACTCCTTCTCGGGCCAGGATGCGCTCAAGCCCGTCGAAGTTTTTGACGATGGCAAGATGACCTTTTTCCGCTTCGCCGGCCGCATGCCGGCAATCTTCAAGGTGAACCTCGACTTCACGGAATCGCTGGTGAATTTTCGGCGTGAAGGGGAGTACATCGTGGTCGATGGCACTGCGGCCCAATTTACCCTGCGCGAAGGGGATCTATGGACCTGCATCTTTAATCTTCGCGTGCCCGATATCGCCGCGCCCGATCCCTACATCAATGCGCCCGTTCTCGACACCAAAGCGACGACGCGCAGTGGGAGCAATAACTGATGGAACGCGCGCCTGAACTGCAGGCTCTCCAGGGCAGCGGCGAAAGCGTCGTTGCTGACCGGGGCGTCAAAGGCAAGCAGCTCCTGGGCTTCGGCCTGCTGGGTCTGGTGGGGATTGGCGCTCTCTATCTCAACTTTGCGGCGGGGAACACCGCACCACGCGACATGCTCCAATCGGAAGAAGCCTTCAATACCGAGACATTCTCCCCACCTGGGTTCGTACGAGAATCAGAAGAAGCTACTCTTGAGCCGGAAGTCGAATCGAATATCGTTGTCATACCGCCACCCCCTCCACCGGTTGAGGCTGTCGAGCCTGAGCCAGATGTAGCCGAATTTACCGTACCCCCGCCCCCTCCCATGGTTCCGCCGCCACCAATGGTTGAGCCTACGCTGATCGTGCAAGAGCCGGCACCAGTGGTCGAAGAGGAATTTCCAGAGCGCTACCTGTCCGGCCTTGTCGTGATGGACGTTTCGGCGCCCGATAAGGGCCTGTCCGAACCTGCAGCCTTCGATGGCAATGCCACGCCGCCTGCGATTGTATCGGGCACAGATTCAGCAAGCCAATATCTCGCAAGCTCAATTTCTCAAGAGGATCGTAGCGCAAACGCACGCTCTCTTGAGCGGATTGACGCCCTTGTGCCCGAAGGCACGATGATTTCGGGCCTGCTCGAAACTGCCATCAATAGCGACCTGCCGGGGCAAATCCGGGCTATGGTCAATGAAGACGTCTATTCGTTCGATGGCCGCCGCATTCTGATCCCGATCGGCTCTCGCCTGATTGGGGAATACCAGTCCGAAGTCACCCGCGGCCAAAGTCGGGTATTCGTGGTCTGGTCCCGCATGATCCGCTCCGATGGAGTGTCCGTACGGCTTAATTCTATGGGCTCAGACAGCCTGGGCCGCGCCGGCATGACCGGGTTTGTCGATACCAAGTTCAAGGAACGTTTCACCTCGGCATTGATGCTGTCGGTTCTGGGCGGCGGCATCAACTACCTGACCGATTCCAGCGGCGAGCCTGAATTTGAAGACGGCGCCGATGACGAGCGTAGCGCCAGGCAAAAGGCGGCCGATGGTGTCGCTCAAACCATGGCAGATTTCATTTCGAGCGAAATCCAGGCCAATGCAAACCTCAAGCCGACGATCAGCATAGATCAAGGCGAGCGGGTTTTCGTCTATGTGCGCCAGGACCTCTCGTTCGCGGCGATGTACGAGGACCCTATAACGGAGGCAATGCGCCAAATCGTTAGTGAGCGGAGATAATGTCCTCAGCCACATCGATGTTGCCAACCCTGCTCTATGTTGTCGAACAGGCATTGGAGCCCATTCGAGGCCTGCTCGACGACCCGGCCGTCGTTGAAATTTCCGTCAACAAGCCAGGTCAGGTTTTCGTCGAGCGCATAGGTCAAGCCCATATGGAGTTTCACTCCATTCCGGCGATGACGGCAGAGGCGATCAGCCAGATAGCGCAGCGGGTCGCTGCCTATACCAACCAGTTCGTCAACGGTGAAAGGCCTTTGTTGAGCGCCGCCCTGCCAACTGGGGAGCGCATTCAAGTCGTCTTGCCGCCGGCCGCCCCCGATGGCGGAACGCTCTCGATCCGAAAGCAAGTGACCCAGCATTTTACCCTGGAGGAATACCGGGACAATGGCTCGCTCGACAAGGTTGCCGTTTCGCTTGGCGGGCTCTCACAGCTCGATCACGACTTAATCGGCCATCTTCAGGCGCAGCGGATTTATGAGTTTCTTGATACCGCCATCCGCAATCGCGTCTCCATCCTGATCAGTGGCGGTACGTCGACCGGGAAAACTACATTTCTCAATGCGTGCCTCAAGAGTGTCGATCCCAACGAGCGAATTTTGACGCTCGAGGATACGCGCGAGCTGTTCCCAACCCAAAAAAACGTCGTTCACTTGATCGCCTCAAAGGGCGATCAGGGAACCGCCAATGTCACGATTCAAAGCCTGCTCGAATCTTCTCTGCGTATGCGACCAGACCGGCTTTTCGTCGGCGAAATTCGTGGTGCAGAGGCGTTCACCTTCTTGCGCGCCATCAACACCGGGCACCCTGGCTCGATGTCGACAGTCCACGCGGATACCCCCCAGGGCGCTTATGAGCAGCTGGTGATGATGATCATGCAGGGCGGCATGGCAGGCTCGTTCAGTAAAGCCGATTTGCTGTCATACCTGCACATGGTTATCCCGGTCGTGATCCAGCTTCGGCGCGACGGCGGCAAGCGCGGCGTTTCCGAGATCTTCTTCGCGCGGCAGCATGACCATGCTGTATAAGGTCTTCCTGGGGCTGCTTTGTCTCGTCATCGCGTTTGCCGTCTGGTTGCTGGCCTATGGCGCAATCATGTGGGGTGTCTACGATGATCCCAATATTCTCATGCTTACACTGGCTGAGCGGCCATTGATCGCCGCTGAACAGTTCTATGCGTTCCGCACCAACACCGCTTTGCAGGGTGTTGCTGGAATGGCGGCCCTCCCTGCCCTGTTCGTCGCCGGCATCGTCGGCGCCGTCGGCTTGCGCAGACCTAAGAACCCATTGGGTGATGCATCCTTCCAGACCATGCCAGACCTTCGGATGGGCAAATGGTTTGGTAAAAAGGGCCATGTGTTCGGCGTCGTCGCTGGCAAGTACCTTCGTCGTGATGACGATCGGCACCATTTGGTGATCGGCCCTACCCGATCTGGCAAAGGCGCCGGCTATGTGATCCCGAACGCGCTGCAACATCAGGGATCGATGATCGTCACCGATCTAAAGGGTGAAGTGTATTCCGCAACGGCCGGCTATCGCCGGAAGCAAGGCAACCAGGTCTTCCTGTTCTCTCCTGGCGCCGCCGAAACGCATCGCTACAACCCACTCGATTTTGTGCGGCAAGACCGGGGAACGCGCACCACCGACATTCAGAATATCGCCTCGATCCTCATTCCTGAGCAATCCGATTCCAACAACGCGGTTTGGCAAGGGCTGGCGCAACAGGTCATCGGCGGGATTATCAGCTATATGCTGGAAAGCCCGCTTTACGAGAGCCGGCGCAATTTTGGCGAGGTCAATTCCCTGCTCAATTGCGGCGTGAACCTGCAGGAGCTGCTACGGGCGATAATCGCGGCAGAGCCTTATTTATCGCGCTTCACAATCGAGAGCTTCAATGCGTACCTCGCCCTCTCCGATCGCGCGGCCGCGTCGGCGCTGATCGACATCCAGAAGGCAATGAAGCCGTTCATGAACGAACGCATCGTGGCCGCTACCTCGGTGACCGACATAAACTTGGCTGGGCTTCAACAAAGGCCGGTGAGCATCTATCTGGCTCCTTCAATCACCGACATTTCCCTGCTCAAGCCCCTCCTGACGCTGTTCATCCAGCAGACGATGGATCTGTTGACGCGGGAACTGCGGCCCAACCCGATCCCGATGCTGTTTCTGCTCGATGAATTTCGCCAGCTCCGTCGCGTCGACGAGGTGATGAACAAGCTGCCATATGTGGCTGGCTATAAGATCAAGATGGCCTTCGTCATCCAGGATTTGAAAAACTTGGATGAAATCTACGGTGAGACAGCCCGGCATTCTTTGCTGGGCAATTGCGGCTATCAGCTCGTCCTCGGCGCCAACGACCAGGCCACGGCCGACTATGTTTCAAGGGCGCTTGGAAAGCAGACAATCCGCTACCAAACAGAATCCCGTCAGATTGAGGTTATGGGCCTCAACCGGCGGACTCGCATTGAGCAGATGCGTGATCGCGATCTGATGATGCCCCAAGAGGTCCGCCAACTACCTGAGACAGATTTGGTGCTGCTCGTGGAAGGCCAAAAACCTGTCCGCGCCAAGAAGGTCCGCTTTTTTAAGATGGAGCCTTTCCAGACAGCGGCCGCTTATGGGGAAGCGCATCGACCGGAAGTCCCCCACGTGGAAATTCGCGAGCGGCTTCCTGTTCCGGCCCTAGCTGAAGGGTATGGCAAGAGTCAGGTTGAGCCCGAACCTATCGTTTCCCCGCCGTCAACTGCACCAGCGGAACAGCCTGCTCAATCTGAGCCGCCCGAGGCGCCAGATGTTGCTGTCCTTCCAGCCGTAGAACCGGCTGCAGAGAGCAATGTGGCCGATATCGGTGCGACGGAGACAACCCCGAAGACAGTCAAGCGATCGCCCCGCCTAAAAAAGCCTGCCGCCAAAATTGTCCCGTCGCGACAGGTAAAGGTGCGGGCAGCAAAGAAAATTCGTGACGTGACCGATGAGGGCCTTGAGCGCAAGGTCGCGACTGTCGAGATCGTAAAAGCCAAGGTTAGGGCAACTGGCGACGTGGCCGTCACCAAAATCGGAAAACCTCGTCGCCGCCCTGTTGAGGATCTGTTTCGGCTATCACTTGAGGAAACAAGCGCCACCGAAGCGACCAGTGCTCCCGCTTAAGAAAGGGGCCCGTTGGCTCCTCTTCCTTTGCTACGCGCCGTAGATCGCGTCTCGAATGATGGGGCCGTAGTGCGCCCAAAGCATGATTAGCGCGCCCACTACAATTGCAATAAGGGCGAACCACCCCTTCAAATTCGCCTCTTCTGGATGAGCCTTATCCCAGGCGGCGCTTTCACGGCGAGCTCGCCGATTGCGGGCAGCAATATCCGCATTTTGTTGCTCTTGGGCCGCCCAATTATGCTGCTGCTGATCGCTCATGAAATGCGAACCCCCTATCGATCTAAGTCATCGTCACGATCACGCTGGCGCTGCTGCTCACTCTGGCGCGGAACCTGTTGACGAGCTGGGTCGCTGTTCGTCTGCTCTTTGCGAGCTTCTTGCTCGATCTTGCTCTTGTCAGCGGATTGTTTTGCTCGATCGACGCGCATCTGCTGCTCGTGCAACTGACGGGTATTGTCGTTAGCCTCGCGGTCGTCGTGATGTTCCCCGGACTGATAGCCCGGTTCTGCAACCTGCCGATCAGTCGTGGTTACAGACTGGCTATCCCCACTCGTCTTCGCATTCCCCTCTGGGGCTTGAAGTGGATCGGATTTGCCCTCCCTGCCATCGCTTTCGGCCGGCTCGTCCCCGCGCTCATTTTCCTGCTCGAGCTCGCGTAGGGCCTCTGTTTCTTGCACGACTTCAGCCAGATATGTGTTTCCGTCGCGCGCTGCGTTGATGACGGCCGACAGCTCGGCAGAGAAAATGGCGGTTGTCGGGTGATCTGGGTCCTTCGGCTCTCCCGCCTCTATCCAGGCATCCTGCGCGCGATCCATATTCTTCAATAGCGCAATGCCGGCATCGACGTCGTCGGCACCATGCTTTTCGACGGCCTCACGATATTGCCTGCGACCCTCGTCTACATCGACGCCTTGAGCCCGTAGTTCCGCATGTTCGACCAGCTCGGCCGCAGTTTCGACAACGGCGCGCTTAGCTTCGACAACCTCGCGCACCGACTGAGTGAGATCATCAAGCGCCTTGCGCTCCTCGGGGTCGGTTATCTCGCGCTCTGCCTTGAAGATCGCGGCCCCAACGGCCTTCTCATATTGCTCAAATTCTGGCCTGGTTCTGATATCCTGCTGTGCGCCGTCGGCCATGCTGGATTCCTCCGAAATGAGTGCCATCAACGATACCATATGCTTGGTAAATGCGGGAGAAGCTTGGCGACGCTCATCAAGGTTGATGACCTGCGCGCGCTGGATCTCAATGCCCCGGATTTGTTCGACTTGAGCACGGGCGAACTTTGCAATTTGGTTATCGGCAGATAGCGCCAAAGCGCCCCAGGTGCTGACTGCCTCGGTGCGATATTGCTGGCTCTGCGGACTGCTCGCATAGACACGCGCCCCTTCGCGTTTGGCGATATAGCGGGCATGAGCCGGTCGGCTCGTCCCTTCGTGTTCCGTGCGTCCTTTCCGGCTGACCGGGCGGACTTGGTTCTTCGTATATGCCGGCGCACTGGCGATATCGCGCCGATCCGTCATTTCCATCTGAATGCCGTTTTGCCGCGCATGCTCCGCCAGATTTTCCCGCCAATCCCGGAAGGTCGCGGGCCCAATCCGCGGACGCTCCCCATGCTCGTTTTTGGTGGTGATGATCGCATGGGCGTGAACGTGGGGCCGTTTACCGCCGTCGTCAGCAGCTTTCGGATCGGTCGCGGGGTCGTGCATGGCAAAAACATACCTGTGTCCCTGCTCCCCGAAAGTCCGCGCCATAAAGCTCCGCACGGCGCCTTCGAACGCTTCTGGATCGGTCCCCGCCCTGGCAGACATGATGACATGCATCACATCGCGCGGGGCCCGACTATGCAGCTCCTTGCGCCACTCGCGCTGCACCAAGTCACCAGCCTGCTTCTGATCCGCTATGGCGCGCCCACGATCAGTTGTGACGCCGCCGTCAAACTGCTTGACCAGATCGCGCAGTTTATGGGTGCCGTATTCAACACCGTTCCCGTAGCCGCCGAACCGAAAATTGCTGGGCTGCGCCGGCAGGTCGAGCTTGTTTTGACTAATGGCGCGGGCAATCATTCCCTCGCCCTTTGCATCGGGCGTGCGTCGGACACCGCTGGTACTGCGCAACACCATCAGGCCGGTCATGACCGCCGCACCGTCGCCCTGCCGCTCGATACCGAACGCGAAGCTGTGACGATCCTCGCCCTCTTCAGTGCGCGACGACACAAGGCCATGAAGTGTTGACCGTCCGACCTCACGCAACTCCAAATCCGATAATCCAGCGAAGTCGCCCCGGAGCTTTAGGGAGAGGCTGGCCATGTCCTTGCTATGGGCGCGATTATCCATAAGCGGCTCCCATTCTTCGAGGACCTTGGCCCTGTCCCCGGCCAGAGCCAGCTTTTCACCCCGCTCGTTTTCGACGCGCAAACTACCTTGGCGCGACACGTAATCCAGCATGGCCCCTGCTCTCGCGCCGCCAGCATAGGATGCCAGCTTCACTACGGCGGACTGACTCCCCTTCGCTATGCCCGCGTATCGCAGGGCCGTGGGCCTGCTAGGCGCGCTCTGCGCCATCGGCTTGCTTGGAGATCGTCCGCCGCCGCTGTACCCACTGCTAACCCCGCCAGACCTCTTTGGGGCAGCCTGATCCTGGAGTTGCATCAAGCGTTTGCGCCGGCGCTCGTCCTCTACCTCGGCGCGCAACCGTTCCCGGAGCTGGCTTGCCGCAGTTCCGAAGCCTGCCAAGTCCATCACACGGTCTCCCGGCGTCGGCTTGGACCGCGCTTAGCAAGCTCTCGAACCTCAAAACCCACGACCCCCATCATGGTCAGGACGTTGCCTAAGGCCATCAAGACCTCGTCTGGATGGACCTCGCGCTTGGCATTGATCGCCCGCGCAATCTGATTGAGGTTGACCCCAACGGCGCGAAATTCCTCTGCCAATGCTGCGAAAACCAGCCTGTCCTCATAGGACAGGAAGGGTTTCACCCCTGCGCCCTCGAGGCTCAGGGACCGGATAAAACTCGAAACGGTCAAGTCTGCCGCTTCCGCCGCCGCCTCGATCTGCTGCAATTCGTTACCGCTAACGCGAACCCGCACCACTTGCGACTTGGATTTCTCGCGAATCGGGTCGCGCCGGACGCTTGCCTTTGCCGCTCGATCGCTCTCGCTCGCAGATCCTTTGCGTCGGACCATTTACTGCTCTGCCTTGCCTACAACGGCCCGCCAGCGGGCTAAATCGAGGGCAGGTCCCTCGATCGTCAGCAGGTTGTACCACAAACATGCGTATCCTGCCAAAAAAAACGTAGACCTTAATCCTCCAAATAACTTCAAGGCGCTCTGTGAAAACCACATCGCCAGACGTCATAAGGAGGGGGCCCAAAGACGCCCTGGCGTGAACCTCAAGCCTTCGTGGTTTTCTGGTGAACTGGTTCGATACAAGCTGGTGAAATGCAAAGCACCAATTCACCAGCAAACCAGACATGCAGATTTGCCCAACTGGTTAAATGGCATTATCATGATCACCATGCTCGCAGACCTGCAGGATTTGGATCTACCAGGTCACCATTGGATCAAAGGGTATTGCGAGCGGTTTTGTGCGGCACGACGCGAGGAAGAGCGATGGCGAAGGTAATTTCGTTTGTCAGTGGCAAGGGCGGGGTCGGGAAAACCCTCGGCGCGATCCTGATCTCTGGCGAATACGCGCTTCGAGAGAACCATGTGCTCGTCATTGATGCCGACCCGACACAGCGGTTCTCTGACTGGTTTTCCGAGTCCGTACGCCGTGGCAATGGTCCAGAATTTATGACAGTCACCACGGCGTTGACCAAAGCTGCGGTTGCCCGTGAGGTACAACTCGCTCAGACCAAATTCGACTACGTGATTATCGACGCCCCAGGCACCGAGGGCGCCGTGAACCAAGAAGTGCTGCGCCAATCCGATATTGTAGCGACCCCGGTCAAAATTGGCCGCGATGAAGTCAAGGCAATGGCGACTGTTGCGGCAGAAGTGGCTCAGGTGAGCGACGAACTTGGACTAGAAATCCCTCACGTCACCTATGTCACCGAGCTGGCGGAAGTCCAAAAGTCGCTGTCGGCCTATGCCACCCTGCACAACTTTATCGTCAAACTCCAAGCAGATGGCTACTCGACACGGATTTTGAAAACCGAACTCTATTCGCGCAACATCTACAAGGAACTGCGAAACGGTTTAGGTCCGCTTCAAATCATCGACCCCAATCCGACGATCAAAAAAGCCCGACTTGAGGTCCAAAGGTTCGTCAAAGAATTCGACGAAATCCTTGCCGTCGACAAAATCAAGATCAATGCCTAGTGGAGCCAAAAAATGGCAGGTAAAGACGAACTGCTCGATAGCGTTCCCACCATGCGCCGCAGGCCGGCTACCAGTATGCGCCCTCAAGGCCAGCCGGCGTCTCCGCCCCGCGAGGCGGCGCAGTCATCCGAGCCCAATGCTGGCGATGTCATCGAAGAGGCCCCTCCGACGAGAACCTACCCCGCAGCAAACATAAAGAAGGGTTCGCTGTTTGATCTGAAGGCTGCTGAACGACCGAACTCAAAAGGGGCGGTCAACCTCCTCCTGGCGCCTGAGTTGAAGGCACGGCTCGATGCCGCCAATTATGCATCAAAGGTGCCGCGCGTTCAGATCGTCATTGCAGCGCTCGATGAGTATCTCGAAAAGAATGGCTTCTAGCCGTTATGAAATCGGGACGCCTATTCTTCACCGGGCTTGCTGTCGGATTTTTAATGGGTGTCTTCCTGTCCCCCATCATGACCAACTCGAATTTTGCCGGCGGGGCCCTCGCACAAGCCGTCAACGGGATGGCAGCGCAAATGGCGCCAAGGCCGCCGGCAACTACCTGGCCAACCGGCCCGGAAGCCCTAGCCGCACTCTTTCAGTTTTCCGACTGGCCTGAACCCGAGGCTGGCGACTCGTCGAGCATTAGCGTTGACGACTGCCTGTTGAATGGCGGCGATTTTATCTGCCGAATGACTATGCATCTGTCATGGGTGGAAACGCCGCGCATTGTGGAAGCCACTCTGAGAAAGTCATTGGATCATTGGTCCATGCTCGGCTTGAAGGAAATTAAGGCAACGTGAGTCAAACGCTCCGGCCGTCTCTACAGCGCTATTTGGTTAGCGCGTTCCGGCCTTCGCGAGGCCAACCTGTGAGCAGGGCGTTTTTTGCACGATTCAGCAAAGAATCTGGGTCACAATGGCCAAATGCTGAGCTTTGGCCTATTGGGCACCGGCAGCCTAAAATTCAGAAGAACCAGAAGACTTACGCCCCATGATGATGACGTTTTGCTGGACATTGATGTGAAAGAGATTGAGCGGCACATCAAATTGCTCGGCTTGATCCCCGTGTTGGACGAGGAATCGGGCAAGACGATCTATCGTCGTAAAACCAGTCTCCCAGTCCCCTCTCCTGAAGAACTCGAAAACAGGATTTCGGACCACCTCGCCGCAACGCGCGAGAACGCCAACATCACCAAAGAGGAAATGGCGGAATTGTTGGGACTATCCCAACAATTCTACGGTCGTGCCGAACGACGCGAAGCCCATTTGCGAGTGACCCGGCTGATCCTCATGATTGAGATTCTCGGTCCGGAGATGTTCGACGTTCTGGCCGAAGTTGCACCGCAGATTTTTGGGACGGATGAGGCCGAAGCAAAGGCCCGCGGCAAGCTGGTCAGCACTGTCATGAGGCTGCCCGCCAAGAACGTGCACGAAATCCTCACTTATGTTTCGCTGATCGCTGACCTCGTCCAGCGTGAACGAGACGAGGCCGACCATGCCGTTGTTCGCGATGTCAAAGAGCTGATGGACAAGAATGGTTTGACCAGTGAGGACGTGAAAGGGCTGATCCTCGCTGAAAAGGCCAAACGGGGACCTCGTAAACCTCGCAAGCTCAAGGCTTCGGAAACGGATAACTGAAACGGCCGCGCCTGCAAGGGCGCAACAATTAGGTTGGCCCCGGCGCCAAGCGCCAGGGCCGGGTCACATTAGTCCTGTGGGTCCCACGGGATGATCGCCTGCACCAACTCGTCGTCCTGACCGGGAAAGCGACCGAGATTGGCGTTGAGCTTTAGGCCCTTGATGCTGAGGGTGTAGTAGGGCTTCTTGTCGTTGTTGAGCTTCTTCCAAATGCCGCCAACTTCGATGTCGAGGCCACGGGGAGATTTGGCGAATACCCTGTGCGTCGGGGCCTTGGGGTTATCGGAGGTGAATGGTACAACCTTGATATCGAGATCACGATCGAGGGTGGACACGAGGCCGGTGCCGGTGGCTTTGGTGAATTCGTCGCTGTCGAACTTGATATAGTTGGTGATGGTCATTTTTGCTCTCCTATTGGGCGGTTGCAATGTCGCCGTTAACGCAGGGCGGATAAGGCAAAAAGCGCTCGACGGAGCGAAGCGGAGAAGCCCAAAAGGCCTCTAAAATTGTTGCGCGAGGAAGCCGCAGGCGGGGAATATTAAGGCCTGCCGGGCTCGATTTTTGACGACGCCATGCGAACAAGTTCAAATTGCAGATGCCCCTTTCGAAGCGAAATCTCACCACCTCATCCAGCTCGGACGACGTCTCTAGCCACAACCTATTGTGAACCAAATAAGGTATCACTACCAAGGAAAATCCCTGCCCTGGATTCCCCTAAGCATCGATTGGGCGCCATTTCCAGAACTCTGGCCTGAGTTTTAGGCTGTTGAAGTTCCGGAATCCGGAACCTTGCGCGCTACCTCCAACCTCATTCTGGCGCGGGCATAAATCGACTTTTCTAGGTGTAGGTCGCCAGTCATGGCGCGTTCAATCAGCGCCCGCATGAAACCGCCGGCAGATTTGATTTCGCCCGCCTCTCGGCGCTCAATGATTAGGGCCGCGGCCATAGCCGCTCCGGTTTGTCCCAATACGCTGGCCGCCTGATCGCGCCCATCGGCAGATATGCCCACCAGCACGCACAGCAGCGGGTATTTGTCGATTAGGGCGGGCCAACTCGTCGGGGCTTTACCGAGCCACGACTTCAAGGCGGGGCAGGCCGCTGTCAAGGTCTCTATCTGCATCGCACGGCCGGGCTCGGGCCGCGTTCTCAGGCTGGAATTTGCTTCGCCCCTTCTTTCATCCCAAGCCCCGCGAGCGAAGCTCGCTCCATTCAGGACAACTGGTCCGGCGCTGGCCGGACGCCATGCCCCTTCACTACGAGATACTAATTGGTTGAGATTTGTAGTCTGTATGTGGTCACGAATTTTGGGCGTCCTGCTCATGATTTTACCCGATGCCAGGCTGTCTTCACGACCTTTGTTAAGGCCATAGGCCCGCTCGGCAAGCCGACGACAAAGTCGCGCTGCTCGACCAATCTGGGCTGTCGTCGATTTCTTGCTCACATTGGCCAAGATGATGTTGAACCGGCGCTCAACCGTCGCAAGGATACGGCTCGCCAGGTCTTTCACGCTGCTCAGCACCAGGTGCAACTGCCGGACGGCGCCGCGGTACTCGCTCCAGGCAGCCTCCCTCGCGTTGCGGTCGCTACGCGCCTTTACGACCAACGCATTGAGTTCTCCATAACGCGCGATCAGCACGCGAAGGTCGATGCCAGAGACAGCGGCCAAATTCCCCGCATCATCGCGGCGGGCGAACCGCTTATAGTTTCCGCTATCCCGCATCGCGATCAACCCAGCATCAAATAGCCGGGACAGCAGCGCTCCTGTGTGGTTGGGCGACTTTCCGATCTCGAAGCCCAATGTGGCGTTTGACTTGAAGACGATCGGCAGGCCACCCGCCTCGAACTGTGGGCCAGGCGCGCTGTGGACAAGGGTGACGAGCAACATGGCTTCGGTCGAATTGACCAAACCCGTTTGCGGCAGGTCCTTTGCCAGCACTTGTAACTGCGATCGGGTAACGGCGCCTAGCTCGGCCTCTTCCGCCATTTTCCGGTAAAAAGCCCGAGCGTCTGTCTGTCGACGTCCTCTTGAATAAGTCGTCACCATTGCTCTCCAACAGTTGTGACCAGGGCGTGCGAAATCACTCGCCGAAATGACGCCAAACTCTTGACGAGGAATGGGGGAGGGCCTAAAAACGAACTACCACATTCGAGTTTCTAGACGATCTCCCCGCTTCGGTTCATTCCGAGGCGGTTTTCGTTTTTGCCGTCTGGTCAGCTCCAAATCTTAGTACGGGATATGAAAACCCATCACTGTGAGTGAGGATTCGCGCGTGTTGAAATTACATGCAAACGGACAAATCGCAACATTTTCACGTTAGAACTACCCACATCAGGCTAATTCCGATCGAGGGAAGACGAAGAAATCCCCTATATTCCGGGCGCCTTTGGATAGAACGACGGGTCTGGCTATTTGGCGATCCCGCTTTAGGGATATTTTGGTTTAGTCAGTCAAGCTCGTGAGAAGCGCAGGCATTTATGGTACGCACACTCCATGATCAGCACCCGCATCACCGCCGCCATCGTCCTGTTCGCTGCCACCCTTGGGACCTGGCCGGCACAGGCACAGGAATGGAATGTCCACTTCTCTATGTGCGGCCGAGATCGGGTCACATGCGTCGTTGATGGGGACACGATCTGGTTGCAGGGCGTCAACCTTCGGCTCGAGAGCTATGACACCCCAGAGCCGTACAATGACATCTGTGGCGGCCAAGCCGAGATTGCTCTAGCGAAGCGGGCCAGCGCACGCCTGCTTCAGCTTTTGAACGGCAATACCTTCACTGTCGAGACCGGCGGCAAGGATCGATACGACCGCATGCTCGCCACGATCCGTATCGGTGGCACGGATGTTGGCGACATCCTCATCGCCGAAGGGCTGGCTCGAAGGTGGCCGAACGGCGAGGAATTCTGGTGCTAGGTCGCAGCTAATGGCGGGATTGCGGCTGTGGGCTCGGTCGGAGGCGGCCTTTTTCTAGGGCGCTTTGCCGCGTCCCAGGAACAGATAGCGATACCAGCGCATCAATTCGTCCTGATCGGCGAGGTACAAACACGCCTTCCTCAAGCATTCGTCGCGACCGCTGACGGCTTCGAAAACAGCGCGTGGCGAAGTTCGATCTGTGATCCGGTTTGGCGGGTGTGCCTTGTTCGGAAACGCTCGATCGTTTCAATCGCGGCAAGTGGTGTAGGCCCCTCAGCGAGCGCGAGAGGAACATGGATGCCGATGGCGTCGGCAATCCGTGAATTGGCAAAGGGCACGTCGCCATCGAGCACGTAACCGAGCATGCACCCCACAGGCAGTTGCTCAGCATACTGCTCGGTGAGAAAACGCATCATGCCCTGTGTGACGTATACGGTGGCCAGGGAACTGCGGCTTCCGCCGTTGATCACGTTCAGCCGCTTGCACTCGTAAGCCAGGTATCGCTCTCGATCCCAGTCGAAGAGTACGGCAATGTCGATGATGCCCTTGCTGTATTTCGACCCGTCAGCCGCTAGGCCAAACGGCTCGAACTGATACTCGACCCAATGGCATAACCGACGCACCACAACGTCCTTGGCGAGGCGATCGACGAGGTTGATGGTGATGTCATCTTCCCCTGGCTGTTCGGGAAGAACCGCCATGCACTCTGGCCACGCTGCCGCGATCCGTTCGAGGAAGCGATCGTCAAACGAAACGAAGTTGTCGACCCATCCCTGCGCATCACCGATCAGCATCAATCCGCGTCCCGCTGCTGGGGCGCGGCGGCGGCTTGCTGGAGGTCGAGCGCTATCCCATCGGCATCAGCGAGCGCCGTGGAGCGCAGCCAGAAGCGCATCTGCATAGGCTTGATGAGGTAGAGGCAGTCACCGACGAAAACGCGCAAATCCGGCATGAGCTGGAAGTTACCGTCGAGGGGCCTGTGGATGTGGGCTGCAAGCTGCTCGAGTACCTCGCTGAGTTCGCCGGCCGCATCTTCGGCATAGTCTTCATGGCCGCCCAGATGCAGACGCAGGATCGCCAAATCAGCGCCGCGCGCGACAAGGCGCGCATCGATCTTTTTGCCTTTGAACCAGTCCGCGAGGCTCGCCGACAATGTGTGCGCGTATTGAGCGCGCTGCGGTTGGTCAGGCGCGCCCCAGAGTTTCGGGAAGTGGCCTTCATGGGGCTGAAGCGCAGGAAGGATCGCCTCGACAGTGTCGTCGATTAGCGCGATCTCATCGGGAGACAGGCAAAAATATTGGTACGCGAGCCGGTCGATCGTCCGAAGGATATTGCTGTCATCGACCTGCATCGAAAACGGCTCGCTAGAGCGTTCGCGTGCGTCGTCCACAATCGCGATCAGCTCAAGGGCCGCTTGGGCTGCTTCGGCCTGATCCGGGACATCGTCGGGTGATGGAAACGGCAATCGCAACAGGTCGGCTTGCTTGACTTCCGGGCGATCCGAACCGAACGACGCGGTGCCATGAAAGGCATACCAGACCGCGATGCGACTATTGAGGATCGCCGTGAGAACCTTTGCGCGGTCGCTTTGGCCGTCCGGCACCACGATCGCTTGCAAGATATCCTGGAAGGTCAGCGGCTGATCGCAGTATGCCGCCCGAAGGCGGTTTTGCGACGTCTCCACCCCACGCGGGATAAGGATGCGCGAGCCATCGAACCCGGGCTCGAACCCGCGGCGGCGAACCGTTGATGACGGGGCCGGGAGCAAGCCTTCCGCAGCCTGAGCCAGGCGCGAATAGGCTGCGATCGGCAGGTCTGGCAGTCGACCGACATACTCGCTTGCCAGAGGAGGCGCATCGCTATCGCTGTCTTCATTGAAGGGCTGATAGCCTTGCCCGATTACCCATCGATCGCCCGGTTTTTCGCGGCGACGGCTCAGGCTGCCGTAATCGCTGATGAAGGCTCCAAGTTTGGGAAGCCTCGCAAGGTAGGCGAAGAGTTTCGCGTCCGGCTCGCGCATCCAGAGGCGCTGCTTGAAGATGAGCGGGTTATCCAGGACCGCGCCCACCCCGAGTGCGGCCTTGTCGGAGCTACTCAGCGTGATGACACGCTTGATGCGCAAATTAAGGTCGGCCTTCGGCGCCCAGTAGTCGAAGCGATACGGGAAATTCTCCGGATTGGCGCCGCCGTAGATGATCAGAGCGGTAGGGCGATGGGCTTTCTCGAAAAGCTGGAATCGAAGATCTGCGAAGTTAATGACGCGACGGACCTGGGATTTTCGGAAGAACGCATCACGCGCTTCGACCGTGTTTTGAGCGTGATTGTGCAGGAACCCCATCGCCGGTAGCAGGAAGGCGATCAGTCCACCGTCGGCGAGATGAGACAGGGCCTTCCAGCTGAATGCCCAGGCATCCTCGCCACCAGGCATGGGATAACCGGCCTTCTTGCTCCACTGCACAGACGAACGCGCCGGGCCGCGGCGGCTGGTCCATGGCGGATTGCCAATGATGACCTCGTATCGGGCGCCATCAGGTGACACTTCGAAAAAGTCGCGGCAGACGAGGGTCTTGCCCCAAAGTTCCGGGAGGAGTTTCCCCCGGGTAATGAGCTTGCGGATGTCGCGTGGCGACACCTCTTCGAGCAAAGCGACGTAGAGCGAAAACACGGCGACCCGAACGGCGCCGCCATTCAAATCCCAGCCATGAATCTGGCTCAGTAAGGACAGCAGCGTTTTCCAGGAAATCGTCTGTGTCTTGTGCTTGGCGCGCCAGTGTTCGCACAGCCGCTGGAACGAGCGGACGAGGAAAACGCCTGACCCGCAGGCGGGGTCGAGGAAGTTTCCTGTCGTCCTTGTCGCATCCGGCAACATTTCCCAAGCTTGGGAAACGACCGTGTCGGCGAGGAACATGGGCGTGTAGTAGGCGCCGTTGGCGCGGCGTTCGGCCTCGCGTTCACCCAGGAACCGATCATATACGGCGCTGACGAGCTCGATCGGGATATAGCGGAAGTCATAGCCCCAGAACCGCTGCTGTCCGGAACGCGCCATTTCTTCACGGCCTGACCGGAACCGCGCCAAGATCGTCAGATGGGCAGGCAGGACTTCTGGCGCCTCGCCCGTGGCCTCGAAGGAGCACGGCGCAACGAACAGATCGCCGTTGAAATCCGCGTGGAGGGTCCGGAAAAAGGACCGGAAGAGAGTGACGTCGCCGGTTTCCAGCAGTGCTGAAAAACTCTCCGCGCTCTTCGCAGAGACGGCGGCAAAGTATGTGGGCGTTACGATCTCCCGGTCTTCAAGGTAGGCGATAAACATCGCCTGTATGAGCAGGGCCTGGGCCGCATCAGGAGCGAGCGCGGCCTTCTGCAGGAGGTCATGGGACGCATTCAAATTGTCGAGGAGTACCTGATCGATGCGTTCTTTTGGGGGGAAATACTCGCCGTAGTCCTTCCAGAGGCGGCCGGATTCCGCGCCATAGATCAGATTTTGAAAACGCAGCGCTTCGGTCGTCAGGGTGAGGCTGTCTATGAGACAGCGGGCCTCGAAGGCGTCGCCCGGATCGCTCAGCGGAGTACGGGCGAGCGAAAACGCTCTGAGCGTATCGTCGGCGATAACCAGCAACAGGCTGGCTAGGCCCTGATTCCAGAGCGCGCCATGAAGATCGATAATAGCGGCGCGATCGTAGTGATCAGCTTCTAGGATCGCGACGGTCGGGACGCCTTGGACGCAGAAGATCGCCGATACACCCATTTCGGTGAGGGCGGCTCGGATAGCCGGCGCGTGCGGTACGTCGCTGACGGCCTCGGCTGACTCGTAGAGTTCAGGCGAGCGCCGATGTGTGAGCCCCAAGCGGTCTTTCCACTCCGGCGCCAATGCGGATGCCAGGGTGGTGATCATGCTCGTTTACCGCGCAAATTTGGTTGGGTAGCGGCTGAAGTAGGCAGGAAGGGTAGATGGCCTTGCATTTGGTCAGCCGCCGCTTCCGCAAGCGCCGAGCGGAGGCGAACAATTATTGGAGCGCACGACACGCGAAGAGTAGGTTCGCTTGGCCAGTGCTCTTTCGCGACGCTTGCTTCTAATATCCGAAAGTTGCTTGCAGTAATCAACACGACACAATTTTCAAGTAAGGGCCAGGACTTCCCGTGGCATGCCTCGAACAACTGTTCGAACTGACTGCTTAGTGTTCCTATACGCACGCCGAAGCCGTTGACCAGCTCGGCGACTATCGCCAGGGCAACGACGTCACCTGGCATGAAGCTAGGGGCATGACCTCTGTGCCCAGATAGCGCAGGGATGGCGTCACGCCAGGTGCGAAAAGTATCCACCGAAATGGAAAGAAGTTCGCGAATCTGGCTTTGGGTGTAGCGCATGCGCGCCACATTAACCTACGGCGGTTACCTCATCAATCCGGGGTGCACCCCAAGTTAGTACTTTCTTTGTTCTTTAGTTTCAATCCAAGCGACCACTGCAAAAGAGCTTAGGCCAAAAAGGCCCCTTTCGATAAACCCACGGCCGATCGCAAACGGGCCGCAATCTGCCCCAAACGGCCGTCCGGCATCCAATATTAAACAAGGTCAACGACGGTGGGCTGGACCGTAGCTCCGTTCCTCCTGCTAAGTCGGCCTTTGGCCGTTGTGGGATTGACGGGGGCGTCGGTAGCGCCCACTTGGCCGCGTCATCCGGCTTGATGCGCAAGCCGATCCGCTCGGCCTGGCAGACCTTCACGACCGCCCCAACGTCCCACGGGTTCTCGCCACCGTCGCCGGGCAGTGGCGGAGGACCTACCCTAAGTCGTGGCTTTACCGAACATTAGTTCATGCTCCGGCACCGCTACTGCCGCCACCGGCGAAGCCGCGTGCAGCGGCACCGATGAACAGGCCCACGGTCTCCGCGATTACAGCCCGCCCGACCTCGGAACCGGCGCCCGCAGCGATATCTTTGAGCTGCTTACCGACCGCGCCCTTATCAGTCGGCAGGGCGTGCCCGATCGCTTCCATGGCCTTGCTCGTCAGCTGGACGTCTGCGGCCCACCCCGCACCGTCCTGCGTGAACGAGACGAACCCCTCGTGGCGGAGCCAGCGGAACAGGTCGTCGAATATGTCCTCGGCTTCGTCCTCGCTCTCCGGGCGCACGCTGGTCTGCGTGCCCAAATCGAGGGAGTTGAAATCCACCCGCCGCGGCCACGCGTCCGAAAGCTGCGCCAGAGTGTGAAGCGTCCAGGTCTTCCCGATGTCGTTGTTGCTCAGTGCCATATCAGTCCCCTCAATTCGGGGAGGACTATCGGTATGCGGCGTCGGTTCTTCAATCGCGAAAACGCGTTAACCACGATCGTCGCACAGCTGTCGGCCCAAACGCCTGGCCTCAGTCATCATCGGCCCGAAACGTTCCGGTGCCGGGGACATACGCTGGCTGGTTATGAAGCCGCCCCGACCTCTCCCCGTCGCCTCGGCCAGTCAACAGTCCTGCATCCTGCAGTCCCTCCAGATCGGGCAACTCTCGTAGAGTATCGAGCCCGAAATGCTCCAAAACTCCCTTTGTCGTCACATAGGTGAACGGCGCCCCAGCTGTTGGGCTACGCGGCCCCGCCGTGATCATGTTCTTATCCCGCAGCGCCCCGATGACATCGCGTGACACCTCACGGCCCAGGATTTCGGTGACCCCGGCCCGCGTCACCGGCTGATGATAGGCAATCGAAACGAGGACCATGACCTCATTCTGGGTCAGGTCCATCGCCCGTTCCCGCAAGGCCTTAGACGCATGGATCGCATCAGCATAGGCCACACGGGTCTGCATTCGCCAACCGCCGGCGATACGGGCAATGTCATATGGCTTGCCGACCAGCCCCGCCTGAATGTCATCGATCAACAGGTCGATGCTGGCATCGCGTCCGACGATCCTCGCCAGAGCCTCACGCTCCACCGGACGAGGGGAAGCGAACAACACGGCCTCAATGCGGTTCATCCATTCGCGCCAGCGCAGGTCGGCTGGCATATCGGTCAGCTCGGTATCGAAGATAGTTGGTTCAGCATCTGCTCGTTTGCGCCTGGCCATCTATTGCGCCCTCATAAGCCGTAGAGCCGAAACGTCGGACGACCACTAAGCTCGCGCACCGCCCCCAGCTCACCCAGCCGATCAAACAGCCGCCTGGCCCCGCGCGCCGACAGTTTTGAACTGGACCAGGACCCCGGCACCGCGTCATCCGACAGCAGCAGTTTGATGACGTCGCCCGATCCTTTGGCGCGGAGTTTTGGCGCCACCCCCGCCAATCTTCCGGCTCGTTGCGCCAAATCGGCGCCGAGCTCGCACGCCTCCGCCGCCGCGGTCGCATAGGCCAAAAACACCGCCCTGCCCCAGCCTTCTCCTCCCGGCCGGATGCGCTTGCGGTTCTCGCCGGACCTGAAGAAGGACGACGACACCTGCCCCATCAACAGCGGCACCGGAATGGGCCACCGGAGTTTTTGGGCCAGCAGGGCGTCGGCGAGCCAGAACCCCAACAATTCGCCGTCAGGCCGGGCCCGATAGACGGCACTGGCGATCTCGGCAGCCAGCACGGGCGCCGGCCGGGACGACACCGCCATCTCTTCGGCATTGGCGACGACGTCGGCGAGAGAGTCATCCCATCGCAGAGCAAAACACTGTTCGGCGACCGACCGCACCATTTCCTCGTCGCATCCGGCGGTCCGGCTGGCCAATCGGCGCCAGGCCATCAGCAGGTGCCCAGCGGGGCCAGGATCGTCGCCGGCACTGCGCAAATAGTGGGTGTCGCGCAGTGCTGATTCATCCTCGCGCCGGTCGGTCAAATTCACTGCCGCGGCAGCATTCCGCAGCGCCAGCCGTTGCCGCCAAGCGCCGGCCCAGGAAAAATCCTGACGCACCAGATTATCCAACGAATTCAAAGCCGCGCCGGTCGCATATGCCGCATCGGAGTCGTGCAAAACAAGACCACGTGGTCGCGCCCAAACCGGCACTTTGGGCACCGGTAGAGGATCGAAAATCAGCAAATCAGCGCGTGATTTCATGCCTGGATGCTAACACGCCACGGCGCTTATCGCCATAGAATATGCTGTTATGCGCCCCACATGGTGGCAATTAATAATGACTGATAATCTTGCATTATCGTTCATTTTGCTCATTATAGAGGGAATGGCCCGAAATCTCGACGCGAGCACCGAAAACGACCCTCAGCACGGCTCTGCTCGACCGCTGCGCACGCCTATAGCCGTCGGAATTTCGTCAGCATTAGACGGCGACGTCGAAATGGTCGAAAAAAACGACGACCCCTCGGCCGAGGCGCCCTCCCCTGCCCCGCAGATCGCTGCTGCTGTACCGGCGCATCTGGAAGCACTCGCCGATCGCGCCCGGGAATATGTCGAGGCGGCCAGCGCGCCGAACACGCGCCGCGCTTACGACTCGGACTGGAAGCATTTCGCTTCCTGGTGCAGGCGCCAGGGTCTTGATCAACTGCCGCCTGACCCGCAGATTGTCGGCCTTTACATCACGGCCTGCGCCTCCGGTGCCGCGACGAACAATCGGAAGCCGGCCGCTGTCTCAAGCATCGAACGGCGCCTGTCTGCGCTCTCCTGGCACTATCGCCAGCTCGGTGAGCGGCTCGACCGTGGTGACCGCCATATTGCAACTGTGCTCGAAGGCATTCGCAATACCCAGGGCCGCCCTCCGGTGCAGAAAGAGGCCGTGTTGCCGGAGGATCTCATCGCCATGCTCGAAACTCTCGATCGCGGCAGCCTGCGTGGCCTACGCGATCGAGCGATCCTGCTGATGGGCTTTGCCGGGGGCCTGCGGCGTTCGGAAGTGGTGGGGCTCGACCTCGCCGAGGATCAAACAAAGGACGGGCGCGGCTGGATAGAAGTTCTCGAGCGCGGGGTGGTTTTGACCCTGCGCGGCAAGACCGGCTGGCGCGAGGTCGAGATCGGGCGTGGCTCTTCTGACCGCACCTGCCCCGTGATCGCCCTCGAAACCTGGCTCAAGCTGGGCCGTATCGCGCATGGCCCCCTGTTTCGCCGGGTGACTGGTGGCGGCAAGGCCGTCGGGCCGGAACGGCTGCGAGACCAGGAGGTCGCTCGGCTGGTCAAACGCGCTGCAATCGCAGCCGGGATCCGGGGTGATCTTCCGGAAGGCGAGCGAGCAACGAAGTTTGCCGGGCATTCGCTAAGGGCGGGCCTGGCCAGCTCAGCGGAGGTCGACGAACGCTATGTGCAAAAGCAACTCGGCCATGCTTCGGCTGAGATGACCCGGCGCTATCAGCGGCGTCGCGATCGGTTTCGTGTCAATCTCACCAAAGCGGCAGGTTTGTAGTTCAATGGCAACCAATCACCAACTGGTCGAAACCATTCTAGTGGAAACGCTCGCCTGCCAAGATCCCAATAGCGCGGCGTCCAAGACCAGGCTGCTGGGCCGCTATCAGCCGCTGGGGCCGTATATCCCGGGCGATCATGGAAGCTATCCAACAACCGACCTAGCGATGAATGCCTTGGCAGAGCTCGCCGACATCACCAGAGAGAATGCCGCGGATATAAACATCGCTGTAAGTCGAGATCGTATGCGCATGATCACTTCCGAGGTGTTCGGTGCGTCGCTGCAAGAACTCTCCAGGGAGCGCGATACGAGCCAACACTGGCCGATGGTAAAGGTCCGCCTATTGGAGCGCGCTCGATCGTCAACAAAGAGCATCGTGCACTACGTTCCGGTATGGCTGTTCGTTGGTCAAGAATGCGGCCCCTTCAGCATTGGAGGTGTGAAGTTCATCAAACGCCGCGATTGGCTTGAGGAAATTGCGAGCCGACGCGGCAAGCAGTCGTCATGGATGCCGGACGTTGAGAGCCTTTGGGCTGGAACCAAGCTTAAGGGCGGGTCGGGGTTGGCTGGAGCTAAGGGGGCTTTGGCAGCGCTGCGGCGGGGAGAGCACAATTTCAAGTCGCTGCGACTTGCATTTCACAATGCGAAAAGGTTCTCGGAACCGAAGGACCTATCTAACGCTCGAACAGTTGCCCGACTTGTGCACCCTGACCAATGGGTGGCGTGCAGTCTCGTTGAAGGCTTCGAACCCGAAGAGTCGAGACGTCGAGGCGTTTTGGCAGTCCAGGTTGCGCTGGATACCTTGCGTTTGGCAATGGTTAGGCCGGCTCGGTCCTTGATTTCGACTGCAGTCGACAGTGTTCAACCTTTGTCCGTCGATCGTCTGAATCAGGTGGCAGGTGAGGATCTTGCCCATGGGTTTAGGATCAATCGGCCTGGGATGAGCGGTGCACCAGGGCTGGCCCAAGCTATAGTGGATGGGTCGAAGGATCTGTTCGAGGCTGCGGGGGCCGCTCTTTTGCCGGCGACGAATGTGTCAGCGCATCATCAATGCCCAAAGCTGGCGGACAGATGGTTTAACGCGGTTCACTGGTATGGTCGAGCGTGCCTGGCAGATGTAGATTTCGTCGCCGTCGTCATGCTGGTCATCGCACTCGATATATTGTCCGGAGGCCGGGAACAGAAGGGGATTCTAGAACTTGTGGCCAGGCTCACCGGCATCGCAATGTCGCAGCAAGTGCTGGGAGATGGCACTACACTGAAAAAGCTCGTGGAGCGAACCTACAAATTGCGTTCTGAAGTCGCCCATGGATCGGTCTTGGCGGTGCATGCTCAGCTTGATGTCGAACGCGGCCAGTTGGAAGATTTGGCGACCGCAGCACTCGATCAATATGCCGTCCAACTCCACCACTATGCCGGTGTAGGGGGCATTGATGACAGGGATGCATTTCTCAAGAGCCTACAAGCTGCTAAACTTTAACCACGCTTCGCACTGGCGGGATGAACATGGCACCGATACTTCCAAGCTTGCACAAAACACTTAAGCTGAAAACGGACGAGGCTCGTCCTCTTGTTCGCCCGGCGATTGCTGATGAGATTTCAGTCTATGAAAAAGCTGAGAGTCGCGCCAAAGCAAGTAAAGGTCGAATTGCATTCACTCTTTCGCGACTAGACTTCGACCTCTTAGTAACCCGCGCCAACGGCAGGTGTGAGGACACCGATATGGAGTTCGAGCAGCTTACAAATTCAACGGGTCGATACCGAGATAATTGGATAAGCATCGACCGCATTGAAAACGACGGTCCATATTCCCTTGAGAATTGCCGACTGGTGACCGCCGCCGCCAACTACGCAAGAGGCGACCGTTCTATCCAAGATTACCACGTCCAGAGGCTCCTGTATTTCGCGTTTCTGGGAATGGCCATCGATGATAAATTTCTGCTCTCGAGAGGGGGCGTGGACCCCAATCGTTGGCTATTCTAAGGCGGTGGCGGTATGCCACGTCGCCGTTGCCTTAGGCCCCCTGCCCTAGCGCCGGTGAAATAGCGGATTGGGGCACAAGGCCCGAAGCTGGTCGATGACTTCGACAACGTCAGTTGGGTCAAGATCCACAACTGCGAAAAACTTACGCCCAAACCCGCCCAGGGATGTCCCGAGTACCTTTCCTTCGGTCCCGTTCTTCAAAAGAAAGCGGTCATGTAACTGATCCGAGCTGAAATGGCGAACGTTTCGGCCCTCCTTCAGCCCTTGTAGCACCGCCGGGCGCACCTTCTGGCTGTAGCTGTTGCTATAAAGGTCGACCTTTTTCGCGGACTTAGGGATTAGGTCGGCGATTGCCTTTGCGTAGGCCTCTACGTCCGAGAACATTCCGGTCGGTTTGTACTGGAGTAGATATGGGTCACAAAGGATCACCTCCTCCGCCCCTTTCAACCAATGTCGCAAGGTACGCAGCCCGTCCTTAGCGTCGCGGAAATTGGCCGCCACGATGAACTGCATGGTCACGAGTTCGTCCTCGGTCGGCGCTTGCATCCCTCGCCCGTCCGCCGTCAGTCGCTCACAAAGAGACATCAGGGCGAATTCCCATTCACGGGACATCAGAAGACTTGGACCGGGAGGCAGCCCGCTGCGGATCTGCGCTAGGCATGCTTCAAACAACCTGAGGCAATCCCGCCGAAGAGACGGGTCAATTGGTGATGAAGCATCATCGTTGATTTTCAATTCATCGCCGCCAGTCATTGTTCATCCTATTTCTCGGAGCGCCTTGAAAGCGAGCGCTTGAGAGTGTCGCTGATTTCGAGCCGCTTTTCGGTCCGATCAAGTCGTTTTGCGGCGCCCAGTTCGCTCTCGGCTTCAGCAATTCCCGCCCCAGTTACCTTCGCGGCGTCGAGCTTGGCCCGCAGCAGCGCCATGATCATCGGCCAGGGCGAGAATTTCCCTTCCTTGGCCTTTTCCGTGAGGTTTCGGAGATATCCGCCAGGGGATTTGATCTGATCGGACTTTTGATAGATCGCCGCCAGCGTAATCGCGGCCGGCTGCTCGCCCATTGCGACCTGGGCATCCTCCCAGGCACTTGGGCTGATGCCCAAAACCGGCCGGGCCAGGTCTGCGGCCGCCAGGAATTCACGCCATTGGCTGATATCGCCACCTTTCGTCAACCAGCGGACGTTAGGGCATGCGTCCAGCACGATGCCAAGGGGCAGTTCGCGCTTCGGCAAGCGCCGCAGGTTGTCCGTTTCGCCGGTGGTGCCGCCTTCTTCTCTTTTTGATCCTAAGCCGCTTTCAGATTCAGTTTTAGATTCGGTATTTGAATTCTGTATGTGGCGGTCAATTTGGGACTCATTGGCGTTCATATTCTGTGTTTTTACGAATGATTCCAACACATCACGGATCTGCGTCCATAGATCGTCGAGCTCCGCCGCCACAGCCTCAAGAACCTGTCGTGGCGCGGTCCGGGGAAGCCGTCCGATGATCGCCTGATATTCGAGATGCACGCTGCCCCAATTGCCGGGCACACCTTCCTCGATAGCCGCTTCGATCATCTTGACGATGTCGCGCCGGCAGATCGTCAGCTTTTCTTTGACGACCTTATAGGCCTTCTTCTCAGCGCGAACTGCCTCTGCGAGCTCCTTGAACTCTATAGCGCGGGCAACGATCGGCGACAGGTCAAAGCCATAGGCCTGCTCGACGTCGCCGCCCTGCCCCTTGCGGGCGTAGCGCTTGCCGTTGGGGCTGTCCCGACGAACGACCAAGCCGCAGTCGACCAGGTTGGCCAGATGCCGGCGTAGCGTCGTCGGAGACATCCCGTTCGCGCGGCCGATGAGCTGCTCGTTGGATGGCCAAACGATGAGTGCGCTGTCGCCGTAGAACGCCGTCTCGGGATGGAACGACAGCAGGGCATCGAGGATGGCCAGCGCCCGATCGGTGGCGCCCAGGGCAATCCGGGCTTCCTTGATATTCCTGAAGACGTGCCATTTATGCACGGTCGCGCCTTCCGGCGCAGTCTGAGCCGTGACCTGGCTGGCAATCATGCCAAGCGTCATCGGTCGCCGCCCAAAGGGCGTCGTTACAGTATGGGTCTGCATCCTTCTTCACCTATCTCTAGGCAATAGAAATCCGCTCGCCGAATCGACGCTCAGTGCCCGAAGGCCTTGACTGTGATTCCTGGAAGTGCGATTCTCTTGATACCACTCTTGAGAAGGGCTTCCGGAATGTCGTTTCGGGGGCCTTTTTCTTTGCCCGGTTTCATGTGCTCCGAGTGCTAATTGTCAGCTGACAATTCACCAAAAGCGTTTGATATTCAGCGGGTTGATCCTTTCGACTGTTTCTCTGTTTTGGCTTCGGCGCTGCCCGCAAACTCTTCAAGGAGTGCGGGAAGGCGTTGTTGGATAAAGCTCGCGAAGGCAGGATTGTCTGAGACAAGGCGGACTTGGCGCCCCTTCTTTTCGACCCACGCAACTCGGTCGGGAGAGGCAAGCCTACGCTTGGCCGTGCGCTGCTTTGACCCGACGGCCTGCAACGCCATGGCGAAACGCTGATCGCTGTCCCCGCTTTGAAAGTCAGATGACCCCAACACTTCGTCGAGCGCCTCGCGGGCGCCGGCGGGCTCGAGACCTTTGACAAGCTGGAGCCATCGAGGGCGACCAATCTTGGGCGCCGGGCCAATGGCGACGATCAGGTCCTCGCCGAGAGCCTGGGCAACGGTGAGCAGGCGTGAAATCTCTGGCTTATCGACGCTGAGGGCGGCCGACAGCGTGTCGCGATCGAAACCGTGGGTTTCCATCTGCATGGCGAAGCGCGCACGCTCGACAAAGGTGAGGTCCTCGCGCGGCCCGTTCTCCTGCCCCTGCAGGATGACCATTTCCTGATCGGACAGTTTGCGGACAATGGCTTTGAGCTTGAGCCCAAGCTCTTGAGCCACCCGCCAGCGCCGATGGCCAGCGGCGATCTGGAAGCGCCCTTCGTCGGTCGGGTGCGGACGGGCAATGACAGGAATCTGCTGCCCATTTTCGGCAATAGCTGCCTTGAGCTGCTGCAGGCGTCCATCGCTCGCCGAAGAAATACGGTCAGAAACGATCGAGGCAGTAAACAGCGCCGGGTCAAGCTCCTGGGTCGTTTCGCGACTGGCCAGCTCTTCGCGCAAAACCTTGGCTTGAGCGGCCTCGGCCGACAGGCGATCGAGGCCAAGGCTCATGGCCTTGACGGCGCCCGAAGGCCGCGCCTGCGACGGCGATCCGTCCTCTGGACGTCCCGGCTTGCCGGCGGCGACCAGACTTTGCAGAATGTCCCTGCCCCGCCCGTCGGGTTTCTTCATTTGACCGCCCTCCCCCAGGCCTGGTGGACCAGCTTCTCAATGTCGCCGTTGACGGCATCCATCGATTCAAGCGCCCGGTCGTAGGTCTGGCGGTTCATGGATTCACGAGGGGCTTCGTAGACGGTCTGCTTGGAAAGGCCGGCGTCAGAAATGGCAGTCGACTTGACCATCATCGGCGTCAGCACGCGCTCTCCGAAAAGATTGCGCAGGAAGGCAACAATCTGGTTCTGCGGGCCATCATTGGGTTCATGCCGGGTGACCAGATATCGCATCCAGTCATAATTGAGGTTGCCGCCGTTATCGCGCACGACAGCCAGCAATTGCGAGGTCATGGCCAGGAACTGGTTCATCGAGGCAACGTCGAGCATTTGCGGGTGAACCGTGATCAGGACGGCCGTCGCGGCGCACAGCGCCGACATGGTGAGAAAGCCAAGCTGGGGCGGGCAGTCGATGACGACGACGTCGTAGTCGTCAGCCACGCTCTGCAAGGCACTGGCGACCCGCATGAAAAACAGGCCATCGTCGTCCTGCGTGCCGCTCGACAATACGCGCGGCGTGTCATGCTCGAACTCGTGCAATTCGAGATTGCCGGGCACCAGGTCGAGGCCCGCGAAATAGGTCTTGCGAACAATCTCCGAAAGCGGCCGGCGCTGCTCGTCGTAGCGGATGGCGCCGTAGAGCGTCATGTTATCAGCCACGTCGAATTCAGGCTGATAGCCGAACAGAGCTGACATTGATGCCTGCGGGTCGAGATCGACGGCAAGGACACGATGACCATGGAGCGCTAGATATTGCGCCAAATGGGTCGCCGTCGTGGTCTTGCCCGAGCCACCCTTGAAGTTGGTCACGGCAATGACTTGGAGATGCTCGCCTTCCTTCCGCCAAGGAACGTAGGAGGTCTTGCCCTTGGTCAGGTGCTGCCGAAGAGCATGGACCTGCTCCAGAGAATAGCGGCGTCGCCCGGTGGTGGCCTTTTCGGGGATCGGTCCGGCTTCGTCCGTCGCCAGGTTCCTGATATAGCTTTCGGTGACGCCGATCAGTTTTGCGGTTTCGGCCGTTGAGAACGTGCGGAGCTCTTTTTGCGCTTCAGGCGGAAACAGACGTTCCCGCAGGACTTGGAGCTGCGAGCCCAAAGCCTGAGAATCTTCCCAGATCGTTTCATCAAACGCTGGGCCGCCCTGGGGTCGGGAATTTGCAGCTACAACTGGCTTCATCGTGAAAGTCGCAAAATAGAGCCACTCTGGTTATTTTCCGCAAATTGACCCGACTCTCACGGGGCGGTCAAGGAATATTGGGTTAACAGACTCCTAATGCGCCCTTGCAGAATCAGAACCACGTTGATTTTGCAGCATTTTTTGCGAAATTGTCAGCTGACAATTCGGCATACCGCCGGCTTCATACGAACACCCTGAGTGGCACCAGGTTTCGCTCTGAGCCGACTCGGCCCGGATGACCCCGCTTTTGGCGCGCGTGAAGCGGGCGACAAAGCCGCGATCCCGGTTCGATGCCGGGATCGCGGCTACCGCGATTTTTGGGGGTATTTGGAAGACCGGTCGCGCGGCGCGCGACCGGTTCGGCTTGGGAGAGCAGTCAGCAAGCCGGTTCCTGTGGGACGTATGCCCGCAGCTGCGGGGGCAGCCAACGTCGATCTTTAAAGAGCGTTTCGGCATAGGTTGCGGCGTCGCCCTTCTTCATTTTCACCGCCTTCGCCGCTTCATCATCACCAATGGCTTCTTTGATGGCCGTAGCGATCTGGTCTTTGCTGACGCGCTTGAAGAAGTTTTCAGCGGTTGGCGTGAACCAGTCGGCCATATCGAGGGCGAGTGCTTGGCTCAGCACCTTGCCATGTTCGAACGCCCGCCCTCGGTCGGAGAACTTCTTCTCGACCACGTTGACGCCTTTGGCAGCGGCAGCCGCGAGAAGGGACAGCAATTCGTCGGTGGTCTTGTCCGTCAGCCAGTCCCAAAGATCGCTTGGGTTGCCTGGAATGGCGTGGCCAAGGTTCTCCCACATGCTGGCGAACTCGACGACCGGAGCGTAATCCTCGTAATCAGAAATGGAGCCTTTGAGATATTCGGGGGTGACGCTGACCTGCACGGCGCTCTGTTCCCGCGCGTAGCTGTACCCCACACGCAGCAGCAGGGCATGAACGACCGTCACAAGGGCAACGTCCGGGTTATTGGCAAGGGCAACACGCAGCGCTGCGGTTTTGCGAGCGCTCAAGTCCTCGACCAGTGAGAACGACAGATCGTCCAACCCGGCGCTCTTTGCTGGTTTCGCCACGACACTCCGGTCTGTTCCTTCGTCCTCATCCTTGCGCTCGTCCTGCTCGGCCTCGGCGCTATCGTCCTTGGGCCCGCGCGACATCATTCCGCGCTCGATACGGAATTTCCCAAAGTTGCTGATGCTGAGGAATGCGCCAGCGGCCAGATAATCGGCTTCGGAGTAGACGCGGGTCTTGCGGTCAAGCTGCTCGATTTGCTCGTGCAGCGCGGCCTGTCGCTGCTCCCGTTCCTGCGGCTCCAGCGTCGCCCCCTCGAAATCGAGGCTTTCCAAATCCGCTTCCAGCCCATCAAGCACGGCCTGATCTTCCGGCGATAGTTCGGTGTCGGTGGGGTAGACGCGGACAGAACCGTAATACCAGTCGGGCAGGGTCTCGAAGAACTCAACCCATGCCCAACCTTCGGCCAAAAGCTTGGTCTTGGCAGCGTCCACCTCTTTGTTAAACAGGGCTTCCAGTATGTCCGGGCTTTCGATGACCCCGCTGCCACTCTCATCAAACAGGTCTTTGTGCAGGACACCGCCTGCCTCTAGATAAGCGGCCTCTCCGACGACGGCAAAGCGCGGCGTATCGGTTGTGGTCTGCTCGGCCAGCAGCGTGCGCCGAATTGTTGCACTGTGGCGGCTCCACTGGCCAAGATTGTTCCAGACTTCCAACTGGCGCGCGTGATCGTCCACCACGGTGAAGGCTGCCAACTGAGACAGTTCCATCTCGCCGGATCGGAAAAGCTCACGCAATTCCGGGGCGGTCTTGGCGAGGGCAAGGCGGCGCTTCACAAGGTTTTCAGTAACACCAAAGCGCGACGCGATCTGATCGGGGGACTTGCCCTGATCGCTGAGGGCGTTAAAGGCTTCAAATTCGTCGAGCGGGTGCATGGCTTCGCGCATGACATTTTCGGCCAAGCTCACTTCGACCGCGCTGTCCTCGTCGCGCATCTGGCAATTGACGGGGTGATCGGCCGGGATCGCGCCACGCTCCTGCAGCAGTTTCAGTGCAGCCAGTCTGCGACCACCAGCAGAGACGAAGAACCGCCCCTTCTTGCCGGGGCGGACAACAAGGTTTTGCAGGATTCCAACGCTGCCAATGGAGGCGGCAAGGCTCTCGACACTGTCGGGCGCATAGGTCTTGCGGACATTTTTGGGATCGGCGTCTAGCTTGTTCAACATGATTGGCTGGATATCGGTGGGGGTCATGTTTGCTCTCCTTGGTCCCGCGAAGCGGTCTAGCCTTTGCCCATCGGGCAGGGGCCCCGCCTCTGCCCTCTAGGCGTCGCCAATGAGACGGTGAGAGGGGGGCAAGTGCGTAGACGGGGAGGGGGCTCACCCACCCGAAGGGGCTAGCTCCTGCAACGGACGGCCGCAGGCCGGGAGTGAAGGATGGGGATACCCCGTCGGAGCTCTTGCAGGGGAGAGAGGCGACGCCTTTCTCCCCTCGATCTAACAAACTGGTGGTATGGCCTTTGGCGCGGACCTGTCCGCGCCCATGCGCAAGGGATCGTGACCCGAATGGGCCGAAACCCATCATGGGGTTCGGTGGAGCGTAGCGAAATAGAGCCTGGTCCCCCCGGGGGATGCGCCCTGGGCAGTGGACCGCTAAGCTAAGCGGAGCCTTTAGTCATCGTCGTCGCTGTCCGGCAGCGTGTCGATAAACTCCGGTAGTTGGCCATTTAGGAGCCAATCCAGCAGGGGCTCGTCCTTCAGCACAGAAGCAAAGTAGATGTGTCGCCATCCGTTCTTTCCACGGCGCGCCTCTAGCTTGCGGAATGACTGGATCTGGTGAACGACGTTCTGGTCGAGCTCGCGCATGTTCGCCACGATACGTACCAGGTGACCGTGCATTTCTTTTACAAAATGAACGAAGCGAGGCTGTAATTTCAGCCCGGCCACATGTCGTAAGAGGAGCGCCTCAAGGTCGGCCTCTAAACCGTCTATTGGCACCAGCTCGAAACTGTGCGGAGCCTCATAGGGCTGTCCAACGACAATTCGCAGCACCCGATTTTCCACGAACTGGTCGAAGTAGGGGTGGATGAAAATCCGAAGATCGTCTTTGTCCAAGGTCTCGGTCAGCTTGTGCCCCTGGCAAATGTCGCACATCGGCGACAGGTTCGCCGGTATGACCGAAAAATGCGGAAAGTCCGTTTTAGGAAGGTAGTGGTCCAGGGTGAATGGCGTTCCGTCCTCGCCGCAGGACGGGCAAATCTGGAGTTTCTTCTCGCGCATAGCGCTAAGGACGAGCTGATGGGCGTGCCCCTCGGCCGGTGAATTGTACAGCGTCAGAAACGGCGTGGGGTTAGCTAGGCTTTCGTCCCACTTTTTGATCACTTCCGGATTGCCGGCGGCATCGATGAACGCCTGTACACGCTCAGTCCAATCATCACCTATTTTGGCGAAGAACTTCGCGTTCACACCCTTGGACCGTTCAGCGATGATCTCCTTGAGGAGTTCGACACTGCCTTTTTCAGGCAGATCGAGCTTGGTCACCACTTGCCAGCCTCCATGGCGGTGATCTGCACAATGAGCTCTTCATTGATGTCATCGCCTAAGGCCTCAATGAGGGCCTCTGCAGTTCCGAATTTTTTCAATTCCGCGCGCAGCCACGCTTCGTGCGGTTTTGCTACACGCTTGTCCTCAAAGACGTATGATGTGATGCGCTGCACGTCGCCGCCAAAGGTCTCAAAAGGCGGGTTGGAAATGTGAATCTCATCCTTGCCCCGACTGAAGACATGGACGCAATCAGCGGGGGTTTCACGCACCGTGACAACGGAGTGGGTGGCCAAGAGAGCTTTGGATGAATATGCCGCGAGGATTTCCTTGAGCATGCCGACAAACCTGATCTCCAGTGTTGGATGGAGGAAAAGCTCTGGCTCATCGACCAGGATAAGGCTGTTTTGCCGTATCGCGCCCAGGATGTTTATGACGATGTAGGAGAAGAGACGTTGGCCTGAACTTAGACCAACTGGCTCCCCATCCTTGAAGAACGAGACCCCCTCGGCCAAATCCACTCCGGACCGGATGGACTCCGGCACGAGGTTTTGGACACGGTCGGCTGATATGCGAATATAGCGACGAATGAGCTTGCCATCCTCGACTTCTATGATCGTACCACGTCGGCCGAACCGACCAGTGGTCATGGCATCCGTATCTGCGTCATCTTTCAACGCGAGGGCAGCGAATTCGAAATCGATCGCCGAACCCATGACGGATTCCATGGTTTCAATCTTGGCCGACCATTCCTGAATGCGGCCGAAACGTTGGTCATGAGATAGGGCGTCGATCAACGAACTTGCCGCGTTAACCTTGGGAATGGCCCGGGACAATTGGACAGGCCGCGGGGAGTCGGTTTCGGTGCCACCAGCGCGACCTCTGAGGCCGAAATACCGATAGAAACCCAAATCCTGGCGATCGGCCTGCTCCCCATCTGTCGCATCGACCGGGAACAGTTCGAATGGACTATACGACACCACGACGAACTGGCTGGCACCGGGCGGAGTGGTAAAGCCGGGTTCGTCTGCCGGCGTGTCGCCGTCGTCGAGCCAGGAATCCACCATTTGCCGGAGGAGCTGGGACTTGCCGACCCCGTTAGGCCCGATGACGACGTTGATGTCGCGCGGAAGCAACGTGTTGGACTCAAACGGCAAAGTCATGTCGCGCAAGACACCGTCGACGTCTCGATACCGAAAGCCAATGTCGACCAGCGCGGTTTTTCTGCCGGCCAAAATATGCCAATTGTTTGAGAAGGCCTGCTGAGCACCACGCTCGCGGAGCAATGACGCATCAAATGCCGGGTCTGCGATGAGGTTGATGGCTCGATCATCTTCCAGATTGCGCACGAGGTAGCTCGCATCGCGAAGCTTTTCCGCCACTCCTTGAGCAACTTCACTACCGGCAATGCCGATGAGCTGCTCATAGAACACAGTAGAGGTGGTGACCGAGATATAGTCGGCGTCTTCAATTGGAAAACTGCCGTTCCACCCGTTTTGCCGTCGCTCGACAAGGTAGGAGTGGGAATAGGAGTGGCCGGCGAACATGATCTTGACCGGGCCGAGCTCCACCTCCTCGCCGCCAATCACACACAGCGTCGGAAAGCTGGTGCGATTCCCATAGTCATCCCAGTTATTATAAAGCAGGACGATCCCGTCCTTGCCAGATGCGGTGAATGCCGAAACCGCTGCATCATCCGACCCAGCATACAATATCTTCATCGTCCCCCCTGATCAGCCAATAGCAATTGGCCGAAACTCGTCCCGGTCTATCGGCGTAAAAACGGCGCTAAGCGATTTTCGTCGGCGGCAGCAATCCACCTGGGGGGAATGCTTTTGGCTTCGGTATTGCCGGAGGCGAAGCGAGTAGGGTGCCTATGACCGGTGCTGCATCGGGATATTCGGGCCTGATAGCAGGTCGATAGTCACCTGTGCCCAATTGCCAGAGCGAGTCAATGTTCGCCAGATAGAGCCCAACACGGTGTTCGCTATCACTGATGATGCCCTCGTAAATGCTCTGGTGGGGGTTTCCGGGTGAGCGATCGAAGCTGCCAAGGTGAGCCGTCCAGGGGTCGGGCAGCTCCTGAGCAATTGCTGCAATTGCTGATCGATATTTCTCCGTGTCCGCCTCTGAGCCCTGAAAGTAGAAACGGGCAGCAACTATAGCGGTTAGCGTTCCTTTTCTCTCGCCAATGAACTGAACGGGGGACAACAGTCCGGCCATGTAAATTTGCTCAATCGCATCGATAACTCGGGTGTCGTGATCTTCGTCCCATATAACCGCAAAGTCGTGAACTTGGGGGAGGGCTAGGGGGCGACGCGTCACATCGAGCCATTCAACGCATCTGAAGATCGAGTAGTGCGTCCCGCGGCCGATCGAGCCGATAGGATTGGGCTCATCGTACAAACACGTGAAAAGGTTGGAATATTGCGGCACAGCAGTCATGGCCAAACACCTGGGTCTGAGGGTTGATGTGAATTCCTTCACGGCCGCCCCAATTTCGTCAGGGCCACCAATCGCCGGTGAATATATGCCGCTCCGGGGCGTTATGCGAGCCCTTAGATACAGCAAGGCGGAGCACGCAAGCTCCTGCAACGGACGGTCCATGGCCAAAATTGGCGGATTCCGTGACGGCTGCTTGGGCTGGTTATTCGCCTGACCGGCAACGAAGGTGTTCGCACGCAGTTCGAGCACATCGGCAAGGACACGCTCGAGGTGGTCTACGTTACAGTTGCCGAACACACGCTCGAACAGCTGCGCACGGCAATCGATGAGGGCCCAAGTGTCACGGGCGGCATGAACGGTGTGCTGGGGCGATACATCGATGAACGCAACGGCGAGATCGTGGTCGAGTTTGAAGCGGACAAGATGGCCGCGAAATCGGCCGATCGCCAGGCGAGTGAGCGGATGGTCGCCGCGACGCTCGGAGTGCCTGTGTGCTTTGAGGCGGGCGAAGCGGCGGTTTTGAACACGGTATATGCCAGCGGCACGCTGACCAATGCCGGCTGCACCACCGGCTTTACTGTTATCACTCCGCAAGCAATCAGAACGGTGTGCTGACGGCGGGCCACTGCCAATTGTCGAGTGGCTTCGGAAGCGCAGTAACCCATCGGTTCCCCCGGGACCTCCGATACTCGGGGTCTCCGGTCCCGGGGCCGCGCACTGCGCGGGCCGTGGATAACAGCGGATCTTGGGTGCAATCGCTAGATGCGACTGCGGGCGCCGCGCTGCCAGCCGATTGAACCTTCGATTCCGGTGTGCGTTGAGCAGGATCGCGAAATTAGCCAATGGAGAGTGTCGTGCCCAACACCAAGCAAGATCGTGCCCGGGTTGCCGGGCAGCAGGACCATGAAGTGCAATACGAAGCCGATAAGACCGGCGCGTCAAAGTCCGAAGTCAAAGACGCTGTGAAATCGGAAGGCAACAGCCGAAAGGCGGTCGAGAAGAATCTCGAGGACAAGTGACTCCTGTACAGCTCCGGTTGATTTCCGATGACCAGGCAGCGGAGTTGACCGACAGCATTCTCGTCTCGGTGGGCGCCGAAGATCCAACAGAGGTGACGTCAGGTGTGATCTGGATGGCAGAGGGCAACATCGGCGCTGACCAAGGCCCTTTGTCGGTGCCTGACGCGCTTGCCCTTGCGCAGACACTTGCGGATGAGCAGGGCAGGGACACCGTTTACATCACGCTCCAACCCGATACGTTCGAGTGGCTAGACGAATGGGGCAAGCTTGACTGATGTGCGGTCGATTCACGAACGAAATGACTTGGGCCGAGATCCACGCGCTTTACAGCTTGAGCAATGAACTGTTCCCGTTGGGGCCGCCGTCCAACTTGCAGCCGCGCTACAACATCGCACCGACCCAGACCATCGATTTCGTGCAGCTGGATAAGGGTGGCAACCGTGAATTTCACCGTGGCCGCTGGGGCCTTGTTCCTTTCTTTGCAAAGGAGGTGGGGAAGCTGACCACCTTCAACGCCAGGATAGAGACGGTCGATACCAGCGGCGTGTTCCGTGAGTCCTTCAAGCGTCGGCGGGCACTCATTCCTGCAGACGGGTATTTCGAGTGGACCACTAATGCCGAAGACGGAAAAAAGGACCCGTGGCACCTTCAACTCCCAGGCGGCGAGGGCTTTAGCTTCGCAGGCCTTGCGGCGCACAACGACAATCTAGAGCTGTCCAGTTGCACGATCATCACCGCGCCGGCACTGCCGCATATCGAACACATCCATACCCGCATGCCACTGATCATTCCGCAGTGGGCTTATGACAGATGGTTGTCGGCTCAAGACCAGGGCGATGAAGCCAAAGGCTTCTTGCTGAGCAGCCAGATCGATAGCCAGCTGGTGTTCCATCGTGTCGACCGCGCGGTTGGGAATAGCCGCTACGAGGGCACCGATACCAAAAAGCCGATCCTCAACTCTCTATGACGACCGACTACCAGACCTTCGGCAATTCGTTCCATCGCGTGGCGTACCGGGGCGAGCGCATGTCGAATTTCGTGGTGAACTGCGATTTCGCTGCAATAGCGACCGCCGCCGGGACCACTGTCGCCCGGCCCCAACGCTTTTTCGCCGCGTCCATGGCCGCCACGGCTCGAGCTGCCCGATCGTGGTTGATGTGATCGAACAGGGCGCGTTGCCGTTCAGCGGGCCGCACCAGGTCCTGCGTGATGATCCCCGCCTGCTGCAGCGGTAACCCGAGATCCAAAGCTGATCGACGGCGCGGCGGGCCGCCCGGAACAGCTCGAGGCTATCGTTGGTGGCTTCTGCAATATCGACAGTCAGGGACACAGAACGGCGAGGACCGTCCTCATCGAAAGGCGAGGTATGCATGAAGACAGTGACGTGATCGGTCGCCAGATCGGGCCGACGTAGCTTTTCCCCCAGCCTGTTGGCGTAGGCGGACGGCTTGTTTCGGTCACGCTTTGAGATTTCAACACGGTTTTGCTATAGAGCGCTTGCGAGGCAAAGGTTAGCTGCCAGCCTCGCAAGCGCGGTCGTCGTAGCCGCCACGCCCGATCCCGAAAGGGATCGGGCTTTAGGTTTCGGGTCCCAGGTGGGCGTGCGTGCACACAGGACCTAGTGCTCTTCTCCTGGTCATTTTGATCTCCATATCTCGACTAGCCGGCGACCGGCGGCGCCGGAATTTCTTTGGGGGCGGCGGGTTCCGCTGCAGCAGCGGCGACAGCCGCCGCAATCGAATTCGCTTCCGCCTGCGCTTTCCAAACCTCGTGAACGGCCTCGATCTCGCCGAAAGCACCGACCTCCATGAGGCGGTCGATAAAGCGCGAGTAGATGCCGTCCTGAACCATCTTCTGACCGCGCATCCACTCCATGGCGGCATTGGGGTTCAGCAGGAGGACGTAGTGGAATTCACCGGTAGGACCTGGCTTTGTCTGGATCATCCACAGATCGCGCAAGGTGCGCATTCGCTTCCGCCAAGTATCAACGGCGCGTTCACCCAAAAAACCAGCCTCGGCCGCAAACGTCGCAGGGTTCTCGATGACGACTACCGGATTGTCCGGCGATCGAGCCCACAGACAGAGTAGCGTGTGCCCCGCAGGCTGCCCCTTCGACTGAGCATCGATTGCCTGCATGACAATCGGCATCGTCCGCGGAACAGTGGTAAAGCCGTCGTTCGTTTTCCGATGCCAGATCCAGCTCGAATGAAATCCAGGGAAGTGGAGCTCCATCTGCTGCTTTGATCGCTCTGCCATATTGAGGCGCTTGGCGGTCGCCTGTCGTCCGTTTGCCATTTTGATCTTGCTTCCTTGCAACCTCGGTGTGAGCTGAAAATGGCCGTGTGTGCGGCAAAAAACAACGAGGGGTTGCGCCCATCAGAACGCGCTATTGAAACAGCTATATTAGGGGTTCAATGTTGGCAATCCCCATCACATGAGGTGCATAGAATCGCCTGTACTGCGCGAAACCGCGCACCCAAATCCAAATTAAGAAGGTTTTACAACGCCTTGAAGTTGCGCCCGTGTGCTCGCGTGTTCCGGTGCTTCGGGTATTCCCCTGTGCTCCGTGATGCTCCCGGGGTTGGAGGGGGCGCGGGGGAGGGTTGGAACAGCACGAAATCGCGAGAAATAGGAGGGGCCGCTAGGCCGCCTCCTTGAGCTCTTCACGGTTGACGAGCAGGTACGCGCTCGCTTCGGCTGCCTTGCTGGCGGCGGTGACGAACGCTTTGTGGTCGTTCTTGAGCACTTCGATCCAGTTTGCGAGGTACTTAGCGTGATCGGCCCTGGGCTCAATGGTGGAGCCGGTCCTGGCGCTGAGGAACGCAGAGCCAAGCTCGGCAACCAGCTCCTCGAATGCGTAGGCAGCATTGCAGAAGCGCTTTCCGAATTCGCGGTCGCAGCGGCTTGCGTGGCCGGTCCAGTGCATCAGCTCGTGGAGGGCGACACCGTATTATGCCTCGGTCGGCGTGCTAGTGGAGGTCTCGGTGAAAAGCTCGCGGGGCGGCAGGACAATCTCGTCGGTTGACCGCTGGTAGAACGCCTGGTCTCCCTCGTGGAGGATGCTTGTCTCGCTTGGGGCGAGCCGCTAACTGTCGGTGTGGGGGAGCGCCGAAGATGTTAATTACGCGCAGCAACTACGAGCGCGTCTATCGCGTGATTAATTCGATCCTTCTGAACGAAGGCGCCAATCCTGCAGTGGCTTGTGTTTTCTTCGCTGGGTTCGGCTCTTACATCCTGCAGCGGCATTTCGGAATCCACGCGACACCGCGCGGCGGGCTGGCCGCGTATCGGTTCGAGGGTGATGACCTAGTGATGTTCGGCGAGATGGTCGATGGCGGATTCACTGGCGACGAGGACAGCTTTCATTGCTGGCTCGAGGCAGACGGCTGGGCAATCGACTTCATGGCTCCAGCGTTCGCGACGCTCAATCCAAGCAAGGCCATACCGGCTAAGATGTTCCAGCGGCCGCTTTCTGCAATGGCTCGAACGCTGGATGATCTTAAACGGCCTGGTGATTTCTTTCTGCGCTCGAGCGACTTTTCCACGGCCAAGCATATGTCTGTGCTCACGACACGCCAGGCATATGAGGACATGGCCGAAATCGCCGTGCAGTGGTTCCGGAAAGACCCAAAGAAGATGTCGGCGACGATCGCCATCGGCGATCAGAGCAGGCGCGTAAAGCTAGTTCCCCTGGTCGGCGAACCACTACGCGGAACTTGGTAAGGAATCGGTTTCCTGACCGGCAACTTTGGGGTGGATTGCGAACGGTCTGCTTATAGATCAGAAGTCGGGGAAAGCAGACATAGCCTGGCGGGAAACGCGAGGCCGTTTTTCGCCAGACCGCCTTGCAGGCAGCGAAGGCACGAGCGAACAGTAAGAAGGTCTGTTTTGCTATGTAGATATAATCTGTCTAGTAAACCGTGAATAGTTCTCAGCAATATTGTGCCATCCACATGTCCCTGCCAGATATCGATTTTAGTGATATACGCTTGCATAGCAATCAGGCCGATGCATTCGAGGAGCTGTGCTGCCAACTCGCCTCGGACGAGGCATCGTCGAATAGAGTGGGGTTCGACCGCAAGGGACGGGGCGGCGATGCTGGCGTAGAATGCTTCGAGACTCTCGCCGACGGCTCGGAGATCGGCTGGCAGGTCAAGTTCTACTGGGACATCGACTCGATGCTGCGCTCGCTCGGCAAGTCGCTCGACACCGCGCTAGTCAAGCATCCCAAGATGCGCAAGTTCATCGCTTGCTTCCCCTTCGACCTTGCCGACGCCCGCAAGGACAGCACGACGACCGCGCTCGAAAAATGGAACGCCTGGCGCGAAGAGCGGATCAAGCAGGCCGGCAACACTGGCCGGGCGATCGAGATTGACCGCTGGGACGCACACGCCCTGCGGAAGCGGCTGACCAGCAGCAATCCGCGCGCCGCGGGCCGCATCGCCTTCTGGTTTGATCGGCAGCTCTTCACAACTGACTGGTTCGAGGGGAAGTTCGCGCGCGCCAGGACCGGACTCGGCGAGCGTTATGATCCCGAAGGCCATATCGATCTCCCAATCGGCCGCGCAATCCGCGCCGTCACCGGCGACCCCACCTTCTTTGTTGAGCTGGGCGAGCTCGGCGATGCGGTTCGTCGCGCTGCGGACGAGGCGTTCCCAATTGTCGGGACGCCGGTTGCAGACGCCTGCGACACCGCCGTCGCGGCGCTCCATGCCGCCGCCCAGTCCCGCATTGTGCCGGCCGCTTCGCTTTGCGAGGCGGTGCGCGCCGCCGCCGATGGGGCCTTCGCGCTTCATGGCGAGCTGGATGCCGCCAATGGCGAGCGCGATCCGAGCACGGCGATGGGGGCGATGTCAGACCTGGCGGCGCGGCTTCGCGGCATCCTGGCTGAGCTTCGCATGCCGCATTGGGCATTGCTCGACCGGCGGTCGTTGCTCATCCACGGCGCCGCCGGCAGCGGCAAGTCGCACCTCCTCGCCGACGCCTGCGCACATCAGCTGGCGGCGGGCTGCCCGGCATTGATGATCTTGGGCGGCACCCTCGCCGACGACGAGCCCTGGAGCCAGATCCTCAAAGGGCTCGACCTTCCCCGCCATCTCGAAGTCAGCCAGTTCCTCGGCGCGCTCAATGCCGCGGGCGAAGCGGCCGGGGTGCGCACCCTGATCGCAATCGACGCGCTCAACGAGAAGAACGGACAGGCGATCTGGCCCGAGCGGCTGGCGGGCCTGCTTCACGACATCGAGCAATTTCCCTGGATCGCCGTCGTCCTGTCATGCCGCACCACCTATCTCGAGCTGGTGATCCCCGACACGCTCGACGCCGCGAAACTACCGCAAATCGAGCACCGCGGCTTTTCGGTCGAGGAAGTGCGCGCCTATCTGCGGCAGCGCGGGATGACCTTGCCCGAGACGCCCCTCCAAGTTGCCGAGTTCCGCACCCCCTTGTTCCTGCGGCTGTATTGCGACGCGCTCGACGTCGAGGGCGAGACGCTGCTGGCACGCGGGCTGGGCGGCGTCACCGACATCTTCCGCGCCTACACCGACGCGGTGGCGCGCCGCGTGCAACGCCAACTGAAGGTTCCGCCCGGCCGCAGTCCGGCCGTGCAGGCGCTCGCCGAGCTGACGCGCGAGATGGCCGACACCGGCAGCGCCGACATCCCGCTCGACCGCGCCGAGGCGATCGTCCGCGCGGTCCATCCGGGCCGTTCGGCACATGAGGATCTGCTCTTCCAGCTCGAGAATGAAGGGATGCTTGCGGTCGATCCGATGTTCACCGCCGCGGGCGGGACCGTCCAGGCGGTACGGTTCACCTTCGAGCGGATGGGCGACCATGCAGTCGCGGCCGACCTTCTCGCGCGTAGCAGTGGGAGTGGCGCGGCCGACCTCTGCGCGGCCGGAACGCCCTTGCGCGCAGCGCTCGACGACGACGACAGCTGGATCGTGCCCGGCCTGCTCGAAGCGCTGGCAGTACAGTTGCCCGAGGGTTTCGGGATCGAGCTGCCAGACCTCCCCGGCCTGCCGTACGCATCTATGCCCGACCATGCGTTCGTGCAGAGCCTCCAGGCGCGCCGGCTCGACGCGCTCACCGCACGGACCTGGGAATTGGTCGATGCAGTCGGCGGTAATACCTTGCGCTATAATACGCTGATCGCCCTCGCCACCGAGCCCGGCCACCCTAACAACGTGTGGCATCTCGACGCCGAGCTTCGCGAGCTGTCGATGGGCGGACGCGATGCGCGCTGGACGATTCACCTCGCCCAATCACCCGATGCAGCGTTTCATCTGATCGACTGGGTCCGCGCGGCCGACCCTGACGTCATCGCCACCGAACGTGCGGAGCTCACCGCGACGCAGCTCGCCTGGTTCCTCACTGCGACGCACCGGGCGTTGCGCGATAAGGCGACCAAGGCGCTGGTCGTGCTGTTCGCCGACCGCGCCGCGCTGGCGACGCAGGTTTGGCGGGCCTTCGCCGGGCTCGACGACCTCTACGTCGTCGAGCGGCTCGGCGCCGCGCTGTTCGGCGCAGCGATGCAGGGGCGCTGGAGCATGGAGGAGCTGCGCTCCGTCGCCGGGATGTTGCACGCAGACCTGTTCGCCGGCGGCAGTCCCCTCGCCAACAAGCTGCTCCGCGACCATGCCTCGGGCCTGATCGGCTATGCCGCGGCACAGGGCGCGCTGCCGGCGGAATTCGACTTGGCTTCGACCAGCCCGCCCTTCTCGAGCGCCTGGCCGATCGAGAAAATCTCCGAGGAGCAGATGGAGGCGTTTAAGGTCGCTTACGGCGAGGGTGGCGGGCGCCATCGCGACACGATCGTCGCTTCGCTCAAGGACGGTGACTTCGCGCGCTATATCCTCGATTCGGTCGCTCGTCGCTTCAGCCCAGCACCACGCGGCACCGACCCGCTGCCCACCGCGAATGATTTGAGGGACCAGTGGCTCGCCGAGTTCACTGCCGGCGCGAGCGAGGCGGAGCTTGCCGCCTACGACACGCTCCAGGCCGCGTTCGCCGCGATCAAGGGGGAGCGGAACGGGCCGGTCCATGCGGATCGGCGCGACGACCTCCGCGCCGCGAAGCGCGCCTTTCGCGACGCCATCGGTCCCAAACGGTTTGAGGACTGGCGCGCGCGCGCCGAGAGCTGGCGCGACGAAGGAATGTACCAGGGTTTTGCGGCGCGCGGGCCGGCCGAGTTCAACCTGGCCTGGGCGCGCCGCTGGGTGACGTGGCGCGCGCACGACCTGGGCTGGTCCGAGGTGCTGCACCAGGAATTCGACCGGCTCATCGGCACCGGCCGCAACAGCCATGAGGTCGAGCGGATCGGCAAGAAGTACCAATGGCTCGCGACCTATGAACTCGCGGCGCGGATGGAAGACAATCTCGCGGTGCTGCCCGGCGAGGAGGAGGATGGACCAAGCGGGTTGCGCGACATCGACCCGTCGATGCTGCGCGAGCGCACCGAAGACGATGGCTGGCGCCGTCCGCGCGAGGCAAGCTTCTGGGCGCCTTATGCTCCGACCATCGACGCCGCCACGCCCGGCGAGGCGCTGGCCTGGCTCAATTCTAGCGCGGCGATGCTCGACGGCGCGGAAAATGTCGAGGTCGTCGACCGGGATGGCCGTCAATGGCTCGTGCTCACCGGGTTTGAGCTATGGGAGGAGGATCGCGACCAGGTTCGCTCGGAATCCTGGCGCAGGATCGGCTGCACGATTGTCCGCGCCGCCGACCTCGGGCAGCTGCTCGCCCGCCTCGATGACGTTCACATGACCGGGCATCGCGACATGCCGGTCGGGGGTGCCGACGGCTATCATCTGCATCTGGGCGAGCATCCCTGGGCGTGGTCCGACCGAAGCGACCATGGCTGGATCGAGTGGCGGCCCAATGGCGGCGACTGGCAGGCGCCTGCCTTGGCGGTGCGGCCGCCCACCGCCGAGTATACTGCAGAGAGCACTGGCTACGACTATTCGATCACACAGAACATCACCCTCAACCTGCCCGCGGGCTGGCTGATGGACGCGCTTGGCCTGCGCCTCTCCGACGGCCAGTCGATCGAATACCGCAATACGGAAGGCGAAGTAGTGTTCATGGATCCGTCTGTGCACCGCGTCGGACGAAGCGCGGCCCTAATCGACCGAGCCGCATTCCTCAACTTGCTCGCGCGCGAGGAGCTGGTTGCGGTATGGGCGGTGGCGGGCGAGAAAAGCGTGTTCGGCGAACTGCACAGCGATGGTTTTGGCGGCCGCCGCGCCTTCACCCGGTTGTTCCATTCAGACGGCGGCGCCCTTCAGGCGCTTTCCCGGTTCGAGACCTTCGAAAAGCCTTCCCGTCGCCAGCGCGCGATCCTTCTAGGTGAAGACGCCGAAGGTCTGGCTGACGACGAGAATAATGCCGATCTTTAATGTGACCGCAACTTCGCGGCAGGTAACTTAAACAAGCGGAACGGCAGCTTTAGGAAAAGCGCGATGACGGCCTGAACGTCAGAAATGGGTCGGTTGCCGACCGGCGCCTTAGGGTGGTTGCAGACCGACCTCTTTTAGGCCCGACAGGCGGCATGCGGACCAGCTTGATCGCCCTCTGGCTTATGCGCTAGCGTGGCGGCATCGACCGAGTGGCAACTAGGGTTCCGGACGGCTTTTCCGTTGCTGGACCGAGCGTTGCAGAGACCGCGGGAGTTCTGCGGCTGCACCCAAGGGGTAAAAACCCAGGGGAGGAGACGTCGAGATCAACCGGCGCATGGTGCGCCCTAGGGGATCTCAATGACGCTTACCTCACTGTTTCTCGTTGTCCTTGCGGCTTTCATTCACGCCAGCTGGAACCTGCTTGCCAAACGGGCCGCCTCGGTCGGACCCGTGTTCGTCTTTGCCTACAATTTCGTTGCGTGCCTCGCCTACGCGCCGTGGGTCGCTTATCTCCTGGTCCAAAGCTCGATCACCTGGACTTGGGAGGGCGCCAGTTTCGTACTTTTCAGCGGCCTCATCCATCTGGCCTATAGCCTGTGCCTTCAGCGCGGCTATCAGGTCGCCGACTTGTCGGTGGTCTACCCGGTCGCGCGGGGAACTGGGCCCATGCTGTCAACGGTCGGCGCCATTCTCATTCTCGGCGAGGTCCCAACGGGCCAAGGTTTGGTTGGCCTTGGGCTGGTCATGGCTGGGATCGGCCTGATCGCCTATCAGGGAGACCTGTCAGCCTTTCGGCGCCCAGGCGGACAGGCCGGTGTGCGGTGGGGAACGGCGACCGGTGGCCTCATTGCCTCCTACACCGTGGTCGACGCCTATGCCGTCAAGGCACTGGGGATCGCGCCGGTCGTCCTCGACTGGTTCTCCAATCTCCTGCGCTTCTTCCTGCTTCTGCCCATAGTACTGGCGCATCCGAGCCACGCTCTCGAACGCATGCGTGGCTATTGGTGGATCGCGATCGGCGTCGGCCTGCTCTCGCCGTTATCTTACATCCTGGTTCTCGCCGCTCTGACCACGGGTGCCCCGCTCAGTATCGTTGCTCCGATGCGAGAGATGTCGACGATGGTGGGCGCGCTGATGGGGATGCTGATTTTGCGGGAGACTGTAGGACCATGGCGGCTTGCGGGCTGCGTCATACTGATTGGGGGCGTGATCCTGCTGTCTGCGGGTTGATACAAGCATCAGCGTTTTAACCCCGTTGGAAGCTGCTGTCTGGGTCACTGTCGACGGCCAATGGGGGGACATACGACGATATGCTCTGCAGGCTCGACAACACCATCGTTGCACTTGGCGGCGAGACCGTGATCCCCCAGAAGCCCTAAGGCAGCTAGGCGTAGGAAAAAGTGCGGCTATCTGTCGGTCGCCAGCCTGCGCTTGGCTCCATTCTGATACCTCATTTTCCAATCTTGCCAGTTCAACGTTCGTAATCTTCGCCGCTGCCCTTGGTCCGGATTTGCTCCGGCGCCGGCGTTTCCCGGCGCTCCGCTTCCACTTGCTGCAGTTCATGCCGCTTTTCTGGTCCGGGCGGTCGGCCGAACTCACCACGCGATTGCACCTGAACGGCTTCGCCGTTCTTGGCCAGCTCGGCGGGAAAATCTGTCCTACTATGGACAACGAGGCTCTTACCGTCTGAAACGGTCACGGCATCGGCCGTGGCGAAGAAAATCCGCCCAGAGGTCGTCTGACCGGGTTGGGCGGTTTTCGTGTCATAGTCGTGGGGATCTTTCCCCACTCCGCCGATTGCGCGATTGGCGTCCCGCAGCGCAGCTCGACGGGCAGGGTCGATGCTGTCTTTGATGAGGTCGACCATCGCCCGGCTGTCCGGATCGTTGCTGTGGGCGATCGAAGCGGCAATCATGCGCTCTCTGGTGATGCCGCTCATGTCGACTTCATATCCAGCGTGTCGGCCAGCTTCTTTAATGAAAGCTTCCTGTGCCCGACCATTGCCCTCGCGGAAGGGATGCACGTAGTTGAGCTCTCCGAGGACCCTCCCGGCTTTTTCAGCGAACTGTTCTGTTGTCAGATTGCGTAGGGCGTCTTTGCCCGCCAGCGGCCTCAACGCCTCGTGCAGACCAAGATCGATTTTGCTGCCATGCAAAAACGCTGATCCGCCTTTTGAGAAATGACCGACCGGATCGACGCGCATCCCATCCACCATAGGCGTTTCGTTCCGGGTGTGACCGGCCCACTCATAAACGTCTTGGAAGATATGGCCGTGGATTGCCTTAAGGTGCGCCGCGTCCAGCTTGCCCTTTGGACCCAGGCTTTCGTTGAGTTCGCGCAGTCGCTTGTCGGTTGCGCGGTATTCTATCGGGCGAAGCTGGCTATGTCGGGTCAGCCCAAATTTGTTGCGCAAGACGCCCTGACGGTCCTTGTCGGTCGGGTGATCAGGATAGGTGTAGGAGCCATCCATATTGTCCACATTGCCTCGCAAAAAACTCGCGCGGGCAGCTGCGCGGACAATATCGGGGGAGGGGAGAACTAGCGACGTTCCGTCTGCGCCTCGGCGGCATCGGCAGATTTAAAGGCTGCAATTTGATCAGCGATCAAGGCGTCAATGGCAGCACTGCATTCCTCGCTCGTGAGGTCGCCAACGACATATGCCTCGTTGATGGCTTCCAACTGGGCATCGTGCACGTAGCCTTGGCGAGCATTGGATGCGCGGGCCTGATCTACTATGCTGCGGCGCTGTGCAACAGCGGCAGTTGAACGGTCGGGACGGGGTGCAGCAACCTCTGCGCGAAGAGCCATCTTCTCAATCTCCAATGGAGAAAAACGCTATCAGAACCAGCGTCAAAAGGCAATAAAACGGGCGTTCAGGCCTCCTTCGGAGGGGGCGAAATCGATCCGCAGGTACCTTATTCGCCCCCATCAGCTAGAGTTCAAAAGCTAGTTGCACCTGCTGCGCGTTGCCAACGGCGGAGGCAGACCTCACAGCCATTCGGTCAAGCTCGGCGGCTTTACGGGCGCGATCCTGCGCAAAATCGAAACAGACGATTTCGCAAATGATGCTCGTGTCTTTCCAGTCGTTTCTATAGATGGCCGTATCAACGCCAACCCCGGCCTCCATTTCAAATCCGGTTGTCTGGCTAAAGGCATGAGCCCGGCCTTGGGTCGTACGCTCGTAGTATGGTGCTCCCGAATAACGGAATGCAGCGGACTGCTGGGGCACGATAAAGGTGCCGTAATCTGCCAGCTCGGCGGCTATGTCGATCACATGATATTCAAATTCGGCGCCGCGATAACGCGGACCATTGCCGGAGCGCGCCATCTTGCCAAAGGGCGGATTGCCAATAGCGTAGTCAAAGCGCCCAAGGTTCAATTCGCGCCAATCGAAGACATCGGCACAAATCCACCGGGCCTCGGGCAATAGCTTGCGGCCCACTTCGACGTAACGCGGGTTTCGCTCCACGCAAACTATCTCGGTCAACGGATAGTCGTAACGCCGACGGTTCATTGCGCATGATGCAAGCACCCCAATTCCGGCGCAAAGGTCGATGATGCGCGGGCCTCCGACATCGAGCGCAAAATCGGCCGCAAGGCTCCAGGGCGTGAAAAAAGCGCCTGAAACTCCCGTATTGTGGTCCGCCCCCTCATGCCAATTCAAGAACGCGAAATCCTTCTCGTCGTCCGTTAGTCGACCCTTGGTCAAGAGCGCTACGGCTTCGGAATGGGCCTTACGCTGGGCTTTGGTCAGTTTTGCCACTTGTCTCTCCACTTTCTGCCTGCTGGTCCGAAGGACAGCACCGCTGTCCTTCGAGTTCGCGCGGAGCAGCGGGGAGAGGGGGGCAAGCTAAAAACCGGAAGGGGGATCACCCACCCGAAGGGGCGGCGGAGACGCCGATCCTGCACAAGCTGCTTCTTGAGGCAGTGAAGGAAGGATGGGGATGCCGGTTTTTCGCTTGTAGGGGAGAGGGGCGGAGCCCGCTTTCCCTCACCTAAGAAAATTGGGGACCCGCCCGCTCACATTGCGCTGCAGCAAAAAGGCAGCCTGCATTCCCAGCCGTGCAACGGGCGGTTTGCCTCGGCACATTGGATCGATAGGGTGCTGGACCAGATTGCTTGATACCGGAAGGCCGAGCCTAAATGAGTGATGGGGACGAAGCCTTCGATATGGCGCTGAAGATGCGCCAATGGTTCTTAGTGCCACACGCGGTCAGCATTCCGGCCATCGACAAGCTTGGGCCGCCCTATGCCCAAATTGCCTCTGCATTCCAGTCCAACATAAATGGCACGATAACGGTCGTTTCGGTGCCCTTCGCAATGGCTCAAGCCAACACCAGCGATCGGGCATTTCAGCGGATTTCGACCGCGGAGAGGATCCGCAGCGGCGTGCGCCCGAAAGCTGGCGCTGAGTACGATCCCCAGGAGCACGAGGCAATCAATGCAGCAATGCTGCGTGCCGGCTCGCGCTTTGCTGAGTGGTACACTTCAAAGGCCGGCCACGATGAACTCATCCGGGAGACGTCACGATACCTAATTGACGCTGCAAGTCATGAGCAGATGGGCGGTGCGGCAGCGCAACTTCTTCTGCATGGTATGTCGAGTCTGTGGACCACTTTTGAGGTTTTGGCGCGAGACCTGTTCGAAGCCCGTTTAAACAGCCACCCACAGGAAGCTAAAAGGCTGATAGAACAACCAGATGCGAAAAAACGCTATGAGCGCCATCTTCGTTTCACGCTGGACGATCTCGCCAGTGTGGGTTTCGACCTTTCCGCACAAATGGGCACTTACCTCACCCAGATGCAAGATCTGAGTGACTTCATCAGCGTGCGCGCCGCATTCGAGGCACTATTTCCCGATCGGGGTCTCTTCGCTAATGCGGCGACAAACAAGCGGCTGGTGACACTAAATGCCCAGCGACATCTTATTGTTCATCAAGGCGGACGGGTGGATGCACGCTATCAAAAGGCTACCGGGAGCAATGCTCCGATTGGCTTGAGGCTTGAAGTAACTCCTGAAGAATTCGATCTCAGTCTTCACGCCTGCGTCGAGGTGGGAAACGCTCTACTGCAGTGCATCGTAGAGCTCTAGGACCCCGAAGCTTCTTGCGCTCACAACTACCCGGGCGCTTCATGCCGGCCGCGAATTGCGGGACTAGAGGACTACCTTGCGCCACTGCCCTCCCGATCGGGCAGCAATAGCCTCTCGCAGGTATCGTCCCGAAGCGTCGATGTACGCCGATCGGCGATGTTTGAGCCGCATCACCGAGGGCCAAGCCGGCGGAGCCGTTCTCATCGTAAGTGTATGCACAAGCATGTTGTCGTGACCGTTGAAGTCGGGGGTATCTGTCACATCGTATCTGGTAAATTCCCCATCCGTATGGGCCTGGACAGCATAATAAACCTCAAGCCGCTTGCCAGGACGATGGGGCTCCGCAAGCCGAGCGGCCGCCTGCGCGTGCTCGGCACCGCCAACATCATCGAAGTAGAGGTTCATGTTGCAATTGAGTGCCTGGATCGCGTTCAGCGCCTGGATATCGCTGCGTCGACCGATACGCGTGACAAAGTGACTATGTTCCATCGAATAGATATCCCCATCGAAAAGAACGACAGCCAGTTCAGGGGTCAGCGGCATGAACATTACCGCGCCCGCAGATCCGACCCCGAACGAGATATTTCGGTTTTGTGGCCGAGCTTGATGCCACCTGTTGAGCAAAACTGCCGGATCGTCGGAGGTCACGAACGGAACCGAGGTATCATTACGCAGAACTCGCAACCTTAGATCGTCCACCATATCCATGGACTCGGCATAGTTGCGCATCGCTGCGATGATACCTGTCTTTATAAGCTCCTTGGTATTCGGTGGCGGTACTATGCCTGGATCCATAGCGGTAATGGCCGACGAATATTCCGCGACATGGCGTGCGCTGCTTTCTGTGCGTACATGCTGGAGGTAGATGAAGCGCTTAAGTTGAATTTCCTGTAGGTCGCTTACTGAATTAGGCGCGGCTTGAAGGGACGCAACGCATTTGGCATAGGCGCCTTCAACGGTCTGGATCGCGTCCTCCAAGGCGGCATTTTGCCCATAGAAATAGTCCCCAGAGCATTGATTGCGGACTGGTGCACCAAACACTGCTTTGCGAGACGGCACATGTAGCAGGTTGATCGCCCTGCCTTCACGACTATGAGTGAAGGGGCGCAGGTGCGCCTTGGGAACGAAGTGCTGGTTCTTGTTAAATGCCACTCTTGCTACCTTGCTGCGCACCAGGCGCCCAGCGACCGCGCCCCCCGATCGCCGAAGGCTTCGGCAAGTTCAAGAAGCCCCGACAGATCTAGGACCGACGGTCCTCGGTTGTCGACTCCGGTGAACGCCGGCCGGCAAGTGGCAGTGTCGCTCCTAAATGGCAGAATCGGCGAGACCCTTTTCGTAAAGTCCGAGCGCGATGAACTCATGGAAGATCCTCCGGTCACCGTCCGAACTTTCGACCTCCCTTGCGGGTACCCACCCACGGCAGTTCCTGCTGGGCAGCTGCCTGCCTAACTTTTTGAATTTTCGATATGGTTTCGCTGCTCAAAGGCTCGAATCCAGCGCTATGCGACCCGCCATGACCCTTTGGCTTGCTAGCATGCCCAAGCGAAAAGGTCGGTTCATACCAACCGCAAACCGAACAATAGAGCTTCCGGGCCAGATAAGCCCTGCCTTCGAAGAAGTCGAACGACCATCCGACATGTTCGGCCACCACGTCCAGCCTGAGCTGGGCATCATGTGAGCAAACCCAATAATGGCTGCAGAAGGCCGTGATAGTCCGTCCGCTGACGCGGAAGTCTTCGAGTGTCGTGACGCTGTGGGGCAGTGGCATGGGTTAGTGAAAGTTTCGGCCAGCGGGCAATGCCATTTGCGCTTGTCGTGCCTGTTGCTCGACATATTGATCGCGCTCGCGTGTTCGGCTGCCATGCGGCCCGGTTTTGCCTTCGTCGGCGCGGGCGACCATGCGGTCGCCAATATCATGGCCATTGGCAATGGCGACGAGCTGTGGCGTTAGATCGATGAACTCTTTGGCGATGACATGGACGACCAGACCTTCGCGCTGCAGCTGACCCTTGACCGCCAGGACGCGGGCACTGAGGACCACCCGGCGATTGGCTTCGAATGTCTTGGGCCAGATAATGACATTGGCCAGACCCGTCTCGTCCTCAAGGCTGGCGAAGATGACCCCACTGGCCGTACCGGGGCGCTGCCTTACCAGCACGAGCCCGGCAACCGTCACCATACGCCCGACCGGATGGGTTCGAAGGTCGTCGGCGATGATCATGCCGCGCTTAGTGAGCCCCGCGCGCAGAAAGCTCATCGGGTGTGCCTTGAGCGACAGGGAGAGCGAACGATAGTCGTGAATGACTTCCTCGCCCGGCGGCATGGGCGGGAGGTCGGCATCCGGCTCTCGATTCATACCGCTATCACCGGCGGCCAGGAACAGGGGCAGGGTGTCGGCTCCATGGGTGCCGATCAGGCCGGTAATAGCCCAGAGGGCGTCACGCCGTGATAGGCCTAACGACTGGAAGGCATCCGCCTCCGCCAGCACTTCGAGCGCTTTCGGCGTCAGGCCGGTGCGCAGCCAGAGATCGCGCACGCTATCATAGCCGGAGCGTCGCCACGCGATAATGAGATTGGCATGCTCGGTCCGCAGGCCCTTGACCAGATTGAAGCCCAACCGCACCGCGCGATTACCCCAGATATCCTCGACCATTTCGGCATGCCGGGGGGCGATGTTTTCGCCCGAGATATTGCTGTGCTCCATGACATTCTCGAGGTCGGAGAAATTGATATCGACCGGACGAATATCGACGCCATGTTCCTGGGCATCGCGCACGATCTGAGCGGGGGCATAAAACCCCATCGGCTGACTGTTGAGCAGCGCCGTCGCGAACACGTCGGGATAGTGGCATTTGATCCAGCAAGACACATAGACGAGGAGGGCAAATGATGCAGCATGGCTCTCGGGAAAGCCGTAGCTGCCAAATCCCTCTATCTGCTGAAAGCAACGCTCGGCAAAGTCGGGCGCATATCCCTTTTCCGCCATGCCTTTGAGGAACTTGTCCTTAAAGACGCCCACGCCGCCGGTGCGCTTGAAGGTTGCCATGGCTCGTCGTAGGCGGTCAGCCTCGCCGGGAGTGAAGCCCGCGCCAACAATGGCGATCTTCATCGCCTGCTCTTGAAACAGCGGCACGCCATAAGTCTTTTTGAGTACGTGTTCGAGTTCGGGCGAAGGATAGGTCGTCGGCTCCAAGCCCTGCCGGCGCTTGAGATAGGGATGGACCATATCGCCCTGGATCGGGCCGGGGCGAACAATGGCCACCTCGATGACGAGATCATAGAACTCGGAGGGCTTCAGCCGGGGCAGCATGGACATTTGTGCGCGGCTTTCGATCTGGAACACGCCGATGGTGTCGGCCCGATGGGTCATCTTGTAGGTGCGCTCGTCCTCCTGCGGCACTGTGGCCAGGGTCAGGGATAGGCCATATTGCTGCCTGAGCAGATCGAAGCTGCGGCGGATGCAACTGAGCATACCAAGGGCCAGCACATCGACCTTGAGAATGCCGAGGTCGTCGAGATCGTCCTTGTTCCACTCGATGACCGTTCGATCTTCCATGGCCGCATTGGAGATTGGGATCAGGTGATCGAGCCGGTCGCGGGTGATGACGAAGCCGCCAACATGCTGTGACAGGTGGCGGGGAAAGCCATAAAGGGCTTTGACCATCTCCAGCACCATAGAAATGGTCACATTGCCGGGATCAAGGCCGATCTCGCGGATGCGATCCGCGCGCATATCGCTACTGCCCCATCCCCAATTGAGACCGCTCATCGCTGAGATGGTGTCGGCGGACAGGCCGAACACCTTGCCGACATCCCGCAGCGCGCCCTTGGTGCGATAGGTGATGACGTTGGCCGTCAGCCCGGCGCGATGGCGGCCATACTTCTGGTAGATGTACTGCATCACCTCTTCGCGCCGCTCGTGCTCGAAATCCACGTCGATATCGGGCGGCTCGTCGCGTTCCGTAGAAACGAACCGTTCGAATAGAAGATCGACCAGCATCGGATCGACCTCGGTAATTCCGAGGCAAAAGCAAACCGCCGAATTGGCCGCAGAGCCGCGCCCCTGACAAAGGATGCCGCGTTCTTGCCGGGCAAAGCGCACAATGTCCTGCACGGTCAAAAAATAGGGCGCATAGTTCATCTCGGCGATCAGTGCCAACTCATGCGCTAGTCCCATCGTGACCTTTTCCGGGATGCCGTAGGGATACCGCCACGATGCGCCCTGGTAAGCCTGCCGCTCCAATGTCTGTTGGGCCGTCTCGCCGTCGCCAATGGTCTCTTCGGGATAGATGTATTTGAGCTGATCGAGCGAGAAATGGATCTGCGACAACAGGCGAATGGTCTCGGTCATCGCGGCCGGATGCTCAAAAAACAGTTGCGCCATGTCCTCGGGCGACTTGATGCAGTGCTCGGCATTTTGGTGCAGGTTACGCCCTGCCTCGCTGATCGTTAGGCCGAGCCGGATGCAGGTCACGACATCCTGGACCACGCACCTGTCGGGCTCATGGTAGAGCACGTCATTCATAGCGACGAGAGGAACGCCGGCACGCGCGGCGATGGAACTGAGCTGGTTTAGACGAGCCCGGTCATTGCCGAGAAAGAGCGCCTTGGTGCCGAGCCACACGCGAGAAGGGGCTAGGACAGACAGGGCCGAGAGCTTTTCAAACCCTGCCTCGAACCCGTTTTCTTCCAAAACCATGATGAAGAGCTGGCCCTCGGCATAGTCTGCCAGGTCCTCAAACTGGAGATAACAATCGCCCTTTGGCGCGCGTCTGTTGCCAAGGGTCAGCAGGGCACAAAGGCGGCCGTAGGCGGCGCGGTCGGATGGATAGGCGACGATATCAGGCGTGCCATCGCTGAAGACCAACCGCGTGCCGACAACCAAGCGAAAGTCTGGATAATCTGCCTTGAGGTCCCGCGCCGCGACATGCGCCCTGACCACGCCGGAAAACGAATTGCGGTCGCATATCCCGAGCCCCGACAGTCCCAGGGCCGCGGCTTGACCCACGAGTTCATAGGGATGTGAAGCACCGCGCAGGAAGGAAAAGTTGGTCGCGCAAATCAGTTCGGCATAGGCCAGGATGGTCATATCGGGTGCCCTCTTGATCTAAAGCAATCAAGAGAACATAAAGGGAACATAGACGCTCAAAGAGTCAACGGCTGAATCGCGGAAGCGGCGAATGTGATCGCTTGACCGGCCGGGCACGGAAATCGAAAGTCTGGGCGATGAGCGAAACCAACAGCGACCAAAACGCCAGCGCGGATGACCATGCGGCCCAGCCGACCCGCAAGATCGTGCATGTGGATATGGATGCGTTTTATGCCTCGGTCGAGCAGCGTGATAACCCGGACCTGAGGGGAAAGCCGGTTGCGGTCGGCGGCTCCCGGGAACGTGGTGTCGTCGCGGCCGCCAGCTATGAAGCGCGTCAGTTCGGGGTGAAATCCGCAATGCCGTCGGTCACGGCACGGCGAAAATGCCCGGAGCTGATTTTCGTCAAGCCGCGCTTTGACGTCTACAAGACGGTGTCGGCGCAAATCCATGAAGTGTTTGCCCGATATACCGCGCTTATCGAGCCGCTGTCGCTGGACGAGGCCTACCTCGATGTCACCGAGAACTATGAAGGGATAGAGTTGGCTAGCGAGGTTGCTCTACAAATTCGCCGCGGCATTCAAGAAGCTACGGGCCTCACCGCTTCGGCGGGCATCAGCTACAACAAGTTCCTCGCCAAGATGGCATCGAGCCAGCGCAAGCCCAATGGCCAGTTCGTCATCCCGCCGGGCAGGGGCGAAGCTTTCGTTGCCACTCTGCCGATCGGCAAATTCTTCGGCGTCGGCCCGGCGACTGCCGAGCGCATGCGGCTTCTCGGTATCGAGACCGGCGCGGACCTGCGCGAACGCTCGCTGGAATTCCTGCAGCAGACATTCGGCAAGTCGGGGCCGTACTTTTATTGGGTGGCGCGTGGAATCGACAACCGGCCCGTGCGCTCGGATCGGGTGCGCAAGTCGGTGGGCGCCGAAAACACCTTTGTCACCGATCTGACGACGTTGGAGGAAGCAAGGCAGTTGCTTGTCCCCATCATCGACAAGGTGAGCCGCCATGCCGCCAGCAAAGGTATTGGCGGTCAGACCGTCACGCTCAAGGTCAAGTATGCCGACTTCGAGCAGATTACCCGCAGCCGATCCCTGTCCGTCCCGGTGCACCTGAGCAAGGATATAGCCAGCGCCATCGAGCCAGCTTTGACCAACCTATTCCCGACGCCCAAGGCGATCCGCCTGCTCGGCGTGACCCTGTCCGCGCTTGAAGCATCCAACGAAAAGACGCCTATTGTGCATCAGCTTGCCTTTGCCATTTAAGGCCAAGGCCGGTGCTCATGGAAATATGAACTAGGCTATGCGATGAGACGCCTTCGAGCTGATGAGGATGCGGCGCTTGGCTTGTTCAACAGCCGGGACTCGATCTGCCTCGGTGCGGTTTCGAGCGAAAGCGGCCTACGGTTAGCGGGAGCCTTGCGCTCGCTCGCCAAGCTCAAGCTGCTGGCAGAAGAAGGCACTGATGACGGGCCTCGATATTCCCTTCTACCCGCTGGCCAAGATAGGCTGACCAGATGAACACTCGCCCGATCCGCGTCCCGGTAATCGAGAATCCGCAACGTCGCGCCCGCCGACTGGCGCGCGCCGAGATCAGAGCCGGGCAGCGGGAGTTTTTGAAAAGCTTTGATCGGCAGGTCGCTGAGATCGAAGCTCGGCTGGCAGAAGAAGAGCGGGTGCCCCCGCCAGCAATACACCAGGTCAGAGCCGACGAGCTATGACCGCAAAGAAGCGAGCGGACCCGATTGTGGTCGCCGCTGTCATGCGGCGCGCGGTCGGGTCGATCCCGGCCGCACGCCGACGGCGATTTCTGATCAGTCGGTGCGGCTGACGCGGGCAATTTTGCTCGTCGTGAATGGCTTGAACACTATAGCCACCTGCGCCAGAAATCCCTTGCTGAAGGCGCCGAGGACCTCAGGATTGGGATCGTAATAGTAGGACTTCTCGGCAATGTCGAAATTGTATTCCGAGACGGTAATCCAGGCGTCTTTCCACGCGCTCAAACCCGCGCGGCGCCGCTCGAGTTCGGGGATGGCCAGGGTGGTTTGGTCGGAGCGGGGCGGGGTGCCCGAGATGGCCAGCAGGATCAGGGCGGTATGATCGCCGTGCGGCAATGACAGTGCCAGACACACGGGGCGCTCTTTGCGTCCTTCCGTCTCGTGATTGTCGCGCTGCCATTTCCAAAGATAGGCATAGCGAATAATCGACCCATTTGGTGGGACATCAGCCATTGGGTTCGGTGCCTTCGGCAATGATCCGATCCAAGGTGACATCGATCTGTGCAGCCAGGTCGGGCGGCGTCTCTCCTGCGCCATAGACCCGGCGTGGATCGCCTTCCTGCTTCATGGCGGCAAAATCATCGTAGGTCATCAGGACATAGCGGGGTTTGCGGTGCTGGGTGATGGCGACCGGCTGGCGGTCTGCCGCCATGGTGACGGTTTTCAAATCGCGTAGCAGATCGACCGTGGAAAAATTCTTCATGGCACCACTCCTTCGTATTAAACGAAATATACGCATTATTTGATTATCTGCAAGAACTGCGATCCGTGATACGGCGACCATTCCAAAACGTGTGCCTGATCAGTTTTTAACTGACGAAACTGACGAAGGTCGGCCGGACCCTGTCGCGCCCGGCCGACGGTATGCCTTAGGCCGCTTGGTCGGACCTTTCGGGGTCTGCCTGGGTGGCTGGCTCGACATAATCGGGTTGCAGGCGATGCAGGAACGTAGCGGCCCGTTCAGCGTGGGCTGCCGCGCGGAAAATTGCCCGTTTGTCCTCCTTCAACACCTCCAGCCAAGAGGCGAGATAATTGGCATGATCGGCGCGCGGCTCAATGAAGAGGCCAAGGTCTGCGCCTAGAAAAACCGCGCCCAACTCGGCCACCAATTCTTCGCGGGCATAATCCTTGGTGCCAAAGGCATTTTTGATATCGCGATCGAGGCGGCTGGTATGGGCCGTCCAATGCACGGCCTCGTGGGCCAGCGTCGCCGCATAGGCTTCGGCGCTCTCAAAGGTTTCATAGAGCGGCATCTGAATGAAGTCGGCAGCAGGCTGATAAAAAGCCCGGTCGCCGCCGTGGCGTAAATCCGCGCCGATATTGGCGAAAAAAGTGTCCGCCGCTTCGATGCGCTGCATCTGATCAATTGGCTTGTTTGGTTCCGCCACAACAGGGCGGAAGCGTTCAGGCAGGCCGTCTACCTGATCGGCATTGAAGACGGAATAGGCTTTGAGAAACGGAATGCGGCTTTCTTCATCCTCGCCTTTTTCGTTCTGCTCGGTGCGCTCGATGGCGCCGGCATAGACAACCGTCGCGGCCTTCTCCCCTTTGCGGACCTGACCGCCCAACTCCAGCGCCTGACGGTAGGTCATCCAAAAGTTCGACCGATAGCCACAGGTCTGCGCTTGCATCCAGAGCAACAGTGTATTGATGCCCCGATAGGCAAGGCCATTGGCGCGCAGTGGACGGGTGAGGGGAGCTGTATTGATAGCCCAAGGACGATGCCAAGGACGGGTTCCAGCTTCCAACTGCTCGATGATCTTAGCTGTGACGCGCTCGTAGACGTCAGCGCGGGGAGCCTCGCAGGGCTTGATAGCCTTATTGGTCTTGCTGTTTCCGGTGCCACGATTGGCGGTTTTGGTTGTGCGGGTGGTCATAGTTGCTCTCCTTGATCTGACCCGAAGGGGCAGAGGCCGCGCCTCTGCCTCCGAGGTGTCCGCGACCGGACCGGAGAG
>NZ_JACZKG010000047.1 GCF_014860165.1 Devosia sp.
CCCCAACCCTCCCCCTCAAGGGGGGAGGGGGCGATGGCGACCACGCCCGTCAAAACGGCCGACGATCCCACGGGAGAGGCGCGGCGGAAAACCAACAAGTCACACCTTCTGCAAATCACATTCGAGCCTATATGATCCCCCAGGACCGTAACAGGGAGGCCAGCATGACCGATCAACCCGAGGCTGAAGCACGGCGTTCCCCGCTCGAGCGTTTCTTCGGCGGCCATCCGCTGAGCGTCCTGCTCAAGCTGGCCTTCATCTCGCTGCTGGTCGGTTTCGTGATGAGCGTCTTTGGCGTCAATGTGCAGGGCGTCATCCGCGGCGCAATCGACGTGCTGCGCGAGACGCTGCGCGATGGCGCCGGCCTGTTCCGCAACTTGGGCGGCTATATCATCACGGGCGCGGCTCTGGTGGTGCCGATCTGGCTGGTCATCCGGCTGAGCAAGGCGCGCTGATGGCTCCCCTGCACCTGCGCCTCACGCCCCAGCAAGCCCTGTCACGGCTGGTGCCGCATATTCTCGAGCTCGAGAGCCAGGCGCACCGTCGTATCGCCATCGGGGTGACGGGCGGCCCGGGCACCGGCAAGTCGACGCTGGCCGCCGAACTGGTGACCATGCTCAACGCTACCCACCCCGGCAGCGCCGCCCTGGTGCCGATGGACGGCTTTCACATCAAGCATGCCAAGCTCGAAGAAATGGGTCAGACCGACCGCAAGGGCGCCCCGCACACCTTCGAAGGCGCCGACTTCGTCAATTTCCTGCATCACCTCAAGGCCGCGACCGGCCCGGTCAGCGGGCCCGGCTATTCCCGCAAGATCGAGGACACCGTCGAGAACGCCTTCACCATCCAATCCGAGGTGCGCGTGCTGATCGTCGAAGGCAATTATCTGCTGCTGACTGACGGGCCCTGGGCCGGGGTGAAGCCGCTGCTGGACTATTCGGTGTTCATCGATGTGCCCCGCGACCTGGTCAAGGCACGACTGCTCAAGCGTCACGGCGAAGAAGGTCTGTTCACCGAGGAACGCAACCGCGCCCATATTGAGCGCAACGACCTGCCCAACTATGATCTGGTCCGCCTGTCGCAGGACCGCGCCGATGTGGTGATCGCGATGGACGTGGAGCACTAGGTATGCGCACGGCCCTGCTTGTGGCTGCCATTCTCGCCGGAGCCGGCACCATCGCGGGCGCAGTGCTGCTCAAGCCGACCGGTTTCGAGCGCTGCGTCTCGATCATCGGTCGCGATATCGAGCGCAATGCCAGCCCGGGCGCGACGCTGGACCCGCGCGATGTCGAGGCTGAGGCCGCCCGGACCTGTTCCGGTGCCTAGGGCTGAAGCTGCCTCAGCCGCCGCTGGATGAAACGGCGTTCCGCCTCCTGCACCGTCAGGTCCAGCGCCGCAGCATAGGCGCGCTTTGCCTCGTCCAGGCGCCCCAGCCGCCGCAGCAGGTCGGCGCGGGCGGCGTGCCACAGGCGATAGTCGGCAAGGTCCTCGGCAAGCTGCTCGACCAGCGCCAGCCCCGCCGCCGGGCCATCGCGCATGGCCACGGCCACGGCCCGGTTGAGCGCCACGATCGGCGATGGATCGATGCGCATCAGCATGTCGTAGAAGGCGACAATGCGCGGCCAGTCGCTTCCATCGGGACTGTGGGATGCAGCGATTGCGGCCTGCACCGAATAGAGGCTGAAGCGGCCAGTCAGCACCTGCCGCACCAGTGCCTGGCCCTCGGCGATCTGCGTCAGATTCCACAGCCCGCGATCCTGCTCCTCAAGGGGCACGATCTCACCGTCGCGCAGCCGCGCGGTGCGGCGCGCGTCCTGCAGCAGCATCAGCGCCAGCAGCCCCCTGACCTCCGGCTCGTCGATCAGCGTGGCCAGCAGCCGCGCCAGCCGGATCGCCTCGGCGCAGAGATCGGTGCGCAGGGCGCTGTCGCCCGATGACGCCAGGTAGCCCTCATTGAAGACGAGATAGATCACCTGCAGTACCGTCTCGATGCGCTCGGGCAATTCCTCGGGCCCGGGCACGACATAGGGGATGCGGGCGTCGCGGATCTTGCCCTTGGCCCGCACGATGCGCTGGGCGATGGTGACGGGCTTGGCGAGGTGAGCGGCGGCGATTGCCTCGGTGGTGAGGCCGCAGACTTCCCGCAGGGTGAGCGCCACCTGCGCATCGGGCGCCAGCGCCGGGTGGCAGCAGGTGAAGATCAGCCGAAGCTGGTCATCGACGATGGCAGGCGCATCGTCCTCGTCCGGCTCAGCATGGAGCTCGATCTGTTGCGCCAGCTGCTCGCTCGCCGCACTGAAACGGGCCTCGCGGCGGATGCGGTCGATCGCCTTGAAGCGCCCGGCCGAGACCAGCCAGGCGCGCGGATTGGCAGGTATGCCCTTGCGCGGCCAGCTGTCGAGCGCCGCGAGCCAGGCGTCGTGCAGCGCTTCCTCGGCGCGATCGAACCCGCCCAGCAGGCGGATAAGCGTCGCCAGCACACGCGGCGCCTCGGCCCGGTAGACGGCCTCGATGGCAGCAGCGGCGTCGCTCACATCACCGGCCGCACTTCGACGCAGCCGATCCGCGCCAGCGGAATATTGGCGCCGATGCGCATGGCTTCGTTGAGGTCGGCTGCTTCGATCAGGATGAAGCCAGCCACCTGTTCCTTGAGCTCGGCAAATGGGCCATCGGTGGCGCTCATCTTGCCTTGGCGCATGCGCACCGTGGTTGCCGTGTCGGGCGACATCAGCGCCTCGGCGGCGACGAAATGGCCACGCCGCTGCAGCTCGCGATCATATTCGGCCGAGTCCCGCACGATCGTGTCCCATTCGCCGGGCGGCAGGGTGTCGATGACGGCGGCGTCGAAGCAGACGAGGCAGAGATAGCGCATGGAATGATCCTCCGGCTGTGGTTGTACCGAAGTCTTGTCGAATAGGGAGAGGGGGAATCGACATGGCGCATCAGTGATCGGCTCTTGCCCTCCCTCCCCCTTGAGGGGAGGGC
>NZ_JACZKG010000003.1 GCF_014860165.1 Devosia sp.
CGGCAACCGGGACCCCGGCCTCCTGCTCCTTCAAGATCGCAATGATCTGCTCTTCGGTGAACCTGCTTCGCTTCATCTCTGGTCCTTCTGATGGGGCCAGAGCCTACTTCAAACTGGATTAGGCGCAGGGGGCAACGTCACGCGCCGGAAGGGCGTAGTATTTCTAGTCTCTGTTTACTGTCCCCATCGGCGCAAGGTCCACTTTCGGATTTCGCCAAACCAAAGCACACTACTGGCCATCGCTATGCATACAAGCCATTGCTCGGGCGGAAGTGGAACGGTGCCGAACGCTTGGCTCAGTGGTCCGAAATTGACAACGGCCACCTGTAGTAGGATCGATAGGCCGACCGCCCGCCACAGCCACGGATTGGCGAACAGATGCCGAAAAGCGCTGCTTGTTTCTGAACGCGCATTGAAGCAATTGAACAACTGGGCGAAGACCAGCACGGTAAATCCTGCTGTGCGCGCCTGATCCAGGCTCTGTGTTCCCGCGATCAGCCCACCTGGCTGGTACAGATCAATCGTAAGCAACGTTGCCACGGCCATGACCAGACCGATCTCAACCACGCCGCGCCACATCCGTGCGTCGATTGCCCGCTCATGCATTTTGCGTGGAGGGCGAGCCATTACGTCCTCGGTTTGTGGATCGATGCCCATCGCGAGGGCAGGCCCCGTATCGGTTATTAGGTTGATCCACAAAATTTGGGTAGCTAGTAGCGGCAGGGCTAGTTCGCCCCCATTCGTCCGGTGTAGTCCAACGACGTTGGCCCCAACAACACCCAGGAACACTGTCATCACTTCGCCCATGTTGGACGACAGCAGGTAGCGCAGGAACTTGCGGATATTGTCGAAGATGCCGCGCCCTTCACGCACTGCCTCAACGATTGTCGCGAAATTATCATCCGCCAAAATCATCTTCGCCGCTTCCTTGGTCACCTCCGGGCCGGTCACGCCCATGGCAATGCCTATATCGGCCGCCTTCAGCGCCGGGGCATCGTTCACGCCGTCACCAGTCATCGCCACGACATTGCCCGCGGCCTGCAGCGCGTCGACGATGCGCAGTTTGTGGACCGGCGCGACCCTGGCGTAGACTGATGTCGTGCGAACTGCGTTCGCAAATTCGTCATCGTCCATGGCATCCAGCTCTGCCCCAGTTAATGCCTTTGTCCCGAATTCAACGATGCCGAGCTTGGCAGCGATGCGTGCCGCGGTGCGGGGGTGGTCGCCGGTGATCATGATCACGCGAATTCCGGCGCGACGCGCCTCTGCTATCGCCACCTCCGCTTCCTCGCGCGGCGGATCAGTGATCCCAACGGTGCCGACAAAGATCAGGTCCTCTTCCAGCTGCTCGCTGTTTCGTGGATCTTCTTGGGCGCCCAACGGCCGGTAGGCCACGGCCAACGTGCGTAACCCTTCACCAGACAAACGCTCCAGACTGGCCTGGGCACGGCTCCGATGCGCGGCATCGAACGGCACCACGTCCATTCCGACCCGGACGCGCGAACAATGGCTCATCAAAACGTCGGGCGCTCCCTTTGAGATGACAACAAGTTCGCCGCCGCGCTCTAGGTCACGTTCGACGGTCGACATCATCTTGCGATCAGAGCTGAACGGGATTTCAGTTAACCGCTCGAACCGCAGCTTGCGGCGTTCATGAACGCCAAGCTTGCGCTCGGCTACCAAAAAGGCGGCCTCGGTCGCATCGCCATGAATCGCCCAGGTTCCCTCTCCCGTCTGCCGCAGGCTGGCATTGCCCGCGAGACTACCGCCGCTCAAAACCACGATCTGCTCGGCACGAAGCGGGCCCCTGGGCTCCGTCCCGCCTTCGTCCGCCTCTAGCCGGCCCAACGGCTCGTAACCGACGCCAGTTACCTGGGCGCCGCCGGATGCGGTTAGTATCTGTTCGATCGTCATCTCGGAGCGCGTTAGCGTACCTGTCTTGTCCGAGCAAATCACGGAGGCAGAGCCCAGCGTCTCTACCGATGAAAGGTTTTTTACTACAGCATTCAGTTTGGCCATGCGCTGCACCCCCAGCGCTAGCACAAGCGAAAGGATCGCCGGGAGGCCTTCGGGCACGGCGGCAACCGCCAGCGATACTCCCAGGAGGAGCACCGTGATGACGTCCGAAGGCCCCTTTATGTCGGACACCCAAAGCACCGATGTAACCACGATGATGGTGATGCCGACGACAGCGGTGCCGAGCATGCGGCCGATCCGGGCCACCTCCTTCTGTAGCGGCGTCGGCTCATCGGCCGTCGCGTCGAGCATGGCTGCGATGCCGCCCATCTCAGTTTGCATGCCCGTGGCGGAAACGACGGCAAGACCAGTTCCCTGCACGACCGCGGTGCCCTTGAACACCATGCAGAAGCGCTCGGCGAGCGGCGCTGGGCCATCAAGAACAGCCGCGTCTTTCAGAACGGCTTCGCTTTCACCGGTGAGTGACGCTTCTTGCACGCTGAGGCTCGCCGAACGCAAAAGTCTTGCGTCGGCGCCGACGGCGTCGCCTTCCTCGAGCGCCAAGATGTCGCCGGGTACCAGTTCGGCGCTGGGGATCCGTTGCCTTTCCCCGTCGCGCAACACCGACGATGTGACAGCGGTCATCCGTGCCAAGGCGGCCACAGCACCGGCCGCCTTGGCCTCCTGCACAAAGCCGAGCACAGCATTGGCAAGCACCACCATGGCAATGACCATCGCATCGACCGGCCAGCCGCCCGGGCGCTCGATCAGCCAAGCCACAAGAGAGATGAAGATTGCACCAAGTAGCAGATAGACCAGGGGGTCTTGAAACTGCGCCAATGCGCGGCGCCAAGCCGACGGAGGCACGACCGCCCGCAGTTCATTGCGTCCGTAGGAGGAGAGACGGCGGGCCGCTTCAGCGCCGGTCAGACCAATCGTAGCGTTGCTGTGCAGATCGCGCATCAGTGCTTCGGCGTCGTAGAGCGACGGATCGGTTTGGGGGGAAGACAGAGGTAAGTCGCTCATATTTACACCGCAGTTCACCAGAGTGGCTTTCAGCCGACCATGGACGCGTCTGGCTCGAATGCTGTTGCAGGTGAAGCCCAACGTAGAGCACCTGCCGAAAATCGTTGGTCTAGGTCAGCTTTTTCGATATCGGCGACATCTCCCTTCATCGCGGTTTCCTGTTCCGGTGTCGGAGGGTGGCGGACCTTAGCCCATGCCCTAACAGTCTCCGCGCCTTTGACCGCGCCGTTCCTGATGCACATCAGTGCGAGGGTTAGCCAGATGGGCCAAAAATGGATCACTCGCTGCGGGACCGGCAAACGGAAAGGAACCCAATGCCAAAAACAGAATCCAAAGGGCGGGTCAATGCCGTGCGCGGTGCGGTTGTCGATGTGCGCTATGACTCGGGGCTCGCTGCCCGCACTGAACGAGGCTCTGCTGGTAGGATGGGACCGCCCCTGCCCGTTGATGCTGGAGGTCCAGAGCCATCTTGACTTGACCACGCTGCGCGCCGTGGCCTTGCAGGCGACTGCGGGGCTCTCTCGTGGTGTGACTGTACGGTCCACCGGATCACCCATCACGGTGCCGGTGGGGGCGGCAGTGCTGGGGCGGGCCGGACCAGGCGGCGGCCATAGCCCAAATCATCCCCGACGCGCTGGATGCTATAGACTTTGCGGCGGGGTCGATGGGTCCGAAAATTACCGCCGCCTGCGTTTTCGCGCGGGCGGGCGGCTCGATGGCGGGAATAGGACGCTTGCAGGACGCTCGCGCAATCGTCGAGGGGCGGGCGGGCACGCAGGTGCGCCTTGTGCCTGTCACACCCGGGAACCGTCTTTCCGGCGAAAAGAAGAACGCCGGGTTGGCACGGCACCAACCTGGATCAGTGCAAGCGACGGTCTGAAGGGCGAATATCAGGCAGTGGAACCCATTCTGTTGAACGCCCGCAAAAAAGACCCAATCCGCACTACCCACCAGCCCTTTGTCGTACCGCATCGGATGGACCGACCTGAAGCAGAGACGCCGTAATCGACTGGCTCAAAGGATACCAGATGACTCATTCTATGACTGGCGAAATCGCTCTGATCACCGGAGCGGCAGGTGCCATCGGCCTGGCTACCGCCAAATTGCTGGCCGCCCGCGGTGCCACCGTGGTCGCCACCGACATCGTCGGGTCTGATTTTGGGCCGCTACGATCCGCCATCCCGAATGCCGAGCGGCTCTTGGTCCTGGAAGCGGACGTAACCGATGAGGCAGCATTCGCCGCAGCTGTCGCGGCCACGGTCAACGCATTCGGCACCATCGACATCTTCTTCAACAATGCGGGCATTGAAGGTCCGGTTGCGCCGATACCGGATTTCCCTACCGATGAATTTCGCAGGGTGATGGAAGTCAATGTAACCGGAATCTTCCTGGGGCTGAAATTGGTCATACCTGTGATGGCTGGCGCGGGCGGCGGCAGTATCATCAATTCGTCCAGTGTCGCCGGGCTGATCGGCTCGCCGGGGTTGAGCGCCAGCATGACGCGTGGCCAGCAAGCATGCCATCCTGGGCTTGACCCGCGCGGCGGCGGTGGAATGGGGGGCCAAGGGCATCCGCGTGAACTGCATCAACCCCGGCCCGATCGAAAGTCGGATGATGGCCTCGATCGAGGAGGGCGTCAGCCCCGGCGAAGCGGTTGCCGTGCATGAGGGCTTCGCCGCCACGATCCCGATGAAGCGCTATGGCACCCCGGACGAGGTGGCGGGCGTCGTGGCGTTTTTGGCCTCCGATGACGCCGCATATGTCAATGGGGCCGCCTATACCGTTGATGGCGGTATGACCGCCGCCTGATCACTTCAGCAAGGGGCCGTCGTGATCGAGGTAGGTCTTGTCGAAATCCGCCAGTTGCACCAGGGCATTAAGGTCGTGTATCTCGACCTGCCCGTGCTGAAAGGTGACCAGACCATCGTCACGCAATTCGCGTAGGACGCGGTTGACATGAACCGCGCTCAGTCCCAGTGCGTCGGCAAGCAGGTATTGTGACAGCGGGCAGCCATATCCAGAGGTTGACCCGAGGCCCACCAGTTTCAGCCGTGCGCCCAACTCCAGCAGTAAATGCGCCGTGCGTTCCTTTGCATCCCGCCGCCCGATGCCTACCAGATGCTCGACCACCATCGCCTCGTCGCGCGACGCAGCCCAGAGGACTGCGGTAGCCAGGCGCGGCGTGTTGCTGAAGGTTTCCAAAAGATCGTTGGCCAACACCTCGGACGCTTCGACCTTGATGACGGGTTCGATGTTGTGGTCCGCCGTGCGGAACAGCACGGATCGCAGACCCAGAAAATCGCCGGGAATCTGGAAGTCGACGATCTGTCGTGTGCCGCCAGACAGAATTTTGTACGAGCACACCCAGCCCGAGGCCAAAATGTAGGCCGATTGATTGATCTGGCCCTCATGCACCATGTCGCGGCCGGCGGGAAACACCTTGCGGCGACTATGCAACCTGTCCAGCGCCGACATCTCGGCACCGGAGAGGGCGACGAAGGCTCCCAATTTGCGGGCGAATGGGCTGTGCAGTGCTGTCAATGCCGACGCTCCTTCGGTAGCCATGCTCCTGAGACGGAACGGAAGGAAAAATCCGCGTGAACGACCAATGCCGCTGACAACACTGATCTGCCTCAGTTCACGATACCATATTTCTGCGACACTGTTGCAGGGTCTGGATGAATTGGCGTTCCGCCTGTCCAGCGCCAGCCTTCAGAAAGTCAGCCCAATGCCCAAGATCCCTGACGTGTCCGGAACGGCGGCCCTCGCGATTTGCGAGTCGCTGCTGCTGGCGCTGAACGACCGCAAGATCTTACCTGAACACGAAATCGTCGGGATACTGCGGGACGCAGCTGGGGCGCATTCAAACGACACCGGCAAGGACGGCAACGCCGACCTTCACCTCGCCGTCGCGGCACTGATCAATGGTATTCTTGCAGGTGGAAATTCCGTTCGTCGCAGATAGCGACGATTGGCGCCCCGCCTGTTGCAACTGGTCGATCAGATGCACTCTTGCCTCGAGCAACACGTCGGCACGTCTCGCCGAACCGACGCTAGGCGCTCGCCATCCAGCAGGCCGCGTGCATTGGTGAACACCGAAGGCGCGAACAGGCAATCGCCGAGCAGGGTGGTCCCGAGGATCGCCCTGCTCGGCGAGGGTGCTGGCCTCGCAGGTTCATCTCAGATCGCGTCGACGGCCTTCGCCAGAAGGTCCCGCACATCGCCTGCCACGGCCGTCAATTCAGAGTTGTCGATCGGCTGCATCGATGCCACCGGGTCGATGGCGCTGACCTCCACCCGCCCTCGACTTCACGGAGGATGACGTTGCAGGGCAGCATCGCGCCAACCCGAGGCTCGATTCCGATCGCCTGATGTGCCATTTTCGGATTGCAGGCCCCGAGAATGCGGTAGGCCGACATCTCGACATCGAGCTTCTTCTTCATCGTCACCTTGACCTCGATTTCGGTTAGAACGCCAAAGCCATGCGCGGCCAGCGCTGCACGGGCGCGTGCATCGACGGCGTCAAAGTCCGTACACCTGTTGTCAGGCGGTTGATCGTGTAATCCATTGGCTCACCTTTCGTCTATTTGCGCAGGTATTTGACCAGCGCTGCAATCGCAAGACCGACAAGCACAGTGATGAGTATCATCCAGAGCCAGCCGAAACCCATACCATTGTCATTCATCGTCAAAGCCTCCTGATCTGTAACGGGAATATCCGCCAACCGGCGCTAGGCTCGATTGGCGAGGGAACGGGGCCTGTTAGTTGTTGCCCATCACTATCCCGCATCTGAAGAGCTCGAGATCATCAATCTCGTCGAGCAGTCCCACCTGCCGACCCGCAAAACGCTGGACCGGCTGGTATCCGATGGGTCAGGGCATGATACCTCATTCTTGCTCGTTCCCATCCGCGATCGATTTTTTTTGAGCGGACGGTTTTCCAGTGTCAGGCCGGCGACGCATTCCTTCGGCGCACTGGACTCACGGCTTAGATCCTTGACCTCATGGCTGGTGGCGGCCCGTGTCGTATTGCCAGGCGGCGACAGCTGTCGGCTCAAACACTCCGCCGACGCCGCTGGGCGTCCTCCGCGGGTTGCCTATCGGAGAGGCGCGGTCGAGCGCAAAGGTCATGCGAGCGCGTGCATCGCCGCGTCGCATTCACGGTTGCATTCGGTGTCGTTCTTCGCCGTATGCGCCTTCTCGGCCGCGTGACAATGCTTCATCGCCGCGTCCTTCTTGGGACCGGCAGGGGCCTTATCACACGCCTCCTTAACGGATTTCATCTTGTCGTCGTGGGTGCCGAACATGTGGGACTCGTGATCCATGAGGCTGGTCCTTTCTGGGTCCGCCCGAATTCACTAAGCCGCTCCGTCGAACCGGCACTACGCCCGGCAACCGATCAAGCACACTTTGCCGCAACTCGAAACGGACGACTGACGGCGTGTTCGATTGCCGTCAGAGGAACCATATCGGGATGTCGTGGGACGGGAACTGATGCAGGTTAGGTGTTCCGGACTTTTCCGCTTGCGTCTGGTCCCGCAAGATAAATACGACAGATGGGTCCTGTTCCTCGGCTCTCGGGTTCCGCAGGCTGATGCAGGTTAATACCCGCACTCCGGAAACGGTGTAGGCAGATTGGAGAGGATCGCGACATTTGCCGCGCGCTTCTAGGCTCAAGGAAGAACCGACATGATAGCGATGCAAGCTTGGCGCCAGAGCCTCTCCGGCGGCAAGGCGGTCAGAGGCACAAAAATGGCCTGTATGCCCGAACACACGAAACGCTCGACTTTGGCCAGATCGCTGGCCGCATGCTTTGTCTTGGTCTTTCCACTCCCTCTGCTCGCGGCTGAGGCTCAAGAAACTGGCGTGGACAACCAACTGTCTTCCGGTGAAGTGAGCGTTTCCGCCACCGAGCCGGCGGATAAGTGTCTGAGCGATCTGCGCGCTCTAGACAGTCAGATGCAACAGGACGGCTACTGGCTCGGCGGTTATGGGACCGGCGATCCGGGGCTCGGGTATGGCTATCCTTTAGGCGGATATGGCTACGAGTATGGTTCGGACCCCCATGGCACGGCAGCTGCCGCCATCCGGGCAGGTTCAGGAGCCGGGCGGCCTGCGCCACCGCAACGCCCCGTTCCCTAACCAGCTTAACAGCCTCGAGCTTGAACTCCCGGCTGAACGTGCGTCTCTCCATCAAAACTCTCCAGTTCCAAAAACTGGACTGCCCCTAGCCCGGTAGACAGGCCCCGCCTATCCTTTGAGCATAGGAGGCAGCTTGTGAGTACACAGAGATTACCCCGGAATTTAAGGAAGAAGCCGTCAGGCAGGTGGTTAATCCCGCCTGGCGCTGCCGCCCGTCTCCTTCGTGAAGGCTAAGCGACCGGCAGGGAGCACCGCTGCGTGGTGTTTAGTCACTGTCCATTGCTGCCTTGGGTCCGGATCACGCCGCCGAGGCAGGGTCGCTTGGCGAAGCATCCAAGGAGAATGCGGCGTTCCCGAGCTAATGAGTGACAATCCAGGGTTCTCGCTCGCTGGAGGCCCGGCCGGGGGCAAATGTTCGCCGCTCTAAAGGCTTTCGTTGACCCGGTCGTGGTGGGCGATCTGGTCGTGGAATGTGCACTTGCCGTGATCTGCGAGAATCTCGATGACCTGGCAGGTCTCCACGCGACCATGCGAGCATCCCTCTACCATTCGCTCTAGCTCGGCCTCGAGCGCGGTCAAGCTGGCGATCTTCCGCTTCACCTCCACCAAGCGGGCCTTCGCGATCGCATCGGCCTCGTGACACGATTGGTGGGGAGCATCCTGCAAAGACAGCAAGGTGCGGATCTCGTCGATGTCGAAGCCCAACTCGCGAGAATGCCTGATGAAGGTGAGACGCTCCACGTCCTTGCGGTCGTAGGTCCGCCGGTTGCCCTCGGTGCGCGGCGCCGCCGGCAACAAGCCGATTTGCTCATAGTACCTAATGGTGGGCACTTTCACCCCAGTAGCTTCCGATACCTTGCCGATCGCGATCGCGTGACTCATTTTGCGCTTGCTCCTACAGTGGCTAGAGGATGTACGCCCGATGGAAGGAATTCAAGGAGTCGGTGCTATGGCCGCAGGGGTTGATACAACACGCTTCCGTGTAGAAGGCATGGATTGCGCCAGTTGCGCTACCAAGGTCGACACGGCAGTGCGCCGCGTTGCGGGCGTCGAGGACGTTTCCGTCTCGGTCGTCTCAGGCACGATGACGGTCCAGCATTCGACCACCACCGATCTCGGTGCGGTCTCCGGTAAGGTGACGAGCCTCGGATACAAGGCCACCCCATTGCCCGCAAGCACGGCGCCGGGAGCTGCGGTGAATGAACCTGTCACCGCGGATGGTGTTGGAGAGGATCATGATCATGAAGGTCATGATCATGAGGACCATGACCACGCTTCGCACGCGGGTTACGATCATGGAGGTCGTGACCACAGCGTACACGAAAGCCTGCACGGCAAGCGCAGGGAGTCCGCAACCAGACCCGCAACTGCCAAGAATGCGGTCGCCCTGGAGGGTCTTCACGGCCATGATCACGCGTTCGAAGAAGGGACGTGGTGGAAGACTCCCAAGGCGCGGCTGACTATCATCGCCGGCATCGCGGTCGCCGTGGCGTTCGCGGCGGGGCAGATATTCCCGCAGATCGAACAGTGGGTTTTCATTGCCGCCATGGTTGTCGGCTTGCTCCCCATCGCCCGTCGCGCCTATGTCGGCGCGGTCAATGGCAGTCCGTTTTCGATCGAGACCCTGATGACGGTGGCGGCCGTGGGCGCCGTCTTCATCAACGCCGCCGAAGAGGCGGCGATCGTCGTGCTGCTGTTTCTGGTCGGTGAGCTGCTGGAAGGCGTCGCCACCGGGCGCGCGCGCGCCAGCATCAGGGCGCTCGCCACGCTGGTGCCCAAGACCGCGTTCCGCGAGGTCGGAGGGAAGATCGAGGAAGTCTCTGCCGATTCCCTCGCCATCGGTGACGTCATATTGGTGCGCCCAGGCGATCGCGTCCCAGCCGACGGCATCATTGTATCCGGTGAGAGCGCGATCGACGAGGCACCAGTCACCGGCGAATCCGTACCCAAGCGCAAGCAGATCGATGATCAGGTATTCGCCGGAACCATAAACCAGGAAGGCGCTCTGCGCGTAAGTGTAACGGCCGCTGCAGCCGACAATACCATTTCGCGCATCATCGCTCTGGTTGAGGAAGCCCAGGAATCCAAGGCTCCGACCGAACGCTTCATCGACAGGTTCTCCCGCTATTATACGCCAGGCGTGATGGTGGTCGCCGCCCTGATTGCGGTCCTGCCTCCCTTGATCACGGGCGCTCCGTGGGACGAGTGGATCTACAAGGGCCTTGCCGTCCTCCTGATCGGCTGCCCCTGCGCGCTGGTCATCTCCACGCCGGCAGCGATCGCCGCCGCGCTTTCCGCAGGCGCTCGCCGCGGCCTGCTGATGAAGGGCGGCGCGGTTCTCGAGTCCCTGGGCAAGATCAATATGGTCGCTCTGGACAAGACCGGCACCCTGACTGCCGGCAAGCCCCAGGTCACCGACATCGTCGCCGGCGCCAGATCCGAGCGCGAGACCCTCGAACTTGCCGCTGCCCTCGAAGTCGGATCGAGCCACCCGCTCGCCAGCGCCATTCTTACCAGGGCGAAGGCTGACGGCATCGAACCCGCTCAGTCCAGCAAGGCCGGTGCTGTCGGCGGCAAGGGTGTCGTAGGCACCGTGAATGGCATTGACTTGTTCCTGGGTTCGCCCAGGGCCGTGGCGGAGAAGGTCGCGCTCGACAATGAGCTCGATGCGCGGATCGTTGCCTTGAACGACGAAGGCAAGACCGTCTCGGTGCTGCTGGCGAATGGAGAGGTCGCCGGCCTCATTGCGATGCGCGACGAGCCGCGCCCGGATGCGATCGAGGGCCTCAAGGCAATCAAGGCCCTGGGCGCTGACATCGTGATGTTGACGGGCGACAACAAGCGCACCGCCGCCGCGATCGGCAGGGCCTTGGGCATCGAGCCGCGGGCCGAACTTCTGCCCGAGGACAAGCAAAGGATCGTCGGTGAACTCAAGGCCAGCGGCAAGGTAGTGGCGAAGGTCGGCGACGGCATCAACGACGCTCCCGCCCTTGCCGCTGCCGACATCGGCATCGCCATGGGCGGCGGCACCGACGTGGCGCTGGAGACGGCGGATGCCGCGGTTCTGCACGGGCGCGTCGTCGACGTGGCCAACATGATCGCGCTCTCGCGGGCGACCATGGCCAATATCGGCCAGAACATCACGATCTCGCTCGGACTGAAGGCCTTCTTCTTGGTCACCACGGTGATAGGTGTCACCGGCCTATGGCCTGCCATCCTGGCGGACACCGGCGCGACTGTCCTGGTCACGGCGAACGCCATGCGCTTGCTTGGCTGGAAGGGATTGGGAGGCAAGGCGTGAGGAAGGCGTTCGTCGCGCTCTACCTCGTCCCAATCCTTGTCGCCATCGACCTCGGGACGAAGTTTTGGGCGTTGGAGACGATGAAGGGCTTTTGGGGGGCGATTCCGTTGTTCCCCGGGGTATCCCTGCGCCTCTTCTCTAATCCTGGCATTTCCTTTGGCCTATTCGCAGGCTCGCCGTGGCCGGTAACTCTTGTCACGGCGGCGATGACCGCAGCCCTCGCAGTTTGGTTCGCCTGTTCGAAATCGGACCGGGAGCCATTGGCCATCGGCTGCATCATGGCGGGTGCCGCCTCCAACCTCATCGACAGGCTGCTGAACGGTGCGGTCACCGACTTCCTTTCGTTCGGGAGCCTGGACGCACCGCTGTTCACCAACAATCTCGCGGACATCTGGATCACCCTTGGCGTGATCTTGTTGTTTGGAGGCGCATTCCTCGGCCGGCGCGGAACCTCCCCACTTGCCCGGAGCGAGCGACCATGACGGCCACAATTGCTGGCGTCTTGAAAGGCGGGACAGTTCCGGCATGTCTTTTGGGGTGGGATCGACTATCCACCAGGTATTACCGGAGCACCGACATGGCCTATAAGGCCCCTCTGCCCCTGCGGCTCTTCCAGTACGCCCTTTGGGCAATCATGCTGTTCGTCCTCGTGTGGTTCTTCGTCATCCCCCTTTTCCTCAGGGCCACCGCGCCGCAGGCCCCGCCGGCGCAGCAGAGCCCATCGTCCGGGGCAGACCTCGACCAGCCGCTCGGGATGACCGAACAAGATGGTCGCGACCCAACACAAGATGACTTCGCCGGCCGTTCCTTGGCAACCCAGGAAGGGGAGCCGTCCAAGCCGCAACCGCGGCAGTTGCGCAACCCGATCGGGCGCGCGTGAGACCGTTGGACGCATCCCCGCATCCCGCCCGGCGTCTGTTGCTCGCCGGCATCCCTCTGGTTGTCTTGGTTGGTCTGGTGGGAACTTTCGCTGTCGCTCTCAACGACACGTCCACCGACCTGCCTTCGGTTCTGGTCAACAGGCAGGCTCCGGAATTCACTCTCCCGCCGATCGTGGCAACGGGCGTGCCCGGGCTCGGTCGGACCGATCTGCTCGGCCAGGTGAGCGTTGTCAACGTCTTCGCCAGCTGGTGCATTCCCTGCCGAGACGAACATCCCTTGCTCGTCGAACTGAAGGAACGGACCGGTGTCCGGCTCCTCGGTATAAACCTTAAGGACGAGGCGGCGAACGCAACGGCGTTCCTCGATGAGCTGGGCAATCCCTACGATGCGATCGGGGCCGACAGAGACAGTCGGGCGTCCATCGACTGGGGCGTCTACGGCGTCCCGGAAACCTTCCTCGTCCGGGCGGACGGTCTGGTCCTGCGGAGACACGTCGGTCCGCTGGATCGCGCGTCGCTTGATGAATTCGTCGCTGCCATTGACAGGGAGAAGAGCCCCAGATGACCCCGAGATACGGCTCGATACAATACTTGCGAGGCCTGGCCGCCACCCTGGTCGTGGCGTCCCACGCTTTCCTCTACCCCATTGCCGACGAACCCCTGCTCTATGGTCGCTGGGGATGGCTGGGCGTCATCCTGTTTTTCGTCATCTCGGGCTTCATCATGGTGACCGTCACCGGAAACGGGCGTTTCGACGGGCCGTTCTTTCTCCGGCGCCGGGCCGTTCGCGTGATCCCCATGTACTGGGCGGCCACCCTGTTCACCGCGGCCCTAGCCCTGGGTGCTCCCCAACTCTTTAAGACCATGTCCTTCGAATGGTCGCAGCTCTGGCGCTCGCTGCTTTTCATCCCCTTCTACAACGAGACGAGCGGTGGCATCCATCCGATCTACAAGCTGGGCTGGACGCTCAACTACGAGGTCTACTTCTACCTTTGCTTCGCGATCCTGTGTTTTTTGGGCTCGACGTCTCGCGTCATGATCCTCTCCCTCCTCTTCGGAGGACTGGCTCTGTACGGGTATCTCGCAACGCCGCAGGACGCCCTGTCCGTTTTCTACACCAGCTATGTACCGCTGGCCTTCTGCGTCGGAATGGGCCTGGGTCTCATGGCTCTTCGCGGCGCACGCGCAACTTCCCCGCTCACCCTGTGGAGTGCTGGACTGGTCGGCCTGACGGGTCTGGTGGTGGGCTTGGCGTGGCCTGCACAGGTCGTCGAAGACTGGACAGCCTTTCTGGGCTGTCTCGTCTTCGCGACTTCTGCCGTATTCCTCGGGGTGCAACTCGAACCTGTCCTGCCACGCGTCAGGTATCTGGAGCGGTCCGGCGATGCGTCCTACTCGACCTACCTCTCGCATATTTATGTGGTAGGCGCCCTTTCCTGGTTAGCTTACGCTGTCCTGCGCGCTGAGGATCCAGCAACGTATATATCGGTAGCGATGGTGACCATCGCTTGCGCCACCGCCGCGGGGGTTCTCCTCCATGTTGCTATCGAGCGTCCGTTAACCCGATGGTTCACGCCACTCGCAGCGCGAGCGCCAACCGTTCCTGCGGTGCCGACTTGAGGTGTGCAGACAATTCGTGGGCCTGGCGTGTGGTCCTTGTGGCTTGGTAGGTTGGCGTGAGTAAAGGGGACGTGGTTGCTCTGGCTGCGACTTTCAGGGTGCTGGGCAGTCCTGCGCGCTTGCGCATCCTGCTCTGCTGTCTTGACCGGCCCCAGTCGGCACGCAACGTCGCGCTGGATCTCGACCTATCCCGCTCGCTGGTAAGTCAGCACTTTAGGGTTTTGCGAGCGGCGCGTCTGGTTACCGGAGTTCGAGCGGGAAAGCGTGGGTCCTTAAGGCTTGCCGATGGACACGTCAGGACCTTTCTGGAGGATATGCTCATGCTCACGTCAAAGGCGTTGCCTCGCTAGATCTGTGCGACGCCCTGCACGCTCAACCGGGGAACTGGCGTGCCGCGCGCACGCGTTGGCGTGAGTCAAGGGGACGCAGTCGCTCTCGCTGCTCGACCAGACGGCTTTGGGGGATCGCTGGCGCATGTCGATTGTCCATGAACGGCGGGGCGTTTGAGATGATTGCGATTGTCCGCCAGTTCGTATGTCAGTCTGAGACCCGCGCGCTGCGTAAATGACAGGTGCTATGGTTTTCTGTCGTATTCACTTTATATGCTTCGCGGTGATGCCGCCGCCGGTTCAAACCGCCCGGCTTTCTGTTTATGTCCATAGGGAGTTGCCTCATGTCGATCGAATTGGGGCATTTCGCATTGGTACTCGCCTTCGCCATAGCTGCCGTCTCGACGATCGGCGGTTATGCGTTCTGGCGGCCCGGCCAGCGCATCGCCATGGTGCTGTGCCAGGGAGCCGTGCTGCAATTCGTGCTGGTCACGGTGGCCTTCCTGGCACTGATCCAGGCCTTCGTCACCTCGGACTTCAGCCTGGCGTTGGCCGTCAACAATTCCCATTCGCTCAAGCCCCTGCTGTTCAAGATCTCCGGCGTCTGGGGCAATCACGAGGGCTCGATGCTCCTCTGGATCCTCATCCTCGTCGCCTTCGGCGCCATGGTCGCTGCCTTCGGCCGGCGCCTGCCCAACGACCTGCTGGCGCTGGTGTTGGCGACGCAGAGCCTGCTCACCGCGGCCTTTGCCGGCTTCACGCTGTTCACCTCCAATCCGTTCGAGCGCGTCTTTCCGCCCCCCTTCGAGGGCAATGACCTCAATCCGGTCCTCCAGGATATCGGTCTCGCCATCCATCCGCCGCTGCTCTATGCCGGCTATGTCGGCTTCTCGATCTGCTTCTCTTTCGCGGTGGCTGCGCTGATCTCGGGCCGCATTGACCAGGCCTGGGCGCGCTGGGTGCGGCCCTGGACCATGCTGAGCTGGACCTTCCTCACCCTGGGCATCGCCATGGGCTCCTACTGGGCCTATTACGAGCTCGGCTGGGGCGGCTGGTGGTTCTGGGATCCGGTGGAAAATGCCAGCTTCATGCCTTGGCTCGCCGGCACGGCCCTACTGCATTCGGCGCTGGTGATGGAGAAGCGCAATGCGCTCAAGATCTGGACGATTCTTCTGTCCATCATCACCTTCTCCCTGTCGCTGCTCGGTACCTTCCTGGTCCGATCCGGCATCCTCACCTCGGTCCATACCTTCGCCAGCGATCCGACGCGCGGGCTGGTGATCCTGACGCTGCTGGCGCTGGTCATTGGCGGCGCCTTCATGCTCTTCGCGCTACGGGCCTCTTCCTTGCGGCAGGGCGGTCTCTTCGCGCCGGTCAGCCGCGAGGGCGCGCTGATCCTCAACAACCTGTTCCTCGCCAGCGCCCTTGGCGCCGTGCTGGTCGGTACGCTCTATCCGCTGCTGCTCGATGCGCTGACCGGCACCACCATCTCGGTCGGGGCGCCTTTCTTTAATCTCACCTTCGGCGCGCTGATGTCGCCACTGCTGCTGGTGCTGCCCTTCGGGCCGCTGCTGGCGTGGAAACGGGCCGATATCGTCGGGGCAGCGCAACGGTTGATCGGAGCGGCGGCGCTGGCGATCTTCTGCACCATCCTCATCTCGGCGCTGGGTGGCGTGTCGATTTCACTGGCGCCGCTGGGCCTGCTGCTCGGCTTCTGGGTCGCCTTTGGCGCCGTCGCCGAACTGATCGACCGCAGCAAGCTGGGCCGCATTCCCTTGGTGGAGAGCTGGCGTCGGCTCGTCGGCCTGCCGCGCTCGGCCTGGTCGACGGCTTTGGCGCATTTCGGCATCGGCATCACCGTGCTCGGCATCGTCGCCACGTCCGCCTGGGAAACCGAACTGGTGACCACGCTCAATCCGGGGGAAAGCGCCGAGCTTTCGGGCTACATCGTCGCCTTCGACAGTTTCGAGCAGGTGCCAGGCCCCAACTATGTTGCCGATGAGGGGCACTTTACCGTTACGTCGCCTTCCGGCGACACTCGACAGCTCACCGCCGAACGTCGCACCTATGTCGCCAGCGGCATGCCGACCACCGAGGCGGCAATCGAAACTTACTATCTCTCTCAACTCTACCTCCAGCTCGGCGAGCCGCTGGACACGACACATGTCATCCGTGTCTGGCACAAGCCCTACATCACCCTGATCTGGTTTGGTGCGATATTGATGGCTGCAGCGGGGGTGCTCTCCCTCTCCGATCGCCGCCATCGTATTGGAGTGCCGCGCGTGTCGGTCAGAACCATTCGGCAACCCGCTGAATGAGCGGGTAGCCGAAGTAGGGACAAGCGATAGCGATGGTCGACAGCGCTGATTTTCTCGGTCGTCTTGGCGGATCGACCAGGTGTTCCGGCGCACTGCTGACCCCTGCCTAGCGATTGCCGGACTGCTGTCCTTTGAAGTGTTCCACATGTGATCAGGGTTGCGTCGCGCCGACCGCCGCGTCAGCGCTTTGGGCCACTATGGTCGAGCGATTATCTTGAAGATCGACCCACTGACCGGCGTCAGCTTGGGACTGGCGTTTGATGTAGAAATATGGGGTCTCCGACCATGTCAGGATCTTGCTATCCTGATTATCAAGCACAAGATCTCCACGATCCGTACGAACCATCAAAACGGCGTGCCCTTCTCCGCTGGCTTGCCTCACCACAGCGATCAGCAGGGTGCTTGCCGGCCATCCTGCGTCCAAAAGCGCGCGGCGCTTTGCCAAAACATAGTCTTCGCAGTCGCCCGCTCGGTTGGGATAGGTCCAAAACTCCGCAACCTGGTATAGATCGTCGTCCGAGACAGGACGAACCTCGGCATTGTATCGGGCGTTGATCCCAAGGAGTTCGCTCCAAAGGACCTGATCCAGGGCGACTGCTGGAACCATAACGGGATTGCGGACGCATTCAAGAGGACGGGAGCGACAGAACTCCATGTGCCCGATTGGAATACTTGTGAGTTCCCCTGAAGGCGCAAACGCCGGGTTGGCTAAGTCTATCGCCAGAGCTACGGTAGAAGGCACCAAAAACATAGTGGCAAAAACGAAAGCTGCAATTACTCTGCGGGACATAGTCTCGTCTCCCTACGCAGGACGAGGCTACGAAGGCGAGATTTGCGCTCGCGGAACAATGCTACTAAATTTTAAATCGAATTCAGCGCAGAACGCGAAGATGTCGTTAAGCATCAGGTGGCTGGGTGCGCGGGCGCTATTCGCTCAAATGTGCTAGCGCTTGGCATGCGTTACCTTGGTGCGGGCCTCGATCATCGATCCATCTGCGCGACCACCTTCATCATGCTGTTGTAGTACTCAGATCGCCCATGTGGGTGCGCTGCACCGGTCATCGAGCTTTAGCCGTGGTGCTGCAAACCGGCGACCCGCGCAGCGGCGGCCATGAGTGGCTCGGTCGAATTGCGCGAAAAAGCTGCCGGCAGATCGTTGAAAATTGCGATAGGCGCGGTAAGGCGCGCCTTCGAACGTCAAAGTCCCGTCGCCGACCAAACGCCAATCTCTGCCGAAGCGATGTCGAGGTCTTAAGTTGTAGCTGGCAAGTTCTGCGTGGCGAGGTCAACTTCCTCGAAGGTTGGCCCCGACGCATCCTGGAGACGCCGTCACGACGCTTTGGTGGAATTCCACCCTGACCGCAGCATCGGTCTCGATAGCGAGCAGGCGATCCGGCTCCGGTCCGGTATTGGTCAGGATCATGTAGGCTGCGGCAGTCTTGGCTCCCGGAAGGGTAGCGGCAAGATAAGGGTGTGTGATCTCAACATCGGCCACCTTGAACTCATGCCCGCCGGCGGACCCGGTCAACGCCAGCAGGATTGTGGTGGCAAGCGGCAACAGTTTCATTTCGTCCTCCTGGGGCCCGGCACCCGATGCGGTCGTTGACGCCTTCCGGGCAGCAATAGGCAGGCCAGCGGGTTTTTGCAATTAATTCCTACTTGCAAGACGGATGCGAAAGGCGATAGGGATCATTTGCGAACGGTTCGCATCTTGGATGCCATATGTCGAATAACGAACTTGCCCCCGAAACGGTGACCCGCCGGAGCCTGCTGATTGGTGGCCTTGTCGCCGCTGGCGGGGCTGCTGCCCTCGTCAACACCGCAGTGGCTCAGGATATGCCGGGGCACGACATGGGCACCATGCCGGCGGATGAGGCCACGACCCCCGCCGATCCCTACGCCGCGCCCAGCTCGCATAGCGGCGCCCACGGCGACATGATCACGGTCGGCATGGTGGACCACGCCGCCAATGGCTTCGATCCCACCACCATGCTGACCGAGTGGGAGACCGGCACGCTGTCCACCATGGAGGATGGCCAGACCCTCCGCACTTTCGAGATCGAAGCGATCGACAAGGAAATCGAGATCGCTCCAGGAGTCATGTTCCCGGCCTGGACCTTCAATGGCCGCGTGCCAGGCCCGGCGCTGCGGGCGAAGGAGGGCGAGCGCCTGCGGGTCGTGTTCAAGAACTATGGCTCCCATCCGCATTCGATGCATTTCCATGGCATCCATTCCGCCCGCATGGACGGTGTCCCCGGCGCCGGCCTGATCAATCCGGGCGAGGAGTTCGTCTACGAATTCGACGCCAGGCCGTTCGGCTGCCACCTCTATCACTGCCACGCGCTGCCGCTGAAACGGCACATGCACAAGGGCATGTACGGCGCCTTCATCATCGACCCCGATCCGGCGCTGCATCCCGAATTCGCCGACGTCGCCGCCTCCCGCCTGCTCGGCACGCCCGAGAATGCCGGCTGGCAGGAAATGGTCATGGTGATGAATGCCTTCGACACCAATTTCGACAACGAGAACGAATTCTACGCCGTCAACACCATCGCCCACGCCTACGCCCGGACGCCGATCCGCATCGTCAAGTCCAGGCCGGTCAGGATCTACCTGGTCAACGTCACCGAGTTCGACCCGATCAACTCGTTTCACCTGCACGCCAATTTCTTCGACTATTTCGACACCGGCACCAATCTGACCCCGACGCTGCGCACCGTCGACCTCATCATGCAGTGCCAGGCCCAGCGCGGCATCCTCGAATTCTCGTTCAAGGAACACGAAGCCGGCAGCTACATGTTCCACCCGCACCAGACCGAGTTCACCGAACTGGGCTGGATGGGCATGTTCGACGTAGTGGAGGGCTGAGCCGATGAACGATATGACCGAAGTGATGTCCCCCTCGGCCACGACGACCACCACCGGCAAAGGTAGGGCCCTTCTCTGGCTGCTGCTGCCGCTCGGACTGCTCTTGCTGGCCATCGCCTGGATCGCCTCCACCGATCCGCTGCGCAACTTCAACAATGGCGCGCCACCCGTCGAGGCGCTGACCTATGAGCGCACTGTGCTCGACGATACCGGCATCCATGTCCTGGTCCGCGCCGGCGGCTCCGAGCCGATGTCGATTGCCCAGGTGCAGGTCGACGATGCCTATTGGAACTTCACCCAAAACCCGCCCGGCCCGATCGCCCGCGGCAACACGGCCTGGCTCGACCTCGCCTATCCCTGGGTGCTCGGCGAAGCGCATGTCGTCAACATCATCACCAATACCGGCACCGCCTTCGCCCACGAAATCGCCGTCGCCGTGCCGACCCCGGTCCCCACCCAGTCGATGCTCTGGCAGCAGGCCCTGATCGGCATCATCGTCGGCGTCCTGCCAGTCGCCATTGGCCTCATGTGCTATCCGGCGCTGCGCGGCGTCGGCCAGACTGGCATGAATGCCCTCCTGGCCCTCACCATCGGCCTCCTGGCTTTCCTGCTCGTCGACATGACCTTCGAGGCGCTGGAACTGAGCGCCGAATCCGCCGCCATGTTCCAGGGCTCATCCATGGTGGTGCTGGCGGCGCTGGCCAGCTTCCTCATCCTGATGGCCATCGGGCGCTGGCGCGGCACGCCGGCCGGCCTGTCGCTGTCCTTCTTCATCGCGCTGGGCATCGGGCTGCACAATTTCGGCGAGGGCCTGGCCATCGGCGCGGCTTTCGCGGCCGGTTCGGCGGGCCTCGGCACTTTCCTGGTGCTGGGCTTTGCCGTTCACAACGTCACCGAAGGCATCGGCATCGCCGCCCCCATCCTGAAGGTCCGCCCACCGCTCTGGAGCTTTGCCGCCCTGGCATTGCTCGCCGGCGCACCCGCCGTCTTCGGCCTGTGGCTGGGCAGTCTCGCCTATGCGCCGCAATGGTCCGCCCTGGCCCTCGCTGTGGGGGCCGGCGCCATCGCCCAGGTCATCGTCGAAGTCGGCGCCTATCTGCTGCGCTCCAACAAGGGCGCCCGCTCGCCGCTCTTCTCCCCGGCCGTGCTTGGCGGCTTCCTCGCCGGCATCGGCTTCATGTATCTCACCGCCGCCATCATCAAGATCTGAGGCGGAGCAACCAGCGAGGAGTGTCGTGCCGATGGCGTCAGTTGAGAGTTTCATCGCCGAATGCCGGATAAAGGGCATCAAGCTGACGGGGCAGCGCCGGGTTATCGCCCAGGTCATGGTGGAGGGACAGGGGCACCCGAACGCCGAGCAGATACACGCAGACGCAGCCCACCAGCATGATCGGATCTCGTTGGCGACCGTGTATCGAACGCTCCGCGTGCTGCGCGATGCCGGCATGGTCATCGAGCACGCGTTCCCGGACGGTCGTTGCCACTATGAATTGGCCGGTCGCCCTCACCACGACCACCTGATCGATAAGGAAAGCGGCGCCATCGTTGAGTTCTGCGACCCCGAGATCGAACGGCTACAGCAAGCCATTGCCCTTCGCCTTGGCTATCGGCTAACCGGCCACCGCCTTGAGCTATATGGCGTTCGAGCGCGCTAAGCTGCCGCGGTAGTTTGCAGCGCCCAAAAGGGGCAGTCAGTGGGCACGTCAGTCACCAGCGCGGTGCGAAAAGGATGATCGCGGTGGCGACCAATGCGAGCGCACCCCCAACAAGATCCCAGCGGTCCGGGGCCGTCCCGTCTATCAGCCACAGCCAAAGCAGCGACGCGACAATGTAGACGCCGCCATAGGCAGCATAGGCGCGGCCTGCGTGCTCGGCCGGCGCTAGCGTCAGCAGCCAGGCGAATGCGATCAGTGACGGGATGCCCGCCGCCAGCCAGATCGGCGACTGCCCCTGGCGCAGCCACACCCAGAACGCAAAGCATCCGGCGATCTCTGCCAGCGCCGCACCGGCGTAGATCAGTCCAGTGGTCACGACGATGGGCATGGCCGCCTCCCGATTAGGTCAGGTTGGTTGACACCATCAAATGCTCGTCGTCAACGCGGTCAGCCAACCGGGCGCACCAGCGGTAAGCGCCGTTTGGATCGGACGATCTAGGCCGGTCAGCGTCAGGGTGCCGGCCGTCACCAGGAGGGCGCCGAGAACCATCTTGAGCGTCGACGCTGCCCGGACCATGCCACCACGCCAGCGAAGCAGCAACTCGCGCGACAGCATGACCAGGATGAGAAGCGGCACCGCCGTGCCCACGCCGAACGCCATCATGGTGATGGCGACTTCGACCAGGTTCTCTCCCCGGGCAGCCATCAGCGAGGCAGCGCCAAGTGTTGGCCCAACGCACGGCGTCCAAACGGCGCCCATCAACAGGCCGACGCCGAACTGCCCGCCGACGCCGGCCGTCGAGAACTTGCCGAAGCGATGCTCAGTCCAGTTGGCGACCGGTCCCGCAGCGGTCGCAAAGCGGGTTTGTAAATGTGGCACGAGCAGGACCGCGCCGACCGCGATCATCAGGATGGCTGCCATCACATCAGGGAACCTGCCTCACACTCAGAGCAAGCCCGACTACCTATGCTTTCGGGAGATGGCTCAGCCCTGCTGAACGTCCGACATGGGCCGGGCGCGAAGCGGTCGGCGGATTCGCATAACATGCAGTCTGGAACGGAGCAGTGGGTTCCGCTTCCCCGGCCTAATCGACGTCACCAGGCGTCTCCTCTCGTCCGCAATTGGGAGCATCGCCTCATTTTGCATCGCGCCAGAGGACCGCAGTATTTCTGGTCTCGGTTCACTTTTCTCACCGGCGCAAGGTCCATTTTCGGATTTCGCCAAACCAAAGCACGCTACTGGCTATTGTTCCGGCGCTTGTCTCCAACAGGTCGGAGATTCGGTGGGTGCTCATGTTGCGGGCGCTCGGCTTCAACATCGGCACGTTCGCCTCAACGAGGGTCATGCCACCCTTTTGCTTTGGTCCAGGCACAACTTTTCGCATGCGGCGATTGAAACTTAGCAGCGCCCTGAAAAACATTGTAAACCACTCTGTGTCATGCTTCGCCGCTGTGGCGGAGCGTTCGCATGTGGAATTCATTCAAGACAGAACTGAGTCAACTGCTGGACCTCAGCAAAGACGCGCTTCACATCCACATTGGTATCGCCATCTTCCTCCTTGCCGCCGTTCTCCTGCGAAAATCGCTTGGTAGTTGGGTGCCATGGCTCGTTGTATTAGCCCTGCAGATGGTCAACGAATATCTCGACGCATTTCACGGCCTGCATGGGTCCTGGGCACTATTTTTCGATGGCGGCATTAAAGACATCGCCAATACGATGTTTTGGCCCACGCTTATTGTGTTGCTGTCGCGTCATATCAGCCATCGAGCGATTAAAGCCGAAATTGTGTAACAGCAACTGGCCTCTGGACTGGGCGAAGGGCAGATAGCCCAGTTCATCGAGCACGACGAAGTCCAGTCGGACCATATAGTCTGCCATGCGCCCCTGCTCGCCATGGAGGGCTGATTGGCATGGTTATGCTCCTGCGAGAGGGCCGTGGCGCTCCTAGATGAGACTTTCCGCGGTGGCAAGGTCAAGCGATGTGTTGATGGCCGCTCATGGCCCCTCGGCTTCCGATCGCGAACGCTGATAGTCGCGCTCGCGATCCGGCCAGATGCTCTTGATGAAGAGAACGCCAGGCCAACGAGCGCCTTCACGATGTGTTCGTATCTCCGTGATGAATGCGGGCAGGCTTGGGGCCTGCCCTTGGTGCTCATGGCTGCGGTATAGCAGTATAGCCGGCATCGGTGATTGCAGTGGCGAACACCGATGCAGGCTTGTCGCTCTGGATTTCGACATGGTGCGCCTTGAGGTCTATTCTGACCTGTGCCCCAGGATCGACGGCCTTCACCGCCTTGTCTACGCTCAAAGCGCAATGGCCGCAGGTCATGTCGTTGACTTTAAACTTGTACATGAACGACTCCGAGAAAATGTAACGGGAGGAATGTGGGCTTCCCCACAGTAGGAAGGTCAAAGACGCATCTAGATGCAGTTCGGGATTGATTGATCGCTGCGGTGTCCGCCTCACGCGGCATCTATCGCGACGCTCGGTATTTTGTCGCGACCCCTGCGGGCTCTGCGCCAAACCACATAGGTCGCGCACCAGCGCAAAACCTGCACGGACAACGTCAGGCCGACGACAAACCAGGTGACCGGATTGGGTGGAGGGTCAGGCCGGTGATAGTGCAGGAAGTGCATGAGGAGGAAATATCCCGCGTGGAGCACCACGAGGATCCAGATGGCGCTGGCCGCCGACTGAAGCCACTTCCACGTTCTTGGTCCAAACAGGACAATTGCGCGATCATTGCTGATCAGTGCCAGCCCGATGGCTGGAACCAAGGCAAATAGTCCAATCCAGTTGGCAAGGCCGAGGCCATGTTCCGCCAGCACGTAGCGTTGAAGGGTCGGATGAAAAGCGAAACCGCTGAGCCGCCAAAGATCGAGGCCAAACCAGCCAATGAACACGATTGCCGTATGCAGTGTGGCGGCAACACCGGAATAGACGCCCAGTTCTCGACGCCAGGGAAGAACGGGTGACGCGCGCGGAAGCAGCGTCACGATAGGACCCAGAGCCATGGTGAGGGCAATAAGAATGAAGGCGGTGTCGCCAAAGGCCCTGTTCCAGCGGTGCATCGGGTCCCACTCACCCCTTAGCCATCCAAACAGCAACACCGCCACAGCGGCAGCGACCAGGACCACCAGATGTCGCACGGGTGTCTTCATGCTGTTTGCTGGACCACGATCGCACTGCCCACGGGAACGCGGCTGTACAGGTCTATGACGTCTTGATTGATCAGCCGGACACAACCGCTGGACACCGCCAGCCCGATGGTGGTCGGATCGCTGGTGCCATGTACGCGATAAAGCGTGTCGCGCCCGTCCTGGAAAATATAGAGCGCCCTAGCGCCCAGTGGGTTGTCCAGCCCCGGAGCCATACCGTTCCGGTAGGGTTCAAGTTCGGGCTGCCGCACGATCATTTCGGACGGTGGGGTCCAAGTGGGCCACTCCCGCTTCAGGCGAATTTCCCCACGCCCCGACCAGGTGAAGCCATCACGCCCGATGCCAACCCCATAACGCATGGCCTTGCCGCCCTCTGCCACCAAATAGAGGTAGCGGTGCGCAGTATCGACGACGATCGTGCCTGGGCGCTCGGTCGTCGTATAGTCGGTGAGTTGTCGCCGGTAGCCCGGACGGATCAGACTGACGTCAACCGGTGGAATATCGAACGCTTCCCCATGAATACCGGCGTAAAGTGGCGCATCGGGATCCGCCGTTAACGCCGTCGCCTGCTGGGCGTGCGTGCGATTTAAGGTCATCGGCAGAGCCGACATGGCCGTCAGACCAGCGATAAAGTGGCGTCGTTGCATTGGATACCTCTTGTATTATGCAGTTAGCGAACCGTTATGGGGATTTGTAGCGAGTTGCCGTCGGCCTCGATCTCGACCGTCCAGGCGCCTGCCATGGCGGGTTCGAGAATGGCCTGAAAACGGGTGGGGCCGAGCGCGCGCGTCCGCGGACGCCCGGTCATGGCGTGCCCGCGCATGAATGCGGAGATGACCGGCCAAGGCGGCGGCCGCATGTTGTCCTGATCCTTAGCGAACAGTTCGACATCCACTAGCAACGCCTGTGACGGCTGGGAACTCACAGCGGCCGACAGCGTCCAGCGATCCAGCTCAATGGTACCGCGCGACGCTGATGCAGGCTGCCGCGGGGAGATCACAGAAAGCAGCGCTGGCGCGGCCAACATGGCGATAATCGCGAAGAGTGCTACAACCGGTAGCCAAGCCATAAGCTGCCAGGTCGATTGACGATGTCGGAGCGAATCGCGCCTCATGGCTGGGTTTGGCGGGTTGGCTCGGCGCCCGCCTTGCGCAGGCCAAGTGAGAATCCTACCAGGACCGAGATCAGCAACGAGAGCCCCGCGTTCCAACCAGCCAGACTCAAGCCGAGGAAACGGAACTGGACTTGGTCGCAGGGGACAACGCGGGCATTGTTCAAGTCGGCCATGGCATCAAAACTGACATCCGAGCCGGTTCCTGTACATGCGGTCGGACCGGACCAGAGTTTCCACTCCACTCCCGCATGGTAGACGCCGAGATAGGTTCCCCACAGAAAGAAAGCCAGGGCGCAAAGTCTCAATCCAACGCGGACACTCCTGGCAGGTGCGAGAAGGCTCGCGAGCAGAAGCGGGATACCAAAATAGTAAGGCAAGCGCTGTGTCAGGCACAACTCACATGGCACCAGGCCCCCAAGGATTTCGGAGGCCAGCGCCCCGAGGATCGTCGCGGTGGCGAGTCCCAGCGCCACACGCGCCGGATCTGGATAGCCAGAGATCACACCCATGGCAGCACCAGTGTCCACCGACTTGGGACCTGTTCTACCACCCGGGTGTTGGGTTGGGATTTGTCGATTAGCGCCCCAGCGCTAATGGGGGTCTGTCGGAGGGGCATAAAGCCCCGCGACAGCACAAAGTTCAGCATGATTAGACCTCATCAAAGCATTGCGCGCGGAACGTCGTCGTTCCGCGGTCGATTGCTCAGATGCGTCTAGGAGGTTGCTCTGGATCGTAAGGCTCGGTGCCGTCGCTAATCACAGGCGCAGGGAAGCCCCAGCGCTCGCGTGATATCGCGGCTTGGGGCAGGCCCGCTAGCCGTAGCATGGGCAATTCGTGCGCATGGTCAGCGGCAACGTGATGACCTGCATTATTTGCGCTGAAGTGGTCTTGGCTCGACCTGGCATCGGCTTCCTGAACAACCATCACCGAATGCTCGACTTCACTGGCATGGCCTACCGATTGCCACAACGGCACGAGCGCCAGCCCAGCAACCACCATTGCCAGCATGAGGCTCTTCAGCAGAAGTTGGACCGATCGTGGAATCATGCACCATATCGCAGGATATAGACGGCGGCATTGTGGCGGGGTTCGACGATGCGGTCCAGACACAAGTTTGTCGCACGACGACGCTCGGAGCATATCTATGCGGGGGGAACGTCGCCCGCTGTGCGTGCCCTTGTTGGCTCCGATTTGCCCCTGGAGGCCCGCTACGCTCCCTGTGGAAGAGCGAGGAGATCGGCGAGCGTCTCGCGCTAACCTGAAAAGGTGTCGTAAAAGACCTGCGCATACGCCCGTTGGAGCTTTTGCTTCCTCGGCTACCAACGATCAGTTTTGGCAATCGATTAGCGTATTGCTCCTTTAGATGAGGCCAGGCCGGCATGCGCCGGTCCGACGCGCTCGTCAGCCCACCGGCACTTCACGCTGGGGTGCGAAACTGTGCACGAACAGCAGCGCCGCCGCCGCGCCCAGGAAGGCCGCCACCGCGGCACCGAAGAACGCGGTCTGGAAGCGGGCGGCAGGTCCCCGGTTTCGGTTCCGCCGTGGGCGCCACCGACGCCGCCAGTGCGACCATGACCGCTAATCCGATCGCGGTTCCGACCTAGTAGGTGGTGTTGATGAGGCAGAGGCGAGGTCCGGTGCGCTCGGGCCTGCCAGCTCCCCTGCTGCGGCAGGTCGGCGAATAGCACGCAAGAGGCCGCGGGCCATGATGAGCCGCGGCCTGTCATCGCGTTGTGACAGTGGAAGTTAGTTGGCGTGCGCCCGATCCGGCGTGATCCCCGTGACGCCGAAGCGTGGCTGCCGCTTCTTCGGCGTCGGCGCCGCGGCCGCGGCGAATCCTTCGATGATCGGGCAGTCAGGACGGTCGTCGCCATGGCAATGGTCGGCAAGGTGCCGCAAGGTCTTACTCATCGCTTGAAGCGCTCGAGCCTTCTCGTCGAGTGCCCGAATATGCTCGAGCGCGATCGACTTGACGTCGGCGCTCGCGCGACTGCGGTCCCGCCAAAGCGCCAAGAGGCTCCCCATCTGCTCCACCGAAAACCCGAGATCGCGGGCCTGGCTGATGAAGCGCAACGCGTGCACGTCGTTGTCGGAATAGACCCGGTATCCTGACTCAGTGCGCAGTGGCGCTTTGATCAGGCCGATGGATTCGTAGTAGCGGATCATCTTGGTGGAGACGCCGCTCGCCTTGGAAGCTTCGCCGATATTCATGATGCAGGCTCCAGAATGTCAATACCGTCGGATGCGGAGGCACGCGTACGCGTCTCCTGGGTGAGGGCAAGGGGCGCCGCGAACCGCCGCAAGCGCAGTGCGTTGCCCAGAACGAATACACTCGAGAGGGCCATGGCGCCCGCGGCCAAGATCGGCGACAGGAGCGTCCCGTTGATGGGGTAGAGGATGCCGGCGGCAACCGGGATCAGCGTCACGTTGTACGCAAAGGCCCAGAACAGGTTCTGCTTGATGTTCCCGATCGTCGCCTTGGAGATGGCGATCGCGTTGACCACGCCGCGGAGATCGCCGGACATCAGGACGACGTCTGCGCTTTCGATCGCGATATAGGTACCGGTGCCGACGGCCAGGCCGACATCGGCTTCAGCCAGGGCAGGGGCATCGTTGATCCCGTCCCCGACGAAGGCCACGACGCGATTGCCGGCCCGTAGCCGCTTGATGGCGTCCACTTTGCCGTCCGGAAGGACCTCGGCGACCACCTCGTCGATCCCGAGCCGCTTGGCGACGGCTTGCGCGGTCCGGCCATTGTCGCCGGTGATCATCGCAACGCGCAGGCCGAGGTCGTGCAGGGCACGGATAGCATCGACCGAGGTCTCCTTGATCGGATCGGAGACAGCGATAATGGCGGCCAGTTGACCGTCGATGGCGGCATAGAGCGGCGACTTGCCTTCGTCGCCAAGCATCCCGGCAACGCCGGCGAACTCGGAGACGTCGATCCCAGCCTTGGCCATGGCCCGGTCCGCCCCGACCAATACACGCTTTCCGGAGACGGTGCCCGCGACCCCGAATCCAGGCTCCGCATCAAAGGCCGTGACCTCGGACAGCGCCAGTCCGTCCCGCTCCGCGGCGGCGACGATGGCTTCGGCAATGGGATGCTCGGACTTGGTCTCGATGCTAGCGATCAGCCGCAGCACCTCGCCACGATCGAAACCGGTCCGGACCGTCAGGTCGGTAAGTTCGGGCTTACCCTTGGTGAGGGTGCCGGTCTTATCGAGCGCCACGACCTGGGCCGAGCGCAGAGTCTGGAGCGCCTCGCCCTTGCGGAAGAGGATGCCGAGTTCCGCCGCACGACCAGTGCCGACCATGATCGAGGTCGGGGTTGCCAGACCCATGGCGCACGGGCAGGCGATGATGAGCACGGCGACGGCGTTGACGAGCGCGAAGGTCAGCGCCGGCGATGGGCCTAACACGTACCAGGCCGCGAAGGTCAACACCGCCGCGGCGATAACCGCGGGCACGAACCACGAGGTCACATTGTCGACGAGGGCCTGGATCGGCAGCTTGGAACCCTGGGCCTCTTCGACCATGCGGATGATCTGGGCCAGGACGGTGTCGGCGCCGACTTTAGTGGCCGCAAAGGTGAAGGCGCCGGTCTTGTTGATGGTGCCGCCGACGACCTCGGCGCCCACTGTCTTGCGCACGGGCACCGGTTCGCCGCTGATCATCGATTCATCGACATAGGAGTCGCCTTCCAGCACCGCGCCGTCGACCGGCACGCGATCGCCCGGCCGGATCTCGATGCGGTCGCCCACGACCACCTGTTCCAGGCCGAGTTCGACGACGGTCCCGTTCCGGATCACGCGGGCGGTTTTGGGCTGCAGGCCGACCAGCCGCTTGATCGCTTGGCTGGTCCGCCCTTTAGCCCGGGCCTCGAGGAAGCGACCGAGCAGGATGAGCGTGACGATAACCGCCGCCGCCTCGTAGTAGACGTAAGCCGTGCCGCTCGGCAGCACCGAAGGCATGAAGGTGGAGACGATCGAATAGAACCAGGCCGCGCTCGTGCCGAGGACCACCAGCGAGTTCATGTCCGGAGTGCGGCGCAGCAGGTTGGGGATGCCCTTGCGGAAGAACCGCAAGCCGGGCCCGAACAGCACCACCGTGGCCAGCACGAACTGGATGTAGAGATTGGTCGGCATGCCGATATTGGTCATGATCCACATGTGGATTGCCGGCACGTAATGAGAGCCCATCTCCATGACGAAGAGAGGGACGGTCAATGTGGCGGCAACGGCGAGGGCCCGGCCCAGCGCTCCGATCTCGGCAGCTCGGCGCTCTTCGGCGTCGTCGCTCTTGGCGCCCTCGGCGCTTTTGATGACGTCGTAGCCGCTGACACGGACGGCATTCTCCAGCGCGGCTCGGGTCACCGAACCGGCAGGGTAGCGCACGACAGCGCGTTCAGTTGCCAGGTTAACGGCCGCCGAGGTGACGCCCGGCACTGCCGCCAGAGCCTTTTCGATCCGCGCCACGCAGGACGCACAGGTCATGCCTTCGACCTGAAGCTCGAGTGTTTCTTCCGGGGTGGTATAGCCGGCCTTCGCGATGGCGGCGGTGACCGCCTGCGGATCCGGCTGGCTCGAAAAGGCTACGGTCGCCTTCTCCGTCGCCAGGTTGACGTTGGCGGACGCGACGCCCGGAACGGCGCGGATGGCCTTCTCAACTCTGGAGACGCAAGAGGCGCACGTCATTCCCTCGACCCGAAATTCGGTCGAGGGAAATTTCGGTGAAGTGAGCTCTATCGATGCTGATTGCGAGGCCATTTTCTGCAGTCCTTTTCCAACTGCAGATCTAGATAATCCTTACCACCATTGTAAGGTCAAGGTCTCATTTTTTGGCATTGCGATTGCTTTGGCGGGACGTGACCAGGCTCATTGGTCGCGGCGCTGATCAGTCTGCGTTTCCCCGCAAGGCGTCGTAGCGCCGGATTTGGTCGGCCGTGAGGATGGCTGGGGTTGAAAGATGGGCCGACAGGTGAATGTACCGGAGATCCCCTTCGGCGTTCGCGATCCGGTCGAGCGCCGCGAGCAACCCTTCGGCCTGCACCTCGCCGGCGGCGAACGCTGCGTCCAGTGCCAGTTCCAGGGCGATCAACTCCCGCCCGACTGCGATTGCGTTCGTCTTCATGTCCAGCCGGATGGCTTCGATCTGGGTCCGCTGCTCCGGCGTTAGTTCGAGCTCCTCCGCGAGTTCAAGGGCATGGGTTGGCCCGGGCGCACCATTGAGTTCCGCGGGCTTCGCCATGCCTCGACCGGCGCCCTCGAGCAGCTCGGCAACATCCTCGGCCGAATACGATTTGGGGATCGAGATTGCGGCCGCGTCCGAAGTTGGTGCGTGGTGCGGTGTCTCTTGAGCCACGGCCGGCACAACGAGCATTGCGAAGGAGGCGAACGAGATGATGAGCGTCTTCATTGGGATGTTCCTGGTTTTCACGGCTGTACCCTTGCAAACCGCTCCGTCCGAAAACATGATCGAAATCATGTCTAGCGACCTTTTGGGTTTCATATCCGCTCTGCGACACCGCGTCCTGGCTTTGGCGCGAGGACAGTCCGTGTTCTTCGCCGAGGATCCCGTTACGACGTTATTCGCCCTGGTCGAAGGGGGTGTCGACCTGATCCGCACGCAGCCGGATGGCCGGCGCGTGGTCCTGCAGCGGGCTCGCGACAACCAGGTTCTGGCGGAAGCGTCGCTCTATTCGGACCGCTACCATTGCGATGCGATCGTGATGCGGCGCACGCAATGTCTCGCGGTGGAGGTCGAAGCTTTTCGAAGGGCCCTGGCCGAGAACGACGCATTCCGCCAAACGTGGGACGCGCATTTGGCACGGGAGCTGATGAAAGCCCGGCAACTTACCGAGTTGCTCTCCCGACGCACGGTGCGCGACAGGCTTGATGGTTGGTTGCAGTTGCATGGCAATGCCTTGCCCGATAGGGGGACCCGAACTGAGCTGGCGGACGAGCTGGGCGTCTCGAATGAGGCTCTCTATCGCGAGATTGCCCGCCGCCAATTGAGATGATCATGGATCACGGCTGTTGCTCACGCCTCTTCGGCGCCCGCTGACGCACGCCTGTTCCAGCCATATCGCGTCAGCCCCCGAGGCTTGTAGACCGATAGGATCACTGCACCGAGAAGAACCAGCAGCCCGCCACCCGCGTGCAGAACCATGGACGCACGCGCGGCGGCTAATGCCGGCCCGTCGGCACCGACTGGCTGCATTGCCAGCATCTGGATGTTCCCGGTTTGTATCCACAGCACCACCACCACGGCAACGGTAAGGATCAGCTTCACCACCACCCAATAATGCCTGATCAGTCCCCAGGGCGTGACCAATGACTGAAACGTGCCGATTACCAGACTCATTAGCGCCAGCGGCACGATGAGGTAACCGGTGACCAAGTCCATCGCGGGATAAACCGGCGGTCCGCCGGCACCGGTGGAGAGGCCGACAATTGCCAAAGCCAGGAAAGCCGCGACTGCGCCCATCAGCCCCATCGACGTGACTATATGAAGCGTCAGCAGCAGCTTGCGAAATGCCGGTCCCGCCCTCATTGCGCTGTCTGGTCCTGCGCAACGTGGCGTCCAGGACCGTGGTTGCCTCCCAGCCCTCCCGCCAACGCAATGATCAGAAGCACCACGACGACTGCGGCGGCGATACCGAGCCCCTTCACCCATCCGGGTGTCGAATACCCGCCGGGGGCAGGTCTGCGCTTTTGGTCGGTCATGAAGGCCTCCATCGGTTTCATTTATCAATACAGTATGTCTCGGTCAATTCAATCTGTATGGACGATAGTCACTTTGTCGGCTATGACGTCTGCCATGCCCAAGCTCTGGAACGACACGATCGACGCACACAAGCGCAACGTCAGGGATTCGACCCTCGACGCGACAGCCGATCTCGTGACGCGAAAGGGCCTTGCCGCGGTGACCATGTCGGAAATAGCGCAGGAGACCGGTATCGGCCGGGCGACGCTCTACAAGTATTTCCCCGACGTGGAGGCGGTGCTACTTGCGTGGCATGAACGACAAGTTCATCGGCATCTGGCGTCGTTCAAGGCGATCGCGTCAGGGGAGGGTTCACCTCTTCCGCGATTGCGCAATGTACTTGATGCATATGCGCAGATGGCCCAGGACCACGAAGGCAGCGAACTGGCGAATGCCTTGCATCGGGGCGGACACATGGTTCACGCTCGGGAACACCTGACGGCATTTCTTTCCGGCATCATCACCGAAGCCGCGGGCGCGGGGGAGATTCGTATGGATATGCCCCCCAGGGAACTGGCCGTCTTTTGCCTCAGTGCGGTGGCAGGCGCGGCCGACCTGCGATCGAAGCAGGCTGTGGGGCGGTTAGTCTCGGTAACGCTGGCCGCTCTTCGACCGCTGTAGCCGCAGCTGCGATAAAATGATGATCGGCTCTTGACCTTCCCACCGTTGGAAAGCCCACATTGTGACAATCCCATCGGAAAGGACCACCAGATGTATGATTTCCAAGTCAACGACATGACCTGCGGCCATTGCGTCGCGACGGTCGAAAAAGCAGTCAAGAGCGTCGACCCGAGCTCGAAGGTTGCAATCGATTTGGGCTCGCACGCCGTCAAGATCGAAAGCGACAAGCCGGCGGCCAGCTTCGCCAAGGCAATTGAGGACGCCGGCTACACCGGCGAGTTGCGCGGGTGAAGGAGCCACAGTTGGGGCAGGGGCCGCGGCAGCGTTCGCCGCGGCCTTTCCGTGCCGGACGGGCCGGGAGCCCAGACTGGGTTACATTTCCGTCCGCATCGCGCTCCGAGCCGGTAGCTCGCGATAGAGGTAGAGGCCGGTGGTGATGACGGTCAGCAGGGCGAGGGCGGCGCTCAGAATGCCCGTCCCCTCGTAAAAAGCGGTGGACGCGGACGGGGACCAGAGCTGCATTGCCGTTGCGACGATGTCCTCCTCGCTCCCCGGCAGAAAGGTGACGTTTTCCATGCCGGCGGCTTTGGCGACGTGATCGAGGAAGCCGTCCAGAAAGCCGAACCAGAACACGACAAGTGCCGCGTAGGCTGCGTAGGCCCAGAGCAATGCCGGTTTACCGGTCCGTGCATGGAGGAGCCACAGCACGACAGGCACTGCCACCCCGATCACCGTCGGTAGTATCAGAGCTGGGCCAAGGCGGAAGATGTGGTGAATTCCGGTGGCGACGAGAGTGGCAACAAGCGCCGTGAGAGAGGCGAGCGCCGAGGACGTTTTTGACATTGATCTGTTCCATTGTTGACGGATAGGCTATCCGTTACGGAACAGGTGTTCGGAATCCGGCACGGTGTCCATCCAGCGGTGTTCGCTACGGAACGGATGACAGGGGAGCGTTCGCAAACGATGGATCGCCGTGTCAGAAAGACCAGGGAGGCTCTCTATTCTGCCTTCGCCGCGCTCGTCGCCGAAAGGGGTTATGACCGGCTGTCGATCCAGGACATCATTGATGAGGCCGATGTCGGCCGCACTACATTCTATGCCCATTTCAAGACCAAGGATGACCTGCTGCGGTTTGGCTTCATCCGCTTGCGAGAGCACCTCGAGCTCCTGCCGCGCTCAACGCCGCAGGACCGCAGGGCATTCCTTGCGGCTCTGCTTGGCCACGCCAAATCGCATGCAGGGCTCTTCGTCGCGCTTGCCCGTGGTGGAGGCGGGGGGCTTGCGGAGACAGAGTTCAGCTCAATCATCGAGGACGTTGTGGCGAGTGAAGTGGGGGAGGGTGAGCGCCGTGGCACCATGTTAGCGATGTTGAGCGGCGCCCTTCTGACGGCGATCCGCCGCTGGATCGATGCCGGAGCCAAAGGAACGGGGTCAGAGATCATCGAGGCGTTCGATGTGCTGGTCACGGCGGCTCGATAGAAATGGAGCCTGGATTTGGTGGCGCCCCGCCGAATGGAGCTTTGCGTTCGGGCGCCTCGGCGCCTGGCGTGCCGTCCGGCTGATTAGTCGATGGCGCTCCACAGCGGACCAAGATCTCGCCCTGCACCCATTTCATGGCGGCCGCCAGGTCCGGGGGGAGATCCAGGACCTCGGCGCCCAACGAATATAGTCGTTCCTCCAAGGCGGGATCGAGTGGCTCGGGTGGTACCACAGCCACCTCGCACCCTGCGGGCATGTTCTCTGTCGTCACCGCCTCTGATGAGGGGAACTCGATCGCCACGTAGTATTCCGGATCATTGATGGCCATGTGAAGGGTATCGCCTACCCGGTAAGAGGGTTGGGGTGCCACCTCGAAACTCAAGGTGACGCGGCCGTCGTTGATGGCATAGGTTGCCGGGAGGTCACTTCCGAATGTGAGCGCATAGTCTTCTTCGAAGGCGTAGGTGTAGTATTCGAACTGCGCCAGACCCACCATGTTGTCATCGGCGCGTACCTGCAGCTCCTGAGGGGACACCGTGCCGTCCCGGTCGGTGTCGATGCCCTGGACCGACCAGGCGCTGAAAGCGGCGTCGAAGGTCCAGGTGTGACGCACCGCAGATACGGTGCCGGCATCATCAAAGACGATCGTCGCCCTGGCATCGATCATGATGTGCGGGTGTGCATTGGCGTTCCAGGTCCAAGTCGCGAGCACGGCGACAGCCAGGAAACACGAACTGATGTTAGGCACCGTATGGCTCCGCTTCATAGTCAGGCCCGCTGATCCATAGCATTCGCCTGCAGCTACACAATCCGGGACAAGAATGACCGATCGCCAATCCAGCGCCATATGGCCGAGGCGACATGAAGGCCAACCAGGCCAATCAGAACATAGCCCATCCACCGGTGAACCAGACCGGCCAGCTGCGGTTGCACCAAGCCAAGCGTCGGTATCTCGAGCCCGCCGAGAACGGTGGCTCGCGGCAGAAACGCCGTGTTCTGCACCGCGGCCACCCCGGAGACGAGCAGGCCGAACAGCACGACATAGAGCGCGGCTTGCACAAGAGCCGAGATCCTCGATCGATAACCCGCGGGGCGGGCGACAACGGTCTTGGTCAACAGTCGAACCAGCAAGACCACCAGCAGCGCGACGCCGAGGTTGGCGTGCGTTTCAGACGGGCTGAAGTGGCCCATTCGACCGGTGAGGCCCGTATAGAATAGCGGCACCAGCAGGACGACGGTTGTCCAATGCGATAGGCGGACGATCCAGTGCCATTTGCGTGGAGCACTCGCCATTCGTTCACTTTCCGTTAGGGCAACCTGGCCAAGCGCTCTGCCTAGACCTCAAAACTGACCTTGCCGGCCTTGTCGAACTCGTAGACGTCGTCCCGGAAGCTCACCGTTCCCTGCCGGTTGGCCCAAGCGGAAATGTAGGTAAAATGCAGTTCCACCGGGCTCTTGACCGAGACGTCGAGCCGCTCTCCCGATGCGAAGACGCTGCCGATTTCCGGGGCGCCCCAGTCGCCGTTATCCCGCAGAACCCAGGCGACGAAGTCCTGCACCTGGTCCACACGGACGCATCCGGAGGAATAGAAGCGGGAGTTCTCGCCGAACAGACCCTTGGTCGGCGTGTCGTGCATGTACACCGCATGCTCGTTGGGAAAGTTGATCTTGACGTTGCCCATCGAGTTGTTGGGCCCCGGGTCCTGACGGAAATTGTAATTCACGGCATCCTCGGTCGCCCAATTGATGTCGGTGGGCTGCAGTTCGGTGCCCTTGCCGTCGTAGATGCGGATGCGCTGCTCGGTTAGGTAGTTCGGATTTTCATTCATGTATTTGATGAGATCGCGCCGGATAATGCTCTTGGGCACGTTCCAGAACGGATTGAAGTTGATCTGGTGGATGTTGCTCTTGAGAATGGGTGTCTGGCGGTCAATGCGGCCCACCACAGCGGTGTGCCGCCGCGCCACCATTCCGCCCTCGACTGTCTCGATCGACGCCGCCGGAATATTGACGACAACATATCGGTCCGCCAGCCGGGGCGCCATCGCTTGAACGCGCAGGAGGTTCAGCCGAAGCTGGTGCAGTCGTGCCTCGGCCGGAACGTTGAGCGCATGCCAGGTCGCCTCATCGACCTGTCCCGTGATCTGAAGGCCGTGCCGTGCCTGAAACCGCCGCAGGGCCGCGTCCAAAGGGGCATCGAACACGTCATCGACGCGATCTGCCATCGCCAGATCAGCCGAAGAGATCAATCGACGTTTCAGGGCAACCACCGCAGCGCGAGAGTTACCCAGGATGAGCTGATAGGCTTCCTGGGGCACCTCATCCCAGCCACCCGCGACAACGAAAGGCTCGTATTGGGCAATGGCAAGCAAGAGGTTATTGGCAGTGTCGTAAGACAGGACGGGCTCGACGGTGTCGATCGCCTGCATCGCGGCGACGCTGTTGGCCTCCCTGTCCGCTTCGTTCAGGACGCGGCCGCGAGACATCATATCCCATATGGAGTCACCCTCCTGGGCGCGGGCAAGCATCGGCACCAGCCCGCCCGCAGCGAGCGAGAGAACTCTGATAAAATCTCGGCGTTTCATGGGGAGCCCCTGAGGTTTTGCGTTAGCTGGCGTTAGCACTTTTGATCTTTGCCCGAAATGCACCTCGCCAGTATTCACGTCCCTTTGATCCATCTGCACCGCAACGCGCAGTCAGAGCAACATCCGGATGTCGCAGGGCACCACTGGCCTAAGGCCATCACGTTGCGTCGATCCGATGGACTCGGAGCCCCGGCCGGCACAATGTTGTGCAGGGGGCAGTCGATGAAATTCCTACGTATCGCGGGCCTGATTTCGGTGCTCTTGCTATGGGCAACGGCGCTTATGTGGGCGACGTTTGTGTTCACCGCCCACTCGACCTTTGCGCCGTAGATTGGACGGAATGAGGGCGGTGGTTTGGCAGCGAAGGGGTACTAAGTGCCGGTTGCGCTGAGGATCCATCGACGCTTCTGATCGTACCCGGCGGGAAAGGTCCCGCCCACGCCGGCGAACATGGTCGGTTTAGAGGTCTGCTCTTTACGATCGTCAGCTTGCCGTTTATGCGACCGGCCTCGTCTCCCGCCTGCACGGCGGTTCCAGGCATGTCAAACCGCTAAGGAGGGGCTTGTGGGCTCGGTCTCAACCGAATAGGGCACGGCAGCCATTTTCACGATCTTTGGTACCCGATTCGATGTCTTCAAAGGAACCAACTTGGGCAGCCGCCGCTTCTATCAAACCTATGACTTTGACCTCGGCGAAGACGTGCGGAAGTTTGTTTCCGTCAGGATTGTCGAAAGCAAAATGACCGTGGTTTCAGTCTACCATATTGGTGACATCCGCGAAAACGCGGAATGTGTCTTCCAGATAAAGGGGATGCCCCGTTTGCAGCGGAGCGAGTTTAGTTTGGACGTCGCATTTGACTGGGTGCCTGTCGGATGGCTAACATTCCTGTCGCTGCCGCTAACTAGGGTGTTTTAGGTCCCGGCGACCCTCCGGCCTTCGGGGCATTTCACCTCTTACGCCGCGTTGGACAGGTCTGTGGTAGCCTTGTCTACTTCTTCGAAGGTTGGGCGGACGTCCGACATTAGCGACTTGCGAGCGAACTCAATGGCCATAACAGGGACCTGACCAGAGACGTGTGCGAGCAGACCCGTCTTGAGCGACAGGAAGTACTTGGACTCCGATTCATAGATGCCCCGTAGGGACTGGGCCATCGGGCCAAAGAAGCCGTAGGCGACGAACACGCCAAAGAATGTACCCACGAGGGCGCCGCCGATCATGTGACCGAGGACTTCCGGCGGTTCGCTAATGGCGCCCATGGTCTTGATAACACCCAACACGGCGGCCACAATGCCGAGCGCCGGTGTGCCATCCGCGAGAGCCTGGATGGCGCCGATCACTCGTTCTTGTTCCTGATGGTGGGTTTCAAGCTCCTCGTCCATCAGTGCCTCGAGCTCGTGGACGTTGTTCGATCCCATGGTCACCATGCGTAGGTAGTCGCACGTGAATTCGACCGCGTGATGGTTGGAAGCGAAGATGGGGAATCTTTTGAAGATCTCGGAATCCTTCGGGCTTTCAATATGGGTTTCGAGAGCCAATATCCCCTTGGTCTGGATGAGCTTGAAAAGGCTGAACTGCAGGCCAAGCAGTTCGACATAGGCTTCCTTCTTATATTTCGCGCCCTTAAAGAGCGTGCCGAACAATCCGAGGGACTGCTTTAGCACAGAGCCTGGATTGCCGATGACATAGGCGCCGATCGCTGCACCCAGGATGATCACGTATTCAAATGGTTGCCATAGGACAGCGAGGTAGCCGCCCAGTGCGACATAACCGCCAAAAACGCTGCCGCAGACGATAAGTATGCCAATGATAAGGCGCATCTATTTCGAAACCTGTGCTCGATTGCAGCTACCGGCGGTGGACGCCGCGACGGGGCACCGTGGACCCGGACTTCGGGACGCAAACCTTCGTCATCTGAACTCTGCCATGCTTAACCTTAATGTGCGGTGTATCATCTGGCGGCATATGCTCGGGCCTATCTCGCGCTCTCTGTTCTTCCTCTATCCACCGCTAACGCCTGGAAACTGGCTCCCCCGCCACAACACCAATAATGACGGCGAAGAGGTCGCGATGGCGGATTGATGATAGTCATCGTGCTCACTGTCTGACGGCCAGCCCCGTCCTGGGCGGAGAAGGGGACCGTCTCCTCCCGGGCAAACTGCAACCCGGCCCACAGCTGAGGTGTACAATTGCAGTCGGGCGCAAGTATCAGGCGCCATTAACCATTGATTAGCCATCTCGGGCCAAAACTGGTGGCCATCGCCTCGACACAATTGTCCCCTCAAAACGACGCGCAATCGAGTTCGGATTCGCCCTTGAAGTCGCTACTTATTCTTGTCAATTGGACGGCCATGATCATGGTCTTGGTGCTCGGAGCGGGTCTTTCCCACGCTGGCCAGCCGGCGCACGTACATGGCGCGGCTGACGAGGCGGTACTGGTGGCCCAGGACGAGGCTATCCAAAGCGACCTACATACCGAGCAAGACAAGTTGCAAAATGAGCCAACCTTTCATTGTGGTGCGCCATTCTTGGGGATCGCGTGCGAGCACGTCGCCGAGCGCTATTTTGGCCGGTTGCCATACGCATCAATCCAAGTGCGCATTCTGACTGTCCGGCCGACGCCATTGGACCCCCGACCGCCGCGAGCCTGATCACCGACAAGGGTGCGCCGCAGCAGCGGCGAAGGCAAATAATGCGGATCATAGAGACATGATGAATAAACTCGGAATCGCCTGGCTAGCGGCCGGCGGAATAGTAGTGCTTACGGGCGTAACGGCATTGGCCCATGGCGGCGCCACCGGTATTGTCGGTGAACGCATGATGGGCATGATGATGCTCAGTGAGCAGGTAAAGCTCCTGGCGCCGCTTTTTGCCGATGGAGAACCTGTGGATCCAGTGCTCCTCGCAGAGGCCGCCACGATGATCGAAATGCACGCCGGCCGGGCGATGACTGACCTGTTTCCTGAGGGTAGCCTCGAAGCGCCATCCGAAGCGAAGCCAGAAATTTGGGACAGGTGGCAGGAATTTACGTCATACGCTGATCGCCTTGGAATGCTCGGTGCAGAGTTAGCCGCGGTCGCTCGACCGGCAGAAGCAAAACTTGCCGATATCGCCGCGCCAGTCCCGGCACCGCCAGAGCCTGAACGCAGCGAATGGGAGAGATTGGACTTCGCCAGCCTGATGGGTCTTGCGCCAGCGCCGGCCATTCAAACCGTTAGCATCGACAGTCTGATTACCGGTTCCCTGGGGGACGCGGTTCCCAGAGCTGCGCCAGCGAGCAGGACGCAGCAGCAGGTATTTGCCGACGTCACCGCTACTTGCTCATCTTGCCACGCCGCATTCCGGCGCTGAAGATGAAGCTGCTACCTGGTCTTTCTCTCGCGCTGGTGCTGGCGGCCGCTTTGGCCGTGTTGACGATTAAGCTCTGGCCACTGCCACCGCCGACTAGCGTTGTCCAACTGACAGGCGACCCGAAGCGCGGCGCCTACCTCGCACGCCTCTCAGGGTGCGTTGCATGCCATACTGCCGGCGGAGAGGAGCCTCTCTCCGGCGGCGCAGCGCTGAATTCCAAGTTTGGTGCCTTCTTCGCGCCAAATATCACCCCCGATACCGTGTATGGCATCGGCGGCTGGTCATTCGAGCAGTTTGTCCGCGCCGTGCGCCAGGGGGTTTCCCCGGAGGGAGCACCTTACTACCCGGCCTTTCCCTATGAATTCTACGCCAGCTTGACCGATCAGGACATGGCAGACATTTGGGCTGCAGTTCAGGCGGTGCCGCCGGTGGCCCAGCCGTCGACGCCGCATCAAGTGGGCTTCCCCTTCAATGTCCGGGACGGAATTCGCGTTTGGCGATCGTTCTTCGAACAGCCGCAGACATACGTGGAGGATTCAAGTCGGAGCATTTCCTGGAACCGTGGCAGGTATATGGTTCAAGGCCCGGCCCACTGCGCGGCATGCCATACGCCAAGAAATATCGCTGGTGGTCTGATCTCTGACCGGGAGCTGACGGGCGACCCGGCGATGCAGGATGGCGGACGCTCGCCTGCCATAACTTGGCGGGCCCTGACAGTGCGGGGCTGGACCAAGGACGCGCTCGTCGCGGCTCTGCGAACCGGTGTACTTCCCGATGGCGATGCTTTCGGCGGCTCCATGGCCGAAGTTGTCCATGGAGGCACGAAATACCTGCTGGACCAACATCTGGAGGACATGGCGACCTACCTGCTCAATCTCGAATGATTTTTGTCGCAAGATCGCCACGGGCGGAAGGCACGATTGGGGAACAGTTTGAACGCCGGAGCGTTAGCCACACCATGCGAGCAAAGCCACCAATTCCGCGCGAGACTCGCAAAGTAGCTCATGCGATTGCACTTCTCTTCGCGGTGCTGCTCAGCCTGACTGTCCACCACGTACCATTGGTGGCCCGGGTACCAGACACAGCGCACACAATCACGCATGTGCAAGCAGCGTTCGACTGTTCCGAGCGCCGTTGTGATCCTTCTCACCAGACAACCCCTGGATGCTGCGCCACGAATATTTGCCTAGGAGCACCCCCAGCTTCTGCCGCCGGGTTTTTGGCCGTGAGCCACGTCATCGGTCACGATCCACATGGCCCATCAATTGCCTTGCGGTGGTCAAATGACGGACCCGATCGGCCACCAAAAGTTTCTTGATGAATGCAGATTCAAACGGCATGGCCTCTATGCCTTGCCGGCAAAAGCCAACTAGGAACCACTATTATGAACACGTTTAAAATCACCATTCTGACCACCGCAATGCTGCTCGCGGTGGTCGGCCCATCTACAGCCCAGGACGCGATGCCCGGGCACGATATGTCGACCATGGGTCAGTCAGGCGCATCCACCGCTCAATCGATGCTCCCTGAGATATGCAAAACGGCTGGAGCCATGGGTTCGATGAATTCAATGGGCTCTATGGGATCGATGGAGATGGACGCAGCCCATACCGACCTGATGGCCGGTATGGACGCCATGAACCAGGATATGATGATCGGTGCCATGGCCGAAGACATCGACGTGGCCTTCGTCTGCGGTATGATCCCGCATCACCAGGGCGCGATCAGCATGGCCAAGGCTGAGTTGGAGCACGGCGACGACGAGTGGGCCAAGGAAATGGCCCAAAAGGTAATCGATGCCCAGGAGGCCGAGATCGCCGACATGCTGGCCTGGCTCGAAGAACAGGCTGCCAAGTAGGCCTCGCAAAACTTAGGGGCGCTTCGGCGCCCCTTTCCAATCGAGGAGCCGGACCGTTGAACGCGGCAGGCATTCCAGTGGTGGCGGGTGTGCTCTACCCATCCTTCGGCTTGACCCTGTCATCGGCAATTGCCGCCGCCATGGCGCTGTCCTCGGTCAGCGTCATCGGCAACTCCCTCAGATTGCGCAATGTGAAGATCGGCTGAGGGTCTGTCCAGACGGCAGTTCCCTTCCAACCCCAAAAGGAGCGGTATCATGTCCGACCACCACCATGCGGAGATGACCAAGGGCAGCTATTGGCGCTTCGGCGTCGAACTCGCGATCGACTTCGTCATCATGTACCTGGTGATGTACAATGATCGCGACCCTCGGGCACTTCTACCTCAACCTCAACAATGTCCACATGACGCTGATGATGGTGGCGCCCATGGCGGTCGTGATGCTGATCTCGATGCGCTCGATGTTTCCATCCCGGCGGGCCAACAGGGTCATTGTGGTCGTCGCTCTTGTGGTCTTCGGGATCAGCTTCTGGGGCATGCGCAGCCAGGCCGCCATCGGCGACGCGGAATTCGTGCGATCCATGGTGCCGCACCATTCGGGGGCGATCCTGATGTGGCCTCGGATCATTGCCGGCCAACAGAGCGAGATCGACCAGATGCAGGCGATCCTGGAGCGGCTTTGAGCGCAGTACTATAGCGCGGCCATGGTCGAGAAAGAGCCGGCCGGGCAGGCGGCGGCAGGGTCGAGCGGCGCGGTCAACGCGCCGGTAGGACCGAAAAAGTAGCGCTTTTCGCATACATCCCAAGCCGGTGGCTGGCGTGTCGCCTCGAAAATGTCGGTGCCTTGCTTGAGGTTCTGCCAGAACGGCACGTGAGGGCTGGTCGCGTTCAAGGCCAGGTTGGCGTCGGTCATGCGGAACGGCAGCAATTGCAGCTGGAACGAACGATTGCCGCCCCGGAAGCTCTCGCGCGCCAGCGCAAAGATCTCCTTGATGCCCTCGTCGGTCATGGCGAAGCAGCCCACCGACTTGCAGTCGCCATGCACCATCAGATTGGTGCCGGTGCGGCCCCAGACTTGGTCGAACTTGTTGGGAAAACCCACGTTGAAGGACAGCCAATAGGCGGATTTCGGATTCATCAGCGCTGGGGTGATGTCGTAGAAACCCTCCGGAGACTGGTAGTCGCCTTCCTGAATCTTGGGCCCCAGTCCACCCGACCACTTGCAGATCGGATACGTCTTGAACAGCGTATAGTCGCCGGTGCGGGTGCGTTTCCAGACCTCGAGCTCCGAACTCTGCTTGTAGACGCGAACGACCATGGCCTCGCCTGGAGACGAGCCGATCTCCGCCAATCTTTCGATGGTCGCCTTTGCCAGCGGAACATTGTGACGGTTGTCGCCGACGAACTGGCTGCAGCCCGTGATGAGGACAAGGGTGGCCAGCAGTAGCATCGTTCGGATGAAAAGGAACATGAAGTCACCGCTTGAACTTTTCGGCAACCATAGGCGTCGTAGGTTACCGTATGGTGATCTGTCGATCCAGACGACTGCGGCGCTCAAAAAAGTGATCACCCAAGCTCCGACAACGAGTATCGCCTCCAGCAAGGGTCGGGCCTGAATTTCGGGCCTCGGCACCTTTCGGCCATATCAAGGCGTAAACGTCGTCGCGGAAGCAGGCCGCACCCTGCCGTTCGCCCAAGCGGCGAGGCGGGGCGGTGTCCGCAAACGGATCATTTGGCTCAGATTGGGTCGGCGGCTAGCGAAGTGTCGGCCTCGTCTTGGGGGTTGATGTTAAGCGCCGATGTTGGATGGTCAGGCGTTTAAATCCTTTCGCGCTGTTTGATGATGGCTGCGGCCCTGCCAAAGTGGGCGTCGGCTGGTGTCACGTTGTCGAGGCTCTCGTGGTAGCGCCGATGGTTGTAATGCTCGACGAAGGCGCTGATCTGGGCCTCAAGGTCTCCCGGGCAGGAAGTAGTTTTCCAGCAGGATGCGGTTCCTTGAGGGTCTGGTGCCAGCGCCTGATCTTGCCCTGGGTCTGGGGAGGCATCGGAGCGCCCCGTGTCAATCGGCGCCGGATAAGGCCTCCTATCGGCGTCAAAGAGGCTTTTTGGAAGCCGATTTCCCCGAAAAGGGGGGCCTCATTCCACGCGTAATCACAGCTATCAACCGCGGTGGTAGGTAAAGCGGAGGAACGTTGGGCGTCCACAGCGTTGACGGGTGCAGGGGACATTCATGCTGATCTCATCGAGACCGGCTAAGAGAGGATTTCAGGCAAATGGACGACTTTCGCGCGTCGTTTCAAGTCGGCAGAAAAGATATCGTGACTTGATACCTGGCGGGAACCCCCCTTATTCTGGTGGATGCCATGCTTTGGGAATTTAGAGCAAGGACGATGGGTGCAGGAGAGAGTGTAAGGTCGAGCCGGCGAGACTTCCTGTTCGTTGCAACCGCTTCAACTTTTGCCGTTGGCATCACGGCAGTGGTCTGGCCGGTCATCAACAGCCTAAGCCCCGCCGACGACGTTAGAGCGCTGGCCGTCTCGGTTGAGGTGGACCTGTCGCCTATTGAAGTGGGTCAGCGCATAACGGTCATGTGGCGCTCGATGCCGGTTTTCATTGATCACCGAAGCCAAGAGCGGATTGCCGAAGCGAGGGCCACTAATCTGGCCGAATTGAGAGATCCTCAAAGGGACGAAGACCGCGCGTTGCGGCCCGAATGGCTGATCCAGGTCGGCATCTGCACGCATTTGGGGTGTATCCCGCTAGGACAACAATCGGGCGATCCCGTCGGCGATTGGGACGGCTGGTTCTGTGCCTGCCACGGCTCCCAATACGATTCCTCGGGACGTGTCCGAAAAGGGCCGGCTCCGCGCAATTTGGAAATTCCACCCTACGCCTTCGTCTCTGACATGATGGTCCGGATCGGTTGACAGACGCCGCTCGGGAGTTGCAGCGTTGCGGACTCTCACAAGCGCGCGGCGGTAACGCCGGACGCTAGCCAAGCGCCGACTGCCTGACTTACAATCGCACAATCTATCCGCAGCAGGCTCCCTTCATCCCGCCTGCCCGCCAATCAATTCGAATACAACGAAGTCCGACCGGTCCCGCCAGCGGCACGCCAAACACATGAAGAATGGCGCGCTCCAAGCGTCCGGTTTTTGAGGTCACACACTTCACTTCCTTGCCAGGTTCAAGCCTTTGTCCACCTGTTTGCAGCTTGTCCTTCACTTGGCCGCCTCACTGCATTCCGGTTTGGCCTTAGGTGCATCTTGCCTCGTGCCACATTTCTCGGTGCCGACGCTCGGATCGGTACCATCCGGAGCGGCGTCTGTTCATGTGTGGTTGGCGTACGTTCTGATTACTCTGGCAGGCTACATATCGCCTCGACGCGTGGGCACTGGCGCGCCAATTAGTCACTAAAAGAATTGAAAGCCCCCAAGAGTTGGCCTTACGGTCTAGCCTTTCCAGCGCAGTGCTGGACGCTCAACTGCTGCCCATGAAAACCACGCCAGGGAACCCGCCAGGAGCAGGGACGTCGCTATGTGGGCTGGGATGAGCCCCTCTGACCAATTGAATACATGCACCAGTGCCTGTTGCACTGGCCAGCCATATAGGTAGAGTCCGAATGAAATGTCCGCGCGCTGTGTCCACGCCCACGCTTGCCGCAGAGTTGTTCCCCCGAGCACCAAAGCGGCGTAGCCGAAGGCCAGGATGGACCAGACGGAGGCGCCCGGCACTAGACTTAGGGAAAGGGCAGCTGCTACCGCGATAAAGGCAAGTGCAGGCGACAGGCCGATACGATGTCGCAGCTCGAAAGCTAGCATACCCAGAGTGAACGCGAAAGCGAAGCGGGCCAGACTGGCCACCGCGTTCTCGCTTTCGGCATCTACGCCGATGCCCAAAGTTACAGCCACGGCGCTTATGGCCAAGACGACCGACAGAATCAAGCGACTGCCCGCCCACCCAAGGACAGCCAGAATAGCGAAGGATACGTAAGCGATAAGTTCGAACTTTATGGTCCACAAAGATGCATTGGTCTCATGTCGCATCTCATGGCTGAAGGCGGGGAGGTCCGCTCCAGCAAAGTCATAAGCAACTTGCAATGGGTACAACCAGTTTGCAGGATCGGTGAAGTAACGCCAGACCGGTACATCGGCGCCTATCGGGCCGATCGCAACCGTGGTGACCACTCCCGCCATGAGGAGTGCCGGGTATATTCGAAGAACTCTGGCCCGCAGAAATCTTGCAAGGTTCGGGCGCAGCGCAAAGCTACGGCTGACCATCATCCCTGAGAGGACGAAGAAGATATTTACTGCAGTTGCTCCCAGATCATAGGCCGCCCATGAAAGAGGTTCTGACCGGTTTCCATCCAGCAATATAAAAAAGGAATGGGAAACTATCACCATAACGGCCGCAAGCAGCCGGACAAAGTTAAAGCTATTCGCTGGGTTGTCGAGCGCCATGGATAGGCTTGGTCCAAGCGGCAAAAGTCCTTTTCGGAACCTGATAACGTTGAACGAAATTCCGGCAACCTCGTTTAAGGTCGACGGTAGTCTAGGTCCAAAAGTTCTCATTGTCGGTCCTTCCCGCAGCGACCGGAGCCGGCGAAATAGGCAAACGCACGCGGGTCGCAGCCCGTCGCTAAAAAGGCCTGCCAATCCATCGCAGAGCCAAAGAAGGCGTTGCGATCGACCTCACCAACTACGCCGCGCACCACACCCGTCTGAGTCCACTGCCAGAAAGTCCAACCACGATTGACATAATGGTCTTTAGTATCGGCAGCAGTAGAGCGCAGCCAGATGCTGTTGGGAAAGGTCTCTCCCGCAAGGATATCCCGATGAAAATTGATGTCGGTATAGATGATGGGCAGCTTGCCGGTGTGGCGTTCCATCGCAGCGAGCATGAGCTGCACCTTGCCAAGCGTTTCGGCTCTCGACCCGCGGCTGCGGCAGCTTGAGCCGTTCTGCCATTCCAGATCGAGCACCGGCGGCAGCGCGTCAGCGTCAGCGGGAACCATGGCGGTGAACCAGGCCGCCCGTTCGGCAGCGCTGGAACCCGACCTGAATGGTGTTAGGGGCGCTGTCGCGCGATACTGCGCGCTTACCCGTTTGGTCGGCGGGGTAATCACGGCTGCTCTCCCGCGACAAGCGGAGCAGCCGTCAGCGGGCGTGTCATCGCTGCGATGATAGCGGCGTCCAGATCGGGTGTCGGCGCGGGTGCCACCCCAAGCATCGGAGCAACTTTTGCAATGATGCGTCCCGATACTTCGCCCGCATTCCACCCCGCCGTATTACCCGACTGCGGATTTTCCGGTTCCGCTTCATCGAGGAGAATTAGCATCACGTATTGCGGGTCTTCCATTGGAAAGGCGGTAACGAAGACATTCAGATTTTTCTTTGCTCCATAGCGTCCGTTGACGACCTTCTCCGCTGTTCCCGTTTTGCCGCCGACACGATAACCCATGGCGATACGGTTCATCCGCGAACCCGAGCCTTGCATGGCGTTGAACCGCAACAACTGACGGAGTATGGCGCTAGTTTCCTCGGAAATGACCCTCGTTGCCATCGTTAGGGCCACTGTTTCAGTGCGGGGATAAAAGGTTGGCTGGAGCAGGTTTCCCCCATTGACGAACGCAGCCAGAGCCCGTGCCATGTGCAGAGGCGAAATGCTGAATCCGTGACCGAAAGAAGCGGTGGCTGCGACGACTTCGGAAAATTCGGCTGGCACATTCGGGGCCGCCATTTCCGGCAACTCGGTGACGATGGGCTTGTCGAAACCGACGCGCGAAAAGAAGGCGCGGTAGTTGTCTTTACCCATTTGCTGGACGATTTGGATCGTTCCAACGTTGGACGAGTAACGAAAGATCTCGGGCACGGTTAGGATGCGGCCTTCGCCGCGAAAGTCGTTGATCGCAAAGCGGCCAAAACGCACCGGAAAGCGCGCATCAAACGAGTCGTTGAGGGTAACTGCACCGCTGTCTAATGCTGCGGCAAACGAAACGGTTTTGACCACAGACCCCAGTTCGAAATTGCCGGCCGTGATGCGGTTGAAACGTCCCTCTTCCAACGCAGAAGCGGGAACATTGGGGTCGAAGTCGGGCAGGGACACCATGGCGAGGATTTCACCCGTACGCGCGTCGAGCATCACACCGGCGCCGGCGATGGACTGGTAGCGCTTGATCGCATCAACCAGCTCAACATACATGGCGTGCTGTACGCGCATGTCGATCGTCAGTCGCACCGCCTGTAGGGCCTGGCCCCGAGCAATACCCGCAGCTTGCAAGGCGGCCACGCCGCTATCGTCCAAGTCGCTTTCGATACCGGCTATGCCTTGGCTGTCAATGTTCACGGTTCCAAGTACATGTGATGCTTCGACACCCCCTGGATAGAAGCGACGGCTTTCGGTCAAGAAATCGATGCCGGGGATCCCAAGGCCCATCACCTGGTCACGTATATTGGGTGTCAGTTCTCGCTGGACCCACACAAAACCCTTGTCCCCAGTCAGACGGTTACGCAGCCAAGTGGGATCGAGATCAGGCAGAACGCTTCGAAGGGCCGTTACCGCCTCCTCGACATCAATAATTCTGCGTGGTTCGGCGTAAAGCGACGGCACCCGAAGGTCGACGGCCATCTCCAATCCATTCCGGTCGAGGATGGCCGGACGAGACGCCTCGATTTCGCTAATCTCCTGCCCCTCGATGGTGGTCGTGGTTTCCACAGTGCCCAGCTGGACGAGCTTTGCGCCAATCACAGCAAAGCCGATCGAAACTACGATTGTCATGATGGCAAGCCGTCGGCGAGTCATCGCCGTGCGCGCGTAATTTGCCCCGGGGAGGGTGATTGTTTGGTCAATGGTGCTCAAGGTGATTCCATAATTACGCGACTGCGCCGCTATAGGCGCCTTAGTCAGTCTGGGCCAAGCCTGCCCGGCTGCGTAATCAGGAGCGGTTCGGTGGCCGTTCCAGGACGTGTCCAATGGAAAGAGTCGTCAGTGGCGTGCTGCTCAACTGCCAAGTCGAAGATGGTTTATCGCGGTTCTGGTAACTTGTCGCGACGTTCGCATTTCCGTCAGGGCTATGGTCGTGTACCGAGTGCCCGTGGCGGTGACTTTGAACGTCCCCAGCCGAGGGGAGCTGTGTATGGCTGGCAGAAACGAAGTGAATGCTTCGTTCGCCATGACCGCCCGCAAAAGACCCCGCACTCGCCTGTGCAAAAATGGCCACGCATATTGCCAGCAGCCCTACCGACAAGAGCGATTTCAGGTTGCGGAACGACATGAATTCAGCGTCCTACAAAATTGTTAAATATGCGTGAGGAAACGCCGTTTCTTTCATGTGTGCACAATCCAAAGAACCTGGCTCATCCAAGGTGTTCCTCAAAGCTCCCCATCTGCGTCGATGACCGGCGCAGAACGGAGTACATTCATCAGGTGCTGCGCAGGTCCGTGACCTCGAAGCTACCTGTCTCGCCGGGGGCCAAGGGCTCGGTGCACGCGGTGTTGGAAGCGCCATCCAGTTCAGGAACGGACTTGGGTGCCCAGTGGACAATCGTGGTTGGTTGAGGCGTTGATGTCGGTCAACATGGGAGGTCTCGCCGGGAGGAAGGATCAGGCCTAGCCTGCTGAAACCATCAGTAATGCCGAGCCATGCTGCAAAGGCCGCAAGACGAGGCGGAGCAATCGGCGCGGGGTCGACCGGCGCTATGACTGGATGGCTCATCGTCGGTCGAAACAAGCTGTCAACGGGCTCTTTGGTCCAACCTCGGCTTGAATCTGCGAACTCGGAACAATCTCACATCTCCGGAAGCAGTGTCTACTTCAGCCTCCCCTCGTGCCAAATTGCGCCTTGACGGCTTTGGATACCGATCGCTCGCAGCCGGTGCAGGTCATGCCCCCCTGGTAAGTTAGCGTGGTCTGGCTCCATCGTGGTGACCTCCGGTTCCGAACTCCGAGGGTGGCGCCTGGCGATCGGTGTGCTCGAAGTTGTGCTGCAACCATATCGATGGTGAGGTTTTTGGTCCACGGGCCGACTGTGGCTCTTCCTCAACTAAGGAGATTTAAGATGCACGTACGCGAGATGATCAGCACCCACCCACATGTCCAGGGCGGCACCGCAGACAACCTACTGAAATGCATCGAAGAGTGCTATGCCTGCGCCCAGACCTGCACCAGCTGCGCCGATGCCTGCCTTGGCGAGGACATGGTCAACGAACTGACCCATTGCATTCGCCTGAACCTTGACTGCGCCGACATTTGTACGGCCGCCGGGGCAATGGCTTCCCGCCGCACCGGCTCCAACATTGAAGTGCTGCGCGCCGCCATCCAGGCATGCGCCGAAGCGTGCCGCGCCTGCGGCGACGAATGTGCAAAGCACGCCCAGATGCACGAGCACTGCCGAATCTGTGCCGAGGCGTGTCGCTCCTGCGAGCTGGCCTGCAGGGAAGCACTGTCCGACGTCCACTAGGAATCAGAGGAGCCGCGGCTTGGCTGCGGCTCCGCGTTGCTACTCACTCCATGCTCACCAGGTAGTTCGCCATGTTCTCGAGGTGGTCGTTCGGCAGGTATCTGCTGATCTCGCGCACGACCTCGACGGCGTCGCCGTTCGGATGCACGCCAGTCCAGACTTCGATATATGTGTGGGTCCCGACCGACGTGGAGCCAACCCGAAAGTGAAGCCAACCGGGGCCGAGGCTCGGACAAATCAAGCGTGACTAGTCAACGCCGGTTAGCCCTACCATTCAAGTTCGAATCTGAGCAAAAAACGCGAGAATAACGCTGTTATGGCGCGCGCCAGCGTCACTGCGGCGCGTTGAGCTCGGGATAGATCACGGCCGAGCACTGCCGGTTCTGCGCGTCGAGCAGGGCCTGCTCTCTAGCCGTGACGATGCCGGTTTCGATGGCGCTCCAGAGGTCATTGGTCTCCACGCCCTCCAACCCGCATTGACAATAGGTGGTGCAGAGGCCCGGCGCCGTGCCGCCGGCCTCACAGGTCGACTGGCAGGAGCGCAGGAAATCGGCGCTGCGCATGGCGATTTGCGGCTGGAAGACCAGGGAGGCCGGATAAACCAGCCCCAGCAGCAGGGGCTGGTGCAGCAGATAGATCAGCAGGCTCCAGCGCCCCAGGATAGCCAGCAGGCGCGGCAGGCGTCCGGTTGGTGCGATGGCGGCGATGCGCGGCGCCCAGGAGGCCAGCACCAGCCGCGTGGCAATCACCCCGAGCAGCACGACGCCCAGCCCGGGAAAGACCGGCACGAGGTCATTGGTTGGCGGCGGCACCTGCCAGAAGCCGAGCCATGACCAGGCCTTCTCGTTGAACAGGGCATCCGAGTAAAAGAAGGGCAACGCGATGACCACGGCGGCAACCCCGATGGCTAGCCAGAGCGGCGTGCGCACAAAGGCCAGGCCCATGAGGCTGAACAGGGCGATGGCATGCAGCACGCCGAAATAGACAAAGCTCTGCGGGAAGACAATCCAGGTCGCCACCGTGATGGCCAGGGCGCCGGCGACGACAAAGACCCAGCGCTTCCAGAAGCTCCGCCAGCGGATGGCTTTGCCATGGCCCAGCACCAGCCCGACGCCGACAAGGAACAAGAAAACCGCAAGTATGCTGCGGGCAATCAGCACCCAGGCTGGGTCATAGCCGACATCAGCGGCGATGAAGCGGAAATAGCTCAAATCCCAGCACAGGTGATAGGCCGCCATGGCAATGATGGCGATGCCGCGGGCGATATCGATAATGGCGAAGCGCGGGCGGGGAGTGCCGGGGTTGTCGGTCATAGGACCCTCATCCGCCCTGCGGGCAGTTTCGCCCACGAGGGGATAAGGAGAGACGGTACTAGCGTCAAGAGTGGAGCCGCCCTTGTCCCCTCGTGGGTGGATCGGGCAAGGCCAAGACGGGTGGCGCGGTGCTTTCTATTCGATCGCGCATTCGCCGAAATCAGCTGGCATTCACGTTTCCGAGAGACAGCACCAGAAGTTGTGCTGGATCAAAGAAGGCGGTGCCGACCAGAGGTCTAGTCAAAAGCAAGAATGATGAAAGGCTTGTCCGATGCTACTCCGCACGTCCCTGCTCAACGCCGTTGCCGGTCTTGTGCTCGCAGCTACTTTGGCCTCACCGGCGCATGCGGCCGGTACTCACGCTCACCCCGCCGAGAACGGGACGGCGGATGTGCCGTTGGACATCGTTCGTGCACCCACGGATTTGCCGGGACCGCTTGTTGCGCGTGGCCCCGAGACCATCAAGGTCGGCCTGGAAACGGTGGAGGTCACCGGTGCTCTTGCTGACGGCGCCACCTACCACTACTGGACCTTCAACAGGAAGGTCCCGGGGCCTTTCGTACGGGCACGAGTTGGCGACACCGTGGAGGTGAGCCTGCATAACGTGGACGACAGCACCGAGCCGCACAGCGTGGACTTCCACGCAGCAACAGGACCTGGGGGCGGGGGCGCTGCCACCCATGCGCAACCCGGCGAAGCAAAGAGCTTCTCTTTCAAGGCGCTGAAGCCTGGCCTGTATGTCTACCATTGTGCGGTGCCGCTTGCGGCCGAGCACATTGCAAATGGCATGTATGGGCTCATCCTCGTGGAGCCCGAGGAGGCATTGCCCGCAGTTGACCGGGAGTTTTACGTCATGCAGGGCGAGATCTACACCGCGGAGGAATTCGGTTCCAAGGGAATGCTGACGGGCAGCGTTGACCGGCTGCTCGACGAACAGCCGGAATACTATGTGTTCAACGGCGCCGCCGAGGCGCTGACGGGCGACCACGCGCTGAGGGCAGAAGTCGGAGAAACTGTCAGAATCTACTTTGGAGTGGGTGGGCCAAATAAGTCTTCTAGCTTCCACGTCATCGGGGAGATCTTCGACAAGGTCTACAATCTGGCATCATTTGCGACCGAGCCAATGTCCGATGTGGCAACCGTCTCGGTTCCTCCTGGCGGCGCTGCGGTGGTCGATTTAACACTCGAGGTGCCCGGTGAATTTCTTCTTGTCGATCACGCACTGTCACGGGCTGCTCGTGGCCTTGTTGGCAAGCTCGTCGTCGAAGGAGAGGATGCGCCAGCAATCTTTAGCGCCACGGAGAGCTCGGAACCTGACCAGTTAGAATCCCACGGCGAGCCAGCACATTGAAGGGAACTGATCGAATGAAGCTGAGAACGATTATCCTTGCCGGGGCAATGGTGCTGCTGCCAGCTTCCGTCGCTCTCGCCGACGTGGCCGACGTCTTCAAGACCGCCGGGTGCGGGTGCTGCGAGAGGTGGATCGCCCATGCCCGGGATGGTGGTTTCGAACTCTTGCCACGCGATATTGATGTCGGCGAGATGGCGCGTATCAAAATGGAAGCTGGCATCGGGCCTAACTGGGCCTCCTGCCACACGACAATGATCGGGGACTACGTGATCGAAGGCCACGTGCCGGCTCCCGAAATCGCTCGACTTTTGGCCGAGCGTCCGAACGCGCTAGGTCTTGCGGCTCCCTCCATGCCGGCGGGTTCGCCCGGCATGGAGGGAGCTAGCGAGGAGCCCTACGATGTGCTGTTACTGCTTGATAATGGTGAGGCTGTGGTCTTTTCCAAGCACTAGCGGCGTGTAAGACCCGAGGGGATGCCCTGCACCAGGAGCATTGACTTGCCTACTTAGGTTTGAACCTTTTCTTGTCCCCCCGTTTGCGACAGAAAACCGAAAACCGATAGGGGAAGAAAGTGAAAACCGCATCATTTCGCGTGGCATGCGGACTGGCCGGGCTGATGCTCGCCGCGCCGGCATTAGCCCGAGTCCAAGGCACCCGCTGCCCAGTAATGGAATTCAGGACCTGTGCCCGTATGAGCAGGCCCTTTTTGGCAAGAACGGAGAGAGCGAATGACGGATAAAAAGGACGATGAGATGCACGGGCCGAAGGCGGGCGCGGGTCTCAGCCGCCGCAGCCTGCTGGCTGGATCGGCAGGCTTGACCTTCGCCGGCGCGTTGGGTGGGCAGGCGCTGGCTCAAGCCCCAGGCGGCGCTGCGGTGAACCGGAGCGCGCATATGTCCTACGCTGGGGCAAACAGCCCTAGCGGCCGCCTCTACCAGGTCAATCCCGGGATGACCGAGCATAATGACATTGCCCATGATCCGGCCGAGATCCCGCCTCCGCTCACCCGGCGGGAACCGCAGACCGTCCGCGTCGATCTCGAAACCGTCGAGCTCGAGGCCCATCTCGACGCCAACAGCACATTCCGCTTCTGGACTTTCAATGCGCGCGTGCCTGGCCCCTTTATCCGGGTGCGGGTCGGCGACACGGTGGAGTGCTACCTCAAGAACGCCGAAGACAGCTGGATGGCGCATAACGTCGATTTCCATGCTGCCACCGGCCCTGGCGGCGGCGCCGTGCTCACCACGTCCATGCCGGGCGAGGAACACGCCTTCCGTTTCAAGACGCTTAACCCAGGGCTCTATGTCTATCACTGCGCGGTGCCGCCGGTGGCCATGCATATCGCCAATGGCATGTATGGCATGATCCTGGTCGAACCCGAGGAGGGCCTCGCCCCCGTTGACCGCGAATTCTACGTCATGCAGGGCGAAATCTATACCGAGGAGGCATTCGGCACGGCGGGCCTGCTCACCGAGAGCTACGACAAGCTGATCAATGAGCGGCCGGAATATTTCGTCTTCAACGGCCACGTCAGTGCGCTCACCGAGCATTTTCCGCTCAAGGCCAATGTAGGCGAAACCGTCCGCATCTTCTTCGGCGTGGGCGGCCCGAACTTCACCTCCTCCTTTCACGTGATCGGCGAGATCTTCGACCGCGTGTACCAGGCGGCGTCGCTTACCAGCTCTCCGTTGACCAATGTGCAGACGGTGACGGTTCCGTCTGGCGGCGCGGCCGTGGTCGAATTCAAGTGCGATGTTCCCGGCCGCTATGTGCTGGTGGACCATGCCCTGTCGCGTGCCGAGCGGGGTCTAGCCGGCTACCTCATCGTCGAAGGCGATGAGCAACCCGAGATCTTCGCGCCCATTGGGGAGCCGCCGGATCCTTCGATGTCCGGCCACTAATCCAGACTTGGCCCCGGCATAGTGAAGGGCTGACCATTCATAACTGGGTGATTTACGTGGCAAGCAAAGACAAGCGAGCACGCTGCCAAAAAGAGGCAGGTGGGCACACTATACCGCAGACACTGCCTCTTTTTTCTGCAGCATCGCAAACACCAGGTACAGCGAGGCCAATGCTCCGCCAAAACAGAAGACCGAGATGTGTGCGTATTGAAAGAAGGCATACGTTACTGCAAGGGCGCCTGCGACGAGCAATCCAAAGAATCTGACGTGACGATCTCGCGAGATCAAAAGTGGAGCAGCGACGAAGAATACATAGATGCCATATGTAAACTCGCGCGCCATTATGAAGTCGAGCAGCTCGGTTGTGTCGTAGACGATTGCCCGCTCTAGAAATCGGATCGTCAGCCATCCATCATGCGCAAAGTAAGGCACGTACAGAAGTGCCCCCAACATCGCTCCGCCGATCGCGAACGCTACATACAAGAGCCGCTTTCTGCCCGTCTCGATGAAGTATCCAGAGATGGGAACCCACACTGGCCAAGCAATCCACGCGAAGAACATATAGGCCAGTGAATTACCTGACACAGCGCCCTGATCGCCCGCGGCGCCGGCGAGCCATACCATGCCTTCGAAGTACTGCTGCAGGCCGAAGAATACTGGGAGTGCCGCAAGGGCGAGAAAGCGTCGGTCAACTTTGAGCGCGCGGTTCACAGCAAACGCTCCAGTTGGAATAAGAGCGGCAGCGGCGGCGAAACTGACGGGAGCAGACAGGCACATGCTTCAATGCTCAGTACGGGCGGTAGGATGGGTACCAACCTAGCGGACGTATTTGTGCGACACCAGTAGAGACGGCCGCCCTCCCTCAAAGCGCGCGAAATGTTGTCCTCCAATCGCTTTCCGATTCTGGCTCCGTTCGCGCGCCGATAACTTTACGGTCTTCGACGCGGTCGCCAGGTTAAGGCGGTACGCCCGACCGACGAAGTGCAATGGTCAAAAGTAGGCCGGGTTGGTGCCCGGCGTTACCCTTTCAGCGCGGTAACAGTCATCCACGAAGCTTGTGCATGGTCCTTCGGACGGCCATCTTTTGCGTGCTGATATTTTTCGTTCAACTGCGTCCGCTCGCCCGCTAAATTGATGTGGATCAAAGTTGAGCGCAGGGTCGGAAGGTATGGTGTGCCCATGAACGCTGTACTTGGCAAATTGCGGACCTTTGGTGTGCTGCTGATCCTGGCGGCGGGCGTTGTACTCGCCGGCACAGCCTTTGCCGCCGTAGACGGGGCACCGTTTCCAACCGCCGATGAGATGCACCGCGCGGTCGGTGATTTGACGGGCCCCATCGAAAAGGCCTGCGTGATCGCGTCTCCCAAGGCTGAGTGTTCGATTTGCTGCCATGACATGGGAAGCTCCCTTTGTTGTGGCCACCTTGTCGCCTTAGGGACTGAAACCAACGCTGGCCCATCCGTTGTTCGCCTCTTTGTGACGGGCCCGTGGATGCCCGTCGCCATGTACGACGCGCACCTAGAAGTCGGTAAGCGGCCTCCCCGTCACGCAGTCTAGAAAACCAGCTATCCGGGTCGATTAGGCGCATTGCGCCAGATTGCGCCCGTTGCAAGCTGATTGTCGTGTCTGCCATCGCGATCGCGCGGTGTCATCGGCTACCACGTCACCCCCACATCAAGATTCACGCAGACGCAAAGGGAGTTTACCCATGCGCGCTTTTAGAACCCTATCCATCGCTGCTCTTGCTTTCGCTTTGGCTCATCCCGTGATGGCTCAAGATGATCCCCATCACCCTGCCGGGGCGGAGGTGCCCGCCGCCGAGGCCCCGGCAATTATCGAAGCGCCGGCAGACAAGTCTGAAACCCCCGGACCAAACGCTCCGGCGAACCCGATGATGGGCTGTGCGGACATGATGGGCATGATGGCGATGATGCAGTCCATGCAGACGATGCAAATGGAGATGATGCGGCAGATGCTGGAGATGCAGAAGGCCTTGCCGGCGGCGCCGAGTTCCGGCGAGGAGGCATCGCGATGACCAATTCCGTCGCGAAACGGACGCTATCGGTGCTCGGGCTAAGCGTGGGGACCAGCGCGGCCCTCATCGTGCTGTTCGCGCTGTGTGCTGTCGCAGGCCTGGCCTTTCCTGGCGTTCAGGCGACCCATGCTTGGGTGACCTTGTTCACACTGGCCCCAGTGACTTCACCGCAGGCCTGGCTAGAAGGCATCTTCTTTAGCTCGGCATTCGGGGTCGTCGGTGGGTCTATCGTCGCGGCATTGCACAACGCCGTCGCCGCCCGCGGGCTCTAGTAATGGCGGGTCGCCGGGCCTCCCCTTTCCATTTTTGTGAGTGAACGATCCATGAGCCTTTCACTATCATTCCTTGGCGGCGCGGGAACCGTCACCGGCTCCAAGTATCTCCTTGAAGACGGCTCAAAGCGAGTTCTCATCGACTGCGGCCTCTTCCAGGGCCCGCGCGAGCTTCGTCAGAAGAATTGGGACGCTTTTCCCGTAACACCGAGCTCGCTCGATGCGGTGCTGCTTACGCATGCACATATCGACCATTCGGGGTATCTTCCGGCTCTGGTCCGCGACGGCTTTTCCGGCCGCATCTATTGCTCACATGCCACCATGGAGCTCTGCGAAATCCTCCTGCGCGATAGCGGTTTCCTTCAGGAAAAGGACGCCGAGCTAGCCAACCGGCATGGATACTCGAAACACCGACCGGCCCAGCCACTCTATACCCTGAAGGACGCCGAGGCCGCGCTGCCGCACCTAAATCCGGTGCCGTTCCACCAGCTCTACAGCGTTCCCGGCGGCGGACCGGAGATCACCCTACGGCGAGCCGGGCACATCCTGGGGGCAGCCTCGATCGAGTGCCAGTGGCACGGAACCAAGATTGTCTTCTCTGGGGATCTCGGCCGTTTCAACGATGCCATGATGGTCGACCCCGAACCGGTTTCGGCAGCGGACTACCTGATCGTGGAGTCGACTTACGGAAATCGCCGTCACGATCCGGTGAACGCGCAGGATGCCCTGGCAGAAATCATAAACCGCACCACGGCGCGCGGCGGCACCGTGGTGATCCCCGCTTTCGCGGTGGGTCGGGCTCAGTCGCTGCTCTATCACCTGGAGCAGCTTAGCGCCGCAGGGCGACTCACGAATGTGTCCGTATTTCTCGATAGTCCGATGGCGATCAACGCCAGCAATATGCTGTGCACACACCTCGATGATCACAGGCTATCGGCGGACGCGTGCGTCAAGGCGTGTGGTATCGCTACCTATGTGCGCGGGGTCGAGGAATCCAAGGCCCTCACGAACAACCCCATGCCCAAGGTGATTATTTCGGCCAGCGGCATGGCCACCGGCGGGCGGGTCCTGCATCATCTCAAGCGCTACGCCCCCGACCGGCGCAACACAATTCTCTTTGCCGGCTTCCAGGCGGCCGGGACCCGCGGCGCCGCAATGGTGGCCGGTGCCGACGCCGTCAAGATTCACGGCGAGTACGTGCAGGTGCGAGCCGAGGTCCAGAACCTCTCCATGCTGTCGGCGCATGCGGACGCCGATGAGATCATGGTCTGGTTGCGCGGCTTCGCGCGGCCGCCACGCATGACGTTTATCACCCATGGCGAACCTGATGCTTCGGACGCCCTGAAACGACGCATCGAGGCCGAGCTCGGCTGGTCCTGCGCAGTGCCGGAACTCGCCCAGCGGGCGGTGCTGATATGATGTTACCCTCGCCGGATTCTCATCAGACCGCCTCAGCCGCGCCACTGAGGGCAAAGCGTATGGGCGTCCTGACGCTCGACGATCCCATCGTCTTCATGCGCACGGATTGCCATGTTTGCCGTTCGGAGGGGCTGTCCTCACGTTCGCGAGTCCTGCTTCAGTCGGGAGGCAAGAGTGTGGTCGCGACACTTTACCAGGTGGCTTCCGAGATGCTCGACGCCGACGAAGCCGGCCTGTCAGAGGCCGCCTGGGACCAGCTCGATGTCGCCGAGGGAGATCCCATCGTCGCCCGGCATCCCAATCCCTTGGCTTCGTTTGCACACGTGCGCTCCAGAATATTTGGTAGCCGGCTGTCCGAGGTGCAGCTCAGGGATATCATCGGCGATATCGCCGAACGCCGGTACTCGGCGATCGAAACGACCGCCTACCTGGTTTCCGGCTCGTCATTCCCGATGGATAACCAGGAGATGCATGCCTTGACCAAGGTGATGGTCGAGCTCGGCGATACCTTGACCTGGCCCGGCAGACCTATCGTGGACAAACATTGCGTCGGCGGCCTGCCCGGCAACAGGACGACCCCCATTGTCGTCGCCATTCTGGCAGCCCTGGGGCTCACGATCCCTAAGACATCATCGCGAGCGATAACCTCGCCAGCGGGTACGGCCGATACAATGGAAACGCTGGCGCCCGTCGACCTCGACCTTAGGACCATTCGCCAGGTGGTGGAACAAGAAGGTGGCTGTGTCGTCTGGGGAGGGGCCGTCCGCCTTAGTCCGGCCGATGACCTACTGATCCGGGTCGAAAGGGTCCTCGATCTCGACTCCGAGGGCCAGCTTGTAGCGTCCGTACTTTCCAAGAAGGTCGCGGCCGGCGCCACACATCTCGTGCTCGACATTCCTGTCGGGCCGACGGCAAAGATCCGAACATCGGCCGCTGCCGCCGCGCTTGCCAGCAAGCTCGAGGGCATCGCGGGTCAGTTCGGGATCACCACGAAGGTTGTGGTCTCCGATGGAAGCGAACCAGTCGGCTTCGGAATTGGGCCGGCCCTCGAGGCCCACGATGTCCTGGCGGTGCTTCAACTGACCCCGGGATACCCCACGGATCTGCACTTGCGTGCCTGCACGCTTGCGGGCGCCGCCCTGGAAATGGTCGAGCGAGCAGCTCCAGGCACCGGCGTTGCCGTGGCCGCACAAGCAATCGCCGACGGCAGCGCCTGGTTAAAGTTCCAGCGCATTTGCGAGGCTCAGGGTGGCATGCGCGCTCCTCCAGTGGCGGCACTCACGCAGCCGCAACTTGCGCAGTCGGGCGGATATGTCACGGCGATCGACAACCGCAAGATTGCGCGCGTCGCCAAACTCGCTGGTGCTCCGGGAATTCCAGCCGCCGGCGTCAGGATGTTTGCCCGGGTGGGCGAGAAGGTATCGGCTGGCCAGCCACTCTACACCGTACATGCCGATACTGGCGGTGAGCTTCAATACGCCCTGGATTATGTGTCCGCCAATCCGGACATCATCCGCGTCGGCGATCAGCGCAACGGTGCTCGGCCAACAATAGGAGACGGCAATGACTGACCCTCGCAAAGTCCGCGTTGCGATCAACGGCTACGGCGTGATCGGCAAGCGCGTGGCGGACGCGATCATGCTCCAACCCGACATGAGCGTTTCCGGCATCGCGGATGTTGTCGACGATTGGCGAATCCGGTTGGCCGCCGAAAAAGGGTACCGAGTGTTCGGCGCGACGGTAGAGGCGGTAGCCGCGATGAGCAACGCCGGCATCGCGACGAGCGGGACCCTCGCGGATCTTCTTGCCGATAGCGACATCGTCATCGACTGCACACCGAAGAACATCGCCGCGGCCAATGTCCCTACCTATCGTGCCGCTGGCGCGAAGCACATTCTGCAAGGTGGAGAAAAGCACGCACTCACCGGGCATTCGTTCGTCGCCGAAGCGTCTTACGCCAGTGCCGTGGGCGGTTCCAGCACCCGCGTGGTGTCGTGCAACACCACCTCAATCGTGCGGACACTGACAGCCCTCAAGAAGGGTGGCCTGCTCGGGTCCGCGAGAGGGACGCTGTTGCGCCGCGCGACGGATCCCTGGGAGAGCCATCAGTCGGGGATAATGAACACCCTGGTTCCGGAGTCCCGCATTCCGAGCCACCAGGGTCCGGATGCCAAAAGTGTCGACCCCGATCTGGATGTCGTGACGATGGCGGTGAAGGTCCCGCAAACCCTTGGCCACCTGCACCTCTGGAACGTCCGGCTTACCAGGCCCGCCGAAGTGGCAGAAGTCCTGGACCTTTTTCGAGCCTCCAGCCGCATAGCGCTGATCCGTAGTGACGCGGGGCTGCCGGCACTCAACAGCATCAAAGAGTGGATGCTCGACCTCGGGCGGCCGCACGGGGACCTCTATGAGGTTGCGTTGTGGGAGGACATGCTGACTGTTGAGGGCGATGAGCTCTTCTACGCCTACATGGTCGACAACCAGGCGATCGTCATCCCGGAAACCATCGACGCCATTCGAGCGCTTTGCGGGCTTGAGCGGGAGGCGGCGTCCTCGATTGCCATCACCAACGCGCCTTTAGGGATTGGCAAGCTCGTCGCTCGGCCCGACCGACAGGCTGATGCCCCATGACCAAAGGTCCATGGAATATGTCGGCCGTCCTTCTCTCGGTCGCCGGCCTGCTGGTGTCCGGGATCGGCGTCTACTTTCTTGCCTTCCGTCCGGCGCTGCTGCCCGAGGATATCCGGTTCATCGGGTTCTCGCCGACAGAGGTCGAGCAACTGGGTCCAAGATTGGGGCCGTGGCTGTCCAATGTCTTTCACGTGCTGGGCGGCTTTGCCCTGGCGACGGGCGTTGTAACCATCGCGTTGGCCGCCACGTCGTACCGCGCAAGGAGCCCGGCAGCCGTGCTGGCCGCCTCGCTGGGAGGCACGGTCTCGATCGTTCTGATGGCGATAGTCAACTTCTCCATCAACTCCGACTTCAAGTGGCTACTCGCCGGCTTCGCGCTCGTCTGGGCGAGCAGTCTCGTGGCTTTCGCCTTCGAAGTGCCGATCAGTCTTGCGCAAGAGACAAACCCATCAATTCATAGAGGAAAATGGAAATGAAACGTCGTCAATTCGTAACAGGGCTCGTTGCCGGCACGGCCGCCCTGTCTCTCCCACCCGCATTCTTGCGGTCGGCCTATGCGGCCCAACCCTCCACCGCCACCCCGCTCAGTATCGTGCGAAGGACGATCGAAGTGAATGGGAGGGCCGCCAGCGTCTTTGGGCTAGAGCAGGCCGACGGCTCAACAGGGCTGCGCCTGCGGGCCGGCGAACCTTTCAACGTCCTGTTGCGCAACGAGACTGCTGAGCAGACCATCATCCATTGGCACGGGCTTACGCCGCCCTGGCCGAGCGATGGTGTTCCCGACGCCCCGCTGCCCCTGATCAACGCAGGCATGGAACGCGTATTCGAGTTCCCCCTTGAAACGCCCGGCACGCACTGGATGCACGCTCATACGCTCCAGGAACAAATGCTGTTGGCCGCCCCCCTGATTGTCGAGGATCCGGCGGATGATGGGCGCGATGAGCAGGAGGTGGTCATTCTCCTCCATGACTTCTCCTTTGCCTCGCCGGAGGAATTGCTCGCTGGCCTGGCCAAGCCTGCGGATGCCATGGCGCCGATGGACCACGGCGGAATGGCGATGGACCTTAACGATATCGAATACGACGCCTACCTCGCCAATGATCGAGCCCTGGACGACCCCGAAGCCGTCAAAGTCGAGCGCGGTGGCCGCATTCGGGTTCGTATCATCAACGGCGCCACAGCCACAGCGTTCACCATCGACCTCGGTGCGATCAATGGTCAGTTGGTGGCAGTGGATGGGCAGAACATCGAGCCGGTCGGCGGGCGCCGCTTTCCCATCAGCATGGGTCAGCGCCTCGACATCCGTGTCGAACTCCCGAGCGAGGGAGGGCCGTTCCCGATTCTGGCTCTTCGGGAGGGCTCTGCACACCGGACCGGCGTCATCCTGCAGCCACCAGGTTCCCAGATAGCCAGGGTGGCATCTATAGGCAGTGAAGACGGGCCCATCCTCGATCTGGCGCTCGAGGCAGAGCTACGAGCCATCGCGCCGCTCCCGACCCGTGTTGCCGACAAATCGTTTGAGATGGTGCTCAACGGCGACATGGCGAAGTACCGATGGAGCCTTGGCCTACGGGAGCCGATCATCGCTGCGTCGGGTGACCGGGTCGAGGTCACGATGACCAACATGAGTATGATGGCCCATCCGATGCATCTGCACGGCCACCATTTTCAAGTGGTTGCGATCGACGGAAAGAGGATTGCTGGTGCAGTCCGCGACACCGTCCTCATACCGCCGAGGCGGGCGGTTACCATTGCGGTCGATGCGAGCAACCCCGGGCAATGGGCATTCCACTGCCACCATCTGTACCACATGGCGACCGGCATGATGTCGACCTTCGGCTATCAGACCTGAGACGCACGATACTGACGAAAGAGGAACGACACATGAAGAACGTGACGCTGCAAGTCAGCGATCTCCTCAGCATTTTAGATTTTGCGGCAGTCCAAAAGCGCCTTGGTGCGCTGCCCGGAGTCCAGAGGGTTGCCATGAATGCCGGGTCCAGCACGGCCAGCATTGCCTTCGACGAAGCTGTTACCAGTCCGGAGCGCCTGGCGCGGGAAATTGAAGCCTGCGGCTTCCATTGCAGAGGCGAGATCGCACCCCGGCACGTGTGTGTTCCGGACCAGACCGCTGTCAGCGTCACCGACCCGCGGGCGCCGTCTCACGCCGAACATATGGACCACCGCGCCTCGGGTCACATCCACCAGGAAGCAGTGTCTCCCAGCCCGAAAGGCAAGCCGGATCACGACGCCATGGCCCACGACATGGGCCATGGCGCGGGCATGGACATGCAGGACATGGTCCGGGACATGCGCAATCGCTTCCTGGTCAGCCTCATTTTCACGCTGCCGATACTTGCCATGGATCCGATGGGGCTAGCTGAGCCGCTTTTCGAGCCCCCCTTTGGCATGAGCATGAACGTCACGATGTTCCTGTTCGCCACCGCGGCGATTATCTACCCGGTTTGGCCGTTCCTCGTCTCCGCTTGGCGTGCCTTGCGGAACCGCGTGCTCAATATGGCAGTCCTCGTTGTTCTCAGTGTGGGCACTGGCTATCTCTTCAGTGTCGGTTCGACGTTCTTCTTCGATGGGGCCCAGTTCTACGAGGCCGCGGCCATCCTGCTCGTCTTCATTCTTCTCGGACACTGGCTCGAGATGCGAGCGCGTGCCGGCGCATCGGCGGCGATCCGAGCTCTTCTGGACCTTGCTCCGCCGAAGGCCACGGTGCTTCGCGACGGGGTCGAACGCGAGGTCCCGACGTCGGAGGTGGTCCTGGGTGACATCGTTGTCCTGCGGCCGGGCAACAAGCTGCCCGTCGATGGTGAAGTCATCGAGGGCGAGTCCACAATCGACGAGTCAATGCTTACGGGCGAGTCCATGCCCGTGACGAAGACAGTTGGTGATGCAGTGATCGGCGCCACCATCAACAAGAGCGGCACCCTGCGGTATCGCTCGACCAAGGTTGGTGCAGACACGGCGCTGGCACAGATCGTCAAGCTTGTGCAGGAGGCACAAAATTCAAAGGCGCCGGCCCAACTCCTTGCCGACCGTGCGTCCCAATGGCTGGTCCTGGCGGCGATCCTCATCGGCCTTCTCACCTTTGCGGTGTGGTTCTGGGTCTTGGGGCAACCGCTTCTATTTGCCCTTACACTGACGATTACGGTGTTCGTTATCGCCTGTCCCGACGCCCTGGGGCTGGCGACGCCGATGGCCGTCATGGTGGGAACGGGCCTTGGTGCGTCCAACGGCATCCTGTTCAAGAACGCGTCGGCGCTCGAGGACGCGACCAAGCTCGATGTAATCGTCTTCGACAAAACCGGCACGCTCACGATGGGTCAGCCCAAAGTCATTGACGTGGTTCCTGCATCAGGAGTCACTGAGGACGAACTGGTCGGGATAGCGGCGGCGATCGAGCAGAACTCAGATCACCCAATCGCTCTCGCGATCCTGGAGCGGGCCGCCGATCTGAAGCGGCCGGACCTGGCCCATTTCAACTATATGGACGGTCGCGGCGCCAGCGCCGAGATTGATAGCGCCGTCGTATTCGTCGGCAACCGGCGGCTCATGGACGAGAACACGGTCGAGCTCGGCGAACTCGGCCAGAAGGCCGAGGTTCTCAAGGGCGAGGGACGGACGGTGACCTACATCGCCCGGTCCGGCAAGCTGCTCGGCCTCATCACCGTAGCCGACGCCCCGCGTCCGACTTCGGCGGCGACGATTGCCAAATTACACGAGCAGGGTGTCCGGATCGCCATGCTCACCGGCGATAACGCTGGAACGGCCAAGCGCATAGCCGACCTGCTCGGTATCGACATCATCCTTGCTGACGTTCTACCGGGGCAAAAGGCGGAGAAAATCAAGGAGCTCCAGAGCCAGGGGCTGAAAGTCGGTATGGTCGGGGACGGGGTGAACGATGCCCCCGCACTGATACAGGCTGATGTGGGCTTTGCCATCGGCGCCGGTACCGACGTGGCCATCGAAAGCGCCGACATCGTGCTTATGAAGAGCGACCCGTTCGATGTCGTCGGCGCCATGACGCTTTCCAAGGCGACGTTGCGAAAGATGCACCAGAACCTCTGGTGGGCCGTGGGCTACAACGTCATCGCGTTCCCGATCGCGGCAGGCGTGTTCTACCCGTTCGTCCTCAGTCCGCAGATTGCCGCCCTGGCGATGTCGGGCAGTTCGGCGCTCGTTGCGATCAATGCCCTCCTGCTCAAACGAACCAGGCTGGATGGCATCCGCCCCGCAACATCGCAGTCGGGTCGATCAGGCGAGTTGGTCGAGCCGGGGAGGGGGCAATGACCGAACTCCGCCCCCTCCTGTTCGCACTGCCGGGCAATGAAGATATGGCTGCTGCGCTGGCCTCTCACATGGATGCCGAGCTTGGAGAGATCGAAACTCGCCGTTTTCCCGACGAAGAGACTTATCTCCGCCTCTTGACCAACCCGGCAGGACGGTCGATCGCTCTGGTCTGCACCCTGGATCGTCCCGACCTCAAGTTCCTGCCTATCGTCTTTGCAGCATCAGCAGCACGGCAGCTCGGTGCCATCAGAGTTGGGCTGGTGGCGCCGTACCTCTCGTATCTGCGCCAAGACAAGCGCTTCCGTGACGGCGAGGCAATCACCTCTGAGGGCTTCGCCAAGGCACTTTCTTCGGAGGTTGACTGGCTGGTCACTGTCGATCCGCACCTGCATCGGTACGGTTCGTTGGACGCCATTTACAGCATCCCGTCTAGCGCTGTCGCTGCGGCTCCCGCCATTGCAACCTGGATCTCAGCAAATGTGCCTGACCCGCTGCTTATCGGGCCAGACAGCGAAAGTGATCAATGGGTGGCGAGCGTCGCCGCGCTCGTCGGAGCGCCCTACAAGGTCCTCATTAAGGAGCGACTCGGCGACCGCAACGTCCGGATTTCCGTGCCAGAACTTGAGGGGTTGACGGGTCGGACCCCCGTGCTTGTCGACGACATCGCGTCCTCCGCTCAAACCATGCTGCAAGCAACCCGACTGCTGCGCGAAAGAACCTCCGAACCTACGATCTGCATCGCCGTGCATGCCCTGTTTGCCCAAGAGAGCTTCGCCGAACTTGATGCAGTGGCCGGAGCGGTCGTCACTACCAACACCGTGTTGCACGCCTCGAACGCAATCGATGTCTCACCTGCTATCGCGCTCGATGCGGCACGTTTGATCAACGCTCCTCCGCCGTCCCGTACCGATCAGCGCCGTCCCGCCTTCGTGCAGACGCCCATTCTGGACGTCGGCAAATAGACTTCAGTTCCACCTGTCCGAACAGAACATCACCAAATTTTGGAGGGCCGATTTCGGCGTCAAAGACATGACAATTGCCAACGCCACAGACACGACAACTGCGACAAGCTCGTCGTCTTCCGGGTCGGGAAAACTTGGACTATTCGCACTTACGGCTGTCGTCGTAGGATCAATGATCGGGTCAGGCGTCTTCAGCCTGCCACAGAACATGGCCGCCGGTGCGGCCCCGCTGGCGATCATCATCGGCTGGTTGATCAGCGGCGTAGGCATCCTGGCGCTTGCCTTCGTCTATCTGAGCCTGTCTCGGCGAAAGCCGGCGCTGGACGCGGGGCCCTATGCCTACGCCAAGGCCGGCTTTGGCCCGTTTATCGGCTTCAACAGCGCCTGGGGCTATTGGCTCTCCGCCTGGATTGGCAACGTCTCCTACGCAGTGGTCATGTTCAGTGCGCTGTCTTACTTCTTTCCACCCTTCGGCGAGGGCAACACCTGGCAGGCCATCGTCGGTGCATCGGCTGTGCTCTGGCTTGTTCACGCCCTGATACTATCGGGCGTGCAGACGGCGGCCCTCGTTAACCTGATCACCACTATCGCCAAGATCGCCCCGCTGGTTTTGTTTGTCGTTCTCGCGGTCGTCGCCTTCAAGGTCGATGTCTTCACCCTCGATTTCACCGGTGCCAGCAACCTGGAGCTCGGCTCAATACTCAACCAGGTCAGGAGCACGATGCTGGTCACGCTATGGGTGTTCATCGGGGTCGAGGGCGCGAGCGTGGTCTCCGGCCGCGCAGAACGCCGATCCGACGTCGGCTTCGCGACCATGGTGGGCTTCTTCGTGGCGCTCGTCCTCTACGCCCTGATTTCCCTGGTGTCGCTCGGAGTGATGACGCAGCCGGAGCTTGCCGCGCTGAAGAACCCGTCAATGGCGGGGGTGCTTGAGTATATTGTCGGTCCCTGGGGTGCGATCCTCGTCAACGTCACGCTGGTCGTCTCGGTGCTCGGGGCATTCCTCAGTTGGAACCTGCTCGCCGCTGAAGTCCCGCATGTCGCTGGTCGCGACGGCACGATGCCGCGCTTCTTAGCCGGCGAGAATAAGCGTGGCGCTCCGGCGACGTCGCTTTGGGTGACCAATGGGCTGGTGCAGGTCTTTCTGATCGTCGCCCTTTTTGCCAACAGTACCTACACGGCCCTGTTCTATATTGCGTCGACGGCCATCCTGGTCCCGTACGTCTTTTCCGGCGCCTATGCCGCTAAGCTCGCGATCACGGGAGAGGGCTATCGAACCGGGGAAAGCCGGACGCGCGACCTCATAGCGGGGCTCGTCGCAACCGCCTATGGTGTCTGGCTGGTTTACGCCGCGGGCCCGACCTACCTGTTCATGGCGGCGATGCTCTATGCCCCAGGGATCATATTCTACGTCATCGCTCGCCGCGAGAATGGCCAGAAAAGCTTCAACGGCCTCGAGGCTGTACTGGCCGTCGGCCTCGTCCTCGCTGGCCTGGCCGCCGCCTACCTCATCTGGAACGGGAGCATCAGCCCACTATGAACGCGATACCGAACACTTCCACGACCCGGCTGGGTGCTTACTCAGAAGTGGGCCGCCTCCGCGAGGTGATGGTCCACAGGCCGGACTTGAGTCTGCAACGGCTAACCCCCGACAATCGCGAGGCGCTACTTTTCGACGACGTCCTCTGGGTCAAGAAGGCGCGCCAGGAGCATGACGCCTTCGTTGATACGATGCGCGAGCGAGGCGTTACTGTTCTTGACTTCGGAACACTGCTCGGGGAAACGCTGGCGCTCGCTGAGGCCCGGCGATGGGTCCTCGACAGGAGAGTCAGCGCCGCCACGGTCGGAGAGGACATGGTCGGCGAGATGCGAGGCTGGCTGGACGAGATGCCGGCAGTCGAGCTTGGCCGGTTTCTGATCGGCGGCATCGCTCGCGCGGAGCTTCCATTCACCCCGACGGGCCTGGCAGGGCGGACCATGGAGCCGCAGGACTTTGTCCTGCCGCCGCTGCCTAACCAGATGTTTACCCGCGACAGCTCGTGCTGGATCCACGGCGGCGTCACGATCAATCCAATGTTCTGGCCGGCTCGCCGACCAGAGGCGACGAACGTGGAAGCTGTCTATCGCTTCCATTCGCATTTTCGTGACGCGGAATTCGAAACCTGGTGGGACGGTTCGGATGGGACCGGTATCGCCACCCTTGAGGGCGGCGACGTCATGCCGGTGGAAAACGGTGTCGTTCTTATCGGGATGGGGGAGCGGACGACGCCGCAGGCCGTGGCGACGCTAGCCAAGCGCCTCTTCGCCAAGGGTGTCACGACAAGGATCATCGCTGCGTTGATGCCACGCGACCGCTCCTTCATGCATCTCGATACTGTCTTCACCTTTTGCGATCGCGACCTTGTGACGATTTACCCACCTGTCGTCGAGCGCATCCGGGCGTTCTCGCTCCGCCCCGGCACCGGACCTAACGGCATTGAGATTACAGCGGAAAGCGCTCCGTTTGTCGAGGTCGTCCAAAAGGCGCTCGGCCTCGATCATCTTCGGGTCGTCGCCACCGGTGGCGACAGCTACGAGGCCGAGCGCGAGCAGTGGGATGACGGCAACAACGTGGTGGCAATCGAGCCTGGTGTCGTCATCGGCTACGACCGCAACGTCTACACCAACACCCTGCTCCGGCGGGCGGGCATCGAAGTGATTACTGTCGCAGGGTCCGAGCTTGGACGAGGGCGCGGCGGCGGCCATTGCATGACCTGTCCGATCGCTCGCGATCCCCTCTGATACAAGGAAGACCTTGCCATGCCGATCAATCTTCGTGGCCGTAGCTTGCTGACGCTGGACGATTACTCGCCGGGCGACATCCGGTTCCTTATTCGTCTGGCTGCCGAGCTGAAGGCCGCCAAGCAGGCGGGAACCGAAAGGCCGAAGCTTGCCGGCCGCAACATCGCACTCATCTTCGAAAAGGACTCAACGCGTACCCGCACTGGCTTCGAAGTTGCGGCCTATGATCAGGGCGCCCACGTGACCTATCTCGGCCCGACGGGGAGCCAGATCGGACACAAGGAGTCGATGAAGGATACGGCCCGCGTGCTGGGCCGTATCTACGACGCGATCGAGTATCGCGGCTTTGGTCAAAAGACGGCGGAAGAGCTCGCCGCCTATGCGGGGGTACCCGTCTATAACGGCCTGACCAACGAGACGCATCCCACGCAGACGCTTGGCGATTTCATGACCATGCGCGAGTTCACCCACAAGCACCTTTCGGGACTGGTGGTGGTGTTTCTTGGCGACGGGCGTAACAACGTTGCCCAGTCACTCGCCTTGGGTGCTGCCAAGGTCGGTATCGATATGCGCATCGCGGCTCCCCGCAGCTTGTGGCCCGACGATGGCTTCATCGGCCATCTCAGAGCGCTGGGCGCAGAAACCGGAGGTCGGCTCACCGTGACCGAGGACGTCGCCGAGGCGGTACGGGGCGCTGATTTCGTATACACCGACGTTTGGCTTTCGATGGGCGAGGACGAGGCGGCCTGGGCGGATCGCATCCGCGAACTCACGCCCTACCGCGTCACTCGTGACGTCATGGTCGCGACCGGCAACCCTCACACCAAGTTCATGCACTGCCTGCCGGCCTTCCATAACGCGGAAACCGAGGTCGGCGCCGACATCGCCAAGCGCTTCGGTATCGACTGCATGGAAGTCACGGACGAGGTATTCGAGTCTGCCGCCTCGATAGTGTTCGACCAGGCGGAGAACCGCATGCACACCATCAAGGCGATCCTTGTCGCCACGATCGGTGGGTGAGGTCATGCGAGTGGTAGTGGCCCTTGGCGGCAACGCCCTTCTTCGCCGCGGTGAACCTATGTCGGCGGACGTGCAGCGGGACAATGTGCGCCGCGCCGCGGGCTCCCTTGCTGAGTTGGTGAGGGCTGGCCATCAGTTGGTCGTCACCCATGGCAACGGGCCGCAGGTCGGACTTCTGGCTCTTCAGGCTGCCGCTCAAAAGCCGGACGAGAGCTATCCCCTCGACATTCTAGGCGCCGAGACCGAAGGGATGATCGGTTACCTGATCGAGCAGGAGCTCGAAAATGCACTTCCGGACGGACCAAAGGTCGCCACGCTTCTGACACAAGTCGAAGTGGATCCGAACGACGCTGCATTCGGGCGGCCGACCAAGCCGGTGGGTCCGGTCTACAGCAAGGCCGAGGCAGAAAAACTGGCTGCAGATCGTGGCTGGAGCATCGCTCCGGATGGCGATAAGTTTCGCCGTGTCGTGCCCTCGCCGCCACCGCGTCACATACCCGACGTCGATCTCATCACGCTCCTGCTCGACGCCAACGTCATCGTAATCTGCGCAGGCGGAGGTGGAATACCTGTCGTCCGTCGGCCGGACGGAAGCCTGATCGGCGTGCAAGCGGTAATCGACAAGGATCGAACTGCGAGCCTCCTCGCACAGGAGATCGGTGCGGAGGCCCTGCTGCTTCTGACTGATGTCGATGCCGTCTATCTCGACTGGGGAAAGCCGGGTCAAAGGGCACTTCGGCGCGTCACGCCGCAATCCATGGCGGACGAAAAGTTTGCAGCAGGGTCGATGGGGCCCAAGGTCGAAGCCGCGTGCGCGTTCGTGGACAGCTCTGGCGGCATCGCTGGTATCGGTCTTCTGGATCGAGCCCTCGAAATCCTTGAGGGCAGGGAGGGAACCTTAATCCTTCCGACCGATGCGCCTGCGCATGGAAGCGCGCGACATGACACCTAAACGTTCGAGTGCCGAGCAGGGTGTGCGGCCCACGGTTCTGGCGGCGCTAATGCTCGGACTGTTCTCTGTGTCGCTTGGGTATGGAGCCATCCTGCCAATGTTGCCAGACCGGATCGCGCGTGTCACAGGGCTAGCGGGAGATGCGTCGGCCCTATCGCAGACCACCGGGATTCTTACGGGTCTTTACACAGCGGCACTGTTCGTCTTCGCGCCACTATGGGGGTGGATTTCGGATCGCTACGGCCGTCGCAAGGTCTTGGTCATCGGCCTCGCGGGCTTCGGCGCGACGATGGCGACGTTCTCCCTTTTCGAGGGCTCCATGACGCTCTATGCGGAACGCTTTCTGACGGGATTATTCGCGGCTGCCATAGCTCCCGTGGCGCTCGCCATCGTTGCTGACTTGGCCAGCGCTGACGAGGAGCGTGCCCGGCGTCAATCGCTCGTGACCTTAGCCGGAATGGCGGGATTTTTAGTGGGGCCCATGGCCGGTGCTGTACTGGCTCAGTCTGTTAGTGTCCTGCCGGAAAGCGGCCCATTTGCACCACAGTCATTGCCTTTGGTGGCAACCGGAATTCTCAGTCTTGCCGCCTCTATTGTGGTTCTGATGGCGGTTCCGACAGTTCGGCGGCGGCTAGCGTCGGGCGCGATCGGGGCCACCGGAACGCGGCCCGAGCCACACCTCATTTGGCGTCTTCTCATCGTGAGCTTTGTCGTTGCGGCGTCGGTCGGGGTCGTTGAGGTTGGTCTGGTGCTGCGAGGACAGCGGGAGGGGCTGACGGCCTACCAGATAGCGACGATGTTCTCCGAATGCAGCCTGGTAATGTTCATCGTGCAGGCCATCGTCTTCTCTCCTCTCGTAAAGCCAGAGGCAACGCGCTGGCTCATCGCCCCTGCGCTGCTGGTGTTGGCGGTAGCACTATTTCTTCTTCCTAGAACATCTGACTACCTCCTCATGCTCGCCCTCGTTGGCGCCGTGGCATCCAGCGCCGGCATACTTTCCCCGATCGTGACCTACTGGATCTCCAGCAAGGCTGGAGCCGCCCAAGGCGCACTGCTCGGCCGACAAACGGCGGCGGCGAGCCTTGGAGCAACATTCGGTTCCGTCGCCGGTGGAGTGCTGTTCGATCTGCCCTACATTAAGGATGCTTCGTTTCTCGTTGCAGCGGTCGCCGTGCTGCTCGGGCTGCTGGCGGCGTTCGGGCTGCCCAATCTGTTGCGGCCGAAAGAGCATGCGTCTGTTTCTGGAAGTTCGGGGGCCCCGCGTTGAAGAACTCTTGCAAAGCCTTTGGTGCCATAGCGCAGGGGGCACAAACGAGAGCACGGCGCATGTTAGAGCGCCGACCTGCATTTGCCCGTCAGTGGTCGAATGCATTGGCGTGGGAGGAAGTTGACCATGGGATCTAGCGATGTGGCCACCCCAGGCACTGGCGCTGTACGGCCATTGGCCGCCCGGCTAAATCAGCAGTGTTTTTGTGTGACGATCGACCCGGAGAAGCTGGCCAAATCGCTCGACGATGAAGCCGGTGAACCAGGCTTTTTCAGGCACCTTGCTGCGGATCGTCCGCATCTATTTTCGAACCTGCCGGTGTTCATTGGACACGCCGCACTCGACGAAATGGTCGCCATTGTCGAGGCTATCGAAACCGTCGGGCGCCTTCCCCAATACCGGGAAGAGGTGTTGTCGTGGGCCCCCGTGAGTTCACGGATTGATCACGGTCCGGTCGGCGCTCTGATGGGCTATGACTTCCATCTGACAGCAGACGGGCCCAAGCTGATTGAGATCAACACCAATGCTGGGGGCGCATTTCTAAATGCTCACCTGGCGCGAGCTCAGGCAGCTTGCTGTTCGGATGTCAGGATCGACCGCCGGTTAATCGACGAGTTCGACGCGAACATCGCGGCTATGTTCATCAAGGAGTGGCGGCGCCAGCGTGGCGATGGCGCCCTCGCCACGATCGTCATCGCAGATGATGCGCCCAACGAGCAGTACCTGTATCCGGAGTTTGTGCTAGCGAGAGAGCTTCTCATCCGCCAGGGCTTTGAAGCGCATATCGCCGATCCAGGCGACCTTGACGTCCGCGATGGCGCCCTTTGGCTGGAAAACACCCGCGTAGACCTCGTCTACAATCGGCTGGTCGATTTCGCCTTGGAGGCACCTCACCATTCTGCGTTGCGAGAGGCCTATACCGACGGGCTCGCCGTCGTCACGCCAAGCCCCTTTCACCATGCCGTGCTGGCCAATAAGCGCAACCTCACCCTTCTTTCAGATCCGGAATCGCTTCGGACGTTTGGTGTAACGGCCGATGTGCTTGCCCGCCTTGCGGGCGTCCCGCTCACACGCCTTGTCACTCATGAGAACGCTGACGAGCTATGGCAGGCGAGGAAGACAATGTTCTTCAAGCCGCTCTCCGGCCATGGGAGCAAGGCGGTATACCGCGGCGACAAGCTCACGAAGGGTGTGTGGGCAGATATCGTCAAAGGTGGGTTCGTCGCCCAAGCGTTTGTGCCACCCGGGGAAAGGATCATCGAACTGGACGGGCAGCGCGTTCCTCGCAAGGTTGATGTCCGCCTCTACACCTATGCAGCCCAGCCCCTGCTGGTTGCGGCACGCGTCTATCAGGGACAGGCCACCAATCTCAGGACGCCCGGCGGCGGATTTGCGCCGGTCCTGATTGTGTAACGCCAACAGTCGAGGAGCAGCACATGGCCGAGAGCAACCCCCAACTCGTCCTCACGCTCAACGGCGGCTCGTCGAGTCTGAAATTCGCCCTATACACAGCCGGAAAGTCGGCTCCGGACCTGCGCGGGCAGTTTGACCGACTTGGGCGATCCGGCACTACATTCAACGTGCGGATGGCCAGGCAGCCTCAAGAGGCCCGGCCAGTCAAGGCCAACGACCATGCCACGGCGCTTGCCCATCTGTTCGACTGGCTCAAGACGCCAATGAAGGGTGCCAAGCTCGCTGCCATCGGCCATCGCATCGTCCATGGCGGGCCCCGCTATCGCACCCATAATGTCGTGGATGACGAACTCTTCGATGAACTTCGGCGCATAGTGGACTACGCACCCGAGCATCTTCCCGCCGAGATCGCGATGCTGCAATTCTGTCGCGAACGACACCCCGGCGTCCTGCAAATCGCCTGCTTCGACACTGCGTTCCATCGCGACATGCCTGCGGTTGCGCGCCTCCTGCCCCTGCCGCGGCGCTTCGTGGGGGTGGAGCGCTACGGCTTTCACGGCCTCTCCTACAGCTTTCTGCTGCAGGAGCTCGAACGGTCACTCGGCCAGGAGGCGGCCGGCGGGCGGCTGGTTCTCGCTCACCTGGGCAATGGAGCAAGCCTCGCGGCCGTCCATGGCGGCCGCAGTGTCGACACCTCGATGTCGTTTACGCCAGCTGCAGGCATTCCGATGGGGACCCGGACCGGCGATATCGACCCCGGCCTCGTTCGGTACCTGGCTAAGACGGAAGGGATGGACGCAGAGGCATTCGACCACATGGTCAACCACGAGGCGGGGCTGCTGGGGGTTTCCGGAACGAGTTCAGACCTGCGCGAGCTGCTCGCCGCGGAGGCGACCGATCATCGCGCGGCCGAAGCCGTCGCGCTCTTCTGCTATCGCATCAAGCAGGCCGTAGGCGGGTTTGCGGCGGTGCTGGGCGGGATCGACAGGCTCGTCTTCACTGGCGGGATCGGGGAGAACGCACCCGTGATCCGCGAGCGTGTTTGCGGCGGGCTCGAATTTCTCGGAATTGCGCTCGATCAAGGTTTCAACGCGCAAGGCCGTGCAATCATCTCCACGCCTTCCAGCGCGGTTCCTGTCCATGTGATGGCAACTGACGAGGAGGCGATCATCGCTGAAGCCGTCGCTGCCCATCTGCAGCAGGAGAACCTTGCGTCATGACGCCCCTTAATCCCGAGCTTCTGAGCCGGATCGACGCCTATTGGCGCGCCGCCAACTACCTGTCCGTTGGGCAAATCTACCTACGGGACAATCCGCTGCTGCGCGAGAAACTGACGCTGGCGCATGTCAAGCCGCGCCTGCTCGGGCACTGGGGGACGACGCCCGGCCTCAATTTCATCTATGTGCATCTCAATCGCATTATCAGAGAGCTAGACCTCAACGCGATCTATGTCACCGGACCGGGGCATGGCGGACCGGGCCTGGTGGCCAATACCTACCTTGAGGGCACCTATAGCGAATTCTACCCCGAGGTCAGTGAAGACCTGGCGGGCCTCAAGCGGCTGTTCACCCAGTTCTCCTGGCCGGGCGGCATCCCCAGCCATGTGGCTGCCGAGGTCCCCGGCTCTATCAACGAGGGGGGCGAGCTGGGCTATTGCCTGATGCATGCCTATGGCGCCGCGTTCGACAATCCGGACCTGATCGTCGCCTGCGTCGTGGGTGACGGCGAAGCCGAGACCGGGGCGTTGGCGACGAGTTGGCACTCCAACAAGTTCCTGAACCCCGTTCGCGACGGCGCGGTGCTGCCGATCCTGCACCTCAATGGCTACAAGATCGCCAGCCCGACCATCCTCTCGCGGATCAGCCATGATGAAATCGAGGCCTTGTTCCGAGGTTATGGCTATGCACCCTTTTTCGTCGAAGGCAGCGACCCCCACGAGATGCACCAGAAGATGGCGGCCACGCTCGATGCCGCCATGGCCGACATTCGGGCGATCCAGGCCGAGGCGCGCGCCAATGGCTTTTCCCGTCGACCGGCCTGGCCGATGATCGTGCTCCGCTCGCCCAAGGGCTGGACGGGACCTGCCGAAGTCGATGGTAAACCGACCGAGGGGTCCTGGCGATCGCACCAGGTGCCGCTGGCCAAGCTTGCCGAGGATCCGGGCCATCTCGCCGTGCTCGAAACCTGGCTGCGCAGCTACCGGCCGGAGGAGCTGTTCGACGAGGGCGGCCGGCTCGTCGACGAGCTTGCAGACCTGCCGCCGCGCGGAACGCGCCGCATGGGCGCCAACCCGCATGCCAATGGCGGCCTGCTGCTCAAGGACCTCAAGCTGCCGGACTTTCGCGATTATGCCGTTGCCGTGCCGGCACCGGGGGCGGTCGTGGCCGAGGCCACGCGCCATGCCGGGCAATTCCTGCGCGATGTCCTGCGGCTCAATGACGATGCGCAGAACTTCCGTGTCTTCGGACCGGACGAAACCGAGTCAAACCGGCTAGGGGCGGTGTTCGAGGCCACCGATCGCGTGTTCACAGGGGAACTGATCGCCAGCGACAGCCAGATATCGCCCAATGGACGGGTGATGGAGGTGCTGAGCGAGCATCTCTGCCAGGGTTGGCTCGAGGGCTACCTGCTGACCGGCCGGCACGGGTTTTTTTCCTGCTACGAGGCTTTCATCCACATCGTGGATTCCATGTTCAACCAGCACGCCAAGTGGCTGAACGTCTCGCGCGAGATCGCATGGCGCAAGCCGATCGCCTCCCTCACCTATCTGCTGACGTCCCATGTCTGGCGGCAGGACCACAATGGCTTCAGCCATCAGGACCCTGGCTTCATCGATCATGTGATGAACAAGAAAGCAGATATCGTCCGGGTCTATCTGCCGCCGGACGCCAATACCCTGCTATCGGTGGTCGATCACTGCCTGCGGAGCCGCGACTACATCAATGTGATCGTGGCGGGCAAGCAGCCGGCGCCACAATGGCTGGATCGCGACGCGGCGGTGCAGCATTGCACCGATGGCGTGGGGGTATGGGACTGGGCCTCGACCTGCGGCGACGAGGAGCCGGATGCGGTGATTGCCGCGGCCGGCGATGTGCCCACGATGGAAGCGCTGGCGGCGACCATGTTGCTGCGGGAGCATTTTCCCGAGCTAAAGCTGCGCTTCGTCAACGTGGTCGACCTCATGACCCTGCAGGCGCCCAGCCAGCATCCGCATGGGATTGAGGATGCGTCGTTCGACGCCATGTTCTCTAGGAGTGCGCCAGTCGTCTTTGCCTATCACGGCTATCCGGCGCTGATTCACCGCCTGACCTATCGGCGCACCAACCACCAGAACTTCCACGTGCATGGCTTCCAGGAAGAGGGGACCACCACGACGCCCTTTGACATGGCCGTGCTGAACCAGATCGACCGTTTCCATCTGGCTCGGGCGGTGGTCGATCGCGTGCCGGCGCTCGTGTCCCGTCGGGCCGAGTTTTCAGCCTGGATAGACACAAGGCTGGCGGCCCATGACAGCTTCATCCGCGAGAACGGCGAGGATATGCCCGAGATCCGCGACTGGACGTGGCGGCCTTTGCAAGTTCAGAACTGAGGGTAACATCTATCATAGGGGCGAAAGATGGTCACCTACAAGTACTCGGCGAACTACTCTGGGCGGCTTCCGGTGTCAGACAAGGATGCCTTCGAATTCCTTGACGATCAGTCCAACCTTTCTGCTCACATGGGCGAAAAGTCCTGGATGATGTTGGGTTCGACCATGGATATCTTCATGGATGCGCTTCGAACGCGTGAGGTGGGATCTGAGTTCGGCTTCAAGGGCAGTATCGTCGGCGTGCCCCTCTTCGTTCGTGAAGTGGTGACATTACGCCAACCTCCGAGATCCAAGCGGTGGAAGACGGTCGGCGACCCTGTCCTCTGGGTCATCGGAGCCTACGAAATGTGCTTCGAGATCCGACCCGAAACTGATGGGGCAAGCCTAACCGTCGGTATCAGCTACGAGAGGCCACAGCGTGGCTTCCCACGTTTTCTGTCCATCTTCTTCCATCGAGCCTATGCAAGGTGGTGCACCAAGAAGATGGTTGTGGACGCGCAGCGGCATTTTTCCGCCAGGGCGCGCTCTCAACTCCCCACCCGTGTGCGGTGAACTTTTGAATGCCGAGCCCATTCTGCTTGGTTGCGAAGCCCCATTGTTCTTCTACCCAGCTCAACGCGGCGAGCACACTTCTCACCGCATATAAGCTTCTGTCGCGTAGCGGCGCATCATGCGATGGCTGTTGAAGGTCGGGCCGATCTTGCTGATGGACTGCTTCATCATCCAGATCCAGCGAGCCCGATCTTGGTATAGCGGTAGGACAACATCCTCAAGCTTGCGATAGAGGGCTTCGGCGTCGCCCGCACCGGGTGGCGTACCTTGAATGCCCCAGCCGGTCACGCCTTCGACGCATGCTTCGACCCACCAGCCATCCATGACGCTGAGATTGAGCACACCGTTGAGTGCCGCCTTCATGCCGCTGGTCCCCGACGCCTCGAGCGGTGGCAGCGGCGTGTTCAGCCAGATGTCGGCACCCGAAACGAGCATGCGGGCGAGGGTCATGTCGTATTCGGGCAGGAATACAATCGGGATCGCATCCTGCAATGCACGGATGTGGCGATGCAACTCCTCGATGATCTGCTTGCCGGGGTCGTCGAGGGGGTGTGCGAGTCCCGCAAGTACAACTTGAAACGGCCGGTCGCGGGCGATTTGTTTCAGTCTTGCGAGGTCGGTGAACAGCAGGTTCGGACGCTTGTACGACGTCATGCGGCGGGCAAAACCGATGAGCGGCAAATCAAGCTGCAACTCGGTTCCCGTCCTTTCCCTGATCGTGCCCAGCAACTGGACCTTGGCAGCCTGGTGCGCTGCCCAGATTTCATCATCAGGTATCTGGTCCGCGAGCGCGATGACCTCCGGCTCGTGCGCCCATTGCGGGAACCTCGCCTCGAGCCGGCGCGCCAGTTCGCTATGAACCCAGGTTTGGACATGGACGCCGTTGGTGATCGAGCGAATCTGATAACCGGGGAACAGCCCGCTGGCTGTCTCGGCATGACGCCGCGCCACACCGTTGACGTAGCCGCTGAGGTTAAGCGCAAGGCGGGTCATGTTCAGCCTATCCTCGCCCGCCAATGTCTTGAGTTCCGCCAAGTCGAAGAAGTCCCCCAGCAAGCGCGAGACCAGGCCGTAGTCGAAGCGATCGAACCCCGCCTCGACAGGGGTGTGCGTCGTGAATACGCACCGCTCTCGGACGCTAGGCCGATCATAAACGCTCGGCGAACCCAAGCCTCCCGGTCGATGCGTCTCACGGAGCAGCTGTAAGGCCAGCAGCGCAGCATGCCCTTCATTGAGGTGATAGGTTTGGATCCTAAAGCCGAGCGCGCGCAGCAGGAGCGAACCGCCGATCCCGAGCACGATTTCCTGCTTCAACCGATGGGCATCATCGCCGCCGTAGAGACGATCAGTGATCTGCCGGTCCTCGGCGCTGTTCTGCTCGAGGTCCGTGTCGAGCAGCAGGACGGGCACGACGTTCCCAACCGGGCAGGTGAGCAAGTACAGCCAGGGTCGAACCCAGACGCTACGCCCTTCGATCGACACCGCGATCATCGCCGGCAGAGGTGACGCCCACTCCTCGGGGCGCCATGGGTTGGGCTTGTTGATCTGGTTTTCCTGGACTCCGATCTCCTGCCGGATATAGCCCTCTCGGCTGAGCAAAGTGACGAAGACCATCGGCAGATCGAGATCGGCGGCAGACCGAGCCGTATCCCCAGCCAGCACACCCAACCCGCCACTATAGGTATGGATCTCCGGGCGCAGCGCGATTTCCATCGAGAAATACGCAATTCGGGTCCGATGAAGAAAGGGGACTAGGGCATTCACGGCATCATCCTTTGTTGCTCCGCCTTTGACACTACCGCCATCAGGGCAGATGCTGATTCTCGAAGTCCACTCGTACGGGCTCGGCCCGATCTGGTACCGTGATAGTCAGAGCGATTTCGAAGCGCTCCGGAGCCCTTAGGTCGATGAAGGCGCCATACGTGACAGTGTCCGCGATGAGCATCGGCTCGAGAGCCACATTGGTCTGCCCGACATGTCCGACTCCCGACACCGTCGCAGCAATCCTGGCATCCTCGATCCGGTTGGCGCCATTTTGTTCATCGAAGAGTGCAACTACGAGGTGATAGGCGTGCGGATCGTTGGGGGCGCCACCGTGCATTTCCGCCTCGGGGTGCCCGCTCGGGTGGCCCTTGACGATCTCGGCCGGCATCAGCCCGATATAGACGCTAATGCCGGCGACGGTCTTGAAACCGCTGGTGTCATTAGCGGTTGCTTCTACCGTCATGGCAAAGGCGAGTTGCACGGCCAGGATGAAAGCTGCGAGCAACCTCGTCATTTTGGGCGTGCAAGGGGTTTGCGCCCGCCGGACCCAGTTGCCGATACGCGCTGAAAGCTGTGTCATTCCCGGCTCCTTTTCATTGCTACAACGGGATTAGTAGTGGGCGCCGCGCTGGCTGGCGCCCAGCGTCAGGCCCACAGCCGCGGCGGCGCCAGTCAGGGCAACCGGCCTCACGGCTCGCCGTGACATTGCGCCGCGACCGTTGGCTAGTGTCTGTGGGTCGGCGCAGTGCTTTCGGTATGCTCCGTCTCGCTCGTTTCGCCGCTACCGCGATGTCGATGCATGAACACGTGCAGCAAAGGACAAGCTAAGACAAGCAGCCAAGGGAGCCAACTGAGCACGTTTGGGCGCTCGGACCAGAACAGCACTACTCCTCCCAGCACTAGGGCAAAGAGCGTCGCGATGCCGAGTGGCGTTCTGAAGAAAGTAGGCGGAGCTGGGGATCTGTCCCGTGGCATAGGGGCGTTCATATCTCTCCTCCAACGCGGCGGCCTTCGGCCGGTTCTTCGAAGGATAGCGTCTGGCGGCAGTCACGATCAGGACTGACGGGGCGATGCGCCTTGGTGGCGCTTGGCTCGCTGCAACAGCTTTGATTTGAGCCTCCGCCGACTATATGGGACGCAAGGTCGTTCTGATGACCGCATTCGATTGCGTCATCCTGAATCGTGGTGTGTCTTACGTCGTCGGTCACGCGACTTCTCCTGAGGCCTGCAGCGCTATTGTTAATTTTGCCATAGTCCATCAGGTGTGACTTTGATCTTCGTCAAGTTTTAGGGTGGTCACGGGCAACTGAATCGAGGTCACTTTGCTTTACGACTTGGGCTCCATGGTAATCGGAGGACCTTGACCACCAGACAGCCGCTTTATGCGCGCGATGCGCGCGGACGTCGCGTTCGACATGGAGCCTCCTAAGCGCGAGGTTGCTATTTCCGGGCCCGTGGTGTCCGCCTTCGGAAGCCGGGCTTTGCCTTGGGGTGCCCCTGGTGTCATAGGTCCTGCAATGCGCCGCAAAAGTGGGCTTTCGAAAAAAATTCCCTAGTTGGTGGCCCCTTGGGTCTCATTTTAGTGCCGCTATCGGCACCGAAAAGGGAAGTTGATCACGGACAAGCACGCTGCTTCGGACTTGGCCTCCGAGAATGCTGATCCAGCAGAACCGTCGCGGTGGGTCTAGTTGTGCCGCGTTTGGCCCAGCCCTGTCGGGGCAAGGCCCTAACCGGTTTTCACGACACCATGGGGTTGGAAGTTGCAGTGTCACCTGCCAGTTATTGTGGCCATCGACGAGCCCATAACCAACCCACTCCATGCGTGGATTGAGATCGATGACTGCTGCAGCGCTAGTCTTGGAGCTGGCGTGATGTAGGTGAAGTTGGCGGTCCAAGCGTAGTTCGGTCGGATGCGACAATCGCCCGTCCGCATGTTGGGCAAGACTGCCATGACGGTGGCGGCCATACAGCAGCCGCGGTGGCGCGGGCGAGCCTGCAGACCTTCCTGGCGCATCAGTCTCCTCGGTGCGATGCAGGCCGGCGTAGAGTTCTTCGGCCAGCCCGTGGTGCAAGGCCTGACTGGGCTCGGCGCAGACGGTTTCCTATCCGTCGATGGAACAGCTGCCGGATTCAAGCGTCTACACTTGGAGAAGGGAGAACAGACCAATGAATCACAATCAGAAATCCAGCGAGCACGGAGTTGGCGAGCCAGGCAGGACCGGGGGTAAGATGAGGATGTCATATTGGCGTTTCGCTGCCATGATCGCCACCTCGACTGCGGTCATGTACGGCCTCACGTACCTCAACACCTATGCGCTGGAGCATGTGTACTGGAGCGAAACACGGGCTTGGATGGCGTTGGTGATGGGCGCGACCATGGTTGTTATCATGCTTGGTTTCATGCTCAACATGTACAAGAAGATGGCATGGAATCTGATGATCTTCGGTGGGGCGATCTTGGTGTTCGCCTTGGCGTTGTGGGTGGTCCGTAGTCAGGTGACGGTAGACGATACCGATTATATGAAGGCCATGATCCCGCACCACTCGATTGCCATCCTGACCAGCAAGCGGGCTCAGATTTCCGATCCTCGGGTGCGCAAGCTCGCCGATGAAATCATCGAGGCTCAGGAGCGGGAGATCGCGGAAATGAAGTTCTTGATCAAAGATCTGGAGGAGAGCAACTGATGGACAAGTTCAGCGTTGCCAGGGCGATCACCGGTGGCCGGTGAGTTAGCGTTCGCTGACCCGATCCGCGCCACCGCTGCTGAACCGCTGGCGAGTATCAGTACCCAGGTATTTGCGTTGTGAGGACCGCGCGACAATACAGCTGCGACTGCTGTAGCCCACGAACCGGGTCAAGGCGATGTCCGTCAAGAGCCAAAGAGTGAACTCGCTTCCTGCCACGCGGCGTTAAGGCAGCGAAGATGGACAAGTTCACGATCGGCTAAGCTGTCCACTTCTTGCGAAGGGTTTGGTTGGCCGGCATGGCGGAGGCGCCTACGAGTAACAATCGGCAGGAAGTGCGCCATTTGGCGCGCTTCCAATCTGCTGTGCCACTTAAGTCTGCGGCAAGGGTTGCCTGCTAGAGGTTCGGCAGGAGGCAGACATGCTGAACAAAATAAAGACCGAACTTAGTGAGTTGCTGTTCCTGAGCAGGGATGCGCTACATATCCACATCGGCTTGGGCATATACGTTGCGGCCATGCTCGCCTTCCGGCGCGGTCCCGCCAGTATCGTGCCATGGTTGGTTGTTCTCGCCGCCCAGTTGGCGAACGAGCTGCTGGACGGCATTCACCACGGCACGCTGGATATCGACATCTCCGGCGCCCTCCGGGACATTGGTAACACGATGCTGTGGCCGACAGTGGTGCTCCTCGTTGCCCGTCGGCTTGGCAAGAAAACACCATCTCCCGAAGCTGAATTGCAGACATCCATTGCTCACGCATCCTAGCGGTCAGACGTGCACGACCTCCGACGTCACGCCGCACACGATCTGATAGAATTTGCCGAAGTTGTAGAGCCGTCATGCCCGGATTGTCCGCATCAAGAGCCGCCAACATAGTCCTCATGGAAGGCGTGGATGGTGTCGCGCAGTGCGCCGCGCGTTCGATGTTAAGGGATATAGACCCCTTGAACCTGATGGCCATGACACGCATGGGATGCGTGCCCTCGAGATGTGGTGGTCAACTCAAGATCGAGCTGACCCACCTTCACCTAAAGTGGCTTGCCTTAGCGCCAATGGACATTCCCGTAAGCGATGACTAAGGTCCTCAACATGTTCGCACGTCTAGTCACCATCTTTGCCGTGCTCGCGATCACTGTCTTGACGACGCTGACCGCCGCGCACGCGGCCGGTATGAGTATGAGTACAGCTTCGGATCGTTCGGCGCATGTCGGCGAGATGATGCAGGTTGCGGGCAATAGCGAACTTTCATGCGACGGCGAACAACCCTGTGGACCCGACGACGCCGAAATGTGTGAAGTCGTTTGCGCAATTCTGTCAGCCTTCCTGACCTCGCCATGCGGGGAAGCTGGGCACGAATATGAGCCCGAGAGCTATGACGTCCCTTCCGGGACGGTCCATGCCAGCCTGCCGCCCGCACTGAACGAACGCCCCCCCAAGCTCCGTCTCCTCTGATCGCGCCCGGGCTGCTGCAGCCCGCGGCGTTTCATCGACTTTCTTGAACGGGACGCGCTGTCCCGAGGAGACGACTATGACTATTTTTTCCCGTCGCGGCTTTTTGGCCGCGAGTGCTGCTGCCATTGCCGCTGCACAAATGCCCCGCTTTGCTTTCGCGCAGGCGGCCCCGATTGCCCTTTCGGCCACGACACGCACACTGGATATCAACGGTCGCGCTGCAACCGTCTTCGGCCTTTCTGGACCTGGGGGGCAGGGGCTAACCTTTGATCCCGGCCAACGGTTCCGCGTTGACCTGACCAATAATCTGGACGTACCGACCATCGTGCATTGGCACGGCCAGATCCCGCCAAATGCGCAGGACGGGGCGCCGAACACGGTGCCGCTGATGGCACCGGGCGAGACGCGCTCCTATGACTACGAGACCCGGCCCGGTACGTTCTGGATGCACGCCCATGTGCCGACCCATGAAATGCGTCTGCTTGCCGCGCCGCTGATCGTGCGTACTCCGGAAGATCTGACAGCCGATCGGCAGGAGGTGGTGCTGTTCCTGCACGACTTCTCTTTCAAGGCGCCTGAAGAGGTGCTCGAAGAGATCGCCACCGGTGGCGCGGGACATGGCGACGCGAGCCCTGCGCCGAATATGTCAAGCACAGCCATGGGCAACATGCCGGGGATGGATCATGGCGCGATGCCGACGGGGTCTGGCGAAGGCGCAATGGGCGGCATGCCGATGGGCAACATGCCGGACATGGGTGGAATGATGGGCATGGATGGCATGGCCATGGACCTAAACGACTATAACTGGGACGCCTATCTCGCCAATGACCGGACGCTCTCGGACCCCGATGTGGTACAGGTCGAACGCGGCGGGCGTATTCGCCTGCGGGTGATCAACGCTGCGGCGGCTACGGTGTTCTGGATCGACACCGGGGCGGCGCAGGCACGGCTGATCGCGGTGGACGGCGACTCGGTGCAGCCGATTTCCGGCACACGCTTCGGCCTGGCAATGGCACAGCGGATGGATTTCGAGATCGACCTTCCCAATGAGAGCGGCGCCTGGCCAATTCTGGCCCTGCGCGAAGGCGCGCGCGAGCGCACCGGTCTTATCCTCGCTACGCCGGGGGCCGAGGTACCGCGCATTGACGGTCTGGCAGAGAATGACGCACCCGCCTTCGACACCGATCTGTCGCAGGAGGCGCGTCTGGTGGCGTTGCACCCCCTGCTGGAGCGTCCCGTGGACCGCAGCCAGATGATCATGCTGGGCGGGTCGATGCAGCCCTATGCATGGACCATCAACGGAGCGGCCTGGGGCCGGCACCAGCCCATCCCCGCGCGCGCCGGCGAGCGGGTGTCGCTGATGTTTCACAACATGTCGATGATGGGCCATCCGATGCACCTGCACGGCCATGTGTTCCAAGTCGTCGGCCTGAACGGCCGTCGCGTCTCGGGGGCCTTGCGCGACACGGTCTATGTGCCCCCAATGGCGATGGTCGAGATTGCGGTCGATGCGGGCGAGGCCGCGCGCTGGATGCTGCATTGCCACCACATGCCTCACATGGCCTCGGGCATGATGACCGAGTTCTCGGTCGAGGCTTCGGCCTGATCGGAAGCGGGGCGCTCGTTTCGAGCGCCCCGTACCACACCACCGTGCGGGGTCAGACCTTGGTGCTGATTCATAGCCACGATCATCGGATCTGCGTCAGAGCAGTAATTCTATGCCTAGCGATACTCAATTCCTCACCGGTGAGTTGTGATGACTGCACGGCCTGAAATGGCTCTAGGCGAAGGATTCAATCCTCTGGCGGATAAGCCCGCGCATCAGCGCCATGGCTTCCGCGGCGGGCGAGCCGGCGGTGATCAGCGGCGGCGGCGTGACGTCCTCGACGGCGGTGGCGAGCCGTTCCATGAGATCGTCGATGGCGGCCCCGGCATCGACGGCGCGGAGGCCGGCGGTGGCGGCGAGGGACTTGAAGTCCGCACGGCGCAATCGATCATCCTTGCCGTTGAGCTTGAGGGCCATCCGGTCGCGGACGAGGCGGGGAAAGGCGCGCGTTGTCACTGCGTCATAGAGTGGGGCAAGGCGCACGCTCGTAAAGTGGTCGCCGCGGGTTTCCGCGATCTTGAGCAACGCCAGATTCTTGAGGTGCATGTCGCCGTCGGCGATCATCCAGGCGAACAGCGCGCGTTTGAGGATGAGGATCAGATCAGCGTCGGGGTCCGTCGAGAGCGGGCGCAGCGCGCGCGCGACGCGTTCGATTGTGCCGTCATATTTGGTGTCTGTGGCGACGCCCAGGACAGATGTGAAATCCTCTAGCGCGAGAAGCCGCGTGTCGTGTCCGCCGCTGCGAATGTCGAAGCGTTCGACGATCAGGGCCGGCGGCATGCGGTCCGGCATGGCGACAAGCGCCATAGTAGGCGTCTCGAAGCCGACGGCCGCCCCGAGCGTTAGCGCCTGCCATTCGATGACCGGCAAGTGGTCGAAGCCGCTGGTGCCGGCGGGCTTGAGGATATGGGTAAAGGGCTGGCCGGTGCTCGGGAGCAGCGCGCCGTCGGCTGCGAGAAACATCGGCGCCTTGATCTGTATCCCCGAGAGGCGCGGCGTATCGTTGCGTGCGAAGATCGCGGCGAGATTGCTCTCGAAGCTGCCCTCGAGTTCGCCGCGGCCAGGCCCTTCGTAGTGGCCGGTAAAGACGCCGTCGCTGACGTAGTCGGTCAGGCGCGTGTCGAGAATATCGGCCGGCATCGTGGCGAGTTCGGCTTGCGTCGGCGCGATCGTGATGTTCGACATGTAGCGGCGGCCTGAGCGCAGCTGCGCGCGCTCGTCGCGGTCGCCGAGGACCGACTCGAGCCAGCCTTCCGGTAACAGCGAGACGATGAAGGGCGGCAGCTGGCCAGGCGTTGTCTGGCGCACCAGCGGCGGACCTTGTTCATCGGGGGCTTTCCAGCGCCATTCGAAGCCGTCATGCGCCAGATTGCCGATCGGCTTTTTGTGCCAAGCAACGATCAGGTCGAGCACGGCTTCGTTCTTGCCGGGCGAGGCGGACGGGCGGCGCAGCAGGAACCGTTCGGCTTGCTCGCCTTCGCGATACCATTGGTTTTCGCGGGCGAGAGCCCAAACCGCGTCGGCGGCAGCTTGGGCGCCGCCATACTCTTCCTTGAGGCGCTCGGCGATCGTCTCGCGCATCCCTTCGTCAAGGGAGGCGGCGTGTTCGCTGCGGATGCGGAACGCCTCAAGGAAGCGCTGGCGCGGGGCGGAGACGCTGACCGTGAACTCGCCCATGCCGTCATCAACGACGGCATGGCCGACGGAAGGGTGATCGGGAGCGGCGTTCTGGATGATTTCGAGGGCGCGCAGCCTGGTGCGCTGGATGCGGCGGCCGCTGATAAAGAGCCGCCCGTCACGCGTGGGCCCAAGCAGCATGGCGCTGGCCGCTGATAGATAGGCATGGGGATATAGATAGCGCGCGATCCGGACCCCGTGCTTCATCACCATCGCGTCAACGTCGTCATCCGCTTGGACATAGACGCCCCGCATCAGTTGGACGAGTTTGCCCGTTTCGGCTTGGTAATGGCTGCGGGTTTTGTCGATATTCTCTCCGACGAGGAACAGCATCAGGACTAACTTTCTCGTATCTCACATACGGGAAAGTTAGACCGAGGGCCGGGGGAGGTCAACGTTGTGTTTAACTTTCGCGTGTTTGACATACGGAATAGTTTAAAGACGGCGCTTCGTGCCATGGCGCTGAAATCTATTAGATTGGCATAAAATGCGGCATGGAACCTCCTACTTTGGGAAGGTGGTTCCAGCCAGGCTGCCCGCCAGGCGTTGGAACGCAATGCGCAGCACCGACACGCGATCAATCCGAGCGTTCCGCCAAATCGACCGGGTAGCGGAACACAGGCATAGCCGACTTATTCTTGCTGATGCCAGGCACGGACGATCATCCGGCGCAGCAGGAAAGCTTGGCGACATCCTTCTCAAACCCCTGGGCGGCGAGTTTTAGCCCCTCCACCGTGGTGAGATAGGGAAAGATCGTCTCGCCCAACTCTGCAGTCGTCATTCCAAATTTTATCGCCAGCGCCATGGTCTGGATACTATCGGCGCCTTCGGGTGCGAGGATCTGCGCGCCGAGCAAACGGCCTGTCCCCGCTTCCGCGATCAGCTTGATCAGTCCCCGCGTGTCGCGGGCGGCGAGCGCGCGCGAAACCTGCTCGAGCGATACAACCGATGTCTTGACATCGAATCCCTGCTGTATGGCCTGGCGCTCGGAAAGGCCGACACCCGCAACCTGCGGATCGGTGAACACCACCCAGGGCATGGTCGTGTTGTCGTAAACAAGGCTGTCGCCATTGAGCGCGTTGCGCGCGGCGAGCTTGGCGCCATAGGCAGCCATATAGACGAACTGGTCACGGCCGGTGACGTCGCCCGCAGCGTAGATGCCGGGGCGCGAGGTGCGCATGCGATCGTCGACGTAGATGCCGCCGGTCGGCATCTGTTTGATTCCGGCCTCATCAAGGCCAAGGCCCGCCGAATTGGGCGACCGCCCGGTGGTCACCAGAACCTTTTCTGCGACGAGCGTTTCGGCACGACCGTCCACGTCGAAAGTCAGCGTGATTTCGCCCTCCCGGCTCTCGATCCTGGAATAGGTCAGTCCGCTGCGGACCGCGATGCCTTCATCAGCCAGATATCGGTCAAGCGCCTGCGCTATTTCCGGCTCCGCCTCAGGCAGCAGGCGCTCGCGCGTGACGAGCGTCACCCTGGTGCCAAGGCGGGCGAACATCTGCGCCAGTTCGCAGCCGATATAGCCGCCGCCGATGACCAGGAGCGAGCGCGGCTGTTCCTCAAGTTCCAGCGCGGTGGTGCTGGTGAGATAAGGAACGCTCTCGATGCCGGGGATATCGGGAATGGCCGGCGACGCGCCCGTGGCAATGATGATCTTGCCGGCCGCGATCGGCCTGCCGTCCACCAGCACGCCGGCACCGTTGAGTTGTGCGTGTCCCTGCAGATATGCGACGCCTTCGTATTCGGGCAGCAGGTCGATATACTTCTTCCGCCGCAACGTCCTGACAAGATCGTCCTTGGCCGCGACGAGCGCGCGCCAATCTGAAACGAGAGCCTCCCCGGCGAGCCCGGGAAACCGGCCTACCCTGTATGCTCCATGTACAGCCTCCGCTGCACGGATCATGGTCTTGGACGGCACGCAGCCGATATTGACACAGGTACCGCCGATTGTACCACGGCCGATGAGAGCAACGCTCGCGCCTTGCTCTGCCGCCGTGATTGCGGCCGAAAAGCCGGCCGAGCCGGCCCCGATGACGGCCAAATCATAGGCGTCCTTGTTGACGCAACAGGCCTCCATCGCCTTAGCCCCTGACTATCGCCGGATACCCGGCATTTGCCGAGGCAGCGGCAATGGCCTCGATTGTCGTCACGGATGGATCGAACACCACCGTCGCCGTCCTGCCATCGAAATCGACCGTTACAGACCTGACGCCTTCAACGCCTTCCATCGCCTTTCGTACCGTGACGGGGCAGAGCGCACAGGTCATGCCCGGCACGTCGAAGGTGGCGGTCTGTTCGGTCTCGGCTGCATAAGCGGCCGAAACAAGAGCGGCCGACGAAACGAGGGCGATAAGCGGCAGGCCGGACAGGCCTATGGCCAGCAATCCCGCCGCAACAACGAGTTTCGATTTCATGGGACCGTTTCTCCTCAATAGAACAGTGGTGCCCACCAGTTGATGGTCAGTGCGAGAGCGACCAGCGCGGTCGAGAGCCATAGGACAGTTTTGGTGATGAGGGCGGATTCAGGCTTGGCACAGTAGGAGCCGACCTCGCAGGCGGGCCAAGCCGTGAAATAGACCTTCCGGAAGCCGAGTCCGATGAAGACGAGTGCAATACCGGCAAAGATCGGCTTGTAAGGTTCGAGCGCGGTCAGATTGCCGATCCAGGCACCCGATATGCCGAGCGTCAACAGCACGAGCGGCGCGATGCAGCACGTCGAGGCGAGGATCGCGCCAACCATGCCGCCGGTGGCGAACCAACTCTTGCGCCGGTCGACGACATCCAGCGGCGCATCCGGCATTGCTGTTTCGGTTTCCGTGCTGCTCATGCGGTCCGCCCTCGAAATCCAGTCCAAAGAAGGCTACAGTCTGTAGCAACTACAGGCTCAAGAGGAATTCCGAGAGATGCTTGATCACGTTTCCGGGAGGGGTTTGCAGCGTGCCGAACTCGCCCGGCGCACCGGCTGCAACCTCGAGACCATCCGCTACTATGAAAAGATCGGCATGATACCCGATCCCCCGCGCACCACATCGGGCTACCGCATCTATGATGACACCCACGTCTCGCGGCTGCGCTTCATCCTGCGGGCCCGTGAACTCGGCTTTTCCATCGATGATATTCGCGGCTTGCTGGTTCTGGTCGATGGTGGCACGCAGACCTGCGCCGAGGTGAAAGAGCGCACTGAACGGCACCTGGCCGATGTGCGCGCCAAGATCGCCGACCTCCGGCGCATCGAGAAAGTCTTGGCGGTGACCGCCGCGCAATGCTCCGGAGACGACGCACCCGGATGCCCGGTACTGGAGACGTTGGCGTCGCAAGGGGACCTTCCCGGTTGATGCCGGAGAGAGCTCAGTTTCCTCTGCGACCTTCCGTCTTTACGATCTCGCGATAGGCCCCGATCAAGGCACTACTAGATTGCGGGCCCTCGATCCCGTCGCGATCGAGTTTCTCCAGCGCGGCGAGCATGAATTCGGCAATGTCGGGCCGGTCTTGCCGGCAGGCACACCTGAGCACGCGCAGGATATCACGCTCCAACTTGTCGGTGTTCGAGGCCATCGCGGTCACCTCCTTACTTTGGTCGAGCGTGCGCCTTCCAGCGCTGGGAAGGTCAAATCACGATCTCTTCAACCGCCCCGGAGCGAACTCAGCCGATTGCGGACAACACCGGAAACGTCTCCAGGAGCCAGAAGGCGAAGGCCGAGAGATAGCCAGTCATCATGGCGACGCCCATAACGATCATGATAGCCCCAGCGAAAGTTCGCAGAATACGTCCGAGGCGTCCGAATGCCTTCAGTCTGGCAGACAGGGTGTCGGTGAAGACGGCGGCGAGCAGGAATGGCACGCCCAGGCCCAGCGAATAGATCGTCAGCAGCGCAATACCATCTGCAACCGTTGCCGACCCGGCGCCGACCGTCAGGATGGCGCCGAGGATCGGGCCGATGCATGGGGTCCAGCCGAAGGCGAAGGCCAGGCCGAGAACATAGGCCGATACGGCCTTGCCGCCGGGCATGTCCAGATGAAACCGCGCCTCGCGCATCATCCAGGTGGGCCGGATCGTTCCGAGCATGAATAGCCCAAATAGCGTGACGATCCCGCCCCCGACGATGTTCATTTCGAACCGGTAACGGAGCAGCATCTGTCCGAGTGCGGTGGCGCTGGCGCCAAGGATGACGAAGACGGTCGTGAAACCGAGCACGAAGCAGAGACTGAGGCCGAGCGTTGCGCTTCGGGCGACAGCGACCTCACCTGACTGTGAGGCAAAGGTCGACCGGCCGGCGATGTAGGACACATATCCCGGCACCAGCGGTAGCACGCAGGGCGACAGGAACGAGATAATGCCGGCAACGAAGGCGCTGAGGATGCCGATATTGGAGAGTTCAGGCATTCGGAGGGACTTTCAGTTGCATTTCCGGCTTCATCGATTGTCGCCTTCGCGGGCACGCTCAATCAGTCCCTGCAGGGTTTGCAGGTCAGTGGCGCCACGCAGGATTTCGTCACCGATGGCAAAGCCCGGCGTGCCGTTAATCCGCAGCGCCTGGGCGAGTGCGAAATTGCGCTCGATCTCGGCGTCGATCGCGGGATCAGCCATGTCGGTCCTGAGCTGCTCGAGATCGAGACCGATCTCTTCCGCAATGGCCAACACCCGGGCTTCGTCGGCAGAGCCCGAGACCTGCATAAGCGCTTTGTGGAATCGCGGATAGTCATTCTGACGGCGCGCAGCGAGTGCGGCTCTTGCCGCGAACACGGAGTTTGGCCCGAGGATGGGGAACTCCTTGTAGACGATGCGCAGTTGCGGATCGCCCGCTTCCGCCTCCACCATCGCTGGCGCGACCTCGCGGCAATAGGGACAGTTGTAGTCGAAGAACTCGACCAGGGTCACATCGCCTTGCGGATTGCCGCCAACCGGGCTTTCCGGGCTGTTGAGCAATTCGTCGCGATGAGTGGCAAGGGCCGCTTGCGCTTCGGTCTGTTCGGCACCCCGCTGGCGCTGCTCAAGGTTTCGCATGGCCTCGACGATGACCTCCGGGTTGGCAACAAGATATTCGCGGACGCGCCGCTCAAACGCGTCCTGCGGCAGAGTCTCCAGCGGGGCCTCGAGCTGCTGGCCTGCCCGGAACCCAGGATCAAGCAGATACCAGGAGCCTGCCGCAATGATGAGCAACAGGGGTAGAAGGAGGAATCCGAGCCGGCGTCCGGCAAATCTCAAATGGTGTGTCAACGTGCTTCTCCCGCCATTCAGAACCAGCCCATGAACCGTTCCCACCAGCCGTTCTCGACTGCTGGCTTTGGTGCCTGGGCGTTGTTGACGAGCCCGTTGACATAGAGGACCATGTTGACCGGCTCGAAGCGCAGCCCATGGAACTTGGCTGCGAGCCGGCCGTCGCGGTCGATGACATGGGTCACCACGCCGTGCATCTGCTGGCCGTCCTCGGTCTCGGTGAACTCTAACCCATAGGTGCGCGCCAGAACGCGGGTCGCATCCTCGGGCTCGTCCAGCTTCCTGGTGAGGAAGATCCAGTTGACCGGATCGAGGCGGTGCGCCTCGCCGTAGCCTTCCATGACTGCTGACGTGTCACGTTCGGGGTCGGTCGTTACGGTGACGAACTGGATTTGCGTCTTCATCGGCGATTGGTTGAGCAGCCGCTGGATCTCGGCGAGCCTTTCCGAATGCAGCGGGCAGACGTCGAGGCAGCCCGCATAGATGAAATTGAGGATGACGATCTTGCCCGCGAAATCGGCAAGGCTCACCGCCTCTCCCTTGGCATCCACCAGGTCAAAGCCGGGCGCTGGCTGATCGATGGCCTGAAAGAACTTCTCCTTGTCGCCCATCACCGCGTCAAGGTTGGCGCCGGGGTGATGAGCAATGGCGGGCGCAGACAGCGCCAGCAGGGTCACGCAGACAACTGCAACAAATCTCGAGATACGCATGATCGCTTTCCTTGGGACAGGGACGCCGGCGTCAACCGTTTCCCCGCTTCACGCGTCGGTCCGGGGCTTGACGGGTGCCGTTTCGTCGCCAGCGGCAGCGACGTTTTCGGCCTGGTTTGACTTGCTAGAACCGCCGGTCATCCGGTGAATGCAGAGTCCGAGCGCGCACATGACCGCGCAAGGAGCGAGCGCCAGGATCAGCGGGGCCGCCCCCACGGCGGCCAGCCAGCTCCAATTGAACGCGAGACCGCCAGCGACCGCGACCGCGGCAAGTATGAGGAGGCCGCGGCGACCGCGGAGGTAGTAACGTATCGCGTGGAGGAGGTCGCGGCCAAGCGAACCGGTTTCTGCATTGGGCTGTCGTGTCGTGGTCATGAGGATTTCCCTTTCAGTGCGAGGTCAGATGGGTTTTGAGAAACGCGATCATCTCGGGCGTGTCCCACTCAGCCGGCCCGACGAGCCGCCCAAGTTCCCGGCCGTCGGCGTCGATGAGGAGCGTCGTCGGCAGACCGACGGCCGCAAGGTCGAACGAGGCCCGCATCGAGGCGTCGACATAGAGACCGAGATGTTGGATGCCGATCTCGGTATAGAACTTGCGGACCACTTCGGGTCCCGCCCTGTCGACCGAAAGCGGCACGACCTCGAAACCAGGGCCGCCGAGTGCCGCCTCGAGTGCGTCGAGCGTCGGCATTTCCTCGCGGCAGGGCACGCACCAGGTCGCCCAGACGTTGAGCAGAACCGTCCTGCCTTTGAATGAGGCGAGCGTGAGGGGCCTGCCGCTCCCGTCCTCGAAGGTGATCTCGGGGTGTGGCTGCGGGGTTTCATGAATGACGAAGGTCTGGGACGGGGCGGTCGCAGCAGCCTGGTCGTTGCGGCTTGTGGGCGCGCCCGATGGCCTATCGCCGCCGCTGTAAATCGCGCTGGCAATCGCAACCGCGACCAGCGCGAGTACCCCTGCCGCTAGAGAGACAGATATCGCGCGCTGCCGGTGTAAGAGGCCCGTCATTGGCCGCCCTCCGGCATGTACGGGTCTTCCGCCTGTTGGCGAAGCGATTCGACGAGCGGCAGGATGGTCCTGGTGAGCACCTCTTCGCTCACGGGCCCGATGTGCTTGTAGGCGATGCGACCGTCTGCACCGATGACGAAGGTCTCGGGCACGCCATAGACACCCCAATCGATCGCTACGCGTCCGCTAACGTCGGCCCCGGTGCGTCTATAAGGATCGCCGAGACTGTCCAGCCACTTCGCCGCGTCGTCCGGCTGATCCTTGTAGTTGAGGCCGTGCAGCGGCACGGTGCCTTGCGCCGTCAGCTTCATGAACAGGGGATGTTCCTCTCGGCAGGCGACGCACCAGGATGCAAAGACATTGACTAGCGAGACTTCGCCCTTGAGATCTGTGCCCGACAACCCGAGCGTTCGCCCCTGCACAGGCGGCAGATCGAAATCGGGCACCGCCTTGCCCAGCAGCGTGGACGGGAGGTTGCTTGGATCGCGGTTCAGACCCCAGGCGAGCACGATGACAAGAGTGGCCGCGACGGCAAGTGGCAGGAAGGCCAGGATGCTGCGCCGCGTTGTGGCAGCGGGTTGTTTTCCGACTGTGCTCATGAACCGCCCTCGTCATTGGCCGTCACCTGCGCCTGGAAACCCCGTTGGCGCTCGGGCCATGTGCTCTTGACAAAGGCGAGTACGGCGGCGATCTCGTCGTCACTCAAGATCTCGGCGAAGGCGGGCATGTCGCTCTCATAGCCCGGGACGACTCCGCCGACGCCTAGCTTGGTGATGGCGAACAGGTCCTGGTCCGAGTGGTGCCAGGTGTGACCGCTCTCATCGTGCGGTGGCGCGGGCATGCGGCCGTTGTCGAGGCGGCGCATCCAGTCCGGCTGGCCCTCGAGGTTTGCGCCGTGGCAGGAGGCGCAGTTTTGCGCATAGACCTCACGGCCGCGGGCGATCTGCTCGCCCGTCACGGGCCGGCCAAGGACGGTCAGGCCATCTGGCGGTGCCTGCATTCCCGCGCCCCATGCCACTGCCACGGCCATCGCAATGGCGGCCAAACCGGCGGTCGCCATGAGCAGTCGCTTCGCCTCCACTCCGCTTATGAGCTCACTCATCGGAATAAACGGTAACGCCGTTCTCGCCGAACGAGTAGGTCTTCAGCGTGCCAGTTTTCGCCGGCGCCATGCCGGGAGCATTCCCCGGCATCCCGGGCAGGGTGATCCCAGTGATGTCCGGACGCTCGCTGACCAGTCGCTCGATGATCTCGACCGGTACGAGCCCGCTCACGACATAGCCGTCGATCTCTGCCAGGTGGCATCCAATCCCCTGCTGCGGAACCCCGGCCTCGATCGAGCGCTTGTCGAAGTCGCGGTCATCAATGCGCGTCACGGAAAAGCCGTTGGCCTCCAGATATTCGGCATAGACATCGCAGCATCCGCAGTTCGGATCGCGCCAGATCGTGATCGCTTTGGCATCGGCAATGCTCTCGCCTGCTTCTTGCGGGTCCTGGGCTGTGGTCAACGCGGTGAAACCCACGCCAGCGGCGGCGGCCAGTACCGCAACGGTTGCGACGATAATGATCTTTTTCATGATGTTCTCCGTTACAGGTTTGCGGCTACGGTCCAGCTCTTACCGCCATCGCGACTTTGGATGAGGCCGTCCCTCGTTAAAGCGGCGACAGAATCGGCATTGCCGGGATGGACAGCGATCGCTTCGGCGCGAAAAGTTGAGCGTTGCGCCCAGACGACTCCGGCGTCCTCGGACACCCAGACACCCGAAGGCAGGGCGGCATAGAGCCTGCTCGCAAGCGATGCAGCACTGACCAGTGCAATGACCGGTTCCCCGCCCGGCAGCGGGGCGTGGGGCGCTGGCGCTGCCCCGGATACCAATGCGTCCATGGCGTCGCCGGGCTGTACGTCCTGCCAGCGGCAGAAGCAGTCGGGCACCCGTGTCAGGCCTAATTCGGTTCCGGCATAAACCCAGATGCCACCCATGCCTGTGGCCAGCTCGACCGAGGCCAATGCCGTCAGATCGCGTTCCGCTTCCGCCAGCCATGGCCTGTCCATGGCGAAAGCCCAGGATCGGCCGGCATCCTCGCTCTTCCACAGACCGTCGTCGCGAAGCGCCGCATAGAGGGTGTCCGGCTTGGCTGCCGCCATGGTGATCGCCGTTACCGGCGCGTCCGGCAGGCCCTGACGTCTCCCCTCCCAGCTGCGCCCGCCGTCTTCGGACAGAGCGACGCCGTCGGCCAACCCCGCAACAATTCGGCCGGGACGATCGGGATGCGCGGCAAGTGCCAGAATGTTGCCTCCCGCCGGGGCGGGCAGCGGTGACCACGCTTCATCGCCGTCGCGGCGGGACAGCCCATCGTGAGCAACAATCAGCGCGTCGCCGTCGAAGGCTATTGCGGAACCCGCAGTGCTGCTCCTCGCGTCCGGCTGGACGCCGTGATCGACATCCGCCTCTGCGCCGAGAGGGCGCGAGAAGGGAACTGTCGCAACGACCAGGAAAGCGCTGGCAGATGTGAGAAAGGTCCGACGCGTCGGCGTCGATAAATACGATATCATGATATCCAACCATCCTGAGGGCGCTCGCGTCACCTCGGGCGCAGCGCGCTACAAAGCAGAGTCACGGGCGGTCAGACGAACCGCGCGTGACCGTCAGACACCGCGAGCCGGAACAAAGTCCGGACGGCGTCAGCTCAGGATGATGGATCGCGGAGGGTAGGGATCAGGCGGCCCGGTGCGCCCAGCGACGCTGCGGACCTCGAAGCACGCCGTGCAGGACGTTGCCGGCAGCAAACCCGTGCGTATCGATGGAAGCACCGCCATGACCGGCGTCACGCAGATGCTGTCGCAGGAAAGAGCTTGGCCGTCGGCATCCGGGCATCCTTGGCAATCGCTCATGCCCATGTCGGCGCTCGAAAGCGACATTGCGACATCCATGGCCGTAACGCTCGTGCCATGCGCAACCGTGCCTACCGCAAATGCGGCGACCAGCGCGATCAGCAATGCACGCACAAGAGTTGCCATGGGCCAAAACTAGACACTTATATCGCCGGTGTCCACGCGCCGTTTGCCGCATGTTCCCGTGGTCGACGCGGCGGTTGCTGGGGTCGCCACTCTGGCGGAAGTCGGAATGCTGGTCTTCGTCGTCGATGTGGTCATTGGAACTATTCCCCAGAATGCTTGCCATGCGACCAGCTTGAGCGGACGCGAAGCCCTTCAGTTTGGGCGTGGGGCATCGCCTAGGCAAACCGTAGTCAGCCTTTGACCGGAGGGGAATGTCGGACGCTTGACGATCGGAGGGATGAGATTGGGGACGCCATCCTGGACATCGCAAGGTGGAGTTCGGCCTGATGCGGGACTGGCTCGCCCGGCTGGAGGGGCCGCTGGCGCAACCCGGATGCCGTTCGTGGAAATGGGTATCGCCAATGCGCCGATGTTGGCCAGCTTCGGCCGCCTCATGGGTCGCTAAAGGTCGAACTTCTCAAAGACGGCGGACGCCTCGCCAAACGCTCAAACACGCTGTTGGCAGCGCCCATGGCCCGGATGGCGGAGCAGTTCTCCGCCATGGGACATGCTGGCAAGGCGGACGCGCTGCTCCTGCGGCGCGAGGCAGCAGCTCACGCCTCCCCGGTTGGCTGCGGTCTAGACGACGGCGCTACTTGCGCTACGCTACGGCTCGCCAAGCGTGGCGGGTATAGTGACGCTAGCGGCTTCCCCGGTTGACCCGCCCGTTGTCGTAATGTTATTACATTTTCAGTTTTGTGCTGTTAGGCCCACATTCAGATGAGAAATCTCTTGCACGACGACCGTGCGCACACCCGCAACGGCGGTGTAGCTGCCCGGAGAAGGTTTAGCTTCGCGCAACGCAGCGCAGCGTTCCGCCTCGCAATCGCCGCGGTCCTGGTGATTGTGGTCTGGTCCGCCATCCTGTCGCTGGTAGGCTAGGCATGCGCGAGGCGGCTTCCATCCATCTGCGGGATTTGACACTCGGCTATGACGGGCATCCGGCGGTACACCATCTCGATGGGAGCTTTCAAAGCGGCTCACTCACTGCGGTGATGGGGCCAAACGGCTCCGGCAAATCGACGCTGCTCAAAGGCATTACCGGAATCTTGAGACCTCTGGGCGGCGCCATCGAGCGGGGCGATCGCAAGGGGCGCAACATCGCGTACTTGCCGCAGAGCGCCGAGATTGACCGCAGTTTTCCAGCGACAGATCGCGGATCTCGTGGCCTTGGGCCATTGGGCCAAGCGAAGGCTGTTCGGCGCGATCAGCGGTCCTGACTACGCCCAGATCGAGTTGGCGCTCAAGACAGTTGGGCTCGCCGGGTTCGAGAACCGGCCACTCGACACCCTTTCCGGCGGGCAGTTACAGCGGGCCCTGTTTGCGCGGGTGATGCTGCAGGATGCAGACGTCATCCTGCTCGATGAGCCGTTCACGGCAATCGATGAGCGCACAGTGCAGGACTTGATAGCGCTGGTGCTGCGCTGGCACGCCGAACGGCGCACCGTGATCGCGGTATGCACGATACCGAACTGGTCCGCGGAGTCTTCCCGCAAACGCTGCTGATGGCCCGAGAGCCGGTCGCCTGGGGCGCGACGGCGGAAGCGCTAAAGCCCGAGAATTTGCTAAAGGCGCGGCGGATGACCGAGGCCTGGGACGAGCACGCGCCGTGGCACGAGCCGTCCGGCCGTCACAAACATGGAGCGGCAGCGTGAGCCTTTATGCGTTCTTTCTCGAGCCCTTCCTTCGGTATGGCTTCATGAATCGGGCGCTTGTCGGCGCGATCGTCATCGCCCTCAGTGCCGGCCCGGTGGGGGTGTTCCTGATGCTCAGGCGGATGAGCCTCACGGGCGATGCCATGGCGCACGCGATCCTACCCGGCGCGGGCGTAGGTTTCCTTATCGCAGGCCTCGAAATTCTGCCGATGACGATGGGCGGGTTCGTCGCAGGCCTCGTGGTGGCGCTGCTCGCGGGGCTGGTATCGCGGTTCACCATCCAGCGCGAAGACACGAGCCTTGCCGCATTCTACCTCATCTCGCTCGCGCTCGGAGTGATGCTGGTCAGCCTCAAGGGCTCCAATGTCGACTTGATGCATGTGCTGTTCGGCACAGTGCTAGCGCTCAACAACGACGCGCTGATCATGATCGGGGTGGTCGCGACGATTAGCATCGCGTCGCTGGCGCTGATCTGGCGACCGCTTTTCGCCGAGTGTCTCGATCCCAATTTCCTGCGCAGCGTGTCAGGCGCCGGGCAACCCGTGCATCTGATCTTCCTCGGGCTTGTGGTGCTCAACCTGGTCGGCGGGTTCCAGGCGCTCGGGACGCTGCTGGCGGTGGGCCTGATGATGCTGCCGGCCGCAGCGGCGCGGTTCTGGGTGCACGGTCTCGAAAGTATGTGCGTTGTCGCCATCCTAATCGGCGCGGTGTCGAGCTATCTTGGGCTACTCCTCTCTTACCATCTCTCGGTTCCGTCCGGGCCGGCGATCATTCTCGTCGCTGGCGCTATCTACCTTGCATCGCTTCTCATAGGCAGCCGCGGGCTTATCCGCACCCGGCTGACGCCTCCCCGCCATCGTGTCGCTTAAGGATCTAAAATGCGCAAACTCGCCTTCGTTGCCTTTGTTTCTCTCGCCGTGCCAACGGCGATGCCGACGTTAGCCGCTGAAGTCGATGCGGTGGCGAGCTTCTCGATCCTGGGGGACATGGTGAGCCGCGTGGGCGGCGACCGGGTCGCGGTTACCACGTTCGTGGGACCCAATGCCGACACCCACGTCTATGAGCCGACCCCGGCAGACGCCGCGGCCTTGACCTCGACCCAGGTGTTCTTCGTCAACGGGCTCGGCTTCGAAGGCTGGCTCGAGCGGCTCGTCGAAGCAACAGGATTTGCCGGTCCGGTGGTTACAGTATCGGAGGGCGTCGCGACCCACACAATGGATGAGGATGGGGAGGAGATTACCGATCCCCATGCCTGGCAGAGCCTCAGCAACGGCCAGATCTACGTGAGCAATATCGCCAGGGCCCTCTGCGCGGTGGATGCGGCCGGCTGCAAAACCTACACGGCCAACGCCGAGGCCTATTCGGCGGAACTCGCGGCGCTCGACGCCGAAGTTAAGGCGAAGATCGCCGAGGTGTCGGAGGCGCAGCGCAGGGTCATCACGACGCATGATGCCTTCGGCTATTTCGGCGAGGCCTATGGCATCACCTTCCTCGCACCCGAGGGCGTCAGCACCGAGAGCGAGGCGTCGGCGGCTGACGTCGCCGCGCTAATCGAGCAAGTGCGGGCGGAAGGGGTCAAAGCACTGTTCATCGAAAATATGAGCGACTCGCGGTTGATCGAACAAATCGCGCAAGAGACGGGAGCGACGGTCGGCGGCGAACTCTATGCAGACGCGCTTTCGGAGCCGAACCAACCCGCAGCGACCTATGTCGATATGTTCCGACATAACGTGGAACTTTTGGTCCCCGCGCTCACTGGACAGTAATTACCGGGACCCAATCGGTGGGCCATTCTGGTAGCAGTCTCTCGGCGGCAGGCGCCCAGGACCTGGCGCGGTCACCGATCCATCACTGTCGGGCCATCGGCTACGCAGCCATTCTTCTTCCTCGCGGGCCGGGGGGCGTTTGCGCACCTGATCGGCCCATCGCCAGGCTGACGGCGTTCTTTTTCGCCATCGTCCACGCCGCGGCTGCCCAAGTCCGCGCCGGACGCCTCGTTGAAAGCGAGGCTGCCACGTTCATCGTGGCGATCAAGGCGGTGCTGGCGGGCTAAGAAATCGTCATGCGGCCTAGTTGTGAATCACCGCGTAGCCAGCATTTTCCCACTCGATCATCCCGCCTTCGAGGTGAGAAACGCCAGTGTAGCCAAAATCCACCAGTGCGTTCGCCGCAATCTCGCTCATTCTACCGCTCTTGCAATAGAGGACGATCGATGCGGTCCTGTCGGCGGGGAGCACGCCTAGATATTCGCCAATCTGATCGAATGGGATGAAAGCATCGGTTGGCGCTATCTCGCCTTCATACGGGATATGGACGTTCACGAGGACGACGTCCTTACGGCTCAGCATCTGCGCCAATTGATCGCTCATGATCGTTTCGAATGCCGGATCAGCCTCCTCAGCCGCCGTTGCACGGGCAACACTCCAAAGAGGGCTGCCGCAACCGACTGACGCAAGCAGAGCAAGAACGAAGGTCCGCCGGCTCCACGCATCGGCTCCGGTCGCTGTCATGGTCGGATCCTTGATTGGGTAATCAGTTCGAGAGAGGAACGAATTGTCGCCCAGTCACCCACGAACGTCCAGTGCCACTGACCAGCTTGTGATCGGGTGGGTGCGCACTGGATGCATTCGACTACAGCGAAGAGGGCGCCCTGCGCCGACGATTCGTTATGATCGCGGTACTGTGTAGATGGATTTCGGGTGTCCCGATGGCGGGAGATGATGCCACAGAAGCTGCGTGTTTCCCGATTTCGAGTTTGGCGCAACTCGAGAACGTCAGCTTCGTCATTCGGCGCTTCAGGTGAACTTCAACCCAAGCTTTTTGCGGGGCGCAGGTGCTGCAGGCATCACCGGTTCCGGAACAGGTTCGGCTCTTTTGCGTCCGAGACCGCTTGCGCGAGCCATCTGCGAGCGCGTCGCCGAGTAGTTCGGCGCTACCATCGGGTAGTCGGCGGGCAGGTCCCACTTGGCCCGGTATTGATCCGGGGTCAGCTGGTACTGCGTCCTGAGATGACGCTTGAGCGATTTGAACTTCTTGCCGTCTTCCAGGCAGATCAAGAAATCCGGCGTCACCGATTTCCTGATTGGTATAGCAGGAACGAGCTTTGCTTCCTGTTGCGGGGCCGTGCTCACCGACTGCAAGCCACACAGGGCAGCGTTTATGTCGGTGATCAGGCCTGGGAGATCGCCAGCCGATAGGGCGTTGTGACTGACATAGGCGCTGACGACGCGCATCGTCATCTCGATCAGATCGATGCCGGCAGCAGCGTTCTCTTCGGTCATTGGGCCAACTCTTGTTTCGATCCGTTGCGATGGGCCGCCATCGTGACGAATTTCGCTACAGTAAGAACGGCCGACTGCAAACCCTGAAACTGCTCGCGTTCTCTATCGGGAGGCAGGATGCACGGTTAGTTCCGGGCAGCCTCGACCTCGCCTTGGGACCTGGCTTCGAGGGCAGGGCGCCACCCCCCGCTCTCAATGGCTCATTCCCTAGTTCCGGCCCCTCCTAACCGATCAACCCGCAAGGGGTTCGCTATGCATGCATGCGTTCGCCACGGCCTTGCCTTGCGATGATCGTCGTCGGCTCTGGAAGCAACGGGCGCCTGTCGAGCGGGGAATGGTCCCCGCCAAAGACGGGAGCCAGCACATGTCAAACGATCTCGATCTTGCCCAGAAACACGCCTGGAACCTCGCCCGCACCCTGATGGTGCCGGTCCTTCTCTTCAAGGTCGATGGCGCATACGGCGTCATGCCTGCCGATGAACTTGACGACGCAGAAGTCGAACCGCTGTTCGAATACGATCCTTACCAGGGTGGACGCCCGGCTCATTGAGCCGGGCCTTCGCCTCCCGCCGGCGCCCGCCGCGCGTCGGCGGGCCTGCCGCGGGGCCATGCGCAAGCTGCAGAGATCGCGCCTGCATGAGAGTTCAGAACCTACGCACAGTGGGCCCCAACCGGCAGTGCCAGCAGAGGCAGAGGGGGGCCAGCGGTTGGTGACGGGTTGGGGTGCGAGAGAGGCTCGCACCGGCCGGTCGCGGAGACATTTCCATGCCACGCCATGCCGAAATGAGTGCTGCCGGACAGGACCGGGGCAGCCTTTATGCCGAAATCACCGATAAAATTGTCGCTGACCTGGAAGCGGGACGCTTCCCCTGGGTTCAGCCTTGGGGCAGCACCGGCACGGCCTCATCATTCGATCTGCCAAACAATGCCGCAACCGGCCGGCGCTATTCGGGGATCAATGTCCTGATCCTCTGGGGCGCCGTCATCGAGGGCGGTTACGCGACCCAGAGCTGGCTGACCTTTCGGCAGGCCAAGGCCGTGGGCGCCAATGTGCGCAAAGGCGAGCGCGGCACGACCGTGGTTTATGCCAGCCGGTTCATTCCTGGAGAGGATTCCCACCGGCCCGACCCGGCTGACGATAGGCGCCGCGGCATTCCGTTCCTGAAGCGATTCACGGTATTCAACGCCGAACAATGCGAGGGTCTGCCCGCGGGCATTGGTGTGCCCGTGGTGGCACCGCCAGCACTGGAGCTTATCCTGCCGCAGGCCGAGCGTCTGATCGAAGCCACAGGTGTCGACTTCCGGATCGGCGGTGCCCGGGCCTACTACGATCCACTGCACGACCATGTGCGCGTACCGCCCCCGCAGGCCTACTTTGAGGCCGTCAATTGGCATCGCACCGCTTTTCACGAACTGGCGCATGCTTCGGGCCATGCTTCCCGTTTGGGGCGCGATCTAACCGGATCTTTCGGTTCGAAGAAGTATGCCCAGGAGGAGCTGGTGGCGGAAATTTCCGCGGCCTATATCTGCGCCGCGCTCGGCATCGTACCGACGGTTCGGCACGCAGATTATATCGGCTCATGGCTCGAATTGTTGCGCGATGATGATCGGGCCATCGTTCGCGCGGCGAGCGCAGCATCGAAGGCCGCCGACCATATTCTCGCGTTCCTTCCTGACTCCGCGCCGGGGACGACAGTGGCTCAGGACGACGGCGAGGAGGCCGCATGAGGCGGTTCGTCACTGGCCGCGGGTGATCGGGCGGCTCTCTCGTGCCGTCCAAACCAGACCCGTCGCGTCAGTAGGGCTCGACCCCTCGAGAGGTCAGCTTTACCCCCCAGCCTGGGCGCGTGCGGCGGCATCCCAGAGGGAGAGAGTGGCGGGGATTCTTGGTGACGGGTCAGGAGGCCGAGAGAGAGGCTCCCGGCCGGCCCGTCATGGAGAACGCCACCATGGCAAGTGCTGTCCAGAAAATCAGTCTCAGCCCCTCCCGGGACATCCCCTTCAACAAGCTGGTGCTGAGCCAGTCCAATGTCCGCCAGGTCAAGGCGGGCTTGTCGATTGACCAACTCGCCGAGAGCATCGCCCAGAAGACGCTGCTGCAGAGCCTTAGCGTCCGCGCCATCGTCGACACCGACGGCAAGGAGACCGGCATGTATGAGGTCCCGGCCGGCGGCCGCCGTTTTCGCGCGCTCGAACTGCTGGTAAAACAGAAGCGCATGAGCAAGACCGAGATGGTGCCGTGTATCGTCCGCGAGGGCGGTATAGCCGAAGACGACAGCCTTACCGAGAACATCGAGCGGGCTGCGCTGCATCCGCTCGACCAGTTCCGGGCGTTTCAGGCCCTCAAGGACAAGGGGTTGGACGACGAGGACATCGCCGCCCGCCAGTTCGTCTCGGTCAATGTGGTCAAGCAACGCCTGAAGCTGGCATCGGTCTCCTCCAAGCTCCTCGATCTCTATGCCGAGGACGCCATGACCTACGAGCAGCTCATGGCCTTCACCGTCAGCCACGACCATGCCCGTCAGGAGCAGGTGTGGATCTCCATCTCCAATGGCTGGAACAAGCAGGGCTACTATATCAAGCGCCTGCTGACTGAGAGCGCCGTCAATGCCAATGATCGCCGGGCCATCTATGCCGGCCTCGAGGCCTATGAGGCGGCGGGTGGTATTATCACCCGCGACCTGTTCGAGGCCGACAATGGCGGCTGGTTGCAGGACCCGGCGCTGCTCGAAAAGCTGGTGCGGGACAAGCTCGATATCGAAGCCCAGAAGGTCCAAGCCGAAGGCTGGCTCTGGGTCGAAACCGCCATCGACTTTCCCTATGGGCACACCGCCGGGCTGCGCGAGCTGGTCGGCGAGGTCGAGCCCCTCAATGACGATGATGCGGCGGCGCGAGCCGTGCTGCAGGCCGAAATCGATCAACTGCACGAGCAGTACCAGGGCGACTTCCCCGATGAGGTTGACGAGCGTCTCGGCGAGATCGAGGAACTGCTCGAAACCTTCGATCGTCGTCCGACCCGTTACGATCCGGCGGAGATCGCGCGGTCCGGCGTGTTCATCAGCCTCGATGCAGAAGGCAAATCCGAGATCGAGCGCGGCTATGTCCGCTATCACGACGAGCCCAAACTCGCGGGTGAGGACGATGACAGCGCCGATGCCGCAATCGACCCCGCGACGGGTGAGCCGCGCGGCTCGGCCCTCTCGCCTGGCGCTGCATTCGTCGGCGGTGACGACGCGGAAACGGGGAGCGAGGACGAAGAGGCCGACGACACGCTGCGTCCGCTCTCGGACCGACTCAAGCTCGAATTGACCTCGCATCGTACGGTCGCCCTGCGCGATGCCGTGGCCAACGACCCGCATGCAGCGTTTTTGGCGGTGCTGCATGTCCTGGTGCTCTCGCTGTTCTATCCTTCGCGCACCAGCGAGAGCTGCCTGGAGGTCGGCCTGCGGCATACGACCTTCGGCACGCAGGCCCCGGGTCTGGCCGAATCCATCTCGGCACGGGCGATCGATGCCCGCCGTGGCGCGTGGAAGGAACAGCTTCCGCCCGACGTGGAGAATGTCTGGGCCTTCCTGCTCAATCTCGATACCGACAGCCGGCAAATGCTGTTCGCCCATTGCGCTTCGCTCAGCATCAATGCCCAGCATGATGCGTGGAACCGCGGCGGCCGTCAGCGCAGCGCCGATCAAATCGCACAGTTGGTCGGTCTCGATATGGTGGCGGCAGGCTGGACGCCGACGGCGGACAATTATCTTAACCGGGTCCCCAAGCTCCGCATTCTCGAAGCGGTCCGCGAAGGCGTGGATGAACGCTCGGCTCAATTGATCGACCATCTCAAAAAGGGTGACATGGCCAAGGAGGCGGAGCGCCTGCTGGCCGGTAGCGGCTGGTTGCCTGAACCGCTCCGTACACCCGGATTGCCGCCGGTCGCCGATGCCAATGCCCAATCGGCTGAGTTTGAAAGCGCCAACACGATCACATTGCCGGCCTTCCTCAACGGCAATGACGGGTCCGGTTCGGACGAAGCCGAGGATGCCGGAGAGGTGCACCCGATCGCCGCCGAATAGTCCGGCTGGGCGGCCGCGCGCTCAGCTCGACATGCAACTCGCTGACGGCTCGGGCACACGCTCCGGGCCGCCCGCCACAGTTCACAACTCACGGCCCGGGCTCGCCATGGAGCGCCGGGCCGCTTTCGTTCAGGAGCCACCCATGCCCGACTACACGATCGAAACTACCTACCGCCTGCCGGTCTTCCGGCATCGGACTTATACGGCAGAGACCCCGGAAGCCGCCTGCCGCCTCGCTATCGAAGACGGCGACTGGTCCAATCAGAAAGAGGACCCGGAGTCCTCCGGCGAGACCTACGTCACCGGCATCTGGCGTGGCGCCGATACCGCCTATTCCGGAACTGCGGTTCCGGTGCCGCCGCATTTCGGCGAGGCGGTGCAGCGTCAAGGTGGCCATTTTGAGGTCTTGCTTGGCCTCCTCAAGATCATGGTCGCGGACGCCGAGGCCGGCCGAGCGACATCACCCGAATGGATTGGCAAAGCCACCTGGGCCATCGAGATGGCCGAGGCCATCCTCGCCGGTGGGCGCGGACCCGATGATCCGGAGGATGCTGCGGCCGAGGCTAGAGGCAGAGACAGGCCGGGATGAGGCGAGCCAGCCGGGTTCAGAGAGAGCATCCGGCGGGCCGTCCCGCTTCTGGCTCTCCTGGACCAATCCCATGCCTATTGCCGCTTCCTCTCGATTTGCCGCCGACAGCGTACCGCTGTCTGCCCCTCCGGCCCTTGCCGCCGCCATCCTTCGCGCCGCCGAGACCCTGCGCGCCCATCTCGAACGCGGTAGCGCCGTCGATACCACCCATCTACGCTCCGTCATGATCGACGCCTTTGGCGGCAGCGATGCCGACGGCTTCTGGGTCTGGAAGGACGCATACGACGCTTGCGAGGCGGCGCAGATTCTGTTTCTGCGTCAGTTCGGCGCCGGCATGACGCTGCGCGCCGGCACACCCAAAAAGTTGCTCGCCATGTTGGTGCAGGTCGCGGCTTTGCTGCCGACCCATACTCGCCGCGACGACGATACTCAGGCCTTTCAGCAGCTCTCGACCCCCATCCCGCTGGCGTTCGTCGCTGCACACGCCGCCGGCATAACCGCGGCCGACCTGGTGCTGGAGCCCTCGGCCGGCACGGGCCTGCTCGCGATCTTTGCCGAGCGCGCCGGCGCGCGCCTCCACGTCAACGAGCTGGCCGACAAACGGGCCGACATGCTTGAGGTATTGTTCCGGTCGATATCGGTGACGCGCTACGACGCCGCCCACATCGATGACTTCCTCGATGCCGCGATCCGCCCCTCCGTCGTGCTGATGAACCCGCCGTTCTCGGTGGCGGCCAAGGTTAAGGGCCGTGCCGCCCATGCCGACTTCCGACACCTCTGTGCCGCCTTCGCCCGGCTCGCCGACGGCGGGCGCCTGGTCGCCATTACTGGCGCCAGTCTCGATCCCGCGAGCCCCCAGTGGCGAAAGGCATTCGGGCGCCTGCAGCGGCAGGGACGCGTTCTTTTCTCTGCACCCATCGATGGTCGCGTCTATGCCAAGCACGGCACCACGGCCTCGACGCGCCTGACCGTCATCGACAAGGTTCCTGCTGACTTTCCGCAAACCGTGCCAGCATCCCGGCAGACCGCCCGCAGCGTTGCTGAACTGCTCGAATGGCTCGCTACGATCCCACAGCGTCCACGCCAGGAAGATGGGATCGAGGGGGCACGATCCATCGTGCCGGCACTGCGTCGGCATTCGCAGACGGCGTTGACGACGCCCCGGGCGGTCAAGCCGGCCCCGGCCGCGGCAGAGCCGGTCCCACTCGACTACGAGACAATCGACTGGAGCCCTGTCGAGAATGGCTCACTGACCGAGGCGATCTACGAGGGATATGCCCTCGAAGCGATCCAGATCCCTGGCGCGCAAGACCATCCCACCCAACTGGTCCAGTCCGCAGCCATGGCATCGGTCGCACCACCCCGTCCGAGCTATCGGCCGACGCTGCCGACGGATGTCGTCGCAAAGGGCCTGCTGTCGGAAGCACAGCTCGAAAGCGTCATCTATGCCGGTGAGGCGCATGGTGCGATGTTGGCGGGCTCATGGGTGGTCGCCAAGACCTACGACACCGTTTCGGCCGCTCCCGACGACTCTGGGGACGCCGTGCGGTTTCGTCGTGGCTGGTTTCTCGGCGATGGCACCGGCACCGGCAAGAGCCGTCAGGCCGCTGGCATCTTGCTCGACAACTGGATGCAAGGCCGGCGCCGCGCCGTCTGGATCAGCAAATCGGATAAGCTGATCGAAGACGCCCAGCGGGACTGGTCGGCCCTCGGCCAGGAACGGCTGCTGATCACGCCGTTGTCGCGGTTCCGACAGGGCACGGCGATCAGGCTCGACGAGGGCATCCTGTTCACCACCTACGCCACGATCCGCACGCAGGAGCGGCAGGAAAAGGCCAGCCGCGTGCAGCAGATCGTCGATTGGCTCGGCCCCGACTTCGATGGCGTTATCATCTTCGATGAAGCCCACGCCATGGCGAATGCCGCCGGCGGCAAAGGTGCGCGGGGCGATCAGGGGCCCTCGCAACAAGGTCTCGCGGGATTGCGCCTGCAGCACGCTCTCCCCAATACCCGCATCGTCTATGTCTCGGCCACCGGTGCAACTGCCGTGCAGAACCTCGCCTATGCCCAGCGCCTTGGGCTCTGGGGCAGCGAGGACTTCCCGTTTGCCACCCGTGCCGAATTCGTCGAGGCGATCGAGGCCAGCGGCGTCGCGGCCATGGAAGTGCTGGCACGCGATCTCAAATCGCTCGGGCTCTATGCCGCCCGATCGCTCTCCTACGAAGGCGTCGAATACGAGATCGTCGAGCATGAATTGAGCCCCGATCAGGTCCGCATCTACGACAGCTATGCCAGTGCATTCCAGGTGATCCACAGCCATCTCAACGAGGCGCTGCAGGCCGCCAATATCACCAGTGAGACCGGCACGCTCAACAGCCAGGCCAAGTCCGCGGCGCGGTCGGCCTTCGAATCCAGCAAGCAGCGCTTCTTCAATCACCTCATCACTTCGATGAAGACGCCTACGCTGATTGCGAGAGTCGAGCAGGATCTGGCCGCCGGTCATGCCGCCGTTGTCCAGATTGTCTCCACCGGCGAGGCGTTGATGGAACGCAGGCTGGCAGAAATTCCCACGGAAGACTGGGGCGATGTGCAGGTCGACATCACGCCCCGCGAATATGTGCTCGATTATCTGCAGCACTCCTTCCCCACCCAGCTTTATGAGGAATATTCCGACGACGAGGGCAATATCGCCTCGCGTCCGGTCTATATCGACGGCAATCCCGTGCAGTGCCGGGAGGCAGTCCGGCGCCGCGGTGCGATGATCGAGCATCTCGCGTCGCTGCCGGCGGTACAGGGGGCGCTCGATCAGATCATCCAGCGGTTCGGCACCGAAATTGTCGCGGAGGTCACCGGGCGGTCCCGCCGTATCGTCCGCAAGCTGGGGAACAGCGGTGTCGTCCGCCTCGCTGTCGAGAGCCGCGCCGGCTCAGCCAGCCTCGCCGAGACCCAGGCGTTCCAGGACGATATCAAGCACGTGCTGATATTCTCCGATGCTGGCGGCACCGGGCGCAGCTACCATGCCGATCTCGGTGCGAAGAACCGCCGGCTGCGCGTCCACTATCTCCTGGAAGCCGGCTGGAGAGCTGACACCGCAATCCAGGGGCTCGGTCGCACCAATCGGACCAACCAAGCGCAGCCGCCGCTATTCCGGCCGATCGCCACCAATGTCAAAGCGGAAAAGCGCTTCTTGTCTACCATTGCCCGGCGCCTCGACACGCTAGGCGCCATCACCAAGGGACAGCGCCAGACGGGCGGGCAGGGGATGTTCCGCTCCGAGGATAACCTGGAAAGCGATTATGCCCGCGCGGCGCTACGCCAGCTCTACTTGCAGATCTATCGCGGCAATGTCGATGGCTGTTCCTTGCAAATGTTTGAGGACACCACCGGCTTGTCGCTGAAGGGGCAGGACGGCACACTGCTCGATGAGCTGCCGCCGATCACCACATTCCTCAATCGCTTGCTCGCGCTCACCATCGACATGCAGAACCTGCTGTTCTCGGTCTTCGAGGGGCTGCTGGCCGGCAAGATCGACGGTGCGATTGCCGCCGGCACCTATGACCGCGGTCTGGAAACCATCACGGCCGAATGTCTCGACGTCGCTGATCGTCGGGTGGTTCACACCCATCCGGGCTCAGGGGCAGCGACGACGCTGGTGACTATTACCCGCCAGGACCGCAACCGTCCGAGGACTCTGGCGCGCGCGCTCGAGCTCGGTGCCGGACGATCCGGGAAGCTGCTCATCAATACCAAGTCGAACCGGGCGGCCGTGCAGGTCCCGGCCGCCAGTATCACGCTCGACGACGGTGCCGTCGAAGAGCGCGTTCGGCTCTATCGGCCGCTTGACCATACCAATATCGGCGTTGCCGCTCTTGCCGAAACCTTCTGGCGCGAGGTGGATGCACAGAGCTTCTTTGCGGCCTGGTCGGACGAGTTGGCCACGGTCCCCGAGTTCACCAGCAGCACCTTCCATGTGTTGACCGGCCTTTTGCTGCCGATCTGGAAGCGCATCCCCGGTGACGAATGCCGGGTCTATCGGCTGCAGACGGATGCCGGCGAACGTATCGTTGGCCGCTTGATATCGCCGGCCAATGTAGCGGCGCTGTATCGGAACCTTGGCCTCGATGACGTCCCACTGCTGTCGACGGGTGACGCCTGGACGGCGTTGGCCTCAGGAAAGTCCATCCTCGAACTCGGCGATGGGCTGCATTTGCGTCGGGTTCGGTCGATGAATGACTATCGCCTCGAACTGACCGGGTTCACCGACGGCATGCGCGATCGGCTCAGGTCGATGGGATTGATGTCGGAGATCATCTCCTGGAAACTGCGCTTCTTCGTGCCCATGGGCACTGAGGGTCCAGCTATCCTCGCCCGTCTGATCGAGCGGTATACCCTGATCGGCATTGCCGATCGCCAGATCGCGTAGGGCCTGTTCGATGTCGCGTGCTGGCTCGGTCGCCGAGCTGGCACAGCGCCTCGCGCATGAGGCCGAGGCGGTGTGCAAACACTATCTGTCCAATGGGCAGAGGAGCGGCAATTACTGGCTGGTCGGGGACGTCGACAATTCTCCGGGCCGCTCGCTCTATGTCCGTCTTGAGGGGCCAGAGTCTGGACCCGGCGCCGCCGGAAAATGGACGGACGCGGCAACGGGAGAATTTGGCGATCTGCTCGATATCATCGCCCATGCCGGCAAGCTCACCGAATTCCGCGACGTCGCCGATGAAGCGCGCCGGTTCTTGAGCCTGCCCCGGCCGGAACGCCCGAAGGGCATTGTGGACGGGCAACCCGCAGTCCGTGGCTCGAAGGAGGCGGCACGGCGACTTCATGCCATGACCGTGCCGATCGAGGGCACAATTGCCGAGCGCTATCTCCGCCACCGCGGCATCACCGACTTCCGCGGCTGTTCCGCGCTGCGGTTTCACGCCAACTGCTATTATCGGGATGCTGCGAACGGGATCACCACCCAATTTCCGGCGCTGATCGCTGCTGTCACGAATACCTCAGGCGAACTAACCGGCCTGCATCGTACCTGGCTCAGTCCGGACGGTTCCGACAAAGCCCCGGTCGAGTCACCGCGCCGCGCCATGGGTCAACTGTTGGGATCCGGGGTCCGCTTCGGTATCGCGTCCGATCAGCCGATCACGGTTATGGCAGCCGGCGAGGGCCTCGAAACCCTGCTGTCGCTGCGCATGGTGGCGTCCGCGATGCCGATGGTGGCCGGACTGTCCTCAGGCCACCTGGGAGCACTTCTCCTGCCTCCGGGTTTGCAGCGCCTTTATATGGCCGGCGATGCCGATGCGGCCGGTCGCAATGGAACAGGACGGTTGAGCCAACGCGCTCAGGCGTTGGGAATCGAGGTGTTGAGTCTGAGACCACGGCTGGGGGACTTCAACGACGATCTGCGCCGGCGGGGTCTGGATGCTCTTAGCGAAGCGGTCGGGGCGCAATTGCTCGCTGCGGATCGCGCCGCGTTCATGCCAGCGCGATGAAGGCCGGAAAGGGGAGGGGGATGTTGCGGGGTTCAGGGGAACCGTCCTGCCGACCCAGCAGGTTCTCCCGGCAGTGGCCGCGCCAATGGCCTTCCAAGAGGCGATAAGGCCGCAAGTCCTGCGGTCCCGCAATGGTTCGGTCGCGGTGTTTTCCGCCGCGCGGCCAAGCGGCCACGCTTTGCAGCGCGAAACAAAACACCTCTCCCTCTCCATCCTCCGCTGTGCTCCGGCCGACGCTGGCGCGCCGGTGCAGTGCCGCCTGACCTCCGGCCAAAGACATCGCATGGAAGGCCGCGAGGGCGCGGTCACGAGCAAGGAGCACCACCATGCGGTTCGACCAATCCGATCCCAATGAACCCGAGCACGCCGCATCCCACACCGACCGGATCATCGCCAACCTTGAACTCTACGGCTACAGCCCCGGCCCGGAAGAAGCTGACCCGCGACCGCTGCCCGAAGAGAATGACGTCGCCGGCGCCGTCACCGAGATCTTCAGCACCATGATTGGGGTCCTGGGCGACACCTGCCTCGAACCCGAGCTGGAGGACGTGTTGTGGTCCGTGGTCAATGTGTTCCACCGCAGTGCCGATCGGCTGCAACGCCAGCTCGACCGCAACGTCGATGCGCAGCGCCGCAGCCAGTCCGATCAGGATGGTTCCGAGGTCAAGTCCGTGATCCTGGAGCGGCTGATCGAGGACGGTCAGACACTCACCGACAAGCGCAATAGTTTTGAGGACTTTCGCGACCGCGCCGCCGACCTCTTCGAGATGAAGATCGGGTCAGTCTGGCGCCCGCGGGCCGGATCGCAGCTCAACCACAAGGCGATGACCGCCGCGGTGATCGACAGCAAGGACTTCATCGCCGCCAAGCGCCGGGCCGACCTGATGCCACTCATGCCCGCCGGCACAAAGATCGCCTTCGCTGGTGGCCTCGACTGCAACGAACATGCGAAAATCTGGGAGGCACTCGACAAAGTGTTCGCCAAGCATCCCGACATGGTGCTGCTGCATGGGGCCAGCCCTCGTGGCGCCGAACTGACCGCCGCCAAATGGGCCGAGAAGCGGAAAGTGGTGCAGATCGGCTTCAAGCCCGACTGGAACCGTCACGCCAAGGCAGCGCCGTTCAAGCGTAACGACCTGCTTCTGGAAGCGATGCCGGTTGGGCTGATCGTCTTCCCCGGTTCTGGGATTACCGACAACCTGGCCGACAAAGCCAAGCGCCTTGGCATCCCGGTCTGGAAGTTCGAGGAGGGGCGCGCATAGCGCCCCTCTTACTGCTACTCGACGAGGGTCAGGCTCGTGGCGGAGATCTTACCATCACGGCCGTTCTCAAGCTCGAACGTCACCTTGTCGTTCTCATAAAGGCCTTCGAGCCCGGACTTCTGCACAGCAGAAATATGGACGAACACGTCCTTGTCTCCGTTATCCGGCTGGATGAAGCCGAAGCCTTTAGTGGAATTGAAGAATTTTACAGTGCCTGTAGGCATGATCTCGATCCGCCGCTGCTGACCTGCCGGTGTGCCGGCAGGTAAGCCTCCCGCTGGCAACACGCCAACGGCGATGGAACCTCGCAAGGCATGGCGACAGAGTCAAACTGGCGCTCGCCTCGCGCACAAGGATGCGGAAGATGGCCAGACCGGCCACTTCCGTCGCGTCGGGCGGCGCTATTTGTTGAGCGTGTCCTTCAGCGCCTTGGCCGGAGCGAAGGTGAGCTTCTTTGAGGCCGCGATCTTGATGGTCGCGCCGGTCGAGGGATTGCGGCCGTCGCGCTCGGGCGTGGCCTTGACCTTGAACTTGCCAAACCCCGGGAGTGAGATCTCATCGCCGGCCGCGGCGGCATCGGTGATAGCCTTGAAGACGCCATCGATCAGGGCCTTGCCCTGTGCCTTGGTGAGATTGTGTTCTGCGGCGAGTTTGTCGGCGATCTCGGTTGCGGTGGTCATGAAGTGGCTCCCCGTTCAAATTGATCCATGCTCTATGCCATTGGTTCACGGCTCTGTCATCTATGGCCGCAAGTGACCCGCTCGGAGTTTGAGGCCGGCTCCTTTGAGGGCGCGGTCTGAGCGTACCAAGGCCGATCTTGATACCGGCTTGCTCCCCCCTGGCTAGCGGCGTGGTGATACTCCTCGAGCGAAATCCGCCAGATAGGGAGGGGGTGCTGGAGAAAACTCACCGCCAGTGCTCTGGCTGCTCCGGACCTACCAATGCGTCGCCGATACCTGCTAGTCCGGAGGCGCATCGGCCGATCGTCATCCTCCCAGCTGAAGCACAGCCATCTGTTTGGACGGGCATTTGTTGAGGTTGGTGACTATCTTCCAGCTCGCCATTTCTTTGCCAGGGCTTTGGTGGCCATAGGTCTGCTTCTCCGTTCGGGAAGCGGTTGCTTTGTGATCACCCCCCTTTTCATGCCGCCTTTGTCCGTCGCGCCGTTCCAACGTCAACCCCATGCGGGGTTCGCCCTCCGCTCCGCTGCGGTGACGCCGGTCCTTGGGCTCCCGCCTGTGGGCTGCATCGGGGGATGATCCCCGAGCAACCTCGAAACGGAGATTTTTTCAAATGGCCACCATCGCAACCCTGACCCAGAAGACCGACGGCTCGCTCGAAGGCACCCTTGCCACCCTTAATGTCACCGCCCAGA
>NZ_JACZKG010000048.1 GCF_014860165.1 Devosia sp.
GTCAATGCGCGGGCGGTGCTGACGGTCATCGCCTTCAATCCCGGCGTCTCCAATGCCGATATTGCGCGCCAGTCGGGCCTGGCGCCGCAGACCGTGTCCGCCATCCTCACCGATCTCGACAGCGCCGGGCTGATCATGCGCGGCGAGGTGCTGCGCGGCCGTCGCGGCCAGCCCGCCACTCCCATCTTCCTCCATCCCGAGGGCGCCTTTGCGGTGGGCGTCGAGATCGGCTGGCGGCACCTGGATGTGTTGCTGCTCAACCTCAATGGCGAGGTGCTGCAGCGCCAGCGGCGCGATCACGACTATCCCGATGCCGCCACCATCGTCGGGGTGATCTCCACCATGGTGGATGCGGTGCTGGCGCCACTGGGCGCGGCGCAGCGCACGCGTCTCACCCATATCGGCATCGCCTTGCCCACCAATATTGCCGACAGTCTCGGCCTGCTGCTGGGCTCCCAGGCGCAGCGCGAGCTGTGGCGCCGGCTCGACCTGGCGGCGGACTTGCAGCGGCGCACCGGCCTTGACGTCAGTCTGTTCAACGACGGAAATGCCGCCTGCTGGGCCGAGCTGGTCGCCTTCCCCCGGCCCCGGCCGACCGATTTCATGTATTTCCTGATCTCCCATTTCATCGCCGCCGGCATTGTCGGCGAGGGCCAGCTCTGGGAAGGCCCCAGCGGCAATTCGGCCAATCTGGGTTCGATGCTGGTGAGCGACGCCCAGGGGCGGCTGCAGTCGGTCCAGTTCATCGCCTCGGTCGCCGCTCTGCGATCCCGGCTGGCCGGCGCCGGCTTCGACACCGGCACCGACGATCCGGCCGGCTGGGCCTGGGCCGGCTTCGGCCCGGTGCTCGAGCAATGGCTGGCCGACAGCGCCCGGGCGCTGGCCAAGGTGGTGTTCAATACCGCCACTGTGATCGAGACCCGGCTGGTGGTCATCGACAGCATCCTGCCCACCGCGATCCTGGCGCAGCTGGTCGAACGGCTACAGGCCGAATTACGGCTCCTGCCGGCGTCGAACTATGTGCCGCCCCAGGTCCTGCCGGGCCATCGCGGCGCGCTGGCGCCAGCCGTCGGCGCGGCTGAACTCACGCTCCACCGGCGCTATTTTTCACGCCGGCTGGCGGACCTGCCCGGCTGAGACAGCAGGCTTGGACTGGTCGAGCGCCTCGCGCAGCTGCGCGCTGGGCGTGAACACCACCGTCTGCCGCGGTGAAATGCGATGTTCAGTGCCGGTGCGCGGATTGCGGCCCAGCCGCTCGGCGCGGGACCGCACCTGCAGCGAGCCGAAGGCGGTGAGCTTGACATTCTCCCCCGCCATCAGCGCCTCGCCCATCATCGCAAACATGGCTTCGCCAATTGCTGCCGTATCCGCCTTGCTCAAACCGGTGCGTCGGGCCGCCGCCTCACTGAGCATGGCTCGCGTAATTGTCGTGGTCAATCTGCTACTCCCTCCTTAAATTCATAGGGGGAATTTAACCCGCTGTCCAGCTTGGCGCGGCCCGACCAAACCTGAACAGATAGCTCAGGTTAAGTTGACATATTTTAGAATGGTTATAAGCTGCGAGGCAGTCTAAGACGAAAAACACGCTGGAATCGGCTGCAGTCGGGGCGTACCCCACCAGTGCGAGTTCCGCCCAAACGAGGTTCCAAGTGAGACTGACGCGCCAATCCAACTATGCGATCCGCACCCTGGTCTATTGCGCCGTCAATGAGCCGGGCCTGAGCCGCGTCGCCGACATCGCCCGGGCCTACAATATTTCCGAGCTGTTCCTGTTCAAGCTGATCAAGCCGCTGGTGGAAAATGGCCTCCTGGCCACAGTGCGCGGCCGCCACGGCGGCATCAAGCTGGGCAAGAAGGCCGAGGACATCACCCTGCTCGATACCATCCGCCTCACCGAGGAGAACTTCGCCTTGGCCGAGTGCTTCGAGGATGGCGCCGATTGCCCGCTGATCGGGGAATGCGACCTCAACGGCGCGCTGCGCGAGGCGCTGGGCGCCTTCTTCGACGTGCTGGCCAGCCACACCATTGCCGACCTCGCCAGCAAGAAACGCTCGATCCGCGACCGTCTCGGCCTGACGGCGCTCGAAGCGGCGATGGAGCCGGCGCACTAGCTTTCTTACCTCTCCCTTTGGGGGGAGAGGTGAAGAAGCGTCCTCTCGCTAAATATGAGTTTGACACTCATATTAACCTGTGCTTTTCTCCCGTCATCGCAACGGCAATGATCGGTCCGAGGGGCTGGATGATCATCGCCGCGCCGAGACGACGGGGGCTTGCTGCTACCGTCTCCCCGGGCCGGTCAGGATCCTCAACGTCCTGACCGGCCTTTTCTTTGCCCGGGCTCTATGCTCTATCCGGCCCATGGCCGCAGCACCCCTTCTTTCGCTTCAGAATATCCATTTGACCTTCGGTGGCACGACGCTGCTCGAAAGCGCCGAACTCATCGTCTCCCCCGGCCAGCGCATCGCGCTGGTGGGGCGCAATGGCTCGGGCAAGTCCACCCTGCTCAAGATCGCCGCGGGCGATGTGGTCCATGATGGCGGGGTGCGCTTCGTCGAGCCGAGCGCCACCCTGCGCTACCTGCCGCAGGAGCCGGACCTCAGTGCCTATGCGACGACCTTGGCCTATGTCGAAGCGGGCCTGGGGCCGGGCGATGACGAATACCGCGCGCAATATCTGCTGAGCTCGCTGGGCCTCACCGGCGCCGAAGACCCCACAAAACTCTCGGGTGGCGAGGGCCGCCGCGCCGCTCTGGCGCGGGTGCTGGCCCCTAGGCCCGACATCCTGCTGCTGGACGAGCCGACCAACCATCTCGACCTGCCGGCCATCGAATGGCTGCAGGCCGAACTCGATAGCCTGCGCTCGGCCATGGTGCTGATCAGCCACGACCGGCGCTTCCTCGGCGATCTGACCCGCGCCACCGTCTGGCTCGACCGCGGCGTCACCCGCCGCCTCGACAAGGGCTTTTCCCACTTCGAGGCCTGGCGCGACCAGGTGCTGGAAGAAGAAGAGCGCGACCGCCACAAGCTCGATCGGCAGATCGTGCGCGAGGAACATTGGCTGCGCTATGGCGTCACCGCCCGGCGCAAGCGCAATGTGGGCCGGCTGGAGCGGCTGGCCGGGTTGCGGCAGGACCGCCGCGAGCAGCGCCGCGTCACCGGCACAGTCAATATGCAGGTTTCCGAAGGCCGCACCTCGGGCGCCCTGGTGGTCGAGGCCGAGAACATTTCCAAGCGCTATGGCGATCGCATCATCGTCGGCGACTTCTCGACCCGCGTGCTGCGCGGCGACCGCATCGGCATTGTCGGTCCCAATGGCGCGGGCAAGACCACGCTGATCAAGATGCTGACCGGCCTGCTCGAACCCGATAGCGGCAAGATCAAGCTGGGCTCGGCACTCGAACTGGCCATGCTCGACCAGGGCCGCGCCAAGCTGCATCCCGATACGCGCCTCAAGGAGGCGCTGACCGGCGGTGGCTCCGATACGCTGCAGATCAATGGTCAGCCCAAGCATGTGGTGGGCTATATGAAGGACTTCCTGTTCGGACCCGAACAGGCCAATACGCCGATCGGCAAGCTCTCTGGCGGCGAACGCGCGCGTGTCGCGCTGGCACGGGCCCTGTCATTGCCCTCCAATTTCCTGGTGCTGGACGAGCCGACCAACGATCTCGACCTCGAGACGCTCGACCTGCTCGAGGAGATGGTGTCCGACTATGCCGGCACTGTCATCGTGGTCAGCCACGATCGCGACTTCCTCGACCGGGTGGCGACCTCGGTCATCATCGCCGAGGGCGAGGGCGTGTGGACCGAATATGCCGGCGGCTATTCCGACATGGTGATCCAGCGCGGCGAGGGCGTCACCGCCCGCGAGCCGGCGCCCAAGGCGCATCGTGCCGGCAAGACCAGCCTGGCGCAGACCACGGCAGCGACCTCGGCCGCGCCAAAGCGCAAGATGAGCTTCAAGGAAAAGCACGCGCTCGAAACCCTGCCCAAGACCATCAATGGGCTCGAAGACGAGATCAAGGCCATCAACGCCGCGCTGGCCGATCCCAAATTCTACGCCCGCGACCCGGCCGGCTTCGCCGCCAAGTCCAAGGCACTGATGGACGCCGAAGCCCGGCTGGCCGCCGCCGAGGAGCAGTGGCTGGAAATGGAGCTGCTGCGGGAAGAACTGGAAGGCTGAGAGCCGTTTCCCTTGAAGGTGGATTGCCCGGACAAGCCGGGCAATGACGGGGGCTGGGGCTTGCGGCAGGTCTTCCCACCATCGTCATCACCGGGCTTGTCCCGGTGATCCATCTGCCCGCATGCTGGGAGCGTGAAGGGTTACGTTTCGACGTCCGGTGATGGATTGCCCGGACAAGCCGGGCAATAACGCAGGGGGGGCGCCGCCGCGGCGCTCCGAGAGCGCACCCCGCCGTTAATCTTCCCAGTCGAACCTGGGCTTGGCCAGATAGTGCAGCTCCTCGGGCGCCTCGCCGGCGATGCGGCGGAGCAGCAGGGCACCTAGGTGCCGGCCGGCATCGACGAAATCCTCATGCACGGTTTCGGCACCCGGCTGGAACTGCGCGAACATGGCCGAGGACTGCTTGGAAACCACATGCACATTCTTGCCCACGATCTTGCCGCTCTCGTTGAGCGCGCCGATCACGGCGAGGGCCGATACTTCCGAGGCACAGACCCAGCCATCGGGCCCGTCGGGGCGCTTTGAGCGCTTGCTGACATAGTTGCGGATGGCGTCGGTCTGGCTGTGCAGCGTCACGTCGGTGGCGAATTCGTGGGTGATGCCCGCTTCCCCGGCCGCCCGGGCCATGCCGGCCTTGAGATGGTCGGTATAGGTAAGGGCGCTCTCCGGCAGGATGATCGAGACGGATTTGCATCCCTTCTGCACCAGGCGCTTGACCGCACCATAGGCATAGGCCTCGTTGTCGAAATCCACCCAGGGATGCGGCTCGGGCCATTTGGTGCGGCCGTGGCTGGCAAAGGGGAATTCATTGTCGATCAGGAAGCGGATACGCTCGTCAAAGCTCTCGGCCTTCGAGAAGATGACGCCATCGGCCATGCGGTTGCGCACGATATGCTTGATCGGCTCGATCGGATCCACATTGCGGAACAACGGCGTGATGACGATGTGATAGGCGGTGTTGCGCACCGCCTCGGTGAGGCCGGTGACGATGGAGGAGCCAAAGCCATAGATCTGCTCGTCGGGCTCGAGCACCAGCGCGATGACATTGGTGCGGCCTGTCTTGAGGCGCAGGGCGGCGCGGTCGGGCAGGTAGCCGATCTCGGCCGCGATCTTCTGCACCCGGTCGCGCGTTTCCTGTGCCAGCTCGGGCGCATTGTTGAGGGCGCGCGAAATCGTGGTGACGGCAAAGCCCGTCATCTGCGCGATGGTCTTGAGCGTCGGTTTGCCGGATGGCTTGACGCCGCGCTTGCCCTTGCCGGCAGCCTGCGGCAGGTCGTCTTCGGACACGTGATACACCCCTCGGCCGCGGTTCGTTGCCACGGTGACGCTTTGTTGAACGCGGACAACACCAGATTGTCCGGCTCAGTTCAAGCGCCGGGAATCAAGATGGAGGCGTTTGCGCCGCGCATAACAAACATGACATTTGTGATCAGATTTCTGATCTGCGCCTAAAGTCGAGCAGTCTTTTTCCGAAAATCTGCATTCTCTGGCGCGCTGCCCTCTGGCATTTGCGGCGAAACGCTCCTATCTTGCCCTCACGCATCGGCACTTGACGATGCTTGCGTCGTTCAACCAGCAGGAAAGGAATGAAGATGACCCCATCGAATGCCTTCACCATCCATGCCGGTTGTTCCCTCGTACGCACCGGCCTCCAAGCGTCCAAACGCTGGCAAGGGATCTGTCACCCGAAACGAATGTGACCTCTGTCACGCCTTCGTCTCAGTCTTCCGATAGAACCCCAGCGTTGCCGGACAGGATGGTGCAAGCTTCCATGCTCACCAGTTTCCTGACCTGTGCAATGCGCAAGTGGAGCATCCACCCATGCAGGAACGCAGTCTCGACCGGGCCCAGGCCCATAGACCAATCGTCATAGAAGTCGCCGGTGAACCGCTGGGCGTCGTGGTGCCGCACGCCGATGGCTACCGCTTCCTCGCCGTCAAGCTGCCGGCCTTTGCCATCGACGGGCAGCAGTTCGAAACCGTCGAAAAGGCACATTTCGCCGTGTCTCAGGCCGTCCGCAAGGGCGACGCCGCGGCCTGACTGGCGGCCGCGCCCTGCGCGGCTGCCGCCTCGGCAATCAAAACACGCCCTGCACCCAGCCGATCAGGCTCTGCAGCATCGCCGGATTTTGCCAGAGCACGAAGGCGGCGACGACGACGGCCGCCAGCACGGCCAGGCCGATCACCTTCTTGAGCACCGAGAAGACCAGCCACACCACGACAATGGCGCCGACGCCAAGGCCGATCAGCGTATAACTATCGCTGCCGATTTGCCTGTCCCCGCTCAGTCGTCATTGGTGGCATTGAGTTCGTCCGGTCGCTTGCCTTCGCTGGCTGGCGCGACCGGATCGAGCGCCTCGTCGATGGCGGTGGCCAGCGCCTCGACATCGACGCGCCCGGCGCCGGCCAGGGCCTGCCGTTCCAGTTCAGCCGAAATCGCCGTCGCAATGGCCTGCCGCCGGTCGGTCTGGTCAGCCATTTCCATCGATCGACACTCCCTGCTCGTCGATGCGCACCTCGATGCCGGGGCGCGCCTGCTGCTGATAGGTATAGATGCCAAAGCCGATGATCGCGGCCATCAGAATGGCGATCATGGCGTAAAGCCCGTTGCGACTCATGTGAACTCCTGACGCTTGTGCAACAAGCAACGCGCCAGAAGGCTGCAGGTTCAAGGCAGATCGCTATTCCTGTGCGGCAATGGTGCGCAGCGCCATCACGAAGGCGGTGACGCCGATGGCCAGCAGCCCCGAATTGTCGATGACGATAGGGGTGATGCCCGATGGAACCGGCGCACTTTCGCGCGCCAGGCGGGCGGTGATCTGGTCGCCGCTTTCGCGGCCACGCCGCACCAGCCGTTCGGCCCGGCAGGAAATCTCGGCGGTGATCAGCACCACGGCACAGGCAGGATAACGCTTGACCGCCTCGGGGACGACATGGCGGGAGACGTTGGCGACCACGGTCTTGCCCAAAGCCAGATCCGTGTCGAGGCTCAGCGGCAGCGCATAGCGCAGGTTGTGCGCGTCCCAGGACAGGGCAAAACGCCCCGCCTCGTCCATCTGCCGGAAGGTTTCGGGGTCGAGGCTGTCGTGATCCTCGATCTCGACATCGGTCGGGCGGGTGACCAGGCGCCGCACGAAGACGAAGCGCTTGTCGTTTTCGAGCGCATGGCGAGCTCCCGCGATCAGCGTGTCCTTGCCGACGCCCGAGGGGCCGACAACCAGGACCAGCGATCCGAGCGGACGGGCCATGGCTCAGCTGACCCTCATGCCTTGCCGCCAGACGCCGCGCACCACGGGCAGGCCGCCCACCAGCCTGACGCGTACCAGGTCGGCCCGCTTGCCGATGGCGATTTCGCCGCGATCGTCGAGCCCGGCGGCGCGTGCCGGGTTGCGCGTCACGGTGGCGAGGGCCGCCGGCAGCCCGAAGCCCTCCACCCGCTGCGGCAGCGCAAAGGCGGCCTGGAGCGGCGCAAACGGCACGTAATCTGAACTCAGAATATCCAACAGGCCCGCCCGTACCAGATCGGTCGCCGAGATATTGCCTGAATGCGACTTGCCGCGCACCACATTTGGCGCGCCCATCAAAATGGCGAGCCCCGCATCATGGGCGGCGGCGGCGGCCTCGAGCGTGGTGGGAAATTCCGCGATGGCGACGCCATCGGCCACCGCTTCCTCCACATGGGCCAGCGTCGCGTCGTCATGGCTGGCCATGGCCAGTCGCAGAGCGCGCGACCGTTGCACCAGGTGGCGCCGGTTGGGGGCGGAGTAGCGCTCGTGCTGGGCCAGGGCCGCGGCCAGGTAGCGCTCGACCTCGTCCTGGGTCACGCCGAGCTGCTTTTTGTAGAACAGCTTGTAGGTTTCGAGCGAGGTGAACTGGCGCTGCCCGGGCGTGTGGTCCATCAGCGAGATGAGCCGCGTTTCCGGGTGATCCACGAAGCTCTCGAAATGCTCGATGACATCGGCACTGGGCAATTCGCAGCGCAGGTGGATGAGATGCTCAGCCCGCAGCCAATCCTGCTGGCGCGCGGCGCGCACGGCATCGATCAACAGGCCCGCATGCTCGCGCATCTGCGGCATGTCGAGGTCGGAACCGATCCGCACCGCGTCGAATACGGTGGTAATGCCCGAGCCTGCAATCTGCACGTCATGGGCATGCAGCGACGCCATCGCATCCCAGAACACGCCGGGGCGGGGGCGATAGTGGTTTTCGAGGTGATCGGTATGGAGTTCGACCAGGCCCGGGATCAGGTAATCCCCCTCGATGTCCTCACCGGTCTGCGCGGCGCCGGCATCGAGGGCGGTGATGACCCCGTCATCGACCGCGACGCTGCCCTCGACCACCTCGTCGGCCAAGACGAGGCGCGCATTGCGGAAGCTCGCCGCGGCCATCAGCTCGCGCCCCCCAGCTTGAAATCGCCGGCGCGGCGGAACGGCTTGCCGGCCTCATATTCGTGGAACAGCGACAGCCGGTCGAGGATGACCGGCTCTTCTAGGACTGGCGCGAACCACGTGTTGGCAGCGGCGGTGACCTCGGCGGCATCGGCCTCGCTCAACCGGTCGGTCAGCGTCATGTGAAAACGGAATTCCTCGAACACATAGGGATAGCCATAGGCGTCAAGCAGCTCGATCTGGCGTTCGCTCAGGCCCTTGCCGGCCCGCGCCGCACGGTCCTTGACGGTCATGGGCGCGCGGAACGGGTCGAAATCCTCCACCACATGGGCGGCGAAATCCCGCAGCGCCTCGTTCTCGCCATCCACCATCAAGGCGAGGAAACCCTGCAGCGAGGCGAGCTTGAGCTTGCCCAGGTCGATCGGCCGGTGACGGGCGGCGAACGCGGTCAGGGCGGCGCGCAACTCGGCTTCGTCGGTGTCCTCGGCCAGCACCATCGGCGCCTTGAGCGTGGCGTGAAAGCCGTAGCGGTTGGCCGACTGGGTGAGGTTGAGCAGGCGGGCGCGGTCGATGCCGGCGACCGGGCCGTCGAACAGGTCGCCATCGGCGGCATCACGGCCCAGCCAGGTGGCGGCCCGCTCCCACAGGTTGCTGGTGGCGGCGGGGGCAAAATAGATCGCGAATCGTTCGGTCATCGGAACTCCTTGCCCCAGCGGCTATGCGCAATCTGTGTCGGCTGTTTGACAACTGTCCAGCCGGTCCAATGGTGGCTACCCTTGCCCGCAGCGAATCGCAAGCCGGGAGGAACCTTTGGACCGCGCGCTGCTCGAACAGATGTTCCGCCAGGCCGTGGCCCAGGCGCAGCCGGCGCTGGCCGTACGCCGCCACCTGCCCGATCCGCCCACCGGCCGCACGGTGGTCATCGGCGCCGGCAAGGCCTCGGCGCAGATGGCGCGGGCCTTCGAGCAGGCCTGGCCGGGCCCGCTCAAGGGTCTGGTGGTGACCCGCTATGGCTATGCCGAGCCCTGCGAGCGGATCGAGATTGTCGAGGCCGCCCATCCCGTGCCCGACGAGGCCGGGTTCCTCGCGGCGCGGCGCATCATGGAGGCGGTATCGGGCCTGGGGCCCAATGACCTGGTGGTGGCGCTGATCTCGGGCGGCGGCTCGGCCTTGCTGCCCGCTCCGGCGCCGGGCCTGACCCTCGACGACGAGCAGGCCATCAACCGCGCTCTGCTGGCCTCGGGGGCGCCGATTTCGGTGATGAACCTCATCCGCAACCAGTTCTCGACCATCAAGGGCGGCCGCCTCGCCGCCCATTGCGCCCCGGCGCGCGTGGCGACGCTGGTCGTGTCCGACGTGCCGGGCGACGACTCGGCTCTGGTGGCCTCGGGCCCGACCATTCCGCTATCAGGCTCCCGCGCCCTGGCGCGCAAATATGCCAATCTCTACCGGCTGGAACTGCCGCCCCATGCCCATGCGCTATTGGCCGGCGACGACAACCCGGCGCCCGAGCCCGGCGACCCGGTCTTTGCGCGCAACAGCGTGCGCACCATCGCCTCTGCGGCCCTGTCGCTGGAGGCAGCGGCCGAGCTGGCGCGCCGGCAGGGCGTCCAAGCGGCCATCCTCTCCGATTCCATGGAGGGGGAATCGCGCGACGTGGCGCTGGTGCATGCGGCCATGGCGCGGGAAATCGCCCAGCGCAACCGGCCATTCAGCAAGCCCGTCGTGCTGCTCTCGGGCGGCGAGACCACGGTGACGCTGCGCGGCAAGGGCGGCAGGGGCGGGCGCAATGCCGAATTCCTGCTGGCCCTGGCCATCGCCATCGACGGGGTCGACAATATCTCTGCCTTGGCGGCCGATACCGACGGCATCGATGGCTCCGAGGACAATGCCGGCGCCTTCGCCGACGGCACCACCGCCACCCGGCTGCGCAAGGCCGGCATCGATCCGCTGGCGGCGCTGGCAGGCAACGACGCCTGGGGCGCCTTCAATGCCATCGGCGACCTGCTGGTGACCGGGCCGACCGGGACCAATGTCAACGACTTCCGGGCGATCCTGGTGCGGTAGGTTCTTCCTCCCCGCGACCACTGCGTTCCCTCGGGCTTGACCCGAGGGCCACTCTCAACATGCACAAGGCGTCGAAAGGCCCTCGGATCAAGTCCGAGGGAACGCCCGTGGGAGGGCGAGAGGAGAGACACGCTTCAAAATAATCATACAAATCCGCTTGGCAGATTTTGGCCGCTCTGCTCTATAGCCGGCAGCAAAAAGGAGCCGCCTCATGGCCAAACGCAGGATCGCCGTCATCGGCGTGGGCAAGATCGCGCAGGACCAGCACCTGCCGGTCATCGACGCATCCGATGATTTCGAACTGGCGGCGACCGTCTCGACGCGCGGGCTGAGCCACAATGGCCTGCCGGCCTTCCGCACGCCCGCCGAGCTCTATGCCGCCATGCCCGATGTGTCGCTGGTCTCCATCTGCACGCCACCAGGCATCCGCCACCAATATGTCCGCGAGGCGCTCGACGCCGGCAAGGACGTGATGATGGAAAAGCCGCCCACCACGACCATTTCCGAACTCGACGACCTGATCGCCCATGCCAGGCGGCTCGATCGGGTGCTCTACCAGACCTGGCACAGCCAATGGAATCCGGCCGTCGACCGCACCAAGGCGATCCTGGCCAAGGAGGGCGTGCGCTCGGTGCGCATCGACTGGCGCGAAAGCGTGCGCAAGTGGCATCCGGGCCAGGACTGGGTCTGGGAGCCCGGCGGTTTCGGCGTCTGCGACCCTGGCATCAACGCCTTCTCGATCTTCACCAAGATCATGCCCTTCCCGGTCTTCGTGGAACGCGCCAAGCTGACCTTCCCCGCCAACCGGCAGACCCCTGTTGATGTCGAGATCGTCTTCAAGTCCGGGCAATTGCATCAGCCAAAGCTGTCGGCCGGCTTCAACTGGCTGGAGGAGAGCGGCGAGATCTGGACGCTCCGGATCGAGACCGGCACTGGCGACATCCTCAAGCTCGAAGGCGGTGGCCGTTCGCTGACCGTCAATGATCAACTGGTGCTCAGCCATGGCGACGGCGAATATGCCGCCATGTACGAACACTTCGCCACCCTGCTCGATCGCCACGAAAGCGATGTCGACGCCGCGCCGCTGCGGCTGATGAGCGACGTCTTCCTGATGGGCGCGCGTGAAAACGGCCCGGCATTCGAGTGGTAGGCCGGGCCTGACCGCCACCAATTCTTGGTCATCACCCGGCTTGTCCGGGTGATCCATGCCCGAGTGGCGAGATGGATTGCCCGGACAAGCCGAGCAATGACGGTGGTGAGGGAGCCAAAGCGATCCTGCTGAAGAATCCTCGTGTCCGGCCCAGGGGCGTCGACTGAAACGCCGGATAGGCCTACGCCCCCGCCTCCGTCAGCACCTGCAGATCCGCGTCGCTCAGCTTCAGCCGCACGCCCTTGGCGAGGCTATTGACCTGCTCCACCGATGTCGCCGAGGCAATGGGTGCCGTGACGCCCGGCTGGGCCACGAGCCAGGCGAGCGACACTTCGGCTGGCGTCGCGTCATTGGCCGCGGCAACCTTGTCCAATGCCGCAAGAATGCTGGTGCCTTTCTGGTCGAGATATCGCTCGATGCCGCCGCCGCGCGGCGATTTGCCGAAATCGGCCTTGGACCGATACTTGCCGGTGAGGAAACCCGAGGCGAGGCTGTAATAGACCACGGCGCCCATCTCGTTTTCGATCAGCGTATCGCGCAGGGCGTCGAACTCGGCCCGGTCATAGAGGTTGAAACGCGGCTGCAGCACCTCGTAGCGCGGCAGCGACTTGATGACCGAGACCTCGTGTGCCGCCTTGACCATGTCGGCGGTGTAGTTCGATGCGCCCACCGCCCGCACCTTGCCGGCCCGTACCATCGGCTCATAGGCGCCCAGCGTTTCCTCGTGGCTGGTTTCCGGGTCGGGCCAATGGCTGAAATAGACGTCTACATAATCGGTCTGCAGGCGCTTGAGCGAAGCATCGAACCCGGCCGCGACCTTGTCCGCCCGAAGGCCGCCCGGCTTGTTGGCCGAGTTGACCTTGGTCAGGATATGGACCGCCTCGCGATTGCCCCGCGCCTTCATCCACTTGCCGATGATGGTTTCGCTCATGCCGGGGGGATTGCCGGGCACCCAGTTGGGATAGCCCTCGGCGGTGTCGATGGCCGTGAAACCCTCCTCGACGAAGGCGTCGAGAATGGCAAAGCCCGTCTTCTCGTCCACCGTCCAGCCAAAGACGTTGCCGCCCAAGACCAGGGGTTCGATGACGATCTCACTGCGTCCGAGCGGGCGGCGGTCCATGTGTTTTCTCCGTTGTGGTTCGCTCCCTAAACGCCCGTGCCCGCCTTCGGTTCGACGGGAACACGCGGCGCGCAGAACGCCAGGGCAGCATTGATGGCATAGAGCGAGCCATCCAGCGCAATATGATTGGCCGGCATGTCCGACCCATCTTCCGGCTCGAGATAGGCCACCGCGCCATGGGCGAGATTGTCGAGCACCCAGGAATAGTCGCCCACCAGCCGCGCCCCATAGGGATCTGCGGCCACGGCCTCGAAGGAGCGCGTTTCCTTGTCGATGGTGATGGCCCAGCGCCCGGCATCGCCTTCGGGCCGGCTGGTATGGATGTGCACCCCGGTCGAATAATCGTCCTCGCAACGCACGGCGATGCAGGCATAGGCATCGGGTGTCGAACCGAGCGCGCAACCCAGCGTGGCCCGGTCGCCCTCCCCCGATAGCGGTGAATAATGCCAGCCGGGCTCCTGCGCCGCGACAGGCGCGCAGAGCAGGGTCAGCAGCATCAGGCCTTGGGCTGGATGAGGTCCCATTTGTTTCCGTAAAGGTCCTCGAACACGGCGACCGAGCCATAGGCTTCGTGGCGCGGCGCCTCGATGAACTTGACGCCACGCGCAATCATGGCGGCGTGGTCGCGCTCGAAATGCGAGGTATTGAGGAAGAACATCACCCGCCCGCCGCCCTGGTTGCCGATGGCGGCGCGCTGGGCCTCGCCATCGGCCCGGGCCAGCAGCAATTGCGCGCCCGAGCGTCCCGGCGGGGCCACCACGACCCAGCGCTTGCCGCCGCCCATTTCGGTATCGGCGACAAGATCGAAGCCGAGCGTGTCGCAATAGAACGTGATGGCGTCGTCATAGTCGGCGACGAGCAGGCTGACAGTGGCAATGGATAAGCTCATATCCCCATGGATCACCAGCGCCATGGCCAGGTCAAGCCACGACATGGCAGCCGAACGGTTCATTCCAATATCGTCCAATCCTGTGGAAGGACGTTTCGGCTGTCATCATATTGACCAAATGGTCAAACTGTCTGCTTGCGCTCCCTTGGATTCTAGGCTTTGTTGGCGCCCAAGCTCCGGTTGGCAAGCCGGATGCGCATAAATATCGGGAGACAACAATCATGAAATTGATGAAAAGCCTGCTGGCGGCAACCGCCATCCTGGCGCTCGCCGCTGGCGCCGCGCAGGCCAAGCAGCTCGTATTTTGCTCGGAAGCCTCGCCTGCCCATTTCGATCCCGGTCCGACCACCGGCGGTAACGACTTCGACGCGTCCGCGCACACCATGTATGACGGCCTTGCTGCCTTCGTTCCTGGCAGCACCGACGTCGAGCCCGGCCTGGCCGAGAGCTGGGAAGTTTCCCCTGACGGTCTCGAGATCACATTCAAGCTGCGTGCTGGCGTCAAGTTCCACACCCAGCCCTATTTCACGCCGACGCGCGATTTCAACGCCGATGACGTGATCTTCTCGTTCGAGCGCCAGTACAAGGAAGACAATCCGTACTTCGCTTACCTGGCCAACCTGACCTGGGACTACTACCAGGGCATGGACATGCCGCGTTACGTCAAGGAAATCGTCAAGGTCGACGACCTGACCGTCAAGTTCGTGCTCTCCGAGCCCAACGCGCCCATGGTTGCCAACCTGGCAATGCCCTTCGGCTCGATCGTTTCCAAGGAATATGCCGACCAGCTCACCGCTGCCGGCACGCCCGAACTGCTGTCGACCCAGCCGGTCGGCACTGGTCCCTTCAAGTTCGTCGATTACCAGCTCGACTCGGTCATCCGCTACGCTGCCAACGAAGAGTATTTTGGCGGCAAGCCGGCTATCGACGACCTGATCTTTGCCATCACGCCCGACCAGTCGGTGCGTGCGCAGAAGCTGATCGCCGGCGAATGCGACATCATCCCGTACCCGGCCCCGGCCGACGTGCCGATGCTGCAGGCCAATGAGAACCTGACTGTGCTCGAGCAGGAAGGCCTCAATATCGGCTACATGTCCTACAACGTCACCGAGGCGCCGTTCGACAACGTGAAGGTCCGCAAGGCGCTTTCCATGGCCATCGACAAGCAGGCCATCGTCGACGCCGTCTACCAGGGTGCCGGCCAGGTCGCCAAGAACCTGATCCCGCCCACCATGTGGTCCTATAACAACACCGTTGCCGACGACACCTATGACGTCGAAGGCGCCAAGGCCCTGTTGGCCGAAGCCGGTGTCACCGAACTGACCACCGACCTCTGGGCCATGCCCGTGTCGCGTCCCTACAACCCCAACGCCCAGCGCGTTGCCGAAATGATCCAGGCTGACTGGGCCGCGATCGGCGTCACCGCCAATATCGTAACCTACGAATGGACCGAATATCGCGAGCGCGGCAAGGCCGAGGGTCGCAAGGGTCCGTTCCAGATCGGCTGGACCGGCGACAATGGTGATCCGGACAACTTCTTCGCCACCCTGTTCTCCTGCTCGGCTATCGGCGTGTCGAACTACTCGTTCTGGTGCAACGAAGAGTTCGAGGACCTGATCCAGAAGGCCAAGGTCACTGCCGACCCGGCAGAGCGTACCGCTCTCTACGAGCAGGCGCAGGTGATCTTCAAGGCTGAAGAGCCGGCTCTGACCCTGGCTCACTCCAAGGTCTTCGTGCCGATGAACAAGCGCGTCACTGGCTTCGTTCAGAGCCCGCTGGGTGACCACGTCTTCGACAATGTCGACGTCACCGAATAACTAGCTCCGGAAGCGCCGGGCCCCAGGCCCGGCGCTTCCACTCAAGAAGAAGCTCATGATTTCCTACATTTTCCGCAGGCTGCTGCTGATCGTTCCGACCGTGATCGGCATTTCGATCTGCGCCTTTGCCTTTGTCCGGCTGCTGCCGGGTGACCCCATCCTCGCCATGGCCGGCGAGCATGGCGTGACGCCCGAGCGCTACGAAATTCTCAAGGAAGCCTTCGGCTACAACCTGCCGATCTGGCAGCAATATCTCAATTACCTGGGCTCGGTCCTGACAGGCGACTTCGGCGTGTCCCTGGGCACCAAGCGCCCCGTGCTCAACGAATTCATGATCCTGTTCCCGGCAACGGTCGAACTGGCCCTCTGCGCCATCCTCCTGGCCACCCTGGTCGGTATCCCGGCCGGCGTGCTGGCGGCGGTCAGGCGCGGCTCCTGGCTCGACCAGGGCACCATGGGCTTGGCGCTGACCGGCTATTCCATGCCCATCTTCTGGTGGGGCCTGCTGCTGATCATGTTCTTTTCCAGCTATCTGGGCTGGACCCCGGTTTCGGGCCGCATCGCCCTCAACTTCTTCCTGCGGCCGATTACCGGCTTCATGACCATCGACAGCCTGCTCTATGGCAACTGGCCGGCCTTCGTCTCGGCCTTGCGCCACTTGATCCTGCCCACGGTGGTCCTCGCCACCATTCCCCTGGCAGTCATCGCCCGCCAGACCCGCTCGGCCATGCTCGAAGTGCTGGGCGACGACTATGTGCGCACCGCCCGCGCCAAGGGCCTGTCGCCCCGGCGCGTCATCAATGTCCATGCCCTGCGCAATGCGCTCATCCCGGTGGTGACCACCATCGGCCTCCAGGTCGGCGCGCTGATGGCCGGCGCCATCCTCACCGAGACGATCTTCTCCTGGCCGGGCATCGGCAAGTGGATGATCGAATCCATCCTCAAGCGCGATTATCCGGTGGTCCAGAGCGGGCTGCTGCTGATCGCGCTGATCATCATGGCGGTCAACCTGATCGTCGACCTTCTCTACGCGGTCATCAATCCGCGCATCCGGGTGCGATGATGACAGACATTTCCAAGCCAGCCGCTTCCGGTCCCAAGAGCGCACGCGGCGCCGCCTTTGCCGAATTCTGGCACTATTTCTCGATGAATCGCGGGGCTGTCATCGGCCTCGCCGTCGTGGCCATCTTCATCGTGCTGGCGCTCTTCGCGCCCTGGATCGCGCCTTACGTTCCCGAACAGCAGTTCCGCGGCTTCGACAAGCTGCCGCCCGCCTGGACCAATGGCGGCGACCCCCGCTTCTTCCTGGGCACGGACGAAGTGGGTCGCGATATCCTGTCGCGCCTCATCCACGGCGCGCGCTATTCGCTGACCATCGGCCTTGTGGTGGTGAGCATTGCCGCCACGGTCGGCATCATCCTGGGCCTGCTCGCCGGCTATTTCCGCGGCTGGGTCGATGTCGCCATCATGCGCGTCATGGATATCATCCTGGCCTTCCCCTCCCTGCTGCTCGCTCTGGTGCTGGTGGCCATTCTGGGGCCGGGCCTCGTCAACGCCATGCTGGCAATTGCCCTGGTGCTGCAGCCGCATTTCGCCCGCCTGGTGCGCGCCTCGGTCATGGCCGAGAAGAACCGCGAATATGTGACCTCCGCCAAGATGGCCGGCGCCGGCCATCTCCGCCTGATGGGCATTACCATCCTGCCCAATTGCCTGGGGCCGCTGATCGTCCAGGCCACGCTGTCCTTCTCCAACGCCATTCTGGATGCCGCGGCCCTGGGCTTCCTCGGCATGGGCGCCCAGCCCCCGACCCCCGAATGGGGCACCATGCTGGCCAAGGGCCGTGAATTCATTTCCAGCGCCCCCTGGATCGTGACCTTTCCGGGCCTCGCCATCCTCATCACCGTGCTCGCCATCAACCTGATCGGCGACGGGTTGCGCGACGCGCTCGACCCCAAGCTCAAGAGGAGCTGACCCCAATGGCTCTGCTTGAAATCAAGAATCTCACTGTCTCCTTCGATACCTCCATCGGCCTCTTCAAGGCCGTCGACGGCATCGATGTGTCGGTGGAAGCGCGCGAAGTGCTGGCCATTGTCGGGGAATCCGGCTCCGGCAAATCCGTCGCCATGCTGGCCGTGATGGGCCTCTTGCCCCGCACCGCGACTGTCACCGCCGACAAGATGGAGTTCGAGGGCCTCGACCTCCTCGCCATGACGGCGCATGAGAAGCGGCGCATCATCGGCAAGGACATTGCCATGATCTTCCAGGAGCCGGTGGCGAGCCTCAATCCCTGCTTCACCGTGGGCTTCCAGATCGAGGAAGTGCTCGAGCGCCATATGGGCCTGCGCGGCCGCGCCGCCCGCGACCGGGCGGTGGAACTGCTGGCTCTGGTCGGCATCAAGGACGGAGCCGACCGGCTGGGCGCCTATCCCCACCAGATGAGCGGCGGCCAATGCCAGCGCGTGATGATCGCCATGGCCATTGCCTGCAACCCCAAGCTCCTGATCGCCGACGAGCCGACCACCGCGCTCGACGTCACCATCCAGAAGCAGATCCTCGATCTCCTGGTGGGCCTGCAGGCCGAGCATGGCATGGGGCTGATCATGATCACCCATGATATGGGCGTGGTCGCCGAAACGGCCGACCGCGTCATCGTGCAATATAAGGGCCGCAAGATGGAGGAGGCCGACGTGCTCTCCCTCTTCGAGAACCCAAAATCGAACTACACGCGGGCGCTGCTCTCGGCGCTGCCGGAAAATGCGGTGGGCGATCGCCTGCCCACCGTGTCCGACTTCGTCTTCGAACCGGCGCCGGGAGTCTGACCATGACCACGCCCGTTCTCCAGGTCCGCAACCTGACCCGCGATTATGTGACCGGTGGCGGCTTCCTGCGCCCGGCCAAGATGGTCCATGCCGTCAAGGGCGTGAACTTCACGCTCGAAAAGGGCAAGACCCTCGCCGTGGTGGGCGAAAGCGGCTGCGGCAAGTCCACGCTTGCCCGCATGATCACGCTGATCGATCCGCCCACTTCCGGCGAAATCCTGATCGACGGCATCCCCGCCAGCGCCGCCCATGTGACGCGCGAACTGCGCCAGAAGGTGCAGATCGTCTTCCAGAACCCCTATGGCTCGCTCAATCCGCGCCAGAAGATCGGCGACGTGCTGGCCGAACCGCTGCTGCTGAACACCTCCATGTCGGCGGCCGAGCGGCGCGACAAGGCCATGGCCATGCTGCTCAAGGTTGGCCTGGGCCCCGAGCATTTCAACCGCTATCCGCACATGTTCTCTGGCGGCCAGCGCCAGCGCATCGCCATCGCCCGGGCGCTGATGCTCAATCCGAGCTTCCTCGTGCTCGACGAGCCGGTTTCGGCGCTGGACCTGTCGGTGCAGGCGCAGATTCTCAACCTGCTCAAGGATCTGCAGGACGAGTTCGGCCTGACCTATGTCTTCATCAGCCATGATCTGAGCGTGGTGCGCTACATCGCCGACGAGGTGATGGTGATGTATTTCGGCGACGTGGTCGAACACGGCACGCGCGACGAAGTGTTCGGCAATCCGCGCCATGCCTATACGCAGACGCTGTTCGCCGCGACGCCCAAATCCAGCGTCGAAAGCATCAGGGCCCGGCTGGAGCGGAAAAAGGCGCTGGCCGGCTAGAGGGCAGGGGGGGGGCGGCGCATGCCAGAGGAAATCCCCCTCGCCGGCGGCGGCCGCACCGCCGTCTCCCGCATCGGCGATGTCGTCCACAGAGAGACCGGCCCCTGGGCCAGCTCCGTCCATGCCCTGCTCCGGCATCTGGAGGCCGAAGGCTTCTCGGGCGCGCCCCGCGTGGTCGGGTCAGGCTTTGACGAAGAGGGCCGCGAAACCCTGAGCTTCGTCCACGGCGTCTCGCTCCATCCCGGCCCCTGGCCGGACGAAGCCATGTTCAACCTCGGCCAGATGCTCGCCGCCTTCCACCGCGCCAGCGCGAGCTTCGTGCCCCCCGTTGACGCCACCTGGCGCCCCTGGTTCGGCCGCGACCTCGGCACGGGCAAGCGCATCATCGGCCATGGCGACCTGGGCGACTGGAACATCATCGCGCGTGATCACCAGCCCGTCGGCTTCATCGATTGGGAACAGGCCGGCCCGGTCGATCCGCTGGTGGAACTCGCCCAACTCTGCTGGCTCAACGCCCACCTCTTCGACGACGACCTGCAACTCCGCATCGGCCTGCCACCATTGGCGAGCCGGGCCAAAAGGCTCCGCTACATTGTCGACGGCTACGGCCTGCCGGCGGAGGGACGCGCGCGGCTGGTCCCAACAATGATCGAACTGGCCATAGCGGATGCGGCCAATGAGGCGGTGCAGGCGGGGCTCACGCCTGACAGCACCGGGCCGGTGGAAGCGCTATGGGCGATGGCCTGGCGGGCGCGAAGCGCGGCGTGGATGGGGCGGAACAGGGGAGCGCTGGAGGCGGTGCTTGTTTAGGGGCTGGCACCGCGCCATGATCCCCCTCAGTTGCCCCATGTGGTTGGATTAGTGTTGGAAATCACCCTGACTTTTGAAGGCCGCATTCCTGCTCAACGAGGCGACCTTGACGTGACCTGGACCATGCGGCGTTCGTTTAGCGCGCAACTAGAAAAAGTCTGGGGCAAGGCGCCGTTTGAAACGTTGAAGGAGTGGGAAGATACGGCTTTCGCAGCGGGAGCCCCGAAGTTCACGAGAGCAGTGTCAGGTCAAACGTTTGTTCCACTATATGGCCGGGACGTTGGAGTTGGTGTCGATCTCGATATTACCCTTTTGACGGGGATGCCCGTCCGAAAGGCCGTAATCTCGGCGGGTGATCTAGACAATCGGGTAAAGCGAATAATTGACGCTCTGCGAGTCCCCAATGGGCAGGGAGAGATGTCCCATAAGCTATCGCCGGGGGGCCGCTACTACTGCCTGATGGAGGATGACGATGCAGTGCTTTCATTAGGCGCGCGACTTGGACCTTATCTTGGCTCCGACGACACCGCCGTGTCATTCGCAATAGTGCGAGTTAGGCCGATCGCTATGCGGGTTACGCTGGGCAATCTGGCGATGCTCTTCTGAGTTAATCACCGGTGTCATTCCGGCGCAGGCCGGAATCCATGTCCGTGGTTCGCCGCGACATCCAGCGTGTGGGGTGGTCGCCGCATGGATTCCGGCCTGCGCCGGAATGACGCCGCGGGTGGGGTGACGTCGGGGGCCGTCAGCCGCCTAAGGCCCCAGCTCATGCGACAGGTCCCGCCAGGTCGGGTTCCTTTCCTCGATCAGCCGGTCCTTCCACGCGCGCTGCCAGTCCTTGATGCGCTTTTCGCGCTGGACGCCTCCACATTCACCGGGTCATTCCGGCGCAGGCCGGAATCCATGTCCGTGGTTCCCCGCGACATCCAGCGCGTGGGGCGGTCACCGCATGGATTCCGGCCTGCGCCGGAATGACATCGCGGTTGGGGTGACATCGGGGGCCGTCGGCCGCCTAAGGCCCCAGCTCATGCGACAGGTCCCGCCAGGTCGGGTTCCTTTCCGCGATCAGCTGGACCTTCCACCCCCGCTGCCAATCCTTGATGCGCTTTTCGCGCTGGATGGCTGACATTGCGGTTTCATGCACCTCGTACCAGACGAGCCGCTCGACCTTGTAGCGGGCGGTGAAGCTCTTGGGATCGGCGTGGGTCTTGTGCTGCCAGATGCGGCCGGCCGGATTGCCGGTCACTCCGGTATAGAGCGTGCCGCCCTTCATGCTCGCCATGATGTAGACGATGAAGACCTTCCCCATGGGCCAAGACAAGCATGGCGGCACAGGACCTTCAACACCCACGGTGTCATTCCGGCCTGCGCCGGAATGACATCGTGGCCGGGCCGAACGTCCCGTGACGGGCCCCGGCAAAAAACTTATCCCCGCCCCCAATGCCCCATGCGAATATCACCCCATTCCCGCCGCTCACGCGGTGCCGACGAAGCATCGGGCGGGGAGATGGGTGGATCGGGGTCGCCTGGTCCAGGCAGGGGAAACCCGGCAGCTGCGCTTGCGACACAGCGTACCTGGCCCGAACCTGCCCAAAACCCCA
>NZ_JACZKG010000049.1 GCF_014860165.1 Devosia sp.
GTCGCGCCGGTCGCTGCCCCAGTCGTGCCATGAGCGTCGAACCGCTCATTCAATTCGCTGCCGCCGTGGCGATCTCTTCGTTTCGTCGTTGGGGCTTCGCCCCTTCTTCCGTCAAGCACTGGACGCCCTAGGGGCGCGGCCCCGGCGGTATCCCCAGCCTTCCTCCCCTTTGTCGTGCAGGCCGGGTGATCCCCCTCCGCCGGGGCCGGTGCTGGACGGCTTCAACCCCCTCATTGCCGGGAGCTAGCCCGGGTTCATGCGAACCCGCAAGCTAGGAGATTGACGTGAAGAAGGAGCTTTACCAGGCCGTGACGGATACCATCATCAAGGACCTGGAGTTTGGCATTCGGACGTGGATGCAACCGTGGATCGTCGGTGGGGAAGGCGGCCAGCTCAATCGGCCGCTGCGCGCCAATGGCGAAGCCTATCGTGGGATTAACGTGCTCGTGCTTTGGGGAGCTGCGGCGGAAAACGGTTTCTCGTCGCCAACGTGGATGAGTTTCAAGCAAGCCCAGGACATAGGTGGAAATGTTAGAAAGGGCGAACGGGGAACCTTGGTGGTCTATGCCGGGACCCTGACCCGAACGAAAATGAACGAGCAGACTGGGGAAGAGAGCGAGCGGGGGATTCCGTTCCTCAAGTCCTATTCGGTTTTCAATGCCGACCAGATCGAGGGATTGCCGGCAAAATACATCAAGCCGCCGGTAGCGATGTTGAACCCCGCCCAGCGCATCGAGCAGGTGGACAAGTTTATCGCTGCCGCCGGTGCCGAAGTCAGAAATGACGGGGCAATGGCGTTCTATAGCCCCGAACGTGACCTGGTGCAGATGCCAGCCTTCGACGCGTTCCGTGAGCCTGAAGGATACTATGCCACCCTATTGCACGAGCTGACCCACTGGACGCGCCACAAGTCGCGGTTGGATCGCAGTTTCGGCCGAGAGCGGTGGGGCGACGAAGGTTACGCCGCCGAGGAACTGGTGGCGGAACTGGGCGCCGCATTCCTTTGCGCGGATTTGCAGATCGCCCCCACGGTTCGCAAGGACCACGCAGCATATATCGGAAGCTGGTTGAAGGTGTTGAAAGACGATAAGCGAGCGATCTTCACGGCCGCGTCTTATGCCCAGAAGGCCGCTGACTATTTGCATGGGTTGCAACAGACCAAGGAGGCTACGGCCTAGGCGGAGCCCTCCAATGGCCACAAAAAATGCGGCGCCTGCCAAGGGCAGGCGCCGAAGGCTGGCAGAAGCCAGCGAATGCCAGCCGCTATCCGCTATCCGCTCGCTTTGGCGGCAGCTGCACACAGCCTCGCGAAATCGCTCATGCGCCGAGGATCTGCACTTGCCCCGCAGATCAATATAGCTTCGACAGGGCAGAAAGAAACAGGCCCTGCAGTTGTCACTGCAAGGCCCGTTCACGTTGAGCGTGGGCGCCTTAGGTCCGGTCGTAAACCGGCGCGAGTGGAGCTACCCTCTTCGTTGCGTCTACACCCGCCTGTGCGGACTGCTTGGACGTGTAGACTTCAGAATGGCAGAGGGTTTCACCGTTGGCAGCCTTAAGACGCCAGAAGTACCCGCCTGCATTGGCGCGGAGGATTTCGAACATATTGTTGGCCCTCCTTGGGCCGAAAGTGAGACCCGTCCGAAGCGCCGGGTCATTGATTTTTAAGGAGGGGCCGGCTAGGGTGATGTTGTTCAAGACATGCCTAGCGGGCTTCGGCCCAGGTATTCGGAAATCGGCTGGTTTACGAGACCAGTCGGTTTTCCATCCATTTCACCTTCGGGGTCAGATACGGCCCCTTAGGCGGCAGTTCGTCGGGACTCGCCGGCGGGACTTGCGGAAACCGCGTCCCATCCTTGATTTCAGCGATACGGCCCTGATTGAGACCGAAGAACGCTGCAATATCGTGGTGGCGGTCGCCCCGCTCGATCATGCCCCGAATAAGCGCAACGTCGCGCTCGTCGTGGACGCATTCGCCTGAACTGGCGCTTGGTCATGGCACCAATGCCATTGGTCGACTACGTTATTGCCCACGAGGCTTGTCACGTTCTTCAGCACAATCATTCACGGCGATTTTGGCGGTCGTTAGAAACGATCATGCCGGACTACGAGGACCGCCTAAGAAGACTTGATCGAATGGGGCACCAGTACATTTGGTGATTTTGTATGAGCGATATCAAATTATTCCGCACGGAAAGCGCTGCTGTCACTGAGCTTCGCGGCAGCGCGGTTGCACTAGAAAAGTCGCTACAAACCCTCATTGAACGAAACATGGAAGCGTTCCTGGGCGTGCGGTTTCTCGCATCCGAGTTTCCTACGACGAACGGTGGGCGAATGGACTCGCTCGGCATCGACGAAAACGGTTCGCCAGTTATCGTCGAGTACAAGCGGGCGAGCAACGAGAACGTCATCAACCAAGGCTTGTTCTATCTTGACTGGCTCATGGACCACCGCCGTGATTTCGAATGGCTTGTTCTGGAGCGCTTTGGTGCCGAACAGGCAAAGGCGGTTGATTGGGGAACCCCTCGGCTGGTCTGCATAGCCGGCGACTTCACCAAGTACGATGCTCATGCGGTCAACCAGATGAATCGGAACATCGCGCTGGTTCGCTATCGCCGATTTGGCGAAGAACTGTTGCTTTTCGAACTGTTGACATCGGCATCGGAGCGCCCCACTCGCGAAATTCCCGCCAGCACCGACGCTCTAGGCGAGCCTGCGGCGGCGCGACCACGGTCCCGCCAGAAGACGGTTACGCAATATCTCGCGGACGCGGACCAGGACCTTGTGGACCTCTACGAGGCGACGAAGGCGTACCTGTTAGCGCTGGGCGATGATGTCGAGCTGAAGACCCTGGACAACTACGTCGCCTTCCGCCGCCTAAAGAACTTCGCGTGCGTCGAGGTTAAACCGCAGATCAGGCACCTCAAGGTTTTCCTGAAGGTCGATCCAGACACCATCGAACTTGAGCCCGGTTTCACCCGCGACGTGCGCAACATCGGCCATTTCGGCACTGGCGACCTCGAAATCATCATCACTGATGTCGCCAAGCTGGACAAAGCCAAGCCACTGATGGACCGCAGCTATGATGGCGCGTGAAATGCTGGGGGTCATGTCAATAGCCTGCAGCGCAGTGCACACAACCGACTGGCCGACCGTGGTATCACCGGGCCTTAAACCGGGCCTCTACGAAAGGCGCCAACAGATATACAGCTAACCTATTGAAAATACTGGTGGGCTCACCAGGTCTCGAAGCTGGAACCAGACCGATATAAGCGGTTTGGACGGACCTTAGAGGGAAAGATCGTCCGCGGCGCCGATGCCCCTATTTTTCCGCCGCCTGGCTGTGAATGCGAGACCGGGCGATACGTTCTGCAGGTACAGATCGATTTCCTCGCTAGCCTGGAGGACTAGTCAAAGGCACTACGTGTTAGTGTTGGCAGCTTTTGAGAACGTGCATATTTGCCGTCAGCGACGCGCCCCATTGCGGTGACTAAGCCGATCCACTTGTGGACGTGCATTCAAAACGGCCACGGAAACAGCGACCAAATTGGTATAGCGTGGCCGGACGAAACGGAGGGGCAGAACGTGGGCTTGGTTGACTATCTATACTATGATGACAGGCGCCTGGACTCGTACATAGAGCAATTCGCGTCGCCGGTGACGTTTGATAAATTTGCGGAATGGACGGCTAGCCTCAGCCTGGCAGGTCCCAATGGGGAGGGGAAACAAACCGGCCATGCTAGGCCACTGACCAAGCACGAGAAGGTTGAGGAGGTAACGCAGTTCCTTGTGGACAAGGACTTAGTGCAGGGTCGGCCATGTGGCAGACAGCGCGAATTAGCGTTTGTGGATGACACGTTCAGTGCACGGCGCTTTTTCATTCCAAAGCATAATATCGCGATCTGGATGTCTAAGCCCGCGAAGGCGCCGACCGTGTCTCATAATGATTTCCAGGTCACGTATTTCATTGAGGACTACACCCAGCGGGGGAACCACGAAGGTCCGCCATCCCGGTATTCTGGATATAGCGGTCTATATCTGCTGTCTGAGGAGCTTGAGCGAGGGAACAAGGAACCTCTTCGAGACCTCTGGGATGAACCAGAAACCGGCAAGCTTGCCTTTATTCGCGATCCGATAGGGTTCTTCACAAAGGTCGGGGCACATGTGGGCCCGACCCAAAACATCAGGACAGTCTACAAATTCAGGGCTTCATCGACCGATTTGGATCATCCGGATGGCTACGTCTTGTGCGTGATCGGGTATCCACTTTGGATCGAGAGGGCTTAGATTCTCAATCGTGTCACGCGGATAATAGAACAAACGACGAGTGACCCGGTAAAGTTAGCCTGCAGGGCACTTTCTCTTGAGAAGGCTACACCGAAATGCACGAGCTTGTGACTTTGCTACGCGGCCTGAAGGAGGCTTAGGGCGAACATGAAAAGCGAAAACAGCAGCAACCTCCTTCATCTCGAGGAAGTCCGGAAGGCTGCTAAGGGGCCGCTGCACCAGAAGCTGGTCGACGCCTTTATCGAGATGGCTAAGGACCCTGAAAAAGGGGCGGTCGATTACGCCACCGGTCTGAGGGCCATCTTGGAGGAAACGCTGATAAAGGAGGAGATCCCTAGTGCGCTTCCTCGATCTGACAGTTAGGAACTTTCGCGGATTCGGGCCTTCCGCCGAAACCATAAAGTTCGGTGGCGATTTGATCTTGATGTTCGGCCCAAACGGCTTTGGTAAAACCTCGATTTCAGAAGCCGTCGAGTGGCTGTTTTACGGTGTCACAAAACGTCGCAAACGGGGAGAGCAATTCAGCCGTCCCGAGTATGCCAATTCGTACGCCAATGTTCATGGACGCACACCGGTCGAAGTCATAGCCACGGTGGAGATCGCAGGTACGCAGCACGTGTTGAGCCGCCGCCTTGGTCCGGGGGAGACTTCGGTGACGTCTGTCGATGGCGTCGAGTCTTCCTTCGCCGTGCTGGGTCACAAGCCGATCGAGGCCGTGTATCCGGTCATAGCGCAGCACGGATTGCAGACCTTCATTCTGTCGAAGCCAAAAGATCGTCGCGATGCGATCTCGGCGGCGCTTGGGCTCGATGAGCTCACTGCATTCAAGGCGTCGCTCGAAGGGGCCCGGTCATCGTTTCAACGCACGCCACCTGCGAACGTCACCAGTGCAAGGAAGGAACTCTCGGGGCTGGCTCCGGGCCTGCTCACGGTTCTTGAGGCAAACGATGTTAGCAAAAGGTGGCAAAAACAGCCTGTCGAAGTCGATGCGACCCGCGATCCCGAGCAGTTGCTAGAGGCGGCAAGGGCGCTTTCTCATAGCACCGCCGAGAGCGTCGAGGATGTTTTGAAGGATCTGCGGACGACGCGAGAGCGCGCGAGCAAAGCACTGTTCGATCTCGAAGGGTTCAGCCCGCTGGGCGGAAAGACCGCAAGGCTTGCTATCGCTCGTGCCGTGAGGCTCGAGAAGCTGCTCGACACTCTGTCGAGAGGCGCCAAAAACTATCTTGAGCAGGTTGCTGCGGGGTACAGCGCGGCGCTGCTGGACTTCTGGATCAAAGGCATTGAGCTAGCTCCGGTCGGCGAGAAATGTCCGATGTGCGAATCCCAAACGCTGCGTGCGCATCATAGGGAGGAGTTGGCGGCCAGAATTAAAGCCGGCGCCGACCAGATCCAAACACGCAAAGATTTAGGGAGCGTCGTTAAGTCGATCGCCGCGCTGGCATCGCAGCTGGAAACGGACCTTAGGGCCCTTGCGATCCCCTCCGATTTCTCCATGGTGGAAGACGAACGCCTTCGCGAAATTCTCGGCCACGGACATGGTGCGGTTGATGCTTTCTCCGTGGCGCACGCCGACTTTAGGCGCGAACTCGCGGGAGCAATGTCCGCGCTATTGTCAGTGAAAAAGCATGCATCGGAATTCCTGGAAAAACTCGATGCCGGCGGCAGCTTTTCAGCCGTGCTGTCCGCGCACGAGATTGCCCGGAACACCATCCGACCTGCAGCCTCGCGTAGTGGCCGCAGCTCTGGATCATATGGGGCGGCCTTCGACACGCTGGATGCGCTCATCGCTGAGAAGGTATCCAGCGACAAGGAGGTTGCGAAGATCGATGCGGTCGGCAAGGCGCTTCGCAAATTAGATCAGGTCGATTTGCTAGCGCGTTATGCAACGACGCTCGCTGAATCCCTTGAGCTGATAAGGAGCGTTGAGAAGGAGATTCAGGGAAAGCACAACGTGCTGCTCAACACACGAGGTCAGGAGGTGAAGGACTTTTACGATCGGCTGAATGTGGGCGCCGATGTCGGCTTTTCCGGAATGGAGCCCGGCAATGACAGCATGCAGCTACACGCGACCAGCTTTGGCCGTAAGATGTCGGCAGCAGCGAATTTGTCGGAATGCCAGCTCAACTGCCTCGGGCTTGCCACCTACCTGATGAGAGCCTGCAGCCCTGGAACGCCGTTTGGCTTCGTCCTCCTCGATGATCCGGTACAATCCATGGATGACGGCCACGCAGAATCCTTTATCGCAGACATTGTTCCGCACCTGCTCGATGATCACGGAAAACAGGTGATCGTTCTCTCCCACACCCAAAAGGTGATCGAGCGGTTGAGGGATTTGAACCAGCATCGGGCGACCCGCGTCTACCACCTCGACAACTATGAGAAAGACGGCCCAACGCTAACCGAGCAGGTCGGGCTGCAGATGCTGATCTCAGAGATTAAGGGCGGAATGGTCGGTAACGAGAAAAATCGGGAATACGCGATCGACCGTATCCGTGTGCTCGGCGAGGAGGTAATTCGCGCGATCTACCTGAAGCAAATGAGATCGCCGGCGCCAGCGAAATACGACAGGGCTAACCCGAGCGATCTCCTGGACTTGTTTCGAACGATCACCGGAACGTCGCAACAGGAGTATGTTGGGTTGCGCGACACGATGAGGTTCGCAGACCCGGCACATCATACGCAGGTTGGGTACGCCGTGCCCGTGAAGACGAACATTCAACCGCACCTCGATCGCCTCGGGGGCCTGATAAAGACATACGGCATTTAGTTCGTACAAAGCGCCAGCACGATAGGTTCGGTGCAGGTGGAGGCTGCGCCTCCAGCCCTGGCGGGGAGAGAGAAGTCGTCCCTCCGAGCAGGGCTAGGGAATTGTGATAACGTCCCCGGTCGTGGTTCAGCGGCGAAACGCTGATGCAGGGTTGCGAGGCGCGGCGAAGGCGCTGTTAGGTTCTGGCACGCGAAGTTGGCGTTACGTCAGGATTACTAATTGGACAAAAGCTCAGCCATGCCTTGGATTGGCGAAAAGGGGCTGACGGCAGCTAACGGACTTAACCGCCTAAAAGCGGACGGACCGCTGTCGGCCCCAAACAACGCAATCAGGCTGGCATGGAGCTCAGATGCGATAGCAGCTCGGCCACATTGTGGGCACTATACTTCTTGAGTAGCCGCGCTCGGTAGCTCTCCACCGTGCGCGGCGAGATATCGAGCATGCGGGCAATCTCCTTGGAAGTCCGCCCCTCGCCCAGATGCATGACGATCTGCCGTTCCCGACCCGAGAGCTTGAGCACGTTCCGTGTCTCCGACAGATCGGCGAAGCTCCACACTGCGCGCCTGAGCGGATCGTCATCGCGGGTCAGCGAGTGACCGCGCACCCTGCACCAAAACAGAGTGCCGTCCCGGCGCGCCATTATACGCTCGTCCGAATAGCGGTTGTCGCGCCTGAGCGGTTCCACCCCGACGTCGCGAATTCGCTCGAATTCCTCGCGGGAGGGGTAAAGCATGGCAAAAGACTGTTCGAGAAGGTCGGCCACCGCATAGCCGAACATCTCCGCAAAGGTTGGATTGCAGCCCTTGATCACGCGGCTTTCCGTCACCACCAGCCCAATCGGCGCATGTTCGAAAGCAAGAGCGCTGAAATCGTCCGGCAGGGTCATATGGTGTGTTTCTACGGTATTGCCCGGTTGGGCGCGGCACAGGGATAATAGCGGTCAATTCGCGCTGCGCCAGAGAGATAAGCCCGACAAGGGCATGCGGGGTCGCGATTGATTGGGAGGGGGAGCATGGGCCGTGCAGTGCCCGGCAGGCGCTCCCCGGACGTAGAGTTTTCGGCACGGAGCGGCGCGCTTGCGCAGTTCCGGCCGGTCCAGGGAGGACAACAAATGAAGACCTTGCTCGCCGCTTTGGCAGTTTCCACCGCCTTTACTGGCGCCGCCGCCGCGCAGGATGCGGCCCGCATCGCGCTGCTGCACGGCCTGTCGGGGTCGCCGCTCGAAGCCTATTCCAAGCAGACCCATACCGGCTTCGAACTGGGCCTCGAATACGCCACGGGCGGCACAATGGAAGTCAAGGGCATCCCGATCGAGCTGATCATCAAGGACACCCAGTTCAAGCCCGACATCGCCCGCGCCCTCCTGGCCGAGGCTTATGGTAATGATGACGCGCTGATCGCGGTGGGCGACACATCCTCGGGCGTGGCGCTCTCCATGCTGCCGGTGGCCGCGGAATATGAACGCATCCTCCTGGTCGAACCGGCCGTGGCCGATGGCCTTACGGGTCCCGATTCCAACCGCTATGTGTTCAAGACCTCGCGCAATTCCTCGATGGACATGCAGGCCCAGGCGCTGGCGCTGGCGCCCGACGAGAACCTCTATGTCGCCACCCTGGCGCAGGACTATGCTTTTGGCCGCGATGGCGTTGCGGCCTTCAAGACTGCGCTCGAGGGCACCGGCGCGCATCTGGTGGCCGAAGAATACGTGCCGCAGCAGACGACCGATTTCACTGCCACGATCGAACGCTTGTTCAATGCGCTCAAGGACCAGCCGGGCCGCAAGGTCATCATGATCTACGTGGCCGGCATCGACGCCATGACGCCGCTTGCTTCGGCCGATCCGGGGCGCTTCGAGATCGAGCTTTCCACCGGCGGCAATATCCTGCCCGCGCTCGCCGCCTATAAGCAGGTGCCGGGCATGGAAGGGGCGATCTACTACTACTACGAAGCGCCGGACAATGAGGTGAATGACTGGCTGGTCGAAGAGCACATGGCGCGCTTCGGCACCCCGCCCGATTTCTTCACCGCTGGCGGCATGGCTTCGGCCATGGCGGTGGTGAAGGCACTCGAAACCGCGCCCGACTGGGAGACCGAGACGCTGATCCAGACCATGGAAGGCATGAGTTTCGAGACCCCCAAGGGGACCATGACCTTCCGACCGGAAGACCATCAGGCGCTCCAGGCCATGTACCACTTCAAGATCCGCGTCGAAGACGGCGTCGACTGGGCCATCCCCGAATTGGTGCGGGTCATCCAGCCGGACGAGATGGATATCCCGATCGGCCGCAACAACCAGGAATAAGCCGCGCCTCAAGCGGTCTTGACGGTGCGTCCGGCGGGGGTCCTCCTTCTCGCCGGACGCATCAGACATGCGGGGACACATGCCCAGTTCGCCATCGATCCGAACCGAGAACCTGTCGATCCACTTCGGCGGCCACGCCGCGGTCAATAATGTCACCTGCGCCTTTCATCCGGGCGAACTGACGGTGATCGTTGGCCCCAATGGCGCCGGCAAGACCACCTGGTTCAACCTGGTCTCGGGCCAATTGCGGCCGAGCGCCGGACGTATTCTCTTGGGCGAGCGGGACATTTCCCGGCTTGCGCCATCGGAGCGGGCCAAGGCCGGTATCGGAAGGGCCTTCCAGCTCACCAATCTCTTCCCCAAGCTCAGCGTGCTCGAAAATGTTCGATTGGCCGTGCAGTCACGGGCCAGGCAGGGCGGGCGGCTGTTTGCCCGCGCTGCCGCGCTTACCGGATTGACCGACAAGGCCATGCATTATCTCGCCGAAACCAACTTGACTGGGGCTGCCGCGCTGCTGGCATCGGCGCTGCCGCATGGCGACCAGCGCAAGCTGGAAGTGGCCATGCTCTTGGCCATGGAGCCGGATATCTTCATGTTCGACGAGCCGACGGCGGGCATGTCGGTGGACGAAGCGCCGATCATTCTCGACCTCATCGCCCGGATCAAGGCGGACACATCGCGCACCATTCTTCTGGTCGAGCACAAGATGGATGTAGTGCGGGCGCTGGCCGACCGCATCGTGGTGCTGCACAATGGCGAACTGGTCGCCGATGGCGATCCGGGCGAGGTGATGGCGCTCGATCTGGTGCGCGAAATCTATCTCGGCGTCGGCGCCGAGGAGGTGGCGTGATGGCCCCGGTGCTGCAACTGGACGATGTCCACACCGATATCGCGCAATACCAAATCCTGCATGGCGTCAGCCTGGCCATTCCCCAGGGCGGCGTGCATGTGATCCTGGGGCGCAATGGGGCGGGCAAAACCACGACGCTGCGTACCATCATGGGATTGTGGAAGGCGCGGAGCGGCAGCGTGCGGTTTCGCGGCGATGACATTACCCGGCTCTCGACCCCGGACATTGCGCAGCGCGGCATCGCATTCGTGCCCGAGAATATGGGCATTTTCGGTGGGCTGACCGTCGAAGAAAACATGCGGCTGGCCACCAAGGACGGCAGCTTTGACACGCAGCGTCTCAATCGCGTGCATGGCATCTTCCCGGCAATGGCGCAGTTCTGGACCAAGCCGGCCCACGCCCTCTCGGGCGGGCAGAAGCAGATGCTAGCGGTGTCACGTGCCATCATCGAGCGCCGCGATCTCATCCTGGTCGACGAGCCGACCAAGGGCCTGGCGCCAGCCATCATCCGCAACATGATCACCGCCTTCCGCGAGATCGCCGAGGAAACCACGATCCTGCTCGTTGAGCAGAATTTCTACTTTGCCAAGGCGCTGGGGCAGAGTGTCGCCGTCATTGATGACGGCCGCATCGTCCACAGCGGTACCATGGCCGAACTCGCATCCGATGCGGGCCTGCAGAGCCGCTTTCTCAGCCTGTCTCTGGAAGCGCATTGAGGACATGATGACCGACACCACCGCTTCGTTTCGCACCAGATTGACGACAGGCATCGACCGCTTTGGCGGGGTGCTGCTACTGCCCGTGGAGCTCGCCGTGATTGCTCTGCTGCTCATTGGCCAGCCCTCGACCTGGGCGACGCTGACCATAGCGGGCCTTGCCATGGGCATGATGATTTTCCTGATGGCCTCCGGCCTCTCGCTGATCTTCGGGCTCATGGATGTGCTGAATTTTGGCCATTCCGCCTTCGTCACAGCCGGGGCCTTCATTGGCGCGACCGTCCTGGGCTGGCTGGGCTTCTGGGTAACGGGCGGCAATCCGGCGCTCAACCTTGCCGGCCTGCTGCTGGCCATTGCCGCAGCCACCATCTTCGGCGGCCTTGCCGGCTGGTTCTTCGAACGCGTCGTCATCCGGCCCGTCTATCAGGACCATTTGCGGCAGATCCTGATCACCGTCGGTGCACTGATCGTGGCCGAGGAACTGGTGCTGCTGATCTGGGGCGGCGCGCCGATACCCGTGCCGCGCCCGGCGGTGCTCACGGGCTCGCTGGTGCTGGGCGGGGTGTCGGTCGAAATCTACCGCATCTTTGCCTTTGCGCTGGGGCTGGCCGTCTATGTCGCGCTCTATCTGGTGCTCAACCGCACACGGCTGGGCCTGCTCATCCGCGCCGGGGTGGAAAACCGCGAAATGGTCGAGGCGCTGGGTTTCCGCATCGACCGGCTGTTCATCCTGGTCTTCATGGCCGGTTCAGCGCTGGCGGCCATGGGCGGGGCCATGTGGGCGGGCTACCAGGGGCTGATCACCGCAGCGCTGGGGTCGGAAATGATGATCCTTGTCTTCATCGTCGTCATCATCGGGGGGCTGGGCTCGATCCAGGGATCGCTGCTGGGCGCGATCCTGGTGGGCCTGATGGCCAACTATGTCGCCTTTCTCGTCCCCAAGATGGCGCTGGCCTCCAACATGCTGCTGATGATGGCGATCCTGCTCTGGCGGCCCTATGGGCTGTTGCCCGCGGTCAAGCGGTGAGGCCGAGGTGAACATGGCACAGACCACTTCCGCCATCGGCGCTGCCGTCCCCAACTCAAAGGCGGGTCGCACCTTTGCCGGACGCGTGACCGTCTATGGCTTGGTGGCCCTGATTGGCCTGGCCCTGGCGCTGGCGCCATTCCTGTTCCCCGATGTGCGCAGCCAGGAGGTTGCGGCCCGCATCTGCGTCTTCATCGTGCTGGTGGCTAGCTATGACCTGCTGATCGGCTATACCGGGATTGTCTCCTTCGCACACACCATGTTCTTCGGGCTGGGCGCCTATGGTACAGCAATCGCGATCAAGACCATGGGACCGGGCTTCGAAGCGATCCTGCTTGGCGGCGGCATCGGTATCGTTGCGGCTTTGGTGCTGGCGCTGCTCATCGGCCTCCTCTCCTTGCGGGTGAAGGCGATCTTCTTTGCCATGGTGACGCTCGCTGCCGCTTCGGTGATGATGGTGCTGGCCAGTCAGTTGTCCGATTTCACCGGGGGTGAGGACGGCATCACCTATTCGATCCCGAAATTGTTCGCGCCTGCCACCGAACTTCTTGCGGACGCAGACGGCAAGGCCTTGAGGCTGTTTGGCGTTGCCCTCAATGGGAAGCTGGCGCTCTACTATTTCGTCTTCATCTCCGCCCTCGTGCTGTTCCTAGGAATGTTGCGCATCGTCGCCTCGCCGCTCGGTTCGGTGCTGCAGGCCATCCGCGAGAACGAGATGCGCGCCGAGGCCATCGGCTATCGGGTAGTAGTCTATCGCACCGCAATCTTCTGCATCGCCGCCGGCGTCGCCGCCTGCGCCGGCATCCTGCGAGCGGTCTGGCTCAAATATACCGGGCCGGAGGTCGTGCTGTCCTTCGACATCATGATCGACATCCTGCTCATGGTGGTGATCGGGGGCATGGGCACCATGTGGGGGGCGGTGATCGGCGTCGTACTGATGACGCTGGCCCAATATTATCTCAAGGACCTGATGGCCCTCGGCGCCGAAGCGTCGTCGGCCCTCCCCATCGTGCCCGACCTGCTCAATCCCGAGCGCTGGCTGCTCTGGCTGGGCCTGTGCTTCATTCTCCTGGTCTACTTCTTCCCGGCGGGCATTGCCGGCACGCTCATGGGCAAGGGAGTGCGGAGATGAGCCAGCCGCGCTCCACCTATCTCGATGCGGCAGGATTCGAGATGCACGTCACCGAATGGGGCGACAGAGGTAATCCTGCGCTGGTCATGTGGCATGGCCTCGCCCGGACCGGCCGGGACTTCGACGAGGCGGCGGCCGCCTTGTCCGACCGCTATTTCATCCTCTGCCCTGATACGCTTGGACGGGGCCTGTCGGCCTGGGCGCCGCGGGGCGCCGCAGACTACACTTTTGCCACCTATGGCGACATGGCAACGGCCATGCTGGACCACTATGGCATCGGTCGGTGTGGCTGGATTGGCACCTCGATGGGTGGTCTGCTCGGCATCACCCTGGCTGCGGGTTCCTTGCGCGACAGCATCAGCCATCTGATCATCAATGATGTGGGGCCTGACATTCCGGCCGACAGCGCCCGCCGCATCGCCGACTATGTCGGCAGTCCACCCGTCTTCGATACGGTCAGCGAGTATGAGGCCTGGTTGCGCCGCACCTACGCCCCCTTTGGCACCAATTCCGATCGTTTCTGGCGCCGAATGACCGATACGTCGGTGCGACGCACCGGCTCGGGCAGGCTGACGGTGCATTACGACCCGGCAATCGTCTCGCAGATGGGTGAGAACAAGGCCGATCTCGACGTCTGGACGGCTTACGATGCGGTCTCGGCAAAAACGCTGCTGATCCGCGGCGAGCATTCCGATGTGCTCCCGCCCACGATTGCCAGCGCCATGCGCATGCGTGGACCTTGCCCGCCGCTGGTCACCGTGCCCGACTGCGGCCACGCCCCCACCTTGGCCGACGAGTGGCAAATTGGCCTGTTGCGGGATTTCCTTGCGGACTAACGCGCCGCCGAGTGCCCAATGGCGCCCGACCGCGCCGCAGACGCCTGTCCTGAACGTCTGCTTCTCGCGTCGCGGACGCCAGAAGCCGTCAGTCCCCTTGCGGCCCCGGCTCTGCCGTTGGGCGGGAGCTAAAGAACGGCAGGTTTTGGGCTGCGGCCCGAGTAGCTGGAACGGCGACAAAGGGGTCGGAACCCGCCGGACGGGAACGCGCCCCATTCCGGTCGTTCGAGCGCTTTGGCGATATCCCAAAAGCAGCCGGCCCGCCCGGGCCACCGCAATGTCCTCGTGGCGTGGATTGCGGGCGGTCCGATCACATTGCATAAACCGAGGCTCGGCTCGGTTACAGCCCTAAACGCGTGTCGCGCTGATGTCCATTTGTCTCGTCGAAATGGTGGACCTAAGCCCCTTCCGACGATGGAAAGCACGACCTGGATTACCGTTGCGGGAGCGACGGTAGCAATTCTCGGCTCTTCATGGGCATCAAAAACACTATGAATTGACCTGCTCGATCAGCGCAAGCAGACCCATGAGTATCTCCCTCGGTGAGGGCGGGCACCCCGGAATGTGGAGGTCGACGGGGACGACGCTGTGTGCTCCGTCAAGCACAGCATAGCTGCCAGCAAAGCAACCGCCGTCCCGGGCGCAGTCGCCAATAGCGACGACCCATTTGGGGTTGGGCATCGCCTCGTAAGTCCGCCGTAGGGCTTCGCGCATGTTTTTGGTGACCGGACCCGTGACCGTCAGCACGTCGGCATGGCGCGGAGAGGCAACAAAGCGGACACCGAAGCGCTCGATATCGTAAAAGACGTTGTTGAGGGCATTAAGCTCAAGTTCGCAGCCGTTGCACGATCCGGCATCGACTGTCCTTATCGACAGGCTCCGTCCGAGCCGCTGGCGGGCGGCACGGTCGATTGCCGCCGCCAGCTCGGCGATTGCCCAATCCTCGGGCATCGGCGGCCGCTCGGTAAGAGGGGCTTGCAGTATGCCGTCCAGAAGCAGTCTGCGCATCACGTTACTCTAGAGGTCGTGCCCGGAATACGAGCAATTGAACGATTTATTGCAAAGCGGAAAATCGGCGACGATGTTGTTTTCGATCGCTGCCTCCAGTAGCGGCCACTGGAACCAGCTGGGGTCTCGCAGGTGGCAGCGTTCCACCTTCCCGTCGCCGCCGAGCCGCAGCCAGACGAGGATATCGCCGCGAAAACCTTCCACCAGGGCTGCACCTTCGCAAGGCTCGGTCCTGTCGGCAAAGCTGCCGACCAGCGCGCCCCCCGGCAGCGCCGAGAGCATCTGCTTGACCAGCGAGAGGCTCTGCTCGACTTCCCGTATGCGAATCCAGACTCTAGCGTCCACGTCGCCTTCGCTCAGCACCGGCACTTCGAAAGCGAGCTGGTCGTAGGGCGCATAGGGTTGCGTACGCCGCGTGTCAAAGCTCCGCCCCGATGCCCGGCCGATGTAGCCGCCGGCGCCGTACTGCGTTGCCAAAGCAGGCTTCAGCACCCCGGTCGAAACCGTCCGATCCTGCAAGGACGCGGTATTGTCGTAGGTTTCGACTAGCCGAGGCAACTGTTCGCCGATGCTGGCGATGAGCGCCGTGATTGCCTCCACCCCGTCGGGGCCGGGGTCAATGGAAACACCCCCCGGGACGATGCAGTCTCGCATCAGGCGATGACCGAAGGCAGTAACAGCTGCGCGCAAGACCCTTTCGCGCAAGGCACCAAAGTGCGCATGCAGGAGGGGGAAAGCGGCATCATTGCAGATGGCGCCGATATCACCGAGATGGTTGGCTAGGCGCTCCAGCTCCGCCATGAGCGCCCGCAGCCAGATCGCCCGGGCCGGAATCTCGAGTTGCAGCGCCGACTCCGCGGCCATGGCGAACGCCCATCCGTAAGCAACCGTACTGTCTCCGGAGACGCGGCCGGCCAGCTTTGCGGCCCCTGCCAGGTCGGCGCCGGCCATCAGGGACTCGATGCCTTTGTGAGCGTAGCCCAGCCGCTCCTCGAGCCGCACCACCGCTTCGCCGTTCGCGGTGAATCGGAAGTGACCGGGCTCGATAATGCCGGCATGCACCGGGCCCACGGCGATCTGATGCAGGCCCCCGCCCTCGACCGGCAGGAACGTGTAGAGCTCGGAATCTCGCCTTGCAGTCCGGGGGGGATTGAGGGGAAAGCTCTCGGGCCAGCATCCATGATCGAGCCAGGGGCGCTGGTCCGGAAGCCCGACGGGCACCAGGCCGAAAAGGTCCAGTATTGCCCTCTCAAGCCGAATGGCGGGAGGATGTGCCTGGCCGACCGATGGGTAGACGCCGTCCGGACATGGCAGGCTGAGGATGGCGACGGTGTTGGTCGCTGCCTCGATCACGGCCATGTGCACGCACTCGGTTTCGCCCCAAAGGCCGAGCAGGGTCATTTTCACGCTTACCAGCCCAGCGATGGCACGCTGCCACGTGGACGACTGGACAGTGCATCGCGGCCAGGGAGCGTGATATGGGACCAACATCCCCTCAGCGACGAGATCGGCCAAGCCTGACATTTGGGCTCCTCCTGCGTTCAACCGAGAAGAATTGCGATGTGCTGAAACCACGATACCAGCGGTGGCGGCAGGTAGACCCCCGCCGTCAACACCAGGGCGAGATGGATGAACATTGGGGCATAGGATGCCTTGACGGGCGCAAGGCTTCCCATCGGCTCGCCAAACGCCACTTCTGTGAGACGGAGCAGCAGCGCCCCGAACGCAACAAGCAGTCCAAAGGCCAGAGGAACCGCGAGTAGTGGCTGCAGGGCGAACGTCGAGGACACCACCAGGAACTCGCTCATGAAGATGCCGAACGGCGGCACGCCGATGATGGCTGCCACACCAACGACCAACCCCCAGCCCAGACCGGGATGAGTAACGGTGAGGCCGCGGATCTCGGCGAGTTTCTGCGTGCCCTTGACCTGAGAAATGTGCCCGACCGCGAAAAATATCGCCGACTTGGTAAGGCTGTGCATGACCATGTGCAACAGGCCCGCGAAGTTGGCGAGTGGGCCGCCAAGGCCGAAGGCAAAGACGATGATACCCATATGCTCGATAGACGAATAGGCAAACAGGCGTTTGATGTCGCGACGACCATACAGCATGAAGGCCGCGAAGATCAGCGACACCAGGCCCATGGTCATCATCAGCGGGCCAGGCGCAATCGCCCCCGGATTGGCGGCGAGCAGTATCTTGAAGCGTAGCACCGCATAGAGGGCAACGTTTAGAAGCAGCCCGGAGAGTACCGCCGAGATCGGCGTCGGACCTTCTGCGTGGGCATCGGGTAGCCAGGCGTGCAGGGGTGCGAGGCCCACCTTGGTGCCATAGCCGAGTAGCAGGAACACAAACGCGACATTGAGCAGCGCCGGGTCGAAGTCCGGAGCGTGTTCGACAAGGATCGTCCACACCATGGCGTCCTGACCTTCCCCGATCAGTGGCTGCGCCACCATGTAGACGAGGATGGTGCCAAACAGCGCGAACGCGATGCCGACGCTGCCGAGGATGAAGTATTTCCACGCCGCCTCAAGCGCTTCGCTGGTGCGATAGATGCCGACCATCAGCACGGTGGTCAGCGTGGCCAGCTCAACAGCCACCCACATCAGGCCGACATTGTTGGAGACGAAGGCCAGGTTCATGCCGAACATCATCACCTGATACATCGCGTGATAGAACCTGATGTTGGCGCTGTTGAGCCGCCCGGTCTCCAATTCGTGCGCGATGTAGCTGGCGCTGAATACGCTGGTGGTGAACCCCACGAAGGTATTGAGGACGATGAAGGCGATGTTCAGATCGTCGATGAAGAAATACGTTCCCGGATCCGGCCGACTGGTGACGAACAGCGACAACGCGGCCAACAGGGTCAGGAGACCGGCAGCCACATTGAGCCGCGCGGTCAGTCAGTAATTGGGTAGCAGCGCCATCAGCGCCGCTGCGCCCAGCGGAACAAGCAGCACCGCCATCACCGGGTCGAACGCGAGCGGGCTCACCGGCGGTCACCCTGGAACTCGTCGAGCGCCTCGACATCGACGGTGTCGAACCGTTCGCGAATTCGGAACAGAAAGATGCCGATGACAATGAAGGCGACAAGGATCGAAAAGGTGACGCTGATCTCGACCACCAGCGGCATTCCCTTGGCCCCTGTCGCCGCCAGCACGAGCCCGTTCTCCAGCGACATGAAGCCGACCACCTGGCTGACGGCGTTCCGCCGGGTGACCATCATCAGCAGGCCGAGGAGCAGCACCGACAACGCGAAGGCAAGATCCTCGCGCGCCAGCGGATCAATTTCAGAGGTAACCTGCAGCATCACCGCCATCGACAGCGCAACGAGCCCAATGCCGGCGAGCATGGTGAGACCGACCCCGACCGCGGTCTCGATCTCGCGATGGATGCCGAGCTGCCGGATAATCCGATGCAGTGCTACCGGAATAATGATCGCCTTGAAGACCAGCGCGATTGCGGCAGTGACATAGAGGTGGGGCGCATCCTGCACATAGGCCTGCCAGGCGACTGAAAGCGTCAGGATCAGCGCGTGCAAGGCGAAAGTGTTGAGCAGCGCATAGAGCCGATCCTGATAGAGCATCATGATGCTCACCAGCACCAAGCCGCCGGCAAGAAGGTGAGCAATGTCGAAAACGAAACCGTTCATCAGAGGCTCCGCGAGACGAATAGCAGTAGCGTACCCAGCAAGCCCAGCATCAGGGCCGCGCCCAGGAATGCCGGAACCCGGAAGACGCGCATCTTGGCGGTTGCCGTTTCGAACACGGCCAGCAGCGCGCCACCAACGAGGAGCTTGGCAAGATAGGCCGTGAAACCCAGGATGTGAGCAAGGGCGCCTGATCCAGGTTGCGCCAGCCCCCAGGGCACGAAGACGCAGGCAATCAGGGAAACATACAGCAGGAGCTTGAGCGCCGCGGCAAACTCGATCATGGCGAGGTGGCGGCCGGAATATTCAAGCACCATGGCCTCATGCACCATGGTGAGTTCGAGATGGGTCGCCGGATTGTCGATAGGGACGCGGGCATTTTCCGCGATCGCGACCATGATCAGCGCCACCAGAGCCATGCCGAGCGAAACGCGCAAACCCACATCGGGCGAAGCCATCACCGTGGCTACTGTGGAAAGCTGGGTCGACCCGGCAATCAGCGCCAGCGAGAACACGATGAGCAGCATGGCCGGCTCGGCAAGAGAAGCGATCATCGCCTCGCGGCTGGCGCCGATGCCGCCGAAGCTGGTGCCCGCATCCATGCCCGCGAGCGAAAGGAAGAAGCGGGCACTGCCGACCAATGCGGTGATGGCAATGAGGTCGGCGCTCCAGGTGAAATAGAGGCCGGTGGCAAATGTCGGAACCAGGGCGGCAGCGACCCAGGTCGCCGCGAAGATCAAATAGGGTGCGGCCCGGAACAGCCATGAGGCGTTCTCAGCCAGCACGACCTCCTTCCGCAGCAACCGGACGAGGTCGCGATAGGGCTGCAGAACGGACGCGCCTTGGCGCCGCTGCAGGCGAGCCTTGAGCTTGCGGACCAGGCCGGTGAGCAGTGGCGCGAGCAGCAGCACCGCCGCCATCTGCAGGCCCTGAACAAGGATGTCGAGGATCATGCCCACAGTGCCAGCACGAGCAGGAGGGTGACGAGGGCGGCGAAGACGATGCTGAGATAGCGCCTTATGGTCAAAAATTGCAGTCCGTTGAGCCGCTTGGCCACGAAGCGCACGCCGCGAACGATGGGGGCATAGATGCTGTCCCACACGATGTCTCGCATCGTCACCGTCAGCCGCGCCGCTCGCATGTCGCCAGGCGCAGGCATGTCGATCTCTTCGTGCGCCCGGAACGCAAGCTGGCCAAAGACCCGGCGAATTGGCTGCGCAAAGCTGTCGCCGGAATACTGCATGTCGGCGCTGAGCGACGGGAGGCCACACCCCCAGGCCGGACCGCGTCGCACTGCGCGCGAGGCGAAGCTGTGTATGAAGAACACGGCCAGCCACGCGGACAGGGCGACAAAGGCGAAAATCAGAAGTCCATTGTAGGAACTGCGGCTCTCAGCGATAGGCACCAGCGATAGCCAGGCAATCTCCGCCTGCCTCGGCAAGCCACTGCCAACCAGAGAATTTGCCACTGGGGACAGCGCATCGACCACCAATCCCGGAAACATGCCGGCCAGCAGGCACAGGCTGGCCAGGATCGACATGGCGGCGAGCGAAAAGTGATCGACCTCACGGGCTTCGATCGCCGCAGCGCTGCGCGGACGCCCGAGGAACACCGTCCCATACACCTTGATGAAGCAGGCGGCGGCAAGGGCCGCGGCGAGCGCCAGCATGCCACCGACCGCAGGCACCATCAGCTTCAGGCCGAATTGCGGCAGGTCCGGGCTCTGGAGGATCGCCTGGAACACCAACCATTCCGAAGCAAAGCCGTTGAGCGGCGGCAGTGCCGAGATGGCGAAGCATCCGACCAGGAAGACGACGCTGGTGACCGGCATCCGATGAATGAGTCCACCAAGCCTTTCCATGTCTCGCTCGCCCGTAGCAGTCAGCACCGCGCCCGCGCCGAAGAACAGGAGACTCTTGAAGAAGGCGTGATTGAGCACATGGAACAGCGCCGCAGTCAGCGCCAGCGCCGCCGCCAGCCTCATGCCGTTCGCCTCGAAGGCTAGCGCAAGTCCAAGGCTGACGAAGATGACGCCGATGTTCTCGATCGTCGAATAGGCGAGGAGACGCTTTATGTCTCTCTCCATTAGCGCCGAGAGTATGCCAAAGACCGCGGTCGCGCCGCCGATGAACATCACGATGATGCTGGACCACCAATTCGGTTCGCCGACGAGATCGAAGATCACCCGGATGAAGCCATAGACCGCCACCTTGGTCATCACGCCGCTCATCAGCGCGGAGACATGGCTGGGAGCCGCCGGATGGGCCAGCGGCAGCCAGACATGAAGTGGCACCAGGCCAGCTTTCGATCCTGCCCCAAGCAGCATGAGGCCCAGCACCAGCGCAACGACGAGCGATTTGTGTTCGACCGCCCTGATCATCTCGAACGCATAGCCGCCATCGGGTCCAGCGAGCAGGCCAAAGGCAAGCAGCAGCGCCAGCGTGCCGAAGCTTGCCATCACGAGGTAGATATAGCCGGCCCTGGCATTCCCTGGTTCGCGGTGGTGAGCCATGACCAGCGCCCAGGAACTCAGCGACATGAATTCCCAGGCAAACAAAAAGGCAAAGGCGTCGTCGGCGAGCACCACAAGGTTCATGCCGGCGAGGAAGGCGGGAAAGAATGGCAGCACGCGCCCCGGTGTCGTTTCGTGCGTCCCGTAGCCGAGACCGAAAAGGCTGGCCACGCCCCCGCCGAGGTTGACCACGACAAGGAAGAATGCCGACAGCATATCGAGGCGGAAGTTGGCGCCGATCCAGGGCAGTCCGAGAGGCAACGTCAGGGTCGAGTTGTCATGAAGTGCATCCAGAAGTTGTGTCAGGGCGGCAACGAGCGCAACTGCGGAAATAGCCGCGGTCACGCCGTAGATCACCTGGGTTGCCCTACCGGACCGGCCGAGTCCGATCGCCAATATTGCCGTCGCGAGCAAGACGGCAATGCACCCGAGCAACAGCCCGATTGAGCCCGTCACGACCGGCTCCCTGCAACACCGAGGCGCAGTTCACCACGCCCGCGAGCTAAGCTGGCACGCACCTGCAGGCAGCTTTGTAGGGTGATGGGGGCGCCAGGCACTGTCAACTTCGATGCCGCCGGGTTTGAGGTCCGCGATCAACTTCATGAGGGCGTGGACATCGCCGCGGGTCATGACCTCGCGACATGTATTTGAATGCACCATACCCAATATATGATGTCACAGACATATGAATTAGCGCAGCTTAGAATGACCGCCCGCTGTTAGGCAAGCTCGCCGGCAAGAAGCGGGCTTCAGGCCTTTCGCCCCCGCGCCCCCGCCGCCCCGCCGACAATGCGTGGTGACGTCAAGATAAAGAGCACCGCCGCAAGCGGGATTGAGAAGATATAGCCAAGGTGGCCGAACCCAAGGGCACCGACAACGCCGCCCGCAAAAAACATGCCGACGATCCGGAGCAGGATCGACAGCTTTTTCAGGTCAGCCTTGACCCTCGGGGCATCTGGTTGTTCCTTGCTGCGATGCCAATAGGCATACTTCCCCAGCTCAATGCCGATGTCCGTCACCATGCCGGTGAGATGGGTCGTTCGGATCCGGGAGCCAGAGATTTTGGTGATGGTCGCATTCTGAAGCCCCATGATGAAACAGAGCAATGGTGCCGCCAGCGCCATGAACCCTGGGGCCTCTCGACTGGCTGTGCCCAGGACGCCGAAGGCCAGCAGAAGCAGCGCTTCAAGAGCGATCGGATAGGCGTATTGTTTGGTCCGGTCGTTACGACGGCCCCAGTTGATCAACACCGCCGAACAGGCAGCACCCGCGACAAAGGCTATCATGGCCACAACGCCGACGCCGACAGCACCGAATACCCCCAGCGCAAGATTGTCGGCGATCGCGGACACGATTCCCGTCATATGAGAGGTGTATTGGCCGATAGCCAGAAAGCCACCTGCATTGGTCGCACCAGCGATGAATGCCAGAACGATCCCCAATAGCACGTCGGTCACCCCCGATCGACGGTGAGCAACAGTGGTGCGCAGGAATTGCGCTCGACTTCGGCGGCGAGGGGAGGGTTCTATGGCGCTTCCGATCCGGTTCGTCAGGTCTAGTGTGATCTCCCGGACGGCGTACCGGCCTGCCGAAGACGAACGCCGCGCCCCCCGGTCTCGCTGCGCGCGTATTCGCTGATCAACTCGATACCGTCGCGAGCCAGGGCATCGACCACCTTGGTCAGCGTGTCGATGTTGCCGCGCACATTGCCGTCACTGGCCTCCATGCGCTGAATGGTCGGCACGGAAACACCTGAAATCTGCGCCAGTGTTTTTTGGTCGATGCCCAATAGCGCCCGCGCGGCTCTCAGCTGTGCAGCCGTGATCATTCAATTCCCCTCGCGCCATCCACTTGTGGATATGGTATAATCTCCACAAAATGACGTTTCAAGCTTCATTATTGAGTGATTAGCAATATCGTGCCCGACGTGACGACGCTCGTGTGGTATGGGAGACAGCACATGGTATCAGGGACCATCAGGCGAGCCCTCGGGGGTCTACTCTCACATGAGACCGGCAGTGCGTGAAGTTTGGGAGGTGGTAAAGACAGGCGTCATTCTGGCGGTCCTGATCCTGTCTGTTTGGCTGGTCCTGATTGCGACGATGGGTGTCAACGTTTACTCGATCATCCTCGCCGTCACGTCTGCGGCCCTGATCCGGCATGCTGTGGGAAGGGGCAATGGGAGGTGAGTGGCAAGAATCCCGTGGAGTCTGTCAATCGGCTCGACCTCGTTTGGCGTGGTCCCCGGCGTCGACCTCACATCATGAACATCCTGGACCCACATTTGTCGCCGAATTCGCACGGGGGGTTTCCCAAGCGTTGCAAGCGGGTGTGATCAGCCAGAGCGCCTTGCCTGGGTGCCAGCGAGTGCAAACCGCACGCCGCGTCCACCGCCGTCGCCGCGCATATATCTCCAATCAGTTCAATGCCAGCATGATTGAGCGCGTCTACCACTTTGCTCAGCGTGTCGATGATGCCGCGGACGTTGCCGCCGCTCGCCTCCATGCGCCGGATTGTCGGCAGAGACACACCGGCAAGGCGGACCAGTGTCTTCTGGTCGATGACCCAAAGCGCGTCGCCAGCACGCAGCTGTATGGCGGTGATCATCATATTCCCCTTGCACAAACCCCCAGGTCCAATGGTACAAGCAAGCGAAGTTGATGTCTCAAGCATCGTTATTGAGCGATTGGAGCTAAGTCGGAGGCCCTATGTCTACTGCACGCATCGCATCAAGCGCCCGCATTGTGTTTAATGACGGCCAAACCACCGTGTCCTGCACGGTGCACCAATTAACCGAAAGCGGCGCAACTCTTCAGGTTCATTCTGTTTTCGGCATTCCCAGCGCGTTCCGACTGGCGCTGAGTGAAACCACGCAACACCCCTGCTGGGTGGTCCGGAAGGGCGCCAAGGAGCTGAAGGTCGCCTTTACTGATTGGCAGCCCGCCGCCGAGGCCCTGGGAGCGTGAAGCGTGCACATGCGGCACACACCTTGGGACCGGCTTTGACCTCGACTATTCTGATCCTGCAGAATGAACGCCTGTATGCCGACTATGTGGAGCAGATGTTTGTCGAGCTTGGCTTCACGGTCGGAGGTGCATTCTGCACCGCAGGCGATGCGAAGCGTTGGCTGGTGGATCATGAACCAGATGTCGCTGTTATCGACGCCGAAGTGCAGGACGGTGACTGCATAGAACTGGCGCGACGTTTGAAGGCCAGAGGTGTGCCTTTCGTGGTCTACTCCACGGTCACGCCCATTGGCAAATCGGCCCACCCGCTACTTTCTACGGGTACGTTCCTGAAGAAGCCTGCCAACCGGGCCGCCTTGTTAGCCTCGGTAACGGGCGTCCTGGATGGGTCTCAAGCTTGAAGGCAGTTTCCGAGGGCTCTATTCAAATCTCGACCCGAAGCGCGCGGGGGACGGTCCACTCCGCGCTAGTATTGACGCATTTCGAAGATCGCAAATCTCACTAGGCGGCAGTAGCGGCATGGAATAATGATCCTGTTGGAACGTATTCGAAGTGGCGCTGGGGATATCCAGATACTGGAAACCAAGCTCCATCGCTCACTGGTTTACAAGCAAGGCGGCTGTTGCCAAAGCGAAGCCGACGCCGATGGTATTAGCCTCTGCTCCTACATCCACGGGATATTTGGTCTACTGGCTCAATCGACTCCGAGCAGCGTTCTGATGATTGGCTGCGGCGGGGGGAGTCTGGCGACGATGCTCGCCACCAAGGGTGTCCAAGTCACAATCGTCGACGTCAACCCGCACGCCTTCGACATCGCGCGGCGCTATTTCAACCTGCCGAACGACGTGCGATGTCAATTGGCAGATGGCAGGGATTCCTGCGCGACAACCCCGACCGCTATGACGCCATTGTGATGGACGCCTATGTTGGTGCGTTCGTGCCCCAGCACCTGCGGTCGATGAGCTTCTTCCGGCTGGCGCAAACCCGACTTGAGGATGGTGGATGCCTGATCGCCAATGTGTTCACAGAGCATGATTTCGACGCGGCGCCGGATGTCGCCGCGACGGCGATGGGCGAAGTGTGGGATGACGTCCGTGTCCTCGATATTAGAGGGATGCAACACCGCAATGCCTTGGTCATGGCAGGCGATGTCGCCTATTTGCAGGAGCCGGAACTGCTCATGCGGCCCTTGGCCGGGATCTCGGAAATACTGCACGACATTCACCGTTGGCGGTTCCGCAAGTGGCGCCTGCGGGTGTCGTGAGTGCAGCAGTTTGGTCCACTCTACGTTTGCTAGGAAACCAGGTGTCCGGTCCAGGAAGCTCACCCTTCGTCAAAGGCATGCCAGAGCTGCCGGTCTGCAACGCCCCCTACCCTGCCCGGCAGCTACGCGCCCCATTCCAGCCGTTGAACCACGTTCGGCGAGTTCCCAAAAGCGGATGGGCCGCTCGATCGCCAGTGAGGTCTGCAACGGGGTGGATTGCGGACTGTCGGCTCCTGGATGTGGAATTGGGTAAGCCGTCCTTTTCCCTAGCCTCACAATCGCGATACGGTGACCATGTCTGGGTTGAGGGAGGAACAGATGCGCGTCAACGGATCGTGTCACTGTGGGGCAATAACCTTTGATGCGGATATTGATCCGGAAAAGGTTCGCATATGCCACTGCACTGATTGCCAGCAACTATCGGGCACTGCCTTCCGTGTCATGGTTCCGTGCTCGGAGAGTGACTTTCATCTGAGAACAGGCGAGCCCAAGATTTACGTGAAGACGGCCGAGAGTGGTAGGCGCCGCCAGCAGGCGTTCTGCGGGAACTGTGGCTCGCCTATCTACGCAACATCGGACGAGCCGAAAGGCGCAAGAAGCCTCGGGCTTCGGATTGGCGTTCTGGCGCAAAGACGTGAGCTTATGCCAAGACGACAATTCTGGTTTCGGTCAGTTCTTCCATGGCTACCGCCACTCCCTGGCATTGCCGAAGACGGGACTTCCTATAAGCAGTAGCGCAGACTCGACCGTTCTGGGGTGGGTAGCTGACTGGCTGCTTTTGAGGCCACAAGGCTCAGTAGCTGACGTTCATGCCTTGGGGAGATAGGTTTTCCGTATGTCAGCATGATAGCATCAAGAACATCTTGGATCGGTGGCTGGAATGCGAGTGACGTTGTCTTCTCTGTTCTTGATTTTGCCCCTCGGTGGATGCGCACAAATTCCCGAACATCCTGCTAGCGTGTATTTTGATCGCCTCATTCAGGCGATATCGGCGGATGACTACGCGCCACATGACCTCCTCGAACCCAGGTCTCCAGCCGACGAGCAAGATATAGTCACCGAGCTTGTTGCAGACGGCTTTGAACCCCAGCGGAACGGTGGATCGGCAAACCAGCTCGGTTACATCGAGTGCGAGGATCTTTCATACGTCAAGGTCGGAGTGAGTGATCAGCAGTTCTCATACCACCTGAGGCTATCCTGGGGGGGCCTTCTTTCGGAGGCCTTCTACATAGACATTTATCGAGACATCGATTGCAAACTGCTCTCCATCTCGGGCGCAAGGTTCAGACAAGCTATGTAGCCTGTCACGGCTGAACCGCACGTCAGGCTCGAATGACCCTTTGGGGGTGGCTTGCAGACAAGCAGCTTTTGGCGATCTAGCCGGAGAGAGCCGACATCGGAACCCAGAACATGATCGCGGACCCACCGGCAAATGCCTGCGGGCATTGATGGATGCATTAGGTGCTCAATTGCTTGCCGCGGATCGAGTTCAGGCCCAGCGGCCCGGGAGTTTGGACCTGAGGCGCGAAACCGCGAAATCGAGGAAGCTGCGCATCTTGAGCGGCATCCGGCCGTGGCTGGCGTGGACCAAGTTGATCGGCAGCGGCTCCGGCTCATACTCCTCGAGTATCGTCCGGAGGTCACCTCGGACAATCGCCGCATCTGCCTGATAGTGAAGAACCCTCGTCGCGCCGATACCGGCTATGGCGGCATCGACCGCGGCCTCCGCCGTCGTAACCGACAGACGCACATTGACCGGCACGTCGCTGACGCCCTTCAATCGTGGCGCCGAGAACCGCCAGTCAGATGCCGGCGTGAGGAGATCGAAGCTCACGCAGGGCAGGCTCGAGAGGTCTTGAGGAGACGTCGGGGTGCCATGCCCGGCGAGCAGCGCAGGGCTGGCGCAGATTACGGTGCGCATGGTGCCAATCCGCGTCGCAACCATCGAACTGTCGGGAAGGGGCCCGATCCGCACCGCCATGTCGACGTGATCATCGACCAAGTGCACGTTGCGGTCGGTCAGCACCAGCTGGATGTTGATCTCGGGAAAAGTCGCGAGAAACTCGGTTACGACGGGCAGGACGTGCAACCGACCGAACAAGATCGGCGCGGTCAACACGAGTTCGCCCCTAGGCATTATGAATTCGCCAGCCGCAATGCGCTCGGCATCGTCGACCTGCTCGAGGATTCGTCGAGCGGCATCGACATAGGCGAGGCCCGAGTTGGTCAGGCTTAGTTTGCGTGTCGTGCGGACCAGGAGACGCGTGCCCAGGACGGCCTCAAGTTCGGAGATCTTGCGACTGAGCGTCGGTAGTGGCACGCCGAGTTTGCGACCAGCGGCGGACATGCTTCCGCTCTCGACCGTGAGCACCAGCATGGACATTGCTTCAAGTCGATCCATCGAACTTTCCGTTCTCAGCGTGTTTGGCGATATCTCGCGAGCATCGGCCGGACGATATCGGCACGTTCCATACCTAAGGACTATTCCATAAATTGGAAGGGTGTTTCTCGAAATGGGCCAATTATGCACTTTGGCGAAGAGGCCCATCTTCCCGTCACCGAGCTGCTCCCGGTTCGGACCGACAGGAAAAAGTGTTATGACCCGCATCACCATCCCGACCCGTGACGAAGCTCCCGAGGCGTCCAAGCCGCTGCTTGACGCAGTCCATGCCAAGCTCGGCGTCGTTCCCAACCTCTTCCGCCTGATCGCCAAGAGCCCTGCTGCTCTCACCGGATATCTCGGCTTCAATGGCGCTCTGACCAAAGCACTCGACGTCAAGACCCGCGAGCGGATCGCGATCGCGGTCGCCCAGGTCAACGGCTGCGACTACTGCCTCTCGGCGCACACCTATCTCGGCCTTAACCTCGCAAAGATCAGCCCGGAAGAGGTCGCGCTCAACCGCATGGGACGTTCGTCCGATCCACGCGCCGACGCCGCAGTGGCCTTCGCAGCCAAGATGGCGCGGGAGCGCGGCCACGTCACCGACGCTGACATCTCCGCTGTACGCGGGGCCGGTTACACGGATGCGCAGATCGTCGAGATCGTCGCGCTCGTCGCCGACAATGTGTTCACGAACTTTCTGAACGAGGTAGCTGCAACGGAAATCGACTTTCCCATAGTGCGCAGCGCCGAAGCAGCTTGACGCCCGGCGGGCCGGAGTTCCGCCGCTCCGGCCCGTCCTCGCAGCGACGGAGCGACCATGGCCTACGGTTTTCTCGACATCGCGGTCACCCCCAGCGTCAAGGCAGCGCAGGCGTCTATGAACAGCGACAGGATCTGGACCGACTTCAAGGGCCGCCGCGAGTTTGACCGGTTCACGGAGAACGAGGCCGCCTTCATTGCCGCGCGCGACAGCTTCTACATGGCCAGCGTCTCCGAGACGGGTTGGCCATATGTCCAGCATCGCGGCGGTCCCGCCGGATTCCTCAAGGTGATTGACGCGAAGACGCTGGCCTTCGCCGACTACCGTGGCAACCGCCAATATATCAGCTTGGGGAATCTCTCCACGGATGACCGGGTGGCGTTGATCCTGATGGACTATGCCGGTCGCCAGCGGCTGAAGATCTATGCCCGGCTAGACGTCGTCGCGCTCGACGCCGACCAAGCGCTCGCGGCGCAAGTGACGATCCCTGGATACAAGGCGGCACAGGAACGCATTCTCAAGCTCCGCCTCGAGGCGTTCGACTGGAACTGTCCCCAGCATATCACCCCGCGCTTTACCGAAGCCGAGATCGCGGTGGCCGTGAACTCGCTCAGCGAACGGGTCGCGGCGCTCCAAGCCGCAAACGATACTCTGCGGGCGCAGCTCGCTCAACGAGGAGACTGACGATGGAAGCCGAACGCCCGCCACTGCCGCCGTTCACTATGGAGAGTGCGACGGAGAAGGTCCGCCTCGCCGAGGATGGCTGGAACAGCAGAGACCCCGCGCGGGTCTCGTTGGCCTACACGCCTGACAGCCAGTGGCGTAACCGGGCCGACTTCCTCCAGGGAAGGGACGCGATCGTTGCGTTCCTCACGCGCAAGTGGGAACGCGAGCACGAATACCGTCTGATCAAGGAACTGTGGGGCTTCCGGGAGAACCGCATGGCAGTCCGCTTCGCCTATGAATGGCACGACGGTTCAGGAGACTGGTTCCGCTCGTACGGCAACGAGCTCTGGGAATTCGACGGACGCGGCCTGATGCGACGTCGGATCGCCAGCATCAACGATGCGCCGATCACCGATGCCGAGCGGAAGTATCGCTGGCCGCAAGGGCGGCGGCCGGACGATCACCCCGGGCTGAGCGACCTTGGGTTCTAGGCGGCTCGCGCGGTCGCGGTTCACCGGGCAGCTAACAGATCAGATCGCCAAGACCCGCCAAATGATGAAGCGCCGGCCGTTTGAGCAATCGATGTACGATGCGTTGTCGGCTGCCTTGCAGCCAAGTGGCCGGCGGAAGCCCGATCTAACGTGACGCCGTCGTGCCGTGGCTATTATGATAGGGATGCAAACGGATAGTGCAATGGCAGCTTTGGGGAGATTCCTGGCTGGTCCGAAACGGCTGAAAAGGGGTCGCCAGCGGTCCGGCGGCTTTGACGGCACGATGATTGCCAGTGCCCGTGGCTCGGAGGGGGTGGATACCTGCCCGACCGCTTCTGGACGGCGGAGTTGGGAAAGCGGACGTCCAGGTGGCCGCCGCACTTCGACCGCTGCGCGCCCCATTTTGGTCATTCAGAACGAGTTTGTGCTTTCCCGAAAGCTGCCGCCGCTCATCCTCTGGTTGAGGTCAATCGCTAAGCAGCATGTTGCCAGGCTTCCTGCAACTTGCTCCGCACAAACTCATCCACATCCTTCTCCGACCAGAGCTCGATATGGTGGGTGAAGCGGCCCTTGGAGGGCCCAACCGCCTCGGCCACCGCCGACACGGTCACGGAATAGGCGTCGAGCAGGGAAGCGTCTTGGACAGCGGGGGCAAGGGCATCAAGCATGGCGGAGGTCCACAGGATTTGATGCTGGTGATGTGGGAGGCCCCAGCCGCCGCCACAACCTGCCCATTTGGGCGGCTTTCGAATGGGCGGTGGGCGGCGCACCTTCACATCAAGTGCTTCAACCCGCGGTGTCCTCCATGTCCGATCTGCTCAATCTCTCCAACGCACTCTCCGCTCTCGCCGCCAGTGTCGCGCCCCGTATCATCGCAGTGGAAGGCGGCGATGGCCACCAGGTCAGCGGCTTCATCTGGCGCAGCGGCCTTGCCGTCACGGCGCATGAAGTGCTCGAGGGTGAGGACGAGGCCGAGGTCCTGCTGGCCGATGGTCGCGTGCTCAAGGCAGCCATTGCCGGTCGCGATCCTTCGACCGATGTCGCCCTGCTCAAATTTGAAACCGGCGAATTCGCCGACTGGCCCACCGCCGATGTGGTCCTGCCTGGCTCGCTCGCCTTGGTCGCCGGCCGCAGCGAAGCATCGCTGATCGCCAGTCTTGCCTCGATCACCGAGGTCGGGCCGGCCTGGCGCAGCATGCGCGGGGGCGACATCGCCGCGCGCATCACACTGGGTCTGCGCCTCAGTGGTCACACCGAGGGCGGCGCCGTCGTTGCGCCGGACGGCTCGCTTGCGGGCATGGCAGTCACCGGCGCCGGCCGTCGGGCCATCGCCATTCCGGCCACGACGATCGCCCGCTCCGTCGCTACGCTCGCCGACAAGGGCTATGTGCCGCGCGGTTGGCTCGGCGTAATGCTGCATCCGCTCGGCAAGGGTGGCGGCGCCATCATCGTCGGGCTGGAATCCGATAGCCCGGCCGAACACGCGGGATTGCTGGTCGGCGACATCATCACCACATGGAATGGCGAGGCGATCAATTCGGTCGGCGCGATTTCCGATCGCCTTGGCACGGGCGCCGTTGGCGCCAAGGTCAACCTGGGAGTGCAGCGAGGCGGTAATGCCGAGCAATACGATATCGCGATCGGCGAGCGCCCGCGCCGCTGAGCGCGTCTGGCAGGGCGCCAAGGGCATTCATCTCGTTCTCGACGATGATGCCCTCGGTGCGGCCTTGCGCCTAGCCCTGTCCGATCGAGCCGATCTCGTGGAGACGGGTCCCGACGATGCCTCGGTGGTGATCACCGATCGCGATCTGCCCGACTTTTCCGGCGCCGCCCGCGACCGCGTACTCCGCGTCGGCCCGGGCAGTGAAGGGCGCAACGGTATAGACGCCATCGAACCGTCGCTGATCCTGTCGGCCGGGGCGGTGATCGCCGCCGGCTATGCCATCGAGCCGGTGGCCACCGAAGCCAGCAATCCCGATCGCGCCCCGATCCACCTCAGCCATCGCGAGCATCAGGTCGCGGCGCTACTGGTTGATGGTGCCTCCAACAAGCTGATCGTCCGCCAGCTCGACATATCGGTCCACACCGCCAAATTCCACGTCACCGCCGTGCTCGACAAGCTCGGCGCCCGCAACCGCGCCGATGCCGTGGCGCTCATCCTGCGCGAAGGTCTCGTCGCGCTGTAACCATGCCCCCTGCGGCGACAACTGAGCTGCTGCCGGTTCGGTGGACACGAAGTTAGGCTAGCTTAGCTTGCTCTTCGCATTCCACGGGGCTCAGATAACCCAGTGTCGAGTGTTAGCACCTCGGGTTGTAGAAGCGCTCGATATAGTCGAACACGTCGGCCATGCACATGCTTCATCACGTCTTACTCGGTGAAGCTAACATCGCAGGGGCAGCAAAAGTCTACGATGCGATGCTTGCGCCGCTCTGCTATGTCCGCGTCTGAGCTGCCCGCCGATCACCACGCCGCCATGGCGTTCCGTACCTTTGTGATGAAGCCACCCAGTTGGTCCGGCGTACAGTTGTTCATGTCGTAGAGCGCCAGGTATTGCGGCGGCGTCTTGGTGCGAAAGGTAGCCCAGCCCCAGCGCAGGGCGAGGCGGCGTGGTGGATCGCCCATGACGAAGCTGCGCCAGCGGTCACCGCCATACGTCGTCACGAAGGCGGCCTTCTTGATGTTGGAAAGGCCGGGGACGAGTTTGCCGCGATCGCCGTCCTTCATGGTGAAGGACACGCCGGGCAGGAAGATACGGTCGAAATAGCCCTTGAGAATAGCCGGATAGCCATAGTTCCAAACCGGATGGACGATCACCAGCCCCTCGGCCGCCTTAAGGCGCTCGACATAGGGCCGCGTCAGGTCCGTCAGGTTCCCCGGCACGTCATGATAACCCAGCCTTTCCTCGCGGCTGAGAACGGCAGGGAAGTCCTCCTCGTAGAGGTTGAGCGCATCGACGCTGTGGCCGGCGGCGCTCAGTCCTTCGACGGCCGCGTGGAACAGGGCACGGTTGAAACTGGTCTCGACCGGATGGGCATGGATGACGTGGACACGCATCAGGCACTCTGCCGAACCGTGTTGAGACCATCGAATAGCCAGGCCTTGCCGGCGTTGAAGTCGAAATCAGGGTTCTCCCAGGCCACCATCTTGCCGGGATTGAGAATGCCCTTGGGATCGGCCTCGCGCTTGAAGGCGAGCTGTTTCTGGTCCGTCCGCTTCATCCCACCTTCCTCGAGCGTATAGCGGTGCGGATTGAAGACATTGCAGTCATTGTCTTCGTGGATGCGGATGATTTCCTCGAGCCGCTCCTCGGTCGTGTAGCGCACCAGCGGCAGGCCGGCGAAAGTCACCTCGCCATCCTGCCGTGTCATTTCGATATGCATGGGCAACTCGTCGCCCAGAATCTCGACGATCCTTTGCACATGATTGATCGTCGGATACCGCGTCTGCAGATAAGTGATGCTCGGATCGACCTTGAGCGCCCGCAACGTCGTGTGGTTCCAGGCCAGTTCATAGACCGGCGGCAGCCGCTTGCGCTCGTCCTCGCTGGCGAGGTCCGATCGATAGCGGATGTCGCCCCCTTGGTGGCTCACGAACAGGACCAACGCCTCCACCGCGACTGGCGCCACCATGATCAGCACCACCGATTGCCCCTCCTTGAGATAGGGTTTGTGACGGTTGAAATAGGCCTCCGGAATGGGGGCGGCGCAGGGCGAGACCTCCTTGACCAGGAGCCCATCCTGCAGCGCCACCGCCTCGGCAAAGCGCGCCGCATCCATGAACTGGTCAAAGCCGACGATGACATCCACCCAGTCATGTGCCGGCGCCAGCGGCATTTCAGCTTCGACGATGATGCCATTGGTGCCATAGGCATGCGCAACCTTGAGAATATCCTCGCCCTTGAGATCCAGCTCGCGCGGCTCGGCCTCGCAGGTGACGATCTTGAGCCCAAGAATGCTTCCGAGATTGCGCAGGCCACCCCAGCGGACCGATCCGACGCCACCTGAACCGCCAGCGATGAAACCGCCCAGCGAGGCCATGCGATAGGTCGATGGGTGGAAGCGCAGTTCACCACCCACGGCCGCCTTGGTTTCGTGGTCCATGGCCTCCAGCACTGCGCCGGCCTGCGCCCGCACCCGGTCGGGCTTGATCTCGAGCACCTTGTCCATGTTCATCAGATTGAGCATGGCACCGCCCGAAAGCGGCATGGCCTGGCCGTAGTTGCCGGTCCCGGCGCCGCGCGGCGTGATGGCCACGCCATGCTTGTAGGCGGCGCGCAGCACGGTTTTCACCTCTTCGGTCGAGCGCGGCGACACCACGACCTCCGCTGTCACGTGATCGAGCTTTTGCTTGAGCACCGGGGAATACCAGTAATGGTCGCGGCTGCGCTGCTGCACGATGCGCGGATTGTCTTCCTGCGGAATGTCACCCAGTTCGGGGCGAAAGTCGGAAATGCTCATTTGGGTCCCATAAGGTCGTCGAGTTCTCGATAGTCGGGCAGGGTCGTGTCCACGGCCTTGCCGGCGCGGATCACGGTGCGGTCTGCTTGCGGCCGGCTCATCAATTCGGTCCAGTTGCGGCCCTTCATCACCACCAGGTCGGCGACTTCGCCGGGGCTGATTTCGGCGCCATAGGCAAATCCGGCAACGGCGGCGGGGTCGGACGACACTACCCGCACCCAGGCAAAGGCGTCACTCTGCGGATGATCGAAGTGGAGAATACGGGCGCCCTCGCGCAACACCTCGAACCCGTCGAGATCGCCATAGGCATAGAAGGGGTCGCGGGTATTGTCCGAGGCTATGGCGACGCGAACGCCGGCGGCCTTCAATTCATTGACCAGCGTCACGCCGCGCCAGCGCGGCGTCCTGACGCCATCGGCATTGTCACGGTCCTGCAGATACATGTTGCACATGGGAAGCGACACCACGGCAATGCCGGCCCGCGCCACCTTGTCGATCACCCGCTTGGTGGTCTCCGTGTCCTGCACCGCCAGCGAGCAGCAATGCCCAGCGACGACCGATCCGGTAAAGCCACTCTCGATCACCGCGTCAGCCAGGCATTCGAGCGCATTGGCCTTGGGGTCCGGGCTTTCGTCGGTATGAAGATCGATATCGAGGCCCAGCTCGCCCGCCATTGCCACGAGCTTGCGCATGATAGTGGGGTTTTCCAGATGCACGGCGGTCGAGCCGCCCAGAATCCCGCCCGCCGCCTTGGCGGTCGTTGCAATGGCCCTCAAGGCCGCATCATCAAGGATGGTGTCCGGCCCCATCAGGCCCGCAGCCTGCAGCTCGATCCGCCCGGCCCAGCGCTCGCGCATGGCCGCGAACACGTCCCAGGTGATTTCATGCTGCGGCGGGGCCATGTCGAGATGGGTGCGGATGGCCGCCGTGCCATGGGCGTAGGCGCAGCGCAGCGAAAAATCCATGCGCCGCTCGACATCCGTGGCCGCCCAATTGGCCTCGCGGTCTTCCAGCACCGCCATCAGCGCGCCGATCCAGGTCCCATCCGGATTCTGTTTACGCGGCCAGATATGGCCCTTGTCGAGATGCGTGTGCAGGTCCGCGAAGGCCGGCATCACGATGTCGCCGCGCAGGTCGAGGCGCTGCGGCAGGCTTGCCGATCCGGCCGGGCCGATAGCGGCAATCTTCGCATCGGCAATGGTGATGTCTACCAGGTCCAGCGCCCCGGAGGCCGCATCGCCCATCACCGAGATGGGCACGGCGACATTGGCCAACACATAGTGTCCATCGGCGGGAATAGAGAGGGTCACGTCAATTCTCCCGCTTCATGGCGCTCTCGTGCCAGCGATGCAGCAGCAGCCAGGCGATGAAGGATGTGGCCGCAAAGATGGCGACGCCAGTGATCATCAGCAGGATCAGTGCCGCGTAAAGGCGCGGATAATTGAGCCGGTAACCCGATTCCAGGAGCCGGAAAGCGAGCCCTGAACCCTTGCCCGCCGACCCGGCCGCGAACTCGGCCACGACGGCGGCGATCAGCGAGAGACCGCCGCCGATCCTGAGGCCCGCCGCGAAATAGGGAAGGGAAGCGGGCAGCTTGAGATAGAGCAAGGTCTGCCAGCGATTGGCGCCATAGAGCTCGAACAGGTTCAGCAGGTTATGGTCGACGCTTTTGAGACCCGCCACCATGTTGGACAGGATCGGGAAGAAGGCGACCACGAAGGCGCAGGTCAGCAGCGCCGACTGGGTATCGGGCATGTAGATGATCAGCAGCGGCGCGATGGCAATCATCGGCGTCACCTGCAGGATGACGGCAAAGGGGAAGATGGCCAGCTCGATCCATTTGCTTTGCACCAGGATGATGGCGAGACCCACGCCCCCGATCAGCGCGATGGCCAGCGCCAGGAAGGTGATGCGCAGCGTCACCAGCAGCGACGGCGAAAGCGTGCCCCAATCAGTGTAAAGGGCCATGATGACATCGCCCGGCGCCGGCATGATGTAGCGCGGTACCTGATTGACTGTGATGTGCATTTGCCAGAGGCCGATGGCGAGCAGCACCATGGTCACCGGAATGACCACGCGCAGCACCCGTTCGACCAGGCTGGTGCGCTGGACCGCGATGGCCACGGCGCTGTCGGTTCCGGCTTCGGCAATGTTGGCAGTCTGGATGGCGTCGGTCATTTGCCCTGCGCTCCCAGCATAATGGCTTCCTGCAAGGCGCGGGAAACCCGGTCCGTGGTGGCGCGATACTCTTCCGACGTCCGGTAATGAGCGTCGCGGACGGCGGAAGTTTCGATGGCAAGATCGGCGCAGACCTGGCCCGGCCGGGCGCGCATCACCACGATGCGGTTGGAGAGGAAGGCGCTTTCGAACACCGAATGGGTCACGAAGATCACGGTAATGCCGGTCTCGCGCCAGAGGCGCAGCACGTCGTCATTGAGTTTCTGGCGGGTGATTTCGTCGAGCGCCGCAAAGGGTTCGTCCATCAACAGCAGGCGAGGCTTGGTGACGAGGGCACGGGCGATGGAGACGCGCATCTTCATGCCGCCCGAGAGTTCGCGCGGATAGGATTTTTCGAAGTCGCCCAGGCCCACCGAGGCCAGTGCCTCCACAATGCGGGGGCGGGCGGCGCTTTTGCTGACGCCATTGAGCCGCAGCGGCAGATAGACGTTGTCCAGCACCGTGGCCCAGGGCAGCAGCGTCGGCTCCTGGAACACGAAGCCGACATCGCCCTCGGGCAGGCCGCGCGCATTGATGCGCGAACTGGGCCAGTCGATGCTGCCCGAGGAGGCGGCCCCCAGACCGGCAATGATGCGCAGGGCGGTGGATTTGCCGCAGCCCGAGGGGCCTAGAAGGCTGAGGAATTCGCCACGCCGGACGTCGAGCGTCATGTCCTTGAGGGCCAGCGTGCCATTGGAGAATAGCTTGCTCACATGGCGCATCGAGACAACGGTGCGCTCCGGAGCGGTTTCGGCCCGAACGGCGGCCGGTTCGATAACGTCAGTCAAAATACCAAACCCGGTCTAGGGTCAAAGCGGCGCGGGCAGGATTGCCCGCGCCGGCAGGGGAAATGGTTACATCAGGTCCATACCCAGGCCCTGACAGACATATTCAGTCGTATAGGCTTGGGAGATGTCGAGCCCGGCCTCGTACACGCCGACTTCGACCATCTTGTCGTAGAATTCCTGCCAGTGGGCGTCGGTCATGCAGCCAATGCCCAGGGTCTCGGCGTCGCCGGAAACCACGATGCCATATTCCTTCATCTTGGCGATGCCATAGGCGATCTGGTCGTCGGTCATTTCCGGATTGTCGGCCTTGATCAGCTCATTGGCCGCGGCATTGTCGCCGTAGAGGTAGTTGTACCAGCCGATGATCGTGGCTTCGACGAAGCGCTTGGCGATGTCGGGGTTCTCGTCGACCCAGGGCTTCATGGCTTCGATCGTGGTCGAGTAGGGGGTGTAGCCCTGGTCGGCCAGCAGCCAGACATCGGGGGCAAAGCCCGCCTCGCGCTCGATGGCGAGCGGTTCCGAGGTCAGGTACCCCTGCTGGATTGCCATGTCGTCGGCCAGGAAGGAGGCCGGGTTGAACTGGTAGGGCTCGTATTTCTCATCCACGAAATCGGGCCATTCCGTCTTCATCCAGGTGAAATAGGAGGTGAAGCCGTCCGCGCCCAGGATGTATTTCGACGCGCCGGCCAGCTCCGGGAAGCTCGCAAACTTGCCCGGATGCGACATCAGGATTTGCGGGTCCTTCTGGAAGATCGCAGCCAGGGTGATGGTCGGGATCTGTTCCTTGACGGCGTTGATAGCGCCCGAGGCGCCGCCCATGTAGAACTGCACCTGGCCCGAGACCAGCATCGGCCGGCCCGGCGATTGCGGCCCGCCCTGCATGATGGTCACGTCGAGCCCGTATTCCGCATAGGTGCCGTCGGCGACGGCCTGATAGTAGCCGCCATGTTCGGCCTGGGCCAGCCAGTTGGTGGCAAAAGTCACCGCGTCGAGATCCTGCGCCATGGCCGGTGAAGCGGTCAAGGCCAGCGCGGCGACGAGTATGGATTTGGTTGAAATGTGCATTGATGCGCTCCCTGCGCCGCGCCTCTGGCGTCGCGGCATTGTGTCGGACGGCTGGGGCCGCCAAGGAGCTACCTTTCGACAAGCAGCATCGCATGTGAAGCTAAAATTTAGGCAGAAGTTAGGAATGCCTGCCATGCGTGCAAATTATGGATTGTAGGCTGGCCAAGCTGACGAGAGCGACCTAGCATGCGCACCAACGATCAAGGCCTCCATGTTCACTCCCCTCAGTCCATCCAGCATCCACCCGCCCTTCGCGCCCTATAGCCACGGCGTGGTCGTTCCAGCGGGCCAGAAGCTGGTTTTCTGCTCTGGGCAGTTGGGCATTGATGCAGCAGGCACGGTCCCACCCGATTGCGCGGGCCAGGCAAAACTCTGCTTCGACAATATCGCTGCCATCCTGGCCGAGGCGGGCCTTGGTCTTTCCGACATTATTCGCATCAATGCCTATGTGACCGGGCGCGAGCACCTCGCCGCCTACATGGGCGTGCGCAATGCGCTCTTCGGTGAGCCGTTTCCGACCTCGACCTTGATGATCGTATCTGGCTTCGCCCGTCCCGAATTCGTGGTCGAGATCGAAGCCATCGCCGCCGGCCCCGCCTGAGGACAATGTCATGAGAAAAATCTGGTGGACTGACTTCGCCGCCCGCGAATTTGACGGCATCGATCCCAACAAGACCATCGCCATCCTGCCCATCGCAGCTGTGGAACAGCACGGACCGCACCTGCCGGTGGGCACCGACACCATCATTAACCAGTCGATGATGGAACTGCTGGTCGAGCGTGCTCCACCCGACATGGACATCCGCATCCTGCCGGTTCAGGCCATTGGCAAGTCCAACGAGCACATCTGGGCCAAGGGGACGATCACCCACAAAGCGACCAATCTCATTGCCGCATGGACCCAGATCGGCCTCGAAGTGGCTCGCGCCGGCGTCAAGAAAATCGTCTTCGTTAATTCCCATGGCGGCAACGAGGAAATCATGGGCATCGTCGCCCGCGAGTTGCGCGTCGAGGCCGGCATGTTGGCGGTCAAGAGCGGCTGGCGCTTCGGCGCGCCCGAGGGCGTGCTGAGCGATCTAGAACGCCGCCACGGCATTCACGGCGGTGATGCTGAAACCTCGCTGATCCTGCATTTCCGCCCTGATCTGGTGGACATGTCGCGGGCCGGGAACTTTCCCTCGATTGCGGCGCGCGACGAGCAGGAATTCAAGTATCTGCGACCTACCGGAGCCTTCGGCCACGTCTATGCCTGGATCGCCTCGGACATCAATCCGTCCGGCGCAGTCGGCGAGGCAGCCCTGGCCACAGCCGAAAAAGGGCGGCTCATTGCCGAGCGCAATGTTGCAGGCATGCTGGAGGTGCTTGCAGAGGTGGAAGGCGCGCTGCTACCGGAGCACCACTAGCGGACCCGGCAACTTCCGCTAATTCCCGACTATCGTCAGCTATTCGTTGTCAGCGCTCCAAACCTGCCCGTCGCCAAACGGCCCCGGCTCAGCCGTTGGGCGGGAGCTAAAAGAACGGCAGGTTTTGGGCCGCGGCCCGAGTAGCCGGAACGGCGACATAGGGGTCGATAGCAGCCCCGTTGAACAGCCACTTCGTTTCTCCTTCGGCCATTTCGGCCAGAGGAGAACAATCATGGGTATTTCTGAGTATGACCCCGCTGCAGCACTAAGGTCGGCATGGAATGCGGGCAAACAGGTCGGCGCCAAGCGTGCGCTGAAAGTTCGGCAGATTTGGTCGATCCGATTCTTCCTCGATCGCGAGGGACGAATGAGAGATCGAGCGCTGTTCGACTTGGCGATCGACAGCAAGCTGCGCGGCTGTGATCTGGTGAAGATCAAGATCGGTACCCTGGTCTCCGGTCCAACCATTCGTGCCAGGTCAATGGTGATCCAGCAGAAAACCGGTCGCCCGGTTCAGTTCGAGATCACCTCTGATGCTCGGACCAGTCTGCTGGCTTGGCTTGAGCGCCGAGGCGGCACGATCGAAGACTTTGCCTTTCCAAGCCGGGCCAATCCGGCGGGGCATTTGAGCACGCGCCAATACGCGAGGCTGGTCGACGAGTGGGTAGTAGCCATTGGTCTGCGGCCAGAAGAGTACGGCACCCACTCGCTTCGGCGGACTAAAGCATCCCTCATCTACAAAGCGACGGGGAACTTGCGGGCGGTCCAGCTGCTGCTTGGACACAGTAAGATCGAGAACACCGTTCGGTATCTCGGGGTTTACGTCGATGACGCATTGTCCTTAGCGGAAGCAACTGAGATCTGACACGAGCCTTTGCCGACGATCAAAACGCCACGTCGGCGAAGCGCCCCATTTCAGTCACTCAGGCCGCCGTTTCGATTTCCTGAAACCTGCCGGTCAGACAAGGGGGATAGAGTGAGAACGACAGGCCTGGATGGAATAGCGACAATTTTCATGGCTTTTGAAACGGCATGGTGATTCCGACCCGCTATGCGTTGGTTATCGACGAAATTGTGTTCGGCGATACCGGTCCATTCGTGAGGGATCCTTGGCTAAGCCGCTGCAATCGAGTGCCGCCGCACCAACCGCCGCAGAATACCCCGACAACGAGGGCATAGAGCGGCGCCGACACCCGCGCTATCGCATGGACGCCCCCGAGGAAGAACCCGTGCAGGTCAGCCCGCAGGTCGATCGGCGCCAGCGCGAGCGGCGCACCATCGACGAGATGCGTGCCGAGTTGCAGCGCGTCTATGTCGCTCCGGTCAATCCCGGCACTCGCGGTAGCTGGTTCGGCCGGTTCAACGTCAAACCCACACGCATCTTGCTTCTGCTCGTGGCCCTCATGGCCGGCGGCATGGCCGCCTATCTTGCCACCGCAGGATCACGATCTGCCGTTGCCGAGGCGTCCGCTGAGGCTGTGCCGGAGGTCGTCAAGGAGCCGCGCATCCGTGTGCTGGTGGCCAAGACCGCGATCGGCATCGGCCAGCAATTGCTTCCCGCTTCCATCGGTTGGGAAGAATGGCCTGAGGGCTCGATCCTTGCTGACTACATCACCGCAGAGGCCACGCCCGAAGCGGCGGAAAACCTGTCGGACGCCGTGGCCCGCTTTGCATTCTTCCCCGGCGACCCGATCCGCGACCAGAAGCTGGTGCGCGACGCACAGGGTTATCTCTCCGCCGTGCTCGAACCCGGCATGCGGGGTGTTTCTGTCTCGGTTTCGGCGCTAACCGGGTCTGGCGGGTTCATCAGCCCCAATGACCATGTCGATGTGCTGCTGACCCGCAACCTTCCTGGAGCCGAAGCGTCAGAAACCGTGCTGCGCAACGTTCGCGTCCTGGCCATCAATGCCAGGCTGGGCGAGACCGGATCGACCGGTGCCTCCGAAGAGCAGGAGAGCGGGCGAGCCCCGATATTCAGTGAGGCCATCGCCACGCTTGAACTCGACGAGACCGGCGCGCAGGTGATCATCGGCGCCTCTGCCCTGGGCCGCCTGACTCTCGTTCTGCGCGCCATGAGCGACTTCGGCGAGGCGGAAAACACCGGGGACCTGCGGGCCAACCAGGCGATCCGGCTGACCAGCCCGTTCTGGACATCGATGGGCACCGCGCTGGTGCGGTGAGGCCGCCGGAAAGCGGTGTTAAGTGGGCATTGACGGCACCCTGATAGCTTTGAATGAACATCACGATGGCGGAGTTGGGTACGGTGACACAGTTGGTCCTGGGGAAGAGAGGTGGCACTCCGTTGATGCGCACCTGCGGTCGCCTCGGTCGTACCGCCTGCGTTGCTTTGGCATTGGCGCTGACCACACTGGCCCCCGCCGTCCCTGCCCTCGCGCAGACGGTCAATTACGATATCGCCAGCACCTCGGTCATGAGGATCAACCTACCTGTCTCGCAGGCGGTGACAGTGACGGTCTCGGGCGCGGTCGGCAAGGTGGTGTCGGCCGATGCCGCCATTGCCGACGCCCAGATGATCACCAACAAGTCCCTCTACCTCATCGGCAAGTCCTTCGGCACCACGACCGTGAACCTGTTTTCCGATGTGGGTGAACCGATCGGCCTGCTGGCGGTCGAAGTGGGCGCCGATACGGCCGACATGACCAGCGCCATCCGATCGGCGGTGCCGAATTCGGATGTTCGCGTCAGCACGGTGAACGGACGCGTACGCCTCTCGGGCTCGGTGAGCGATGAAGGCTCCATGCAGAAAGTACTGCAGATCGTCGACCAGTATGGCAGCCCTAGCGTGATCAACACCATCACCCTGGCCGGCGGCCAACAGGTCAATCTCGAGGTTCGGATACTCGAAGCGCAACGTGACGCCGGGCGGCAGCTTGGTATCCAGTGGGGCGGCACGGTCGGTGGAGTTTCGGCCAATATCAGCGGCGGCCCCAACAATCCCGCTGGCAGCGCCGCTTCGTTCTCGTCCTTCGCCACCAGCGTGCTGGCTGGCCTCACGGGCGTGAGCCTGACCGCGACCATCAATGCCCTCGAGGCCAAGAGCCTCGTTCGCACCCTGGCCGAACCGAACCTGACCACGCTGTCAGGCGTCAAGGCAAGCTTCTTGGCCGGTGGCCAGGTCCCCATCCGGGTCTCGGATGGCGACGGCGGCGCGACCATCGAATATCGCGACTTCGGCGTGCGCCTGGTGTTCACGCCCATCGTGCTCGATGGCGACCGCATCCAGATCCAGTTGACGCCCGAAGTAAGCAGCATCGGCGCGATGACCGCCGCCGGCGATCCTGTTTTCAGCACCCGCACGCTCGATGCGACGGTGGAACTGCGCGATGGGCAGAGCTTTTCCGTGGCCGGCCTGCTGCAGGCAAGCTCCAACACCAGTCAGAACCAATTGCCCTGGATTGGTGATGTTCCCATCCTCGGGGCGCTGTTCAGGTCGTCGAGCTACCAGAAGAATGACACCGAGCTGGTGGTCATTGTCACGCCGCGCCTGGTCCAGCCGGCAACGCCCGGACAACTGCTGGCCACACCGCTGGACGGAACCGCCCCCGCCACTGATGCCGAGTTCTTCCTGCTTGGCCAGATGGAGGTCACGCCCAAGTTGATCCAGAACCTTGAAGCCAGGGCCAGCGTCAACGGCGCCTTCGGCTACATGATCGACCTCGGCCTGGGTGAGACCAATTGATGGCGCGGCTTGTCCTGAAAGGCGGAGCGGCGCTGGCCATTGCCCTGCTCGCCACCGGCTGCACCTATGACCACCTGCAGCGCACCGACCGAGTCGCGTTTCGAGCCGGCAATGCGGTGCGGGCCAACATGGCCATCCAGACGGTCAACCCGTCCAAGGGCTCGCAATATGTCACGACCGGCCTTGGCGCCAACGGTAACGTGATGCCAGTCGCTCCGGCCCAGCCCTGATCGCCGGACCGCGGTGGCAGCCCGGGTCAGGCCCGGGTCGCAGCGCTGGTCAACATCTGGATGTTGTTGGCGATCAGCACGTTGTCGGGATCAAGGCTGAGCGCACGACGGAAATTGGTCAGCGCCGCCGTCAGGTTGCCGCGCAGCATGTAGGAATAGCCCACATTGTTGTAGTATTGCGCGGTGTCGCCCGAGAGCTGGTGGAGGCTGGCATAAACCCGGTCCGAGAGGTCGAACCGGCCCAGCCGGTCGTAGGAGGCACCGAGCCCGACATAGCCTTCAGTGTTCTTGGGCGAGAGTTCGACAACACGCTGGTAGAACGCGGCCGAATAGCCAAAGTCATTGTTGCGGAAGTGGGTCCTGGCCTCGGCCAGCGCCGCTTCGGGCGTCGTCGGCTGGCGACCGGACAGATCGGCGACCTGTTGCTTGGAATTGCCAAACGCACTCGCGCCAAGGCCGCCTGTGGCGCAGCCGGACAGCGGCACCACCGCCATCAGCGCGACCAGGATTCCCGAGCGCAAAACACTACTGCAGCAGCGATACATGCCGATGCCCCTCTAACCCCGCCGCGACCAAAGAAGGGTCGTAGCTCCGCGATCCGAACTTAGTCGATCCCAGCGTTAATCATCGTAAATGCGGCGGGGAACTCTGGAATCAGGCTTACCGGACCGTAAAAACCCGGAACTCATGTATTGAGGGTCACCCGGCGGATAGGCTTCCATAGGTTGCCGCCGCAAAGAGATGTGTGAATGTCCGTTATTCGGTCCGGATCGTGCCCTTTTGCGTAGTGTAACTGAGGCTTGGCCTCCACGCATTTCCGGATTGGTCGGACTGGTTAGCGTGCGGGCACTGCCGGCAAGCTGACGAGGGATCATCGCTCAATGGGGCGACGGATTCCAGTGTCATATATATCTGGCGCGCTGGACGGCCCATTCATCGTTCTGTTCGAGCAGGATGGCGCCCACGAGGCGGACGATGGCGTCCTCGTTGGGAAATTGCCTGCGCCCTCGGTCCGACGCTTCACCTCGCCATTGGCGCGCTCGATTGGGTTGTTGCTGTGCAGCTGGTCCGGTGCGCTCCTTGGGGAAGCTCATAGGGTTGTCCCCACCGGGGATGGGCCTCCATTTTCGGCAGCGCTCGCATCCACGACACCGTCAAGATCGAAGAACGAGTCGTGGCGGCCCAACAGCATCATCGACGGTGACTGATGGGTCCAAGCGTCCGGGCAATTGCATTAGTGGAAGTCACCTGCGGCGGTTAGCACTAATTGAAGGGGCGGCTGACTGCCGAATTCGTCCCAGAACCGGACGAGCCGCTCCCGGCCCCTACCCTGCCCTTCCGCTTGGCGCCCCAAACCGGTCATCCGACCCGCCTTGGGCGCTTCCTGGAAGCTGTCATCAAGGTTTAGGTCGTTTCAACGTCGAGTATGCGGAGGGGACGGTTGCTTGTTGAGGAAATCGAGAACAGGCCGCTTCCATAAAGTTTGCGTCCGATCGCCGCCTCACATACCTTTGAAAGCGAATGCGAGCCTATCCTATGGCACACTTTCCAAAGCAGGAAGACTGCAGGGGAGACTGACCGTGAGGCGCATGCCGCCTGACAACGGGTCGAGCGTCACCCCTCCGCCAAGCGAAGCAGCGCGCTGGCGCATATTGCCCAGTCCATTGCCACTGGTGGTCGGCAGGTCACTGCGTCCGTCATTCTCGACGGTGATACGAGCGGAGCCGTCCTCTGCTCGTTCACCCGTGACGGTAATGCGCTGCGCCGGACCGTGCTTGATGGCGTTCGTTACAGCCTCCTGAAGAATGCGCAGAAGCGCGAGCGCGTGGCCCGGGGTGACGCCGGCGATGGCGGGGAGGCGGTCCATCGACCATTCCATCGCGATATTGAGGCGGCGCAACTGCAACGAGACGCGCTCGCGGAAATAGGCGAGCGCTACGGGAATGTCCTCGTCTCCAATATCGAGCGACTGGATCACGAGGCGCAGATCGTCTAGGGCTTCGCGCGCCGTCTTTTCGATATCCGGATTCTCCGCGTTTTCGGCCTGGGCGATGATCGAGACGATATGGCCGGACAAGCCGTCATGCAGGTCTCGCGTCAGGCGCTGGCGCTCCTGCTCGCGGGCAATGTCGGCGGAAAGTTGAGTTTCATGTGCATGGGCTCTGGCAAGCTCCTCCTGCTGTTCATTGAGCCCGATGCGCATGGTTTCATTGGCAGCATCGAGCGTGTCGAGGGACTGCGTCAACCGTCGGAACAAGATGACCGCCAGCCCTGTGATCAGAAATATCTGCGGATAGAGAAGCAGGATGGCGCCGCGATCATAGACCCCGGCGATGCTGGCAGCATCGACAAACACATAGAAGATGATGGCCTCGATCCCCATCATGACCAGGGCGAATTCCTTATTGCGGGTCGCGCGGAACGCCCGCCTGAGTGCGAGGGCAGTCGCCACCAGCCAGCCTATCGAGACGAAGACGAACGCAACGCCCAGCGGCCGGAAATAAGGATAGACCATCAGGGCAACGAGGATGACCGCCGACCAGGAAAACGCGACGGGGATCAGCCAGCGCGGCCGCTGCCGACCGACCATGGCGCAGGCCAGGCCGAAAAGAATCATGCTGGAGAAGCTACCAACGCTGGTCACCACTATGGACGAGATGCCTGCGCGCAGCACATCGAACGGATTCATGCTTGCCAGATTGGTCAGCGTGAGGCTCACGCCCATCAGGCAGAACCAGCCGTAGACGGCATCGCGCCGGGCCAGCCAGAGACCGGCGACGCCGATAGTGAGCAGGATGTACAGGGCTAGAACGCCGATTCGCTGCAGGTCCACCAGGAAGGCGAGAAGCCGGTAGTTGGGCAGGATCTGTTCGCTGGTTCCAAGATAGGCAGCTGCCAGATAACCGATCCTGAACCCCCCTTCGCGCGTCATGTGCACGCTAAGTACGTTCGTTCCGAGTTCGAGGGCGTTTTCAGGCAGGCGTGCAAGATGGGGCATCTCGTAAAGCGGGGCGGCCCAGGGTTGCGCGTGCACCACGAAGAGGTCCTGCCCGTTGAGCTGGACATGCGGGGTGAGGCGCGTCAGGGGGATCAGCAGATATTGCGCCCGTTCTCGCTCCTCTTCGTCGCGGAGCGTGAAGGTCAACCTGTATTCTACCTCATGCAAGCCCGCCGAAATGTCACGCGGCCAGGAATGGGGCAGGCTCACCGACTGGGGTGCCGCGCCATCGAGGGCAAAACTGGCTTGGTCGATGGTCAAAGCATCCGGCGTCGGCAACTGCACCAGGAGTGGAAGCATGGCCAGTATGACGAGGCCGACAAGGCCCGCAGCTCGGCCGATGATGTGTGCCCGACCCGTCATGTCTATCGCGGCAGGATGCCGCGTTCGCGCGCCTCGAACACGGCCTGCGAGCGGTTGTTCACGCTAAGCTTGCGGTAGATGTTGCGGATGTGGACGGGAACGGTGTTGCGGGAGATTTCGAGACGCGCGGCGATCTCCTCATAGGTCAGGCCCCGGGCGATGTGGTTGAGTATCTCCATTTCGCGCACCGTGAGATCTGACGGCGCGTCGGGCGTCCCGTCATGGGTCTCATGGCCAGCAAGGCGGCGCACCAAGAGGCGTGCAATGCTCGATGAAATCGGGGAGCGGCCCGCCAGGAGATCTTTGACCGCCTCGAGCAGATCGATAGCGTAGGCATCCTTGTGCAGATAGCCGGCGGCGCCGGCCTCGATGGCGTCGAGTACGGTGCGTTGGTCGGCAAGCACCGAGATGACCATGGCCTCCGCATCGGGCGAGATGTCCTTCAAGCGGCGGATTGCTTCTATGCCGGTGCCGTCGGGCAAGCGCAGATCGGTAATCAGCAGGTCGACAGTTTCCCGCTCGATCACCTGTTTTGCATCGAAAAGCGTTCCACAGGCCGCAATGAGGCTTCCTTGGTCCCAGCCTTCGAGGATTCGGGCAAGCCGGTTGCGCACCGGCACATCATCCTCGACAAGAAGGACGCGCCAGTTGGTCTTATTCTCGGTCCTCTCCGACGCCTCCCGGGCCATATTTGCCGCTCATATTCCTAGACGAAGGCCGCTGCCAGTCGATACCCCGATATACTGGCCGGGAGGACCGAAGACGGCAAGTCTGCGACTGTAAGATCACTCCAATATCAAGCACATACTATGTTCATGGTATTTTCCCCTCTATCGCGCACAACTATTGGTTCCCGGTGACGTTTGACCGGGATTCGAACGGCGCGCGATCTCGATGGCGGCATCTTCATTTGCCGTGAAATTCATCCCTGATCGCCACTCCCAAGGATTCCGTACAGGCGCAAACCTTCCGACCGTTCGCTGAATTTGCGCGCACGGTCATCAGTGCAGGGCCGAGGGGGCGCAGTGATGGGATCAGAGCCAACTGGAGCGGCGCGCCTTTCGGGCCTTGCGCATTCACAGCTCCTCGCAAACCTACTGTCTACCAGCGCGCTGTGCACGGCGGCGCTGCTTGCCTTCGGCGCACCTGCGGCATGGGCCGCAGATGTAGTCATCGACAACAGAACGGAAACCGTCGTCGGTACAGGCGGCGGCACGCAGGCCAGCCCGTGGACGATTAGCGGTGATCTTTTTCTGGGTGATTGGGGGACCGGCAGGCTCGATATTTCCGCTGGCGGCGTGGTCAGCAATGAAGATAGCACTCTAGGCAGATTTTTGGGTTCAGGCACCGTAACGGTGGACGGCACCGGCTCCAAATGGACCAATTCGGCAATTCTCAATGTCGGTTCGAATGGCACGGGAACCGTGAGCATCACCAATGGCGGGGCGGTCAGCAATACATTTGGCACCATCGCCGGTGAGACCGGCTCAGAAGGCGCGGTGACGGTGGATGGCGCTGGCTCCACTTGGACGAATTCCGGCAGTCTTAAGATCGGCGATTTAGGCGCCGGCACTCTGACCATCGCCAATGACGGCAAGGTTACTGTGACCGGGCCATGGAAGACCGTGGATATTGCTTACGGTTCAGGCTCCACCGGCACGCTCAATATTGGCGCGGCGGCGGGCGAAGCGGCCGTTGGTGCGGGGACGCTCAGTGCGACGGAACTCATCTTTGGAGAGGGTGATGGCACGCTGGTCTTCAATCACACCGAAGACTCTTATGGGTTCGCGGCGGATATTTCCGGCGTGGGCACGATCAACATTCTTTCGGGCCTGACCAATCTCACCGGCGATTCCTCCGGCTTCACCGGCACGACGAATGCGGACGGGGGCACACTGGTCATTACCGGCTGGCTCGGCGGGTTTACTGGCTATGTCGGCAGCAGCGTCGGATCGACGGGGACTGTGTCAGTCCTGGGCGCGGGGGCAAGCTGGACGGCAAACAACTTGTACGTCGGCTACAATGGCACCGGCTCATTGACCATCGCGGGTGGCGCCACGGTGAGCAGCTTCGATGCAACGATCGGTTATGCCTCCGGCGCGCTCGGCACGGTGAGCGTGATCGGCGACGGCTCAAGCTGGGCAATCGCGAGCGGCCTCGAGATTGGCCGCAGGGGCACGGGAACGCTCAATATTCTGGACGGGGCGATGGTCGCTGCCGGCGATGACACGAATATTGGCGACCGAGCGGGCAGTGACGGCACGATGACTGTGTCGGGCACCGGCTCAAGCTTTGAAGCAGCAAGTTACACGATCTATGTCGGCAACGAGGGCACTGGCGAGCTGAATATCGAAGACGGCGGTGCGGTCAGCAATACTTATGGCTTTGTCGGTGACGACGCCGGCTCTGTCGGTACCGCGAACGTGGACGGCATGGGGTCCACATGGATCAATTCGCAGAGCCTTGTTGTCGGCAATTCAGGCTCGGGCACATTGAACATTACGGATGGCGGCGCGGTCAGTAGCAATGCGGGCTATGTCGGTAACAGCTCCAGTGCGGACGGCACGGTCACCGTGGACGGGACAGGTTCGAGCTGGACAAATGCGTCGTTCCTGACCATCAGCGAAGTCGGCGCGGGCACGCTGAACATCACCAATGGCGGGGCGGTCAGCAATACCTTTGGCTCCATCGGCAGCAGCACGGGGTCGAATGGCGCGGCGACGGTCGCGGGCGCGGGTTCCACATGGACCAATTCGGTGAGCCTCGTTGTCGGCAGTATCGGCACCGGTGAACTGACCATCGCCAATGGCGGGGCGGTCAGCGCCGGGGGCGGTAGTGGAAATGTCGTCATCGCCAATGACGTTGACGCCACCGGCACACTGAATATCGGCGCAGCGGCGGGCGATGCGGCGGCGGGCGCGGGCATTCTCGATGCGGGGAACATCATCTTCGGCGATGGTGATGGCACGCTGGTGTTCAACCACACGGACGGCGATTACGAATTCGCGGCAGCAATTTCCGGCAATGCGGGCACCAGCAGCACCGCCGGCACTGGTAAGATCAACCACATTGCAGGCACCACCACCCTCACGGGCGATAGCTCCGGATTTTCAGGCACCACGACGATCACCGGCGGGTTCCTGAAGCTGGAAGGAACGCTTGGCGGCGTCTTGCGGGTGAATAATGGCGCGCTCAGCATCGAAAATGGCGGCGTCGCAAACTCGACGCTCGACAGCACCATAGGCGACGACACCAACGACGTCGGCTTCGCGACGGTGACAGGGCCCGGCTCCACCTGGACGAATGCGAACGATCTCTTTGTGGGCGACTTCGGCACGGGCGTTCTGACGATACTTGACGGCGCTTCGGTCAGCGACGACGCGGCCTATGTCGGCAACAATGCCGACGGAACCGGCACAGTCACCGTGAACGGTACGGGTTCGAGCTGGAACCATAACAACGAGTTTTCCATCGGCTATATGGGCGAGGGGATACTGAAGATCGAAAATGGCGGCTCTGTCGGTGCCGAAGACGGCTATATCGCCTATCAGGCGGGGTCTGAAGGCACGGTTACGGTCACCGGAGCCGGTTCGGTCTGGGACACGGATGCGACCATTGTAGGCGATCATGGCACCGGCAGGATCACCATTGCCGACGGTGGTGCGCTCGTGACCACGAACGGCTATCTCGGGGCGGAAACCGGCACAGGGATAGCAACGGTAACGGGCAGTGGCTCGACATGGACCAGCGCGCAGCGTCTTGTTATAGGCGATTCCGCGACGGGCACGATGACGATTGCCGATGGCGGCGTGGCCCGCTCAGACGCCGGGATTGTCGATCTCGGCAAGGAACTGGGTGCCAATGGCACGCTCAATATCGGCGCGGCGGCGGGCGAGACGGCGGTGGGTGCTGGCACGCTTCAGGCCGAGATGGTTCAATTCGGTCAAGGTGCCGGCACAATCAACTTCAACCATACAGACACCGACTATGAATTCGCCGTGGATCTTTCAAGGCCACTCGGCTCCGGCACAATCAACCACCTCGCTGGGGTCACCAGGCTGACCGGCGACGCCAGCGCCTTCGATGGCTCGACCAACGTCACCGGCGGTGCGCTCTATGTGAACAACGCGCTTGGTGGCCTGATCAATGTCACAGGAGGCACGCTCGGCGGTTCGGGTGCGCTGGGCACCGTCGCAATTGCGTCCGGCGGCACCATCGCGCCGGGCAACTCCATCGGTACGCTCAACGTTGGCAATATTACAATCGCGGCGGGCACGACCTATGCCGTTGAGGTGAACAGCGCGGGCCAGAGCGACCTGATCAACGCGACCGGAACGGCCACGATCAATGGCGGCACGGTCACTGTCATCCCGTTCCCGGACTACGCGATCGGCAAAGCCTACACCATTGTTACGGCTGCGGGCGGTGTGACCGGTACCTTCGACGCGTCGCGCTTTGCGGCCAGTTCGCTCTTCGTTACTCCGACGCTCACCTACGACGCCAACAACGCCTTTGTGACGCTGGCCCAGACCGCGACCTTTGCTTCGGTAGCTGAGACGCCAAACCAAATCGCCGCGGCTGGTGGCGCCAATAGCCTTGGCTCGGGCAATGCGATCTTCGATGCGATCGGTGTGCTTGGCACCAGTGCCCAAGCCCGAACCGCCTTCGACGCCATCTCCGGAGAAGTCCACGCCTCGGCCAAGACGGCACTACTGGAAGACAGCCGTTTCCCGCGCGAGGCGGCAATGGACCGACTGCGCGTGGCGCTTGGCGGTGTTGCGGCCGACAACAGCGCGCAGATGGGGGATCGGATTTCCGATAGCTTCGGCCCGTGGGCTCACGGCTTTGGCTCCTGGAGCGAATGGGGCAGCGACGGAAATGCCGCCGCAATGGACCGCGCCATAGGCGGGTTTGTGACGGGTGGAGATGCTCTGGTCTGGGACAATGTGCGCTTCGGCACAATGGGCGGCTATTCCCACTCCAATTTCAGAGTCAATGCTCGCGCGTCCTCCGGCACGGTGGACACCTACACCCTGGGGGCCTATGGCGGCGGGGCATGGGATGCCTTCACTCTCACCGGCGGACTGGCCCATAGCTGGCACAGCCTGGGCACCTCCCGTTCGGCAACCTTTGCCGGTTTCGCGGATAGTCTTTCAGCGACCTACAGCGCTCGGACCCTGCAAGCCTGGGGGGAAGCGGCCTATAGCTTCGAGGCAGGCGCGGCCCGGTTCGAGCCCTTCGCCAACCTCGCCCATGTCAGCCTGTCGACCGACGGCCTCACAGAAAGCGGCGGTGCGGCGGCATTGAGCGGCGCTACCGATGTAGTCAATGCGACCTTCGCAACGCTGGGTCTGCGGGCCGAGACCGATGTCACGCTCGATGAGCTGGAAGCCAAGCTGAGCGGCATGGTGGGTTGGCGGCATGCCTTCGGTGGCGCGCCAAATGCGCGGATGGCCTTTGCTTCGGGCGGCAGTGCCTTCACTGTTGCGGGTGTGCCGCTGGCGCAGGACAGTCTGGTCTTCGATGCCGGGTTCAATGTGAGCCTGACCGACAGCGCAACCCTGGGCGTTGCCTATAGCGGCCAAATGGGCTCGGGCCTTCAGAACCAGAGCGCTAGCATCAGTCTGAAAGGGAAGTTCTGATCGCGAGCGCCGTGTCGGCGTCCTCCCCTGACCGCGCCAGCCGTCAGGACCTCAGGTGGGCAAGGCCAATCCATAGAGATACAGAGACATGAAGACCCTCACGATGCCCTTCACAAAATCCGTCCTTGCCATCACCGTTGCCCTGGCGCTTTCCACCACAACATCCGTTGGCCAGGAAGCGGGACTGCCAGGCAATGCCTCGAGCCTGCTTGAGAGCCATGGCAACTGGCAGCTTGTCTGCACGGCTCCCGAAGGCACCGTCAGATGCGTGATGTCGCAAACACAGTTGGCCGAAAATCGTCAGCAGGTTTTGAGCATCGAGCTGTCCCGCGGAGACGACCGCAATACCGCCGGCGGCGTACTGGTCCTTCCCTTCGGCCTAGACCTTGCGAGGGGGATCACTTACCAGCTCGACGGAGGCCAGGGCAGCGCCGTCCAACCTTTCCGAACCTGCTTGCCGGTCGGTTGCTTGGTCGACATCGCCCTCGACTCCGACACGGTCGCATCGCTGGGGGCCGGTGACCAGCTCGATGTCATTGCCACCGCTGATGGTGGCCAAGAGATCGCTTTCTCGATCTCGCTCGCCGGGTTTTCGAATGCACACGACCGCATGATTGCCCTTCTGCGATAGTAAGATCAGCGCAGCGTGCGGGGCGCGGATAGCATCGTCCAGCGGAGCTATCCGCTCCCGTCAGTCCAGCGGCCCTGGCCAACGGCAGCCCTGTTAAGCTGCCATTGACCGACCGCTATCCGACCTTCGATTCTCAAAGGAGACTGACAGATTACGGCCCCCTTGCGGCCATTCATGATTGTCCGGTACTTCGGCAGGTTAGGGGCCGCCCGCGGGCTGGCTTTCTGCCGTTGCATCCAACGGACGATCATCGGCGTGCGGTGTCGGGCCCTCAAGCTTTGAATTCGACCAGCTCAATCCGGATCTCGTCTCGTGTGGATCGAGGATGCGGCTACTATTTCTCTCCGAATACAAGCTTATCGCCGGGCCATAAACCGGGCCCTGACGAAAAGCGGTCAGTGGAAATACCGATAACCCCTTGAATTCATTGGTGGGCCCACCAGGACTCGAACCTGGAACCAGACCGTTATGAGCGGTCGGCTCTAACCATTGAGCTATAGGCCCCCGCTCCGCGTCTTACCAGGGTCTCGCCCGGTGACAAGAGGGAAGTCGCGGCGACGCGGCCCAGCAGCGCTCAAGAGTTCGCAATTGCCGCGCGCTTTTGTGCATTTCCATCCGCCTGCTATATGTCGCGCTGTCCTTGGAGTCCTCAATGCGCGAAGGCGACATCATCAACGGCCTGGTCAAGGGCCTGGCGGTCATCGAGTGCTTTGACGAGGAGCATGCCAGCCAGTCGATCACCGACGTGGCCAACCGCACCGGCCTCGAACGGGCGACCGCCCGACGCTGCCTGTTGACCCTGGTCCATCTTGGCTATGCCAGTTATGATGGCAAGTTCTTCCGCCTCACGCCGCGCGTACTCAACCTGGGCCATTCCTACCTGGCCGCGACGCCCCTGCCCCGGCTGATTCTGCCCTTTCTCGAAGAGCTTTCCGACCAGATCAACGAAAGCTCGTCCGCGGCGGTGCTCGACAGTACCGAGATTCTCTACATCGCCCGTGCCTCCTATCGCCGTGTGATGTCGATCAATCTGGGCGCCGGAGCGCGCCTGCCCGCCTATTGCACCTCGATGGGGCGTATCCTGCTGGCCGCGCTGCCGCCCGCCGCGGCGCGCGAAGTGCTCAACCGCTCCGAACTCATAGCCTATACCGCCAAGACCAAGGCCGACCTGCCCTCGATCACCACCGAACTGGCGGTCGTCGCGGCGCAGGGCTTTGCCGTCATCGATGAAGAGCTCGAACTGGGCCTCTGCTCCATCGCCGTGCCGCTATTCAATGCGCAAGGCCACACCGTCGCCGCGCTCAATATCGGCGCCCAGTCCGCCCGCGCTTCCACCTCGCACATGATCGCCAATTTCCTGCCTCTGATGCGCAAGGTGCAGGCCGAAGTACGCCCCTTGCTGCGCTGAGCTTGCCTTCTGTATTAGCGCTAATCTAGGTTGGGCCAGCCGATTCCGAAGGAGCCCCACATGCAGCGCAATCAATATGGCATGCCCCTGATGGGCCTGGGCACCTATGGCCGCCGCGGCACCCAGGGCATTGACGCCATCCTGGCGGCCTTGGAGATCGGCTACCGCCATCTCGACACTGCCCAGAGCTACGACACCGAGCGCGAATGCGGGGAGGCCCTGCGGCAGTCGGGCCTGCCGCGTGACGAAGTCTTCGTCACCACCAAGATCGACATGCCCAATTTCGGCGCCGGAAAGCTGGTTCCCTCGCTGCGCCGCAGCCTCGACGCCCTGACCATGGACTATGTCGACCTGACCCTGATCCACTGGCCGTCGCCCCATGAACAGGTGCCGCTGGCCACATATCTCGAACAGCTCGCCGAGGCCCAGGCGCTTGGCCTGACACGCACTATCGGCGTTTCCAACTTCACCATCGACCTGCTGCAGCGCTCCCGCACCATTCTGGGCGACCTACCCATCGCCAACAACCAGGTCGAGTGCCACCCTTACCTGCAGAACCGGAAGCTCGTGGACTTCTGCGATGGCGCGGGCATTCCGGTGACCGCCTACCAGCCCATTGCCCATGGCGCGCTCAAGGGTGACCCGGTGCTCGAACCCCTCGCCGCGACGAAGGGCTGCACCGTCGAACAGCTTGCCATCGCCTTTGCGCTGGCCCGCGGCCTCGCCGCCATTCCGGCCTCGAGCAACCGCGAGCGCCTCGCCACCAACTTCGCCGCCGAGCAGGTCGTGCTGACGCCTGATGACACGGCGATCATCGCTTCCGTGGATCGCGGCGCCCGTCGCATCGATCCGGCCAGCGCTCCCGCCTGGGACTGATCGCACCCGATACTCGACTTCCAGCCCAGTCTCAATCAGGCGGAAACGCCCCGCTGAGCGGGACTTTCGCTATCCCGTGGACGGTCACGGAACCGTCACGGCGCCGTTGTCATAGCGTCATCCGCCAGCCTTACCCATGCCACCACTTTAGATAGGGGGTGGCGATGCTCAAGATAGCCAGTGTCTCGCGGCGGTTCGGCACCAAACTTGCCGTCAGCGATGTGACCATCGAAATCCCCCAGGGACAGATGGTCGGCATCATCGGTCGCTCCGGCGCCGGCAAGTCGACGCTGCTGCGCATGATCAACCGCCTCGCCGACGTATCGTCCGGCTATATCGAATACAAGGGCGTCAAGGTCTCCGCCTTGCGCGGCGGCGAGCTGCGCGCCTGGCAGCGCGACTGCGCCATGATCTTCCAGCAGTTCAACCTGGTGCCTCGCCTCGACGTCATCACCAACGTGATGCTCGGCCGGCTCAACGGGCGCAATCCTGTGCTCAACCTGCTGCAGATATTCACTACCGACGAGCAGATGCTGGCGTTGAAGGCCCTGGAGCGCCTGGACATCGCTCCGACCGCCATGCAGTGGGCTCAAACCCTCTCCGGCGGTCAACAACAGCGCGTCGCCATTGCGCGTGCCTTGATGCAAAACCCCAAGGTGATCCTCGCCGACGAGCCGATCGCCAGCCTGGATCCGCGCAATGCGCAGATCGTCATGGACAGCCTGCGCGACATCAACGCCGACGGCATCACCGTCATCACCAATCTGCACACGCTCGATACCGCGCGCGCCTATTGCGAGCGCATCATCGGCATGTCGATGGGCAAGGTGGTGTTCGATGGCACCCCCGATGAGCTGACCGGCGAAGTGGCGCGCACCATCTACGGCGCAGACGGGCTCAAGGAGGCTTTGACCTCCACGGCTATCGAACCGATCTCGCCGCGCATCCCGGCTGCAGCACCCACAGCCTGACCCCTTCCCCGGCGGCCCAGCGCTCCGCGCCGGTCCGGCCGAGAAAACCTCGCGTCACCAAAGGAGATTTCCATGACTGCGATCCGTACCATCCTGCTGGCCGGCATTGCCCTTGCCGGCGTTACCGCACCCACCTTCGCCCAGGAAATCGATGTTATCCGCATCGGCCTGCTCGGCGGCGAGAACGAAGCAGACCGGCTGGCCGACAACCAGTGCCTGATAGACAAGCTGCCGGCCGCCCTTGGCGTCAAGGAAGTCCAGCTGTTCCCAGCTGCTGACTACGACGGCGTGATCCAGGGCCTGCTGGGCGGCACGCTGGACGTGGCCGGCCTTGGTGCCTCAGGCTTCGCCGCCGTGTATCTGCAGGATCCGGAGGCCGTTGAGCCCTTCCTGACCAACGTGCAGACCGACGGCTCGACCGGTTACTATTCGGTCGCCCTCGCCATGGCGGATTCGGGCATCACCTCGATCGAGCAGGCCAAGGGCAAGAAACTCGGCTGGGCCGATCCGGACTCCACCTCCGGCTACCTGGTTCCCAAGGTGACCCTGCCCGAAGCCATCGGCGGCGCCGATCCCGAAGAATTCTTCGAGACCTCGTTCAACGGCGGTCACGAAAACAACGTGCTGGCCCTGCTGGACGGCAAGATCGACGTAGCCGTGACCTGGGCTTCGGGCGTGGGTGAATTCTCCGAGGGCTATACCTCGGGCAACGTCCGCTCGATGGTCGACAAGGGCATGCTCGACATGGAAGACGTCACCCAGGTCTGGCAGTCCCCGCTGATCCCGAACGGTCCGCTGGTGATGCGCAAGGACCTGCCGCAGGAGATGAAGGACAAGATCATCGCCTTCTACACCGCGCTGCCCACTGAAGACTACGAGTGCTTCCGCGCGGTCGAAAACGGCGATTTCACCGGCTACACCCCGGTGACCGTCGATTTCTACCAGCCCATCATCGACGCCCGCAAGTCGACCATCGGCGGCTGATAGCCATCCATGCGGGCCGGCGGCGTCACGTCGCCGGCCATGCCGTTTGCGGAGCACTGCAATGACCACATTCGACGTCGGTCCTGGCCGCGGAGAGCTGTCCGAAGCGGGCCGCGCCATCCACCGCCACTATCAGCAACTGATCCGCACCAGGCGGATCTACACGGCCCTGGGCCTGGGTGGCGTGGCCGTCCTGCTGTTCTTTGCCTTGTGGTTCGCCAATGACAACAATGCCGGCAAGTTCTTCGACCGGCTGCCCTATTTCTTCGACTTCTTCATTCACTTCCAGCCCGACGATCCGTTCGAGATTGTCCGCGCGCTGTTCGACCTGCCCTCGCCTTACGCCGACGGGTCGCTGAAATACGACTATGAAGAAGGCCGGATCTATCTGTTCGGCGATTTCTACCTGCCCGAATACTTCTACCAGATGCTGGTGACCATCAACATCGCGGTCTGCGCCACCATGGCCGGCGCCGCCATTGCCTTTGCCCTGTGCTTTTTCGCCGCCACCAACCTGGTCGGCGCCGGGCCGGTGCGCTTCCTGGTGCGGCGCATCTTCGAGCTGCTGCGCGCCTTTCCGGAAATCGTCATTGCCGGCCTGCTGGTGGCCATCCTGTCCATCGGCCCGCTCGCCGCCGTCGTTGCCATTCTGGTCCACACCATCGGCGCATTGGGCAAGCTGTTCTTCGAGGTGGTCGAGAATGCCGATATGAAGCCCGATGAGGGTCTGCGCTCGGTCGGTGCCACCTGGCTGGAGCGCGTGCGCTACGCCATGGTGCCGCAGGTGCTGCCCAATTTCGTGTCCTATGCGCTGTTGCGCACCGAGATCAACGTGCGCGCCTCCACCATTATCGGTGCGGTGGGCGGCGGCGGCATCGGCGAGGTGTTCCGCCTGTCGCTGAGCCGCGACCATGCCGCCAAGACCTATGCGATCATCATCCTGCTGTTTGCCACCATCCTGCTGATCGACTGGCTCTCGGGCTGGCTGCGGCAGAAGCTGGTCGGCAATGCGGCCTTCCAGTTCGGAGCCTGAGCGATGACCCAAGCTACTCTGAGGCCGGCCGAACGCATGGCGCTGTTGGCGCGCCATCCCGACGTGTTCCATAGGAGCCTGGCGAGCCGCCTGGCGGCTCCCCTGGCCGTCGCGGCGACCGCAGCCTACTTTGTATTCTGCTTCTTCTTTTTCGGGGTGCCACAGGTTCTCGGTGACGCCCAGTGGGAACGCGCCGGCACCTACATGGCCGACTGGGTCTCGTGGGAAGCGACCCCGCGCTTCCGCTTCAAGGACGACGGCATCGAACTGGAATGGACGCGCTCACTGCTCGGGGACAACCCCGATCCAGACTGGATCGTCCGGACTGGGGAGAACGCTTACGCCATCACCTTTGGCGACGCAGCCAACCGCATCGAGGTTGCCCCAGACCAGGTAATCGCGGTGGTGGACGGCGTTGAGCATGTCGTGACCTTCGCTGACGGCGATGCGGTGATGCCGACGACGGCCACCAGCGACTTTGCGCTCAAGAATGGCCGCGTCACCGTCTATTATGGCTTTGCCGGCCTGGCCGAAATCCGCGCCACCCAGGTCTATGTCCGCCGCCGTTTCCTGGGCTGGCCGAACTTCTTCTTCGATACCAAGTCCCCCTTCTTCGGCATGTCGGCTGGCGAAGTCTGGACCAGCGTTACCAGCGGTCCGCAGATCGCCGAGGGCAAATCCAACCTGCATCTGGCCTTCGACGAATTCCTGACCAACACCGAATGGCAGCACCTGGACGTCTACAACAAGCTGCTGCAAACTATCGTCATGGCCTTCGTCGGAACGCTGTTTGCCGCCATTGTCTCATTCCCGCTGTCGTTCCTGGCCGCCCGCAACGTCACGCGCAACCGTCTCACCAATTGGGTGACCAAGCGTGGCTTCGATCTGCTGCGATCGGTGGACATGCTGATCTGGGCGCTGTTCTTCGTGCGCGGCTTCGGCCCCGGCCCGATCCCCGGCATTGCGGCGATCTTCTTCACCGATACCGGAACGCTGGGCAAGACCAGCACCGAGGCCATCGAGAACATCGACGACAAGCAGCGCGAGGGCGTGCGGTCCGTTGGGGCGTCGCCCATCGCCGTCCAGCGCTATGGGGTAGTCCCCCAGGTGGCGCCCGTATTCCTCAGCCAGGTACTGTACTTCTGGGAATCCAACACGCGCTCGGCAACCGTGATTGGTGCCGTCGGCGCCGGTGGCATCGGGCTAAAGCTCATTGAAGCCATGCGGACCAATCAGGATTGGGAGAATGTCGCCTATATGGTGTTGCTCATCCTGATCGTGGTCTTCGTGTTCGACAACTTGTCAAACGCCCTGCGGTCGCGGCTGATCGGCAGGTCTCACTAATACTTCCGCCACCATCAATGGTGCGAGCATAAACCGTCACATTCGCGGCCTGGAATGCCGGCTTCGTTCCGCTTGCGGCACTCCTCTGGGTGTTACCGCGTCACACCCGGACATCCGGGAGTCGGGTCTCGCTCGCAATGCCGTCGGTATATTCAAGCAATTTCAAAGCACTAGCCTGTCATAAACGCGTCACGCAATCGCAATAAAACTGTCGCGTGGCCCCCATATGGTCCCCCTCGTCAAGGGCGGCACCGGGAATGAACTGCCGGAACGGCCAGCCAGGTTTGAACTGAATTCCGAAAGGGAAATCCCCATGAAGACCGCACTCTACGCCAGTGCTGCCGTGATCGCGCTCGCCGCCTTCGGCACGCCTGCTGCTTTCGCCCAGTCGCGCGACACCATCCAGGTGGCCGGCTCGTCCACCGTGCTGCCCTTCGCCTCGATCGTGGCTGAAGAATTTGGCGCGGTCTTCCCTGAATTCAAGACTCCGGTCGTCGGCTCCGGCGGCACCGGCGGCGGCCTCAAGCAGTTCTGCGAAGGCGTCGGCGAAAACACCATCGACATCGCCAATGCCTCGCGCCAGATCAAGGACAGCGAGCTTGAAGCCTGCACCGCTGCCGGCGTGACCGACGTCCGCGAAATCCAGTTCGGCTATGACGGCATCGTGTTTGCCTCGGCTGCATCAGGCCCGGACTTCGCCCTGACCCCCGTTCAGGTGTTCAAGGCCATTGCCGCCAAGGTGCCGGTTGACGGTGCCATGGTCGACAACCCCTACACCAAGTGGTCGGAAATCGACGCTTCGCTGCCCGATCAGGCGATCGCCCTGGCCATCCCGGGTTCCAACCACGGCACCCGTGAAGTGTTCGAGGAAAAGGTCACCAATGCCGGCTGCGAAGAAGCTGGGCTGCCCGAGATGACCGAAGAAGAACTCGAAGCCGCCTGCACCACCTTCCGTCAGGACGTCGTCGTCGAGATCGCTGGCGACTACACCGAGACCCTGGCCCGCCTGACCTCGAACACCGACACCGTCGGCGTGTTCGGTCTGTCCTTCTACGAACAGAATACCGACACCCTCAAGGTTGCGACCGTCAACGGCGTCGTGCCGTCGGCCGAAGCCGTCGCTGCCGGCGAATACCCGGTTTCCCGCCCGCTGTTCTTCTACGTGAAGGGTCAGCATATCGGCGTGATCCCCGGCATCGAGGAATATGTTCAGTTCTTCCTCTCCGAGCAGATGTCGGGCGCCGGTGGTACCCTTGAGGCCGCAGGCCTGATCCCGCAGCCGGCCGAAAAGACCGCTGAAGTTCTCGCCGCTTTCTCTGCCGGCGCGATGTAACGAACCCAAGGGCCGCGCCATCATGCGCGGCCCACTCTTTCTAGCGGGGGCGCAGAACGATGAATTCCCTTGTCATTGCCGGTCTGCTGCTGGTGCTGCTCGGCCTGGCCTACCAGTCGGGCTGGTCCCGTAGCCGCGGTCTCTCCACCGCGAACGGCGTCAAGGTCCACTCCCGCCCCCAGTATCACGGCTCCTACGTCGCCATATGGACGCTGGTTCCGGCGCTGATCATCATTGCCCTCTGGGCCTGGCTCGGCGACGGCATCACCCACAATTTCATCGTCAGCCAGATACCGGTTGAGACCGTTCAGTCCCTCGATCAGGTCGGCCTCAACGCCACCATCGCCCGCATCAGGTCCCTGGCGACAGGCTACGGGGTCGCCGGCGAAATCCTGCCCTATGAGCAGACCGCTGGCGATGCGCTGCGCTCGTTCCAGTTCATCACCTTTCTGATTGTCGTCGTCGCGGCAGCCGTGGCTGGTATCGTGGCGCTGCTCTACGCGCGCGGCCGCATCACCGCCCGCCTCCGCGCCCGCAATGCGGTAGAGCGCGTCATCAATATCGCCCTGCTCGCCTGTTCGGCAGTGGCCATCCTCACCACGGTGGGCATCGTCGCCTCGCTGGTCAGCGAAGCCTACAAGTTCTTCACCTTTATCCACCCGCTCGATTTCTTCTTCGGCACGGTCTGGAACCCCAGCTTCTCGTCCACTGGCGGCGCGGCGCATGGCCAGTATGGGCTGCTGCCCCTGCTCGTCGGCACGCTGATGATCACGCTCATCGCCATGCTTGTGGCTGTGCCCGTGGGTCTGATGGCGGCAATCTATCTCAGCCAGTATGCCCATCACAGCTTTCGCGCCGTGGCCAAGCCGATCATCGAGATCCTGGCGGGCATTCCGACCATCGTCTTCGGCTTCTTTGCACTGGTGACGGTGGGACCATTCCTGCGTGATTTCGGAAGTCTCGTCGGCCTCGACATCAAGGCAACGAGCGCGCTCACCGCGGGCATCGTCATGGGCATCATGATCATTCCCTTCGTGTCGTCCCTCTCCGACGACATTCTCAACCAGGTCCCACGCACCCTGCGCGACGGCGCCTATGGCCTGGGCGCCACCAAATCCGAGACCATACGCAATGTGCTGCTGCCCGCGGCCCTGCCCGGTATTGTCGGCGCCTTCCTGCTCGCAGTCAGCCGTGCCGTTGGCGAAACCATGATCGTGGTGCTGGCCGCCGGCAATAGTCCGGTGCTGCGCGGCAACCCATTTGAACCCGTGGCGACCATCACGGTATCCATCGTCAACCAGCTGACGGGCGACTCCGATTTTGCCGGTCCCCAGTCGCTGGTTGCCTTCGCACTGGGTCTGACGCTCTTCGTCATCACCCTCTGCCTCAACGTATTCGCCCTCTACATCGTCCGTCGCTTCCGGGAGCAGTACGAATAATCATGACCGATATGCTCTCCACGGGCCAGCAGGCCTCCATCGACCGCACCAGGCTGATCCGCGCCGGTCTGCGGAAGCGGCATCTGAGCGAGAATATCTTCAAGGGTCTTGGCCTGGCCGCGATCATCCTGGCCCTGGGCTTCGTCGCCCTGCTGTTTGTCGATATCGTCCGCAAGGGCGTGCCGGCCTTTACCCAGTCCAACCTGCACCTGGCGATCACCTACGATCCGGCCATCCTCAAGATCGATCCGCCACCGGTACGCGCCGCCGGCCAGTCCGACGCCGATTTCCAGGCCGCCAACCTCAAGTGGCAGCGCGATCTGGCGATGCTCAACTGGAACAAGGTGATCGAGGCGAGCCTCCGCGCCGCGGCGCCCGCCGGCCTTGAGATCGACGCCAAGGCACTGCTGTCGATCGCCGAGACCGACGCCCGCCATGTCGTGCGCGAAATGTTCGTCGCCAACCCGTCCCTGCTCGGCCAGACCGTCGAGGTCGAGCTCTTGGCTTCAGCCAATGCCGTCAACTGGATCCGCGGCAATATCGATCGCTCGCTGGGCGATGCCCAGCAGCAGCTATCGGCTTCTGCCCGTACACTCATCGACGAATTCGTCGCCAACGGCACGATCACCAACGGCTTCGCCTGGTCCATCTTCACCAATGTCGACAGCCGCTCCGCACCCGCTTCGGCCGGCCTGCTCGGCGCCTTTGTGGGCACGCTGTGGATGATGCTGATCGTCATCGTCCTGGCCGTGCCGATCGGGGTGGCCTCGGCCATCTACCTTGAGGAATTCGCGCCCAAGTCGCGCATCACCGATTTCATCGAAGTCAACATCAACAACCTGGCAGCCGTCCCCTCCATCGTCTTCGGCCTGCTCGGTGCCGCCGCCTTCATCAACTACATGCACCTGCCCATCTCGGCCCCGATCGTCGGCGGTCTGGTGCTGACGCTGATGACGCTGCCCACCATCATCATCGCCACCCGCGGCGCCCTGCTCGGCGTCTCCCCCGCTTTGCGCCAGGCTGCGCTCGGCATGGGTGCATCCAAGACGCAGATGGTGTTTCACCACGTGCTGCCGGTCACCTTCCCCTCGATCCTGACCGCCACCATCCTGGGCGTCGCCCATGCGCTGGGCGAAACCGCACCCCTGCTGCTCATCGGCATGAAGGCCTTCGTGGCCGCCGTGCCGGCCACGCCCCTGGACCAGGCCACCGCCCTGCCCGTCCAGATCTACCTCTGGCAGGGCAACGAGAACCGCAACTTCTTCGAACCCCGCACCGCTGCGGCGATCATGGTGCTCCTGCTCGTCATGATCTGCCTCAACGGCGTCGCCATCTACCTGCGTTCGCGCCTCGAAAAGCGCGCCTGAACGCGACAACCAGATACAAGGATGTCTCAAATGGATATGCTGGCCGGCAAGGTTAAGATGACCCAACAATCAGTGAACACCGCCATGAACCCCGCCGACGCCCTTGAGCGCCCCATCCGCCTGACAGCGCGCGACGTGACCGTGCATTACGGTGCCAAGCAGGCACTGCACGGCATCTCCATCGACATTCCCGATCGCGCCGTCACCTCATTCATCGGCCCCTCGGGCTGTGGCAAGTCGACTTTCCTGCGTTGCATCAACCGCATGAACGACACCATCGAAGGCGCCAGGGTCGGCGGCACGATCAAGCTCGACGGCGAGGATATCTATGATCCCAGTCTCGACGTGGTCGAACTGCGCGCCCGCATCGGCATGGTCTTTCAGAAGCCCAATCCGTTCCCCAAGTCGATCTACGAAAACGTCGCCTACGGCCCCAAGATCCACGGCCTCGCGCGCTCCAAGACCGACATGGACGAAATCGTCGTCTCCTCGCTGCGCAAGGCCGGCCTCTTCGAAGAGGTCAAAGATCGCCTCAACGAACCCGGCACCGGCCTGTCGGGCGGTCAACAGCAGCGCCTGTGCATTGCTCGCGCCATCGCCGTCGGCCCCGAGGTCATCCTGATGGACGAGCCCTGCTCGGCCCTCGACCCCATCGCCACCGCCATCATCGAGGAACTCATCGATGAACTGCGCGAGAACTATACCATTGTCATCGTCACGCATTCGATGCAGCAGGCCGCGCGCGTCAGCCAGCGCACCGCCTTTTTCCATCTTGGCAACCTGATCGAGGAAGGCGTGACCGAAGACATCTTCACCAATCCTGTCAACAAGCAGACGCAGGACTACATCATGGGCCGCATCGGCTGATCGGACCACGGGTACGAAGAGGAACATCGAACATGCCTACCGCCGGCGCTGACCACATCGTCCAGTCCTATTCCGACGAACTTACTGCCCTTGCCCAGCTGATCGCCGAAATGGGCGGGCAGGTCGAGGTCGCCATCGAGAACGGCACCAAGGCCCTGCTCCGCCTCGACCGCGAGATCGCCGACCTGACGATCATTGCCGACCAGCGCATCGACGACATGCAGCGCCGCATCGACGATATGGCCGTTTCGATGATCGCGCGCCGCCAGCCCATGGCCTCGGACCTGCGCGCCATCATCACCGCCATTCACGTCGCGTCCGATCTCGAGCGCGTCGGCGACATGGCCAAGCAGCTGGCCCGCCGCTCGCTCAAGCTCGAAGGCATGAGCCTGCAGCCCACCTTCTACAACGGCGTCAAGAACATGACGGCGCTGGTGCTGCGCCAGATCAAGGGCGCGCTCGACGCCTATGCCAGCCGCGACTCTGCCGCCGCCATCGAAGTGTGCAACCGCGACGACGAAGTCGACGCCATGCACACCTCCCTGTTCCGCGAACTCCTCACCTACATGATGGAAGATCCGCGCAACATCACGCCCTGCACCCACCTGCTGTTCTGCGCCAAGAGCCTGGAGCGCATCGGCGACCACGCGACCAACATCGCCGAGCGCGCCTACTATCTTCAGACCGGCAAGCAGCTCACCAACGAGGTGCAGGAACTGCAGCGCACCCAGATCAAGGCGTAGCGACACACAGGCGCTCGGTCTTGCGCCTCCCTCCCCCTTGAGAGGAGGGACCGAGGGTGGGGGTCCCTCAATCGACCACAAACCACCCCC
>NZ_JACZKG010000050.1 GCF_014860165.1 Devosia sp.
ATCTAGTGCCCTGCCATATGCTGGCCGATGGTGTTGCGATCGGTATCCTCGATCCGGCTCACATAGGTGATGGTCCCCCCGCTCATCACCGCGACCCGGTCGGACAGTTCCAGAATCTCATCGAGGTCCTCGCTGACCAGCAGCACCGCGGCGCCGCGATTGCGCTGTTCCATGATCTGGCTGCGGATTTCCGAGACCGAGGCGAAATCGAGCCCGAAGCAGGGATTGGCGACGATCAGCACGTCGACATCGCCGGAGAGTTCGCGCGCCAGCACGGCGCGCTGCACATTGCCGCCCGACAGGGTTTCGATCGGCGCATCGGGCGAGGTGGTCTTGACGCGGTAGCGGGCGATCAGGTCCTCGGCCTTCTTGCGCATCGGGCCGGGCGACATCCACCAGCCGAAGCGGGCGACGGGGGGCTTGTCGAAGCCGCGAAAGGCGATGTTTTCGGCCACACTCATCTTGGGTGCCGTGGCATTCTTCAGCGGCTCCTCTGGCAGGCCGAACACCTTGAATTTGTCGAAGGCGGCGCGCCTGGGAAAGAAGTTCTGGCCATGAATGCGGATGGCGCCATCGGACAGTGAGCGCTGGCCGGCGAGGGCCTCGACCAGCGCCGATTGGCCATTGCCGGAGACGCCGGCAATGCCGACGATTTCGCCGGCATTGACCTTGAGATTGACCGCCTCGATGACATTGGCGCCATCGACATCCTCGGCAAAGAGCCCGGCCAGTTCGAGCACTTCTCTGACCTCGTTGTGGACGCGGCGGGTTGCGCGTTCGCGCACTTCCGTGTCGCCGATCATCATCTGGCTCATCTCGGCAATGGTGGCCGATTGGGCATCGCCCGAGCCGGTGAAGCGGCCACGACGCAAGACGGTAAAGCCATCGCAGAAGGCCTTCACCTCGCGGAATTTGTGCGAGATCATCAGGACGGTGATTTCCTTGCGCGCGGCCATGTCGCCGAGCAGGCCCAGCATTTCGTCGGCCTCGCCCGGCGTCAGCACCGAGGTGGGTTCGTCCAGAATCATGAAGCGCTGGTCGAGATAGAGCAGCTTGAGGATTTCGAGCTTCTGCTTTTCGCCGGCCGAGAGCGAGCTGACCTGCGCATCGAGGGGCACCTTGAAGGGCATCTGCTCCATGAAGGCTTCGAGCGCCTGCTTTTCTTTTTTCCAGTCCATCACCGCAGGCGCATCGGCGCGCGAGATGACGAGGTTTTCCGCCGCGGAGAGGCAGGGGACCAGGGTGAACTGCTGATAGACCATGCCGATGCCATGGGCGCGGGCATCCCTGGGCGAGCGGATCGACACCTCCTTGCCGTCGAGCAGCACCTGGCCCTTGTCGGCCGAATAGAAGCCCATGATGGATTTGACCAGGGTCGACTTGCCGGCGCCGTTCTCACCCAGCAGCGCATGGAACGAGCCGGCCGGGATATCGATGCTGACATCATCGAGCGCCACCAGCGGCCCGAAGATCTTGGTCATGCCGATGGCCTTGAGCGAAGGCGCGCGGCCGGCGGCAAGGATGGGCGCGGCAGCGTTCATGGCAGCACCGCCAGCAGGTCAGCCGAATTGCTCACCGCCCCGAAGACGCCCCCCTGCATCTTGATCATGTCGATGGCGGCGAGGTGGTTTTCCACCTTGGTGGCGGCGCAGCAGTCCTCCAGCAGCAGGCATTCATAGCCGCGGTCATTGGCGTCGCGCATGGTGGTGTGGACGCAGACATCGGTGGTGACGCCGGTGAAGATGAGATTGCGGATATTCTTCATGCGCAGCACCAGCTCGAAATCGGTGGCGATGAAACTGCCTTTGCCGGGCTTGTCGATGATCGCTTCGCCGGCCAGCGGTTGCAGCTCGGGAATGATCTCCCAGCCGGGCTCGCCGCGCACCAGGATACGGCCGCAGGGCCCCTGGTCGCCGATGCCGGCGCCGATGCGCTGGCTCCGCCAGCGCTTGTTGGCGGGCAGGTCGCTCAGGTCCGGCTTGTGGCCTTCGCGGGTGTGGATGATGGGGTAGCCCTTGGCGCGCATGCCGGAGAGAACCGCCTGGATGGGGCTGATGGGTGCGCGGGTCAGGCTGATGTCATAGCCCATCGAGTCGACATAGCCACCGGGCGCGCAGAAATCGACCTGCATGTCGATGACGATGAGCGCCGTATTGTGCGGCCCCCAATTGCCGTCGAAGGGCCAGGGATAGGGATCGGCGCTGGTGATGGTTGTGCCGCCGGGGACCATGGCGTCGTCCACGCGTTCGTCACTCAAGCTCATGGTCAGCCTCATCGGTGCAAAGCCTCATTTGGTGATCGACAACTCGCCCGGCACCTCGCGCGCGGCGCCCTTGGAGCGGGCCGAGGCGATCATGATGAAGAGCGTGAGGATGTAGGGGGCGGCGTTGAAGAAGTAGTAGCCCTGCGAAATGCCCACCGATTGCAGCGAGGGGCCGATGGCGCCGGCGGCGCCGAACAGCAAAGCGGCCCAGATGCAGCGGATCGGGTCCCAGCGGGCGAAGATGACGAGGGCTACCGCCATCAGGCCCTGGCCTGATGAGAGCCCCTGGTTCCACGAGCCGGGATAGTAGAGCGACAGGAAAGCCCCGCCCACGCCGGCCAGGAAACCGCCGGCGGCTGTCGCGAGGAAGCGGACCCAATCGACCGACACGCCCATGGCCTTGGCCGAGGCGGCGCTGTCGCCGGTCATGCGCACGATGAGGCCCCAGCGCGTATTGGCGAAGGCCCAGCTCATGGCCACGGCGAGGATGATGCCGACAAAGAACAGCGGATTGACCTGCAACGCCTGCGCCAGCGCGGGATTGCCGGTCCAGTCGCCGAGGTGGATGGCATCGAGGCGCGGCGCAGAGGGCTGGATATAGGGCTTGCCGAAGAAGAAGGCGACGCCCGTGCCGAAGCTCATGATGGCGATGCCGACGGCGATATCGTTCACCTTGGGCAGCTTGCAGATATAGCCGTGCAGCGCACCCAGGATCAGCCCCGAGCCCCCGGCGGCGAGCACGCCGATCCAGGGATTGCCGGTGTGGAAGCTGATGGCATAGGCGACCATGGCGCCCAGCACGAGATTGCCCTCGAGCCCGAGATTGATGCGGCCGGATTTCTCGGTGAGGCATTCGCCCAAAGCCACGAACATGAAGGGGGTCGAGACGCGGATGGCGCCGCCCAGCATGGCGATGAGGACGGTGATGAAGGCACTTTCCATCATGTCCGGTCTCCCCTGGCTTCAGGCTGGAAGAACTTGATGCGCCCGTAAAGTGTGTCGCTGGCCAGCAGTACGACGAAGATGATGCCCTGCAGCACCAGCACAGTGGCGTCGGGCATGCCCATGCGGCGCTGCACGAGGCCCCCCGCCGCGGCGATGGCGCCGAAGATGATGGCGACGGGCACGATCATCAGCGGGTTATGGCGGGCGAGGAAGGCGACGAGAATGCCGGTAAAGCCATAGCCGGCCACCAGCGACGCATTGGCCTGGCCGTGGATGACGGTGACTTCGAAGAAGCCGGCAAGGCCGGCGCAGCATCCGGCAATGGCGCAGCAGGTGACGACAAGGAAGCCCACCGGCAGGCCCTGCGCCTTGGCGGCGCGGACATTGCCGCCCGTCATGCGCGCGGCAAAGCCAAAGGTGGTGCGGGACATCAGGATGTAGAGGATGATGGCGAGAACGACACCCGCCGCAAAGCCCCAATGTACATCGGTGCCGGGGATGGAGCCGATGCGATAGGCATCGCCAATGGGCATGGTGCTGGGCTTGTTGGCCGAAGCTGGATCGCGCAGCGCGCCTTCAACGAAGAAGTTCATGATGGCGATGGCGATATAACTCAGCAGCAGCGAGGAAATCGTCTCGTTGACCCCGCGATAGTGGCGCAGCCAGCCGGCCAGCCCGATCCAGAGACCACCCGCCGCCATTGATGTGATGGCCATGATGAGCCAGGCCACGGGTGCCGCAGCGCCTGATGTCACCAGCGGAATGGCAATAGCTGCCGCTGTGAAACCACCCAGCACCAGCGCCCCCTCTGCCCCGATCATGGTGAGCCCGATGCGGGCGGGTATGGCAAAGGCCAAGGCGGTCAGGATCAATGGCGCGGAACGCTGCAGCGACTGCTGGATGGAAAAGCTCGAGCCGAAGCCGCCGGTCCAGACCAGGGTGAAGAAATCGACCGGCGATTTGCCGATGACGAGGAGGAAGAGCGAGAAGATCAGGAACGAGCCCACCAGGGCAAAGACCGGCACGAACACGGATTCGGCGAGTTTTAGGGTACGCACATTGGGGGTGCGGGTCGTTGGAATCGGTCCGGCTGCTTCTGCGCTCATGAGGATACTCCGCTGTCCCCCTCCTGGCCTCCCCCCGAAGGGGGAGGAACGGTTCGGTTGACGTGGCGCCTGTCTGGCCCCGATCGGTCCCTCCCCCTTCAGGGGGAGGTTCGGTGGGGGCGCCGCTTGCGCCGGATTCCGATCAGGTAATTGACCCCACCACCCCTTCGAGCAGGTAGTTCATGCCGTCGAGCACCGGGTCGTAATTGTCCATCTCGCCTTCGATGACGACATTGCCGGCATTGTCCTTGAGCGGGCCGACATAGATGGGCTTGCTTGCCTTGAGGTCGGCAATGGCCGCGTCGGCTGCCGCGATGGCTTCGGGCGTGGCGCCGGCGCCATAGGGCGAGTTCTGCAGCATGTCATTGTGGTAGCCGCCGGCGACGAAATTGGGCAAAGGCTCGCCCTTGGCCAGGAGGTCGGCATACATCGCGTAGATGGTGCTCCACTTGTATTCGGCGCCGGTAATGAAGCCGTTGGGGGCAAGCGGGGCCTGGCTGGCATTGTGCCCGCAGGTCTTGACGCCACGACCCTCTGCCGTTTCCACGACCACCTTGGGACCATCGACATGGCAGGTGATAACGTCGCAACCGGCATCGATCAGCGCGTTGGTGGCCTCGGCCTCGCGCACCGGCATCGACCACTCGCCGGTGAAGATCACCTGCACGGTCGCGGCGGGATTGGTCTTCTTGGCGCCGAGCAGGAACGAGTTGATGTTGGACAGCACCGACGGGATCGGCTTGGCGGCGACGAAGCCGAGCTTGCCCGTCGGCGAGGACAGGCCGGCGGCGACGCCGTCCACATAGTGGCCCTGGTTGAGGTAGCAGAAATAGGAGCCGGCATTGGCCGGGTCGCCTTCCTTCCACAGCGGCGCCGCGTGGCGGAACTGCACGTCCGGGTATTTCTTGGCCAGCTCCACCACGAAGGGGCTGTAATAGCCGAACGAGGTGGCGAGGATCAGGTTGGCGCCATCGAGGTTGATCATCGATTCCATCGACTGGCTGACGGCGTCGGTTTCGGGAACGTTCTCTTCCTCGATGACGGTTACGCCCGGCACGGTCTTGAGGATTTCCATGGCCGTGGCATGCGCCTGGTTCCAGCCGAAATCATCGCGTGGGCCGACATAGACGGCACCCAGCACGATCGGGGATTGCGCCCGGGCCAGGCCCATGGGCAGCGCCGCCGCCGCAAGACCGGCAGCGCCGGCTTTGAGCAGTGAACGACGGGAAAGATTGAGTCGCGACATGTTTTGCTCCCTGCATCCGCCCGTAGCGAGCGGCTGCAAATCCCGTTGCAAGCCGCATGCCAAATGTCGCGTTGGAATGATTTGCAGCAAAATCAATAGATTAGCGCAAGCGACCCCATTTCGCTCGCGGGGTGGTTGCCTCAGATGCATACAATAATCTCACAAATGCTCAAAAAATAAGCAGAAGCGTGGCTATTGCATACAATACCTTTACGATGCCATTCTGCGCGAACTTGCTCAACGAGACCCCGCAATGCTGTCCACTATTCTCGACCTCTCCGCACTCAGCCAGTTCTACGCCCAGGGCGGGACGCCGCTCGACATGGTGGATGCGGTGCTGGCCCGCTGCGATGCCTGGCCCGACAAGGCAGTCTTCATCACGCCCGCCAGCGCCGGGCAGTTGCGTGCGGCGGCGCGCCAGTTGATGGAAAGCCACCCCGATCCGGCCAGTCTGCCGCTCTGGGGCATTCCGTTTGCCGTCAAGGACAATATCGATGTCGCCGGCTTCCCCACCACCGCGGCTTGCCCGGCCTTCGCCTATTCGCCCAGCGCGGACGCCGCCGTGGTTGCCCGCCTGCGCGCGGCCGGCGCCATCGTTATCGGCAAGACCAATCTCGACCAGTTCGCCACTGGCCTCAATGGCACGCGCTCGCCCCATGGCGCGCCGCGCTCGGTCTTCGATGCCAGCTATATTTCGGGCGGGTCCAGTTCCGGCTCGGCCGTGGCCGTGGCAGCAGGGCTGTGCAGCTTCGCGCTTGGCACCGACACCGCCGGTTCCGGCCGTGTCCCCGCCGCGCTCAACAACATTGTCGGCATCAAGCCGACTCTGGGCCTGCTGTCGACCTCGGGCGTCGTGCCAGCCTGCCGCACGCTCGATTGCGTCAGCATATTCGCCGCCAGCGTCGGCGACGGCACCGTCGTGCGGCAGGTCGCCGAAGGCTTCGATGCCGCCGATCCGTTCTCGCGGCGCGCCGAGCCGGTCGCGTTGCCCCGGCAGCGGCGCATCGGGGTCCTTGCGGGCAGCGAGCGCGAATTCTACGGCAATGCCGAGGTCGAGCGCCGCTACGATGCCGCCATTGCCGCGGCCCAACAGGGCGGCGCCACCATCGTGCCGATCGCCTACGCGCCGTTCCGCGCCGCCGCCGATCTCCTCTATGGCGGGCCCTGGGTCGCCGAGCGCCTGGCGGCAATCGCCGACTTCTTTGCTGGCAACGCGGCCGAGATGGATGCCACGGTCCGCTCCATCATCGGTGGCGCCCAGGGGCAGACCGCGGTCGATGCCTTCGCCGGGCGCTATCGTCTCGCCGCGCTCAGGCGCGAGACCGAGGCCACCTGGGCATCCGTCGACATGCTGCTGCTGCCCACGACGCCCACGACTTATACGGTCGCCGAGATCCAGGCCGAGCCGATCCTCCGCAACAGCCACCTTGGCCGCTATACCAATTTCGTCAATCTGTTCGATCTGGCCGCCATCGCCATCCCTGCCGGCTTCGATAGCGCCGACAGGCTGCCTGCGGGCGTCACGCTGGTGGGTCCCGCCTTCAGCGATGACGCGCTTGCCGCCTATGCGGCCGAGCTCCATGCGGCGATCGGACGGGGCGCTGGCAGGGACAAGTCTACAGCCGTCAAATCCACACTGCCGTCGCGCCCAGACGCAGGTTCGGTTCCGATCGTGGTCGTGGGCGCCCATCTCAGCGGCATGCCCCTCAATGGCGAACTGGTGGATCTGGGCGGGACGCTGCTCAAGCGCTGTCGCACGGCGGGCGATTATCGGCTGTTTGCCCTGCCCAACACCACCCCGCCAAAGCCGGGCCTGGTCCGCGCGCCCGGCTATGCCGGGGCCGGCATCGACGTCGAGGTCTGGCACCTGCCGGTCGCCGGCTTCGGCAGCTTCGTGTCGCGCATCCCCGCGCCCCTGGGCATCGGCAAGATCACGCTCGATGATGGCACCAGCGTCAGCGGCTTCCTCTGCGAACAGCACGCCATCGACCCCGCCGGGGAAGTAACCCGGTTCGGCGGCTGGCGCGCCTATGTCAACCGCGACACCGGTGCTGCTGACCGAGCTACCGTCGCAACGAGCAGATAGTCACATGCCATGTCATAGCGATGCCCATACTGGTCAAAAGCTTATACGACATCAATGAGTTGAAATGGTGCTGCCGGACAGGATTGAACTGTCGGCCTCCCCCTTACCAAGGGGGTGCTCTACCACTGAGCTACGGCAGCATGTCTTTGCGCGGCTTGGTGCCCGGCGCGACGGGGGCTCCTTTGCCATAGGCCCAACCTCGACGCAAGGCTAAAAAGCGCCTATCAACCGCCGAGGCTCCAACACGATTCCACTGCGAGCGATGACCAAATCCGAACAGGCTGCCTTGCGCGAGCAAAGATTGGCCGCAAAGCTGCGTGAGAACCTCAAGCGCCGGAAGGGGCAGGCCAAGGCGCGCGCCGATTCGGAGCGCCAGGCGCCAGACCCACAACCGCCACCCGGAACTGATACGGTCAATAAACCGTAAACCAGATTCGGGCGACTATCGACTAACTACAGGCAGAGCCATTCGGGCATGCCTTCATCGAGAACGGCGAGTCTGGCTTACGTGGCAACTAGGACTTGGCCTACCTCCAATCCAGGTAGCAGGGCATCATGCCCGCCATATAGGACAAGACTATGGACCGTATCCGTTTGATCGGTGGCAACGAACTCAATGGCGAAATCCCGATTTCGGGCGCCAAGAATGCCGCCTTGCCGCTGATGATCGCCTCACTGCTGTCAGACGAGCCGCTGGTGCTGCAGAACGTGCCGCGCCTCGCCGACGTCAAGCAGCTCGAGCGCATTCTCGAAAACCATGGCGTCGATATCGCCGTACATGGGCGCCGCCGCGGCGAGGACGAGGGCGTCGGCCAGCGCATGACCTTCCATGCCGCCGATATCGTCGACACCACCGCCCCCTATGAGCTCGTCTCCAAGATGCGCGCCAGCTTCTGGGTCATCGGCCCGCTGCTGGCCCGTTGCCACGAGGCCCGCGTCTCGCTGCCCGGTGGCTGCGCCATCGGCACCCGGCCGGTCGATCTTTTCCTCTTCGGCCTCAAGGAACTGGGCGCCGAGATCGATATCGACGAGGGCTATGTCGTCGCCAAGGCGCCCAAGGGCGGCCTCGTCGGTGCGCATATCAAGTTCCCCAAGGTCTCGGTCGGTGCCACCCACACCATCCTGATGGCGGCGACCCTGGCCAAGGGGACCACCATTATCGAGAATGCCGCCCAGGAACCCGAGATCACCAACGTCGCCGAGTGCCTCGTCGCCATGGGTGCAAAGATATCCGGCATCGGCACGCGCACCCTGACCGTCGAAGGCGTGGACAAGCTGCACGGCGCCACGGTGGATGTGATCCCCGATCGCATCGAAACCGGCACCTTCGCCATGGCAGCCGCCATGACCGGCGGCAATGTGCTGCTCAAGGGCGCCCGGCCGGAACACCTGCAGGCCGCCCTCGACGTCCTGGCCCGCACCGGCGTCGAGCTGACCGTCGAGCCCGGGGGGCTGCGTGTCCATCGCAACGGCAACGGCATTCTGCCGGTCGATGTCGAAACCGACCCGTTTCCTGGCTTCCCCACCGACCTCCAGGCCCAGTTCATGGCCCTGATGACCATGGCCAATGGCACCAGCCATATCCGTGAGACCATCTTCGAGAACCGCTACATGCATGTGGCCGAACTCGCCCGCTTCGGCGCCGATATCTCGGTCGATGGCCAGGTCGCCACCGTCCGCGGCAAGCCCCAGCTCAAGGGGGCCCAGGTGATGGCCACCGATCTGCGGGCCTCGGTGTCGCTGGTTATTGCCGGCCTCGCCGCCAAGGGCGAGACCGTGGTCAACCGCATCTACCACCTCGATCGCGGTTTCGAGCGCCTCGAAGACAAGCTCAGCCGCTGCGGCGCCGAAATCGAACGCGTGGCGGGCTAGCAGGCGGCCGAAGGCAAAATCGCTCCGGCGGAGCGATTTTAGCGTGCTAGGCCATGAGACCTATGGTCGAATGGCGGGGCCGATGCCGCCACACCCACCGCACTGCCCTCGGACTTGATCCGAGGGCCACTTTCAACCCGGTAAGCGACGAGTAGTCCTCGGGTATTGCCCACGCGACCTAATCCAGCGTCTGCCGATAGCGCAGCATGGCCAGCACCGAGATCACGCAGACGATCACCGCCAGCGCGGTGAATTCCCCTGTCAGGTCGCCGCTATCGGCGCCCTTGAGCATGACCGCGCGGACCAGCCGGATAAAATGCGTCGCCGGCACCGCCAGGCCCAGGCCCTGCGCCCAGTCCGGCATGCCGGCAAACGGGAACATGAAGCCACTCAGCAGGATCGACGGCAGGATGGTGAAAAAGCTCAGCTGCATCGCCTGCATCTGGTTGCGCGCCAGGGTCGAGATCAGGAAGCCCAGCGCCAGGTTGCCCAGGATGAAGAGGTTGAAGCCGATGAAGAAGGCCATGAACGTGCCCTCGAACGGCACGCCGAACACCACAAACGCCGCCACCAGGAACACCGCCGTCTGCACATAGCCCACCAGGACATAGGGCAGGATCTTCCCCAGCATCACTTCGAATGGCCTGACCGGCGTCGAGATCAGCATCTCCATCGTGCCGCGCTCGCGTTCCTTGACGATCGCCACCGCCGTGATCATCACCATGGTCATCGAGAGGATGATGGCCAGCAGCCCCGGCACGATATTGGTCGATGTCCTGCCTTCTGGATTGTATTCCCGGTGCACGATAACGCCGAACGGGGCAGGGGCCGCACCCACTGCCGCCACCGGCCCGGTCAGTGTCTGCGCCATGGCGCCATTGACGATCCCGCTCAGCGCCGCCGCCGCCCCGCCCACTGCTGACGGGTCTGCCGCATCCGCCGCCACCAGAATATCGGGCCGCAAGCCCCGCACCACGTCGCGCTCGAAATCGGCGGGGATGACCACAACGAAGTTGGCAATCCCCCGCCGCAGCGCGTCCTCACCCGCATCGGGTCCATGGACCACGCCCTGGAAATCGAAATATCCCGACGTTTCCATCCCCGACAGCACCGCGCGCACGATCGGTCCGTCATCATTGAGCTCCACCAGCGTCGGCAGGTGTCGTGGATCGGCATTGATGGCAAAGCCGAACAGCATCAGCTGCACGATGGGCAGGCCGATCATCATGGCAAAGGTGACGCGGTCGCGCCGCATCTGGATGAATTCCTTCATCAGCACAGCGGCAAAGCGGGAGAATGAGAAGGGGCTCATGCCGCGTCGCGGGCGAAATTATCCCGCGCCCCCGTCATCAGGTAGATGAACGCCTCTTCCAGCCCTGCAGGCATCAGGCTCCAGCGATGGACGCCGCGCGCCTCGAAGGCGCGGACGGTGGCCTCCAGCCCCGCCGCATCCACCCCCGACACATGCAATGTCGAGCCGAAGCGGGCGATCTGTGCCACGCCCTTCTGGCCTGCCAGCTCGGCCTCCAGCGCCGCCAGGTCCGGCCCTTCGGCACGCCAGGTGGTCAGCCCCACCATGGCGGGGATTTCCGCCGATTTCCCGTCGATCAGCTTCTTGCCATAGGCGATATAGGTGATGAAATCGCACTGCACGGCCTCGTCCATGTAATGGGTCGAGACCAGCACCGTGACGCCCGTCTTGCTCAGCCGGCGGATTTCGTCCCAGAAGTCGCGCCGTGCCTTGGGGTCGACGCCCGCCGTCGGCTCGTCGAGCAGCAGCAGTTGCGGGTCGTGGATCAGGCAGGCGGCCAGCGCCAGCCGCTGCTTCCAGCCACCCGACAGCGTTCCCGCCAATTGCCCCGCCCGATCGGCCAGCCCCAGATCCTCAAGCGCCGCCGTCACCCGCTTCCGGCGGTCCTTGACGCCATACATCCGCGCCACGAAGTCGAGATTCTCCCGGATGGAAAGATCCTCGTAGAGGCTGAATTTCTGCGTCATGTAGCCGACTTGCGTCTTGATCGCGGCGGCCTGCTTGCGCACGTCGAAACCCAGGCAGGTGCCCTCGCCGGCATCGGGCAGCAGCAATCCGCAGAGCATGCGGATGGTGGTGGTCTTGCCCGAGCCATTGGGGCCCAGAAAGCCATAGATCGCCCCGCGCGGCACTTCGATGTCGAAATGGTCGACCACCGTCTTGTCGCCAAACCGCTTGGTCAGCCCATGCACCGAAATGGCGTTGCCCTCGTTCACGGCGTCACCGTCACCGGCTGCCCGGGTCGCAGGTTGCCCGGCGCGTCGAGCTGCGCTTCCACCAGGTAGACCAGCCGCCCACGCTCCTCGCGCGAATAAATCACCGGCGGTGTCGTCTGCGGTTCGCTGGCAAGGCGGGTCACCACGGCGGTCATCGCCATGCAGCCGTCGCAACTCACGCTGACCGTCTGGCCCACCGCCAGCGCCGCCCGCTCCGCCTCCGGCACGAAGAACCGCGCCTCGAGCGCGCCTTCGGGCAGGATGGCGACGACAGGCGCACCGGCCATGGCGATTTCGCCTGCTGCGTAGAACAGCCGGTCCACCGTCCCGCCCACCGGTGCCCTGGTGTGCCGCTCTTCCAGGTCCAGCGCCACCCTTCCGGCATCCGCCTCCGCGGCCGCAAGATTTGCCTCGGCGGCGACCTGCTGTGCATCGCGCGCCGGCAGTTCCGCCACGTTGACCTGCGCCGTCAGCTGCGCCACCTGCGCTTCGGCCGCGGCGAGTGCCGCCCGGTCCTGCTCCACCCGCACCGAGGCGACGGTGCCGGCGGCCAGCAGCTTTTCGCTGCGCGCGAGATTGGATTGCGCCAGCGCCAGATCGGCCCGCGCCTTGCCGAGATTGGCGCGGATGACGTCGATTTCTTCCGAACGGCCGCCCGATTCCAGGTTCTGCAGCGTTGCCCGCGCCGCTTCCACCCGCGCCTCCGCCGCATCGAGCAGCGCCTGCTGTTGGCCGCTTTCGAGCGTGAACAGCAACTCGCCCGCGGCGATGGCCTGTCCCTCGGTCACCGCAATGCCGGCTATCCGCCCCGCACTGATCGGTGCCGCATAGACATAGTCGGCCTCGAGATACCCCGCATAGCCGGCATCTTCCGCAGCCCCGCCGGGCAGCATGGACATGAGGGCGGCCAGTACCCCGGCAAAGAACTCGTTCATGGCGTCGCCTCGCCGGGCTCGGCACAGATGCCATGAAACAGGATATCGAGGTGGTTGGCGACCAGTCCGTCGAGCCCCAGACCCTCGCCCTCCGGCTTGATGCCGAAGATCTCGGCCAGCGCTACATGAGCCAGCACCGGGCCGATGATCGAGCGCACCGTCAGGTCCGGATCGACCTTGCGCAGCTTGCCCGTCTCGACGCCCCGCCGGATCAGCCCGGTCAGCGCCGGCATGACCTTGCCCAGCACTTCCTTGCGATAAAGCTCGGCGATCGAGGGAAAGCTCATCACCTCCCGTAGGATCAGCCTGGGCACGGCGATCTTGTCGGGTTGCGCCAATTGCTGCACCAGCACGGTCAGCAGCATGGTGATCGGCAGTCGCGGATCGCCCTCGAACTGTTCTAGATCGGGCAGGGCCCGCACCGCGATCGGCGCCACCGCCCGCCGCACAATGCCCTCGATCAACGCCTCCTTCGAGGGAAAGTAGAGATAGACCGTCCCCTTGGACACGCCCGCCCGTTTGGCGACCTCCTCGACCTTTGCCGCCGCAAATCCCTTTTCCACGAACACCGCCAGCGCCGCATCCAGCACCTCATCAGGCCGTGCATCAGCGCGGCGGCGGAATTTTTTGGATGTGTCGGTCATGCGGAACGCTCCAGCCTCATCTTTATTAATAACTGACTGGTCAGTCAGTTGCAAGAGGCGTGGGTGGTCGGTAGGGTATTGGGAAGTGGGACTCGACCGCTCCCACGAGTGGAGCAAGAACCTCCCCCTCTGATGGGGGCAGGAGGGGGTGGGGCCACTTGCGCCAGTTGTCCTGATGCGACGGCGGCTTTGATGATGACGTCCGGCTGTAAGGTTTGGCCGCCCGGCAATTGCCTGGCGATCTACCAGTCGTCTCCCTCCCCTCAAGGGGGAGGTGGGTCCGGCGGATGTTGGAACACTCCCGCCACCTACAAATAGCTCTTCTCGTGCCTCGAACCGGGGCAATTGCTGGTTGAGGGCGTCAGTTCGTGGCCGTTTGAAGAAGCTGACTTATCCCCACCCACCAAAACCTGCCGCATACTCCTTCCATCTTCACGGCAGAGCCGGTCATGACGAGTGATGACCGTGGAGGCAGCCAGGGATGGGAGGTCGCTCCCATTGGGCGGGGGGAACTCGGCAGCTGCGCTTGCGACACAGCGTACCTGGCCCGGACCCGCGAAAATCCTGGCGTGGTGGCGAGGCAAAGGCCTCACTTCCTTTAACTACCACTTCGAGGCAGGAGCCTCGCCACCATAGCTCTCTGAGCGCCCCTTGGCGTCTCGACACCGAGCGAACCGAACCCATGACAACCGCAATCCAGGCGGCGCTTTCGCATGTCCTTTTCTCGCCGCTCGCATTGCCCCGCTCGCTTCAAACTTGTAGATCGGGGTTGGGGTGACCAGATACGGCGCACTCCAGTTCCAAGGGCCGACCAGACATGACCGACCTGAAACTTCTCGCGCTTGATACCGAAGACCTCGAAGTCATTTCCGCCCATGTGCAGGACGCCATCGTGCGCGTTGCCGACATGGGCTATGCCCGCGGCGACCGCCGCTTTGCGCTGCTGATGAACCGGTTTGATTGGGAATCCGGCAAGGGCCGCCGCGACAAGGGCCTGCGCAAGCGCGCCGCCCTGCATTTCGATGCGGTGCAGTCCGTCGTCACCAGCGGCTTTGATCCCGCCGCCGCCGAAGGCGTGCTCGAACTGCTGGCCATCACCTTCCAGCCCATCGATGGCCCCGCCGGCATTGTCGAGCTCAGCTTTGCTGGCGGCGGCACGGTGCGGCTGGGCGTCGAATGCCTCGAAGCCCGCCTGTCCGACCTGGGTGCCGCCTGGGCCGCGTCAGCCAAGCCGGCCCATGCGCTGGACTGACCCTTTGCTGCTTGCCCGCTAGACCCCGGTAGAAATTGTTCGGTCCAGATGCCATGCTGGACCCGTCAAACCAAGGCCCTTCCATGCCCATCCGCCTCGACAGCGCCGACACCGACTTTGAAGCGCGCTTCCAGGACCTGCTCGGCGGCAAGCGCGAGTCCAGCCAGGACGTCAGCGACACCGTTGCCGGCATCATCGCCGATGTCCGGAGTCGCGGCGACGTTGCCCTGGTCGAACTGACCAACCGCTTCGACCGCACCCACTTCACGGCCGCCGATCTGCGCATTCCCCAGCACGAGATCGATGCCGCCGCCGCCCGCGTCAGCGATGAGGTCCGGGCTGCTCTGCAGACTGCGCATGATCGCATCAAGGCCCATCACGAAAAGCAGAAGCCGGTCGATCACATCTATACCGACCCCCTCGGCGTCACTCTCGGCACGCGCTGGACTCCCGTCGATGCCGTCGGCATCTACGTGCCCGGAGGCCTGGCCACCTATCCATCTTCGGTGTTGATGAATGCTGTGCCGGCCAAGGTCGCCGGCGTCGAACGCATCGCCATGGTCGTGCCCACGCCGGGCGGCCAGATCGCCGCGCCCATCCTGCTCGCCGCCAAGATAGCGGGCGTCACCGAAATCTATCGCGTCGGCGGCGCCCAGGCCGTGGCCGCTTTGGCCTATGGCACGGCAACCATTGCGCCGGTCGACAAGGTCGTCGGCCCGGGCAATGCCTATGTGGCGACGGCCAAGCGCCAGGTCTTTGGCCAGGTTGGCATCGACATGATCGCCGGCCCCTCCGAAGTGCTGGTCATTGCCGATGGTTCGGCCAATTCGGCCTGGGTCGCTGCCGACCTGATCGCGCAGGCCGAGCATGGGGCAGGGGCCCGCTCAATTCTCGTGACCACCGAAAAGGGCCTGGCCGATGCAGTCGCCGCGGAAGTCGACCGCCAGATCGACCTGCTGCCCAGCCCAGCCAATGCCCGCGAGGGTTGGGACCAGTACAGCGCCATCATCACTGTCAGCTCGCTGTCCGAGGCCGTGACCCTCGCCAACCGCATCGCCTCCGAGCATGTCGAACTGGCGCTCGATGATCCGCAATCGGTTCTGCCCGCCATCCGCCATGCCGGGGCGATTTTCCTCGGCCACCACACGCCCGAGGCGATTGGCGACTATGTCGGCGGCTCCAACCACGTCCTGCCCACCGCCGGCACCGCCCGCTTCGCCTCCGGCCTGGGGGTCCTCGACTTCATGAAGCGCACCTCGATCCTGGGTTGCGATCCGATGACCCTGTCGATGCTGGGCGGAGCCGCAGTCACCCTGGCCGAGGTCGAGGGGCTTGATGGTCACGGCCGCTCGGTCTCCATAAGGCTCAACCGTTGAGCATTTCGATGGAAACCCAGGCGAAGCCGACCGACACCGATCGCCTGGTCACCGTCACGCTCGACCCCAATACCATCACCTCGATCAATCCCGACGAGGTGCATGAATGGCGCATCGCCATCTATGACCTCCTGGAGCAAAACTCCTTCCGCCCGGCCCGCGTCGCCGCCAAGGGGCCCTTCGCCCTGCACATGTCGATCATCGGCAATTCCATCGTGCTCGACGTGCGCCACCCCGAGACCTTCCAGCCCATTGCTGCCCATTACCTGTCGCTGACCCCGTTCCGCCGGCTGATCCGCGACTATTTCCGCATCCGCGACGCCTATTACGAGGCCATCCGCTCGGCCCAGCCCTTCCAGATCGAAACCGTCGACATGGCCCGCCGCGGCATGCACAACGAGGCGGCCGAACTGCTGCGCACGCGGCTCGACAACAAGATCATCATCGATCTCAACACCGCGCGGCGCCTGTTCACCCTGATCTGCGCCGTGCAGCCCTATGCCTCCAGAATCGACGAGGCGACAAGCGAGCTGCCAAGCGTCCTCTTCGTCTGCTCGATGAATTCGGTGCGCTCGCCCATGGCCGCGGCCCTGGCTCGCCAGGCCTTTCCCGGCCGCGTCATTGCCCGCTCGGTGGGGGTCAATGGCGGCAAGGCCGACCAGTTCGTGCATGAGGTGATGGAAGAGATCGGCATTGATATGAGCGTGCACACGCCCCATATCCTGGACGAGCTGGTTGCCAACCGTTTCGATCTGGTCATCACCCTTTCAGAAGACGCGCCCGAAGCCGTGACCCGCAAGGGTCTCGAAGCCGGTGCCGTCGAGCATTGGAAGACTCCCGATCCATCCCTGGTGGAAGGCAACCGCGAGCTGGTGCTGGCGGCTTATCGCGAACTGCGCGATAGCCTGCGCAAGCGGGTACGTGAGCGTCTCGAGCCACTGGTTTCCGGAGCGCTTCCAGCAAAAGTGGACACCACTTTTGCGGTTCGGAAGGGCGACCAACATTGACTTGCGCGCCCGCGCAGCGGACGTGGCGCAAGTGGTTCACAAATCCATTGAATTGAAGTAGGTAAAGGCCACTTTCCGACCCGTGGCCGGCAAGCTATGCCCCTATGGGTCTATTAGGAGACAGTATGGCGAAGGAAGAAGTGCTCGAATTTCCGGGCGTGGTGACTGAATTGCTCCCCAATGCGACGTTCCGCGTCAAGTTGGAAAACGAGCACGAGATCATCGCCCACACCGCTGGCCGCATGCGCAAGAACCGCATCCGCGTGCTGGCTGGCGATAAGGTCCTGTGCGAAATGACGCCCTACGACCTGACCAAGGGCCGTATCACCTATCGTTTCAAATAAGGCTTGAGTCATGGCCAGCCGTCCGGATCTGATCCTGGCCTCCGCCTCGCCGCGCCGGCTTGCGCTGCTCAACCAGATTGGCATCGAGCCTGAGCACTTGGTGCCGGCCCATGTCGATGAGACGCCCGAAAAGGGTGAGCTCCCGCGCAAGCTTGCCATCCGCCTCGCCGACCTCAAGGCGCTGACCGCCCAGCACAAGGCCCGCTCTGCCGGCTTCGGCCAGGGCGCGCTGGTGCTCGCCGCCGATACGGTGGTGGCGGTGGGCCGCCGCATCCTGCCCAAGGCCGAGACCATGGAAGAGGCCACCGAATGCCTCCGCCTGCTCTCGGGGCGGGCCCATCGCGTCTATACCGCGCTGACGGTGCTGACCCCGTCCGGCGCCAAGCGCCAGCGCTTGGTCGAAACGCGCCTTCGGTTCAAGCGCCTGTCCACCCGCGAGATGGAAGCCTATCTCGCCAGCGCCGAATGGCGCGACAAGGCCGGCGGCTACGCCATCCAGGGCATTGCCGGCGCCTTCGTGGTCAAGCTCTCGGGTTCCTACACCGCCGTTGTCGGCCTGCCGCTGATGGAAACCGCGCAACTGCTGGCCGGCGAGGGCTATCCGGTCCATTTCAACTGGCTCAACCAGTCCACCCTGTCAGGCGTCTGATGGCCGCGGAACGGAAATGCCCGATCTGCGGCAAGCCGAGCGTCGAGGCTTTCAAGCCTTTCTGCTCCAAGCGCTGTGCCGACGTCGACCTCAACCGCTGGCTGACCGGCAGCTACGTCATCCCAGCCAGGGACGACGAGCCGGCCGCCGAAGGCGACAATGTTGTCCCCGACTACGACGAAGACGATAATATCTGACGGCCAGGAGTGCCTCAGTAGACCTCGTGGTGAGCCTGTCGAACCACGAGGACGTGTCACCATGCAAACTCCTTTTCCACAAACCCTTTTCCCGCTTGCACCCTCAAAACCCATCACCTATAAGGCCCGTGGCTTTGAGCCGGGCGGTCCTTCCGCCCCATTGCCCGGGTAGCTCAGTTGGTAGAGCAGCGGATTGAAAATCCGCGTGTCACTGGTTCGATTCCGGTCCCGGGCACCACTTCCCCCATCGCGATCGTCCACAGTCGTCCACCAGCGTCCAGCCGGTTGGCGATTCATCAACGATGTTGGCAACTTAGAGTCCGCAGTCGTCCACGTGGACTTGCTGAAATCCAGCGCATCTGTTGGTAGGCACTGGGCCTGTTGGTATGGGAGGTTCAATTGCCTCTAAGCGCGCGGCTTGTTGAATCGGCCAAGCCCACAGAAAAGCTTCAGAAGCTTTCTGACGGGGGTGGGCTCCAGCTGTGGGTCATGCCCACAGGATCAAAGTTGTGGCGGCTGGCGTACCGCCATGGGGTAAGCAAAAGGTTCTGGCGCTGGGGGCATACCCCGTCATTTCCCTCTCCGAAGCGAGAGAGAAGCGCGAAGCCCAGAAGAAGATTCTTGGTACGGGAATGGACCCCTCCCTTCTGCGCAAGCTCTCGCTCGACAATTCCTTTGACGCCGTTGCTGATGAATGGATCGGTCAGCAGATAAAGAAGGGGCAGGCCGAGGCGACGATCACCAAGAAAAAGTGGCTGCTGTCCTTTGCCCGAAAGGGTTTCGGCTCCCGTCCAGTCAGTGAAGTGTCGCCTGTTGAAGTCCTTGCTGTGCTGCGCGGAATTGAGGCCCGGGAACGTCTGGAGAGTGCCAACCGCGCTCGGACGACGATCGGCGCCGTGTTTCGGTACGCGATATGGACCTCAAAAGCCAAAGACGACCCCACGGTCGCGCTAAAGGGGGCCCTCTTACCGGCACGGCCCGAAAGCCGAGCGGCCGTCACCACGGCACCTGAGTTTGGGCAGTTGCTGAGGGCTATCGATGGCTATAGCGGCAACGTGCCAACCAGGATTGCCTTGCAACTCGCCGTACTGCTTCATCCGAGGCCGGGCGAGCTGAGGAAGGCAGAATGGGAAGAATTCGACTTTGCCCATGCCGTCTGGCGCGTGCCGCGCTTGCGCATGAAAATGCGCCGGGTCCATTATGTGCCATTGGCGCGCCAGGCCGTCGAGCTCCTGCTGCGCCTGAGGGATTTCACAGGCCAAGAGCAATTGTTGTTTCCCGGGATGCGCAGCAGCACGCGTCCGATGTCAGAGAATACCTTGAACGGTGCGCTGAGGCGACTGGGCTTCTCCAAATACGAACAGACAGCGCATGGACTTCGCGCGTCATTTTCCAGCATGGCGAACGGCAGCCTGCTCTGGGACAAAGACGTCGTCGAGCGCCATCTTTCCCATGAGGACGAGGATGAGGTGCGCGCTGCATACAACCGTTCTGCGTATTGGAAGGAGCGGACACAGATCGCGCAATGGTGGGCGGACCAATGCGATGAGTTGCGTGCTCAGCCGTTTGTGCCCAGTCATCCATGGGAATTGGCGAGGGATTAGGTTGGCTGAAGGCAACCTGTTCAAACCGATACCGGAAAAATACCTTCCCTATCCAGATGGAGAGCACGACTGGCGCGATGTTGCTGAAGGTGTTGTCGAGCTAATGGAGCGTCGTCACAAGCGGGTTCTGGCTGACCCGTCAAAGATAGACGTTCTGGGTCTTACGATGATGGCAACGTTTCATAATTGGAAAGAAAGCGAGCTGTATCGGAATTCGCCCTACGGGAACGTGGCCGGGCAGCTGCGAGGCATAAAAAACATCTTCGGCACAGCTATCAGATTGCGAAAGTTTGCGGTGTCCGACGACAACAGGGGCCTCAAGAGGACCTTATCGGAATTCTATCAACGGGATCCCGCGCGGGCGGAGCATGATGAGAACGTTCAGTTCTTCGGAGCTGACCCTGATGCCCCAATAGGCGAATTGGCAGAGATGCGTCCGGAATGGCTGTTTGGTACCGCGGGCGGACAGAACTGGGCGTTCTATGAATGGCTCAACGGGGCTGCGCACTTTGTGGCTGCCTTGGAGGACGTCAGGCGACAGTTGGAGCTCACGGACCAATTCGTGCCAATTGAACTTTACAGCTTAATTGGCGGGCGGTTTCCGGAGTTGTATCGAGAGCTTTATGGCTCCAAAGGTGGCGGTCGCCAGGGGGGCGACGTGCTCACGGGCCCCCTCTACACTTTTGTCGCGGAAGTTGCTCGTTTGGCCATGGGCAAGAAGCCGAAGGCCGACGCAATTGCCAAAGCCATCGAGAGGTGGAATTCGGACTGACGGCGCCGTAGCCGACGTCGATTTGAACTTTGAATGGACGTCCCCCCAGACTCTGAGGCGTCCACGTGGATGATGGTGGACGGCGATGGACATTCAGCCGCCGTGTGGCCGGACACCTCTCCGACCTGGACTCAGACAATTGGAAAAGATCGCACTTACGATCGAAGAAGCTGCTCGCGCCGCTAGCATCAGCCGGAGCCGCCTCTACGAGATGATCAAGACAGGCCTCTTGAATTCAAGGAAAAATGGGCGGCAGACGCTCATTCTCGCCGATGATCTCAAAGCATTCATCGCGTCGTTGCCGGCGAGCGATGCCAAATGACCCCGGTCTTGGACGAGACCCAACATTCCATCTGCGAGCCACAAAATGAAGTCGCCGCCCCTGCTGCAAACAGGGACGGCGAGGCAGAAGATGCGAAGCGTGGCGCTTCAGGACGAGATAATAACCCTATTTCGGATCCCGCAACAATAGCATCGAACTGCGCCAGCACAGAGGCCATTCCGAACTGGCTCGCGAGCCTTGTGATGACTAGACGTGGTGAGATTGTAGCCAACTTGCACAACGCCTCGATTCCGCTTGAGTGGGCACCAGAGTTCTTTGGATGTCTGGGCTTTGACGTGTTTGCAAGTAAGCCAACGGTTTTGGCTCCGTTGCCTTGGGACGACATTGAAGGCTATCAGCGAAGGGAATGGCAAGAGTTCGATGAATTGCAGGCTACCAGTTGGCTGCAGGTGCGCGAGATCAACGTCAATGTGCGGGATGTGAAGCATGCAGCAGCCATGGTTGCTTTCCGGCATCCATTCCACCCGGTCCGGCAATACCTAGAGTCACTTGAGTGGGATCGAAAACCCCGCCTCGATGGTTGGCTGACAGGGTACATGGGGGCTGAAAATTCATCATATACCAAGGAGATAGGTTCACGCTATTTGGTGTCGGCGGTCGCGCGCATCTTCCAGCCTGGATGCCAAGCCGACGTCACTCTCGTCCTCGAAGGGAGCCAGGGGCTTCGAAAATCTTCGGCACTCAGGGTTCTGGCCGGAGAGTGGTTTACCGATCGCATGCCACCACTCGGCACAAAGGATGCAGCGCTGCAAAACCCACGGGATGTGGATCATTGAACTTGGCGAGCTTGAGTCCCTAAAAACGACGACAGTAGAAACGATGAACGGCTTCCTAACCTGCCGCGTGGACCGATATCGCCCCCCATATGGCACTTGCGCCGTTAATGTGCCCCGGCAATGCGTTTTCTCTGGCACCACCAACAGCTACCTCCGCGATCCTACGGGTGCTCGCCGGATTTGGCCTGTTGCGGTGACAAAATCGGATGTTGAACGTTTGAGTGCTGACCGGGATCAGATCTGGGCAGAGGCGGTGCACCTTTATCGCTCACACCACAAGTGGTGGTTGGAAGAGGGGGAAGTGTTGGATCTAGCAGTGATCGAAAGTCGGCCCGCTACGAGGGGGATCCGTGGGATGAGCCGATCTACGACTTCATTGCTGACCGTACCTTCGTTACCATTCCTCAGATTCTGGGCGACTGCCTACAGATGAGCACGGCGCATTGGAAACAGTCTGACAAGAACCGAGTTTCACGCGTGCTTAGGGCCAGCGGCTGGAGGAGGGTGAAAGTGCGGGTAGGGCAGGCATTTCAGTGGCAGTACCATCCCGCAAGACGCTGAGAGTACTTAGGCGGCAAACGAACACCGGAGCAACTGTTCCCGGTGTTCCCGCTAAAAGCTGCCGATTCTGGAACAGCCAGCAGCATTTCAGCATTCTAATATACTTCTGGTTTGAGGCTTAAAACTGGGAACACCGGGAACAAAAGGCAAGAAACAGAAAGTCAAAGGGAGGGTGCCACAGTGCTCGCGCAGGTCAACTGCCAAAGGCAGTCCTCCGCTCCGCTCCGGCCCTGCGGGTGACTCTGCGCTGTGCGCTGTGGCGTTCTGGAGGTGTCGGGACGAAGGGCGTCCCCCAAAAAGATTCGACGAGCCTGCGGCGCGTCGAACAAAGGGCTTGGGAAAGGAAGAATGCGGCAACCGCCTTCTCTTTTCTACCCCAGTTCCTTGTTTGAAGGCCCGCGCCGAGCGGCCTGAAAACCCGCGCGCAGCGCGGAAGACGATGTTCCCCGCGCGATAACCACAGGATGCCACAGCTAAGCGCGCAGTCACCCGCAGGGCCGGAGCAAAGCGAAGGACGGCCTTTCTCAAGGCCGTTGACTGAATAGCGCGCAGCTGTGGCATGCTGGGGTTGTAGGGAGGGATTTTGACCAGACCGTTGGGTCTGGTCTCAATCTCGGCGGGACGCCGGCTGCCGCGCCACTAAGGTGGCGTGAAGGATATAAAGGAGGGGTCAACGCCACAATGAGCCAGCAAGAGCCAAGGCTCCACCGAGCCCCATCCATACTCGCCCTGGCCCTTGTCAGATGCTTGGATTGCCGTCCTTGTTGACGGTGCTACAACGGTACGCACCTCTAGAATCAATGCCGCGCCGCCCGAACTTTTGGCGTCGTCGACAAAACTGTCCGTCGGAGCAAACATGCGCACAGTCCATTGGCGGCAAGTCCCCTTGCGGTTTGGTACAGGGTGTCGCTGCAGCTTCGCACGAAAGTGGGATGAACAGTCTTTGGCCAAATGATCAAGGCTTTGTCGATGCCAACTCGACCTGATGTGGATCGTCCGGACTGGGCTGCAATTCGTCGCCTTCCGTCGCCGGTACTGCGCGAGCAGCTTGCACTATGCGCGGCCTATCCAGATCGCATAATGTTCTTAGACATCGAGACGACCGGACTTAGCCACTACTACGACGAAATCACCACTGTTGGCTGGTCCATCGGCGGCAGAGCTGAAACCTTCATCAAGGGCGGCGATGCGGCGCACCTACTAAGAGATGCAGCGTCCGCCAAGGTCTTGGTGACCTTCAACGGCATCCGGTTCGATGCTCGGTTTTTGCGGCAGGAGTTTCCAAACATAGCGCTGCCGGCTGTGCATATTGACCTAATGTACCTGTGCCGACGCCTCGGTCTGAAAGGCGGCCAAAAGTCCATCGAAACCGAACTGGGACTGAACTACCGCCAAGAGTTGGAAGATGTCGACGGCTTTGCGGCCGTCCTGCTCTGGCACCGGTATCTTCGCGGGGACGTCGAGGCTCTCTCGAGACTGATCCGGTATAACCGCGCCGACATCGCTGCCATGGGCGCTATCTTCGACAGGGCAATGTCTGGGTTCGCCGTTGAACCCGATCTGTTTTCATCTCCAGTTCGCTTTGTGGATTGGTCGGCCCCAGGCGGTTGGAACGATCTGCCCGGCGGTCTCCAGCCGGCACCGAGCCATCTTACCCACGCCCCGCGTTTCGACGACCTCTTTGCAGGAACATCAGCAGAAAATGCGCGCATAGTCGGCATTGACCTCACCGGCTCGGAAGTGCGGCCGACTGGGTGGTGCCTGCTCGACGGTTCAATTGCGGATACCAGGTCAATTTCAACTGACGCCGATATTGTCGCTGCAACCTTGGAGGCACGTCCAGACCTGGTCTCCATCGATTCTCCGCTTTGTCTCCCAGAGGGGCGGATCACCGTTGAGGATAGTGATCCCGGTCGCGACGTTTTCGGCATCATGCGGCAGTCAGAGCGCGAGCTGAAACGACGGGGTATCAACGTCTATCCTTGCCTGCTGCCCAGCATGCAGAAACTTACTGCCCGTGGCATGCGGCTGGCCGCGGTTTTCAGACAGAAGGGCGTTCCAGTCATCGAGAGCTACCCGGGAGCTGCTCAAGACATCATGCGCATTCCGCGCAAAGGTGCGGGGGTGGAATGGCTGCATTTAGGCCTCCGCGACTTTGGAATTTCCGGAACCTTCCAAACAGAGAAAGTGACCCACGATGAGCTCGACGCAATCACGTCGGCACTTGTCGGCACATTTCACCTAGCCGGTCTCTCAGAGTCCCTGGGAACTGAAGCGGAGGCGCCCCTGGTGATCCCAAAGCTTGATGCTGCCCCAGGACCACTCGTTGTCGGCGTGAGCGGACCGATTGCGGCTGGTAAGACAACGTTCGCCGAAGCACTCGCGGCCAAAGGCTTTGCGTATACTCGCTTCAGTCTCGCCATAGATGAATTGCTCGCGAACGACGGTCTGGAGCTCAACCGTGTCAACCGGCAAAAGCTCGGCACTGAGATCAATGAAAGCGGACGCCAACGCTGGTTGGCGGAACAAACGATCAAGAGAGCAGCAGGGGCTGCTCGCATCGTGATCGACGGCTTGCGATTTCCAGAGGACCACGCATTTCTCGTTGAAACTTTTGGCAACTGCTTTGTTCACGTGTATGTAGACGCCGATGAAGAAGTCAGGCGCAAGCGATACCGTGAGCGGGCTGCCGACGACGGCTTCGATGAAGCAATCGCATCAACGGTGGAGAGACGAGTGAATGAGCTGAAGGTGCTTGCGCACGAGTCCTTTGTGAATCATTCTAGCTTAAGTGCAGTTCAGGTGCGTGTTGACGAGTTATTCGGCGACATTCACGGAGAGGGAATATGCCAGTATCCATCGTAGTCGGCGGCCAGTTTGGTTCCGAAGGCAAAGGGAAGGTATCTCTCGAACTAGCCCGGCGCGCCCGACGCTCCAACATCCCAACAACCGTAGTTCGCGTTGGCGGACCGAATTCGGGTCACACCGGCTACGATAAATCGGGCAAAAAATTCGCTCTTCGGCAGCTTCCGGCGGGCTGCATCGATCGCGACGTCGACGTGGTGTTCCCAGCGGGCTCATACATCGACGTTGATTTGTTGCTCGCAGAGGTCAGCGAACTCGATTTTCCACGAAGCCGCATCACGATTAGCCACCATGCTCGGGTAATTACTCAGGAGCACAAGGATTGGGAACATAACGGTGATCTTATACAATCTATCGGCTCTACTGGGGCGGGGGTTGGCGCTGCAGTCATGGCTGCCGTCGCGCGACGGTCTAAGAATTTCGAACTGACGTCGCTTGAGGCGCAGGACAGTGCCTCGCTTCAGAGGTTCTTGGGCAACTCAACTGACGTTCTACGCAAGAAGCTCGATAACAGTCACCGCGTGATTATCGAGGGCACACAGGGCTTTGGGCTGTCTCTTCTTGATGGCGGGTATTGGCCAAAGGCGACTTCGCGGTCGACCACTGCAGCCGCAGCTCTAGCTGAGACCGGCCTAAGCCCCCTCGACGTAGATGACGTCACACTCGTCATCCGATCATTCCCTATTCGCGTAGCCGGCGACTCTGGGCCCCTGCCGAACGAAGTGTCGTGGGACTACGTATCGTCATTGACGGGGCGTCGGGCGGCTGAAATTCAGGAATATACTACCGTCACAAAGAAGTTGCGTCGGGTAGGGAAATTTGATCCAGCGCTCGTTCGAGCTGCCATTGCCGCAAACAGACCAAATAGAATTGTGATGAATCATCTCGACTATATTGGTGGTGAAGGCGGCTGGGGCACAAAATTGCGAGCTGATTTCATAAAGCTCGTGGAAGAAGAAATAGATCAATCGATCGATTGGTGGGGCGTTGGTCCACTTCAGTGCATTGACCAACCCTCGGAAAACGCTGTTTGATGCGGCGCGCGACTCCGCGAGCATCGAGATTCCAGGTGAGGCGACCTAGGCCTCGCATGCCGAGCCACGAAGAGAGGTATGCGGCAGACGAGAGCGAAGCTATCGAGCGTGCAAAGAAGTGGCGGGAAAGAGATCCTTATGAGGGACAAATAGAACCCTCTCTACTTTCATCAAACGAAATAGCAAAGTACGTTAAAGACACGGCGATGCTCTTTCCTTTTTATGAGGAAGATCTCAAAACAGCTTCGTATGCAGTTAAGTTTGGTACATATGCCTACGAATTTAATAAGTCCGGCGGCTACTTAATGACCAATTTGGGGCATTGCCCCGGCGGGTTGCTAAAACTGCCGGCAAATTCGATTGTATTTGTTCAGTGCGGTACGCATTTTCGTCTTCCTAAGTATATGGCGCTTCGATTCAATTTGCGCATTAAGCATGTTCATCGAGGCCTGTTACTCGGAACCGGGCCTCTCGTCGATCCGGGATTCGACGGCGAGCTCTTAATACCCCTGCACAATCTGACCTCTAAGGATCATTTTGTTGATGTAAATTCGCACGTTATTTGGGTCGAATTTACTAAAACAACGTACCGAAGGCCAGACAAGAGCGATCTCGTAAATTTCGATTCGAGCAAAACCAATCTGACCGCGAGAGAGTATCTTGATGCTGCAAGAAAATCCCTTGTCGATGGTGAGTACCTTCCAATCGAAAGCTCAATAAATGGATTGATGGAAAAGAGCATAGAGACCGCCAACAAGGCAATTAAAACGGCGAAGCGAACTGAGAAAACGCTGTGGGGTTTTGGTATAGCTTCAGTGGTTGGTGTGGCAATTGCTGTTATGGGTTTTCTTTATACATTCGTCCAGGCGACTTACGAGCAGGTGGATGAAGTTCGGCACATTATGAGCACCACGGCTGCGGACTCTGTTAGCTCCGCTGCGGTGCAAGCTGACATTGGCGGCATTGTTGCGACCAATGAAGAATTGAAACTCGAAATTGGTAGACTAGAGACAGAGTTCGCTTTGATGTCTTCACAAGTTGATCGTTTGCTGTCTCAGAGGACGTCCTCTAATATTGCAGAATAGATACGCCGCCGACATTGGTGATTACATCAAGCTTGCCCTGCTTCGCCACCTTTCTGCTGGTCGCAAGTTGGGTATAGCGTGGTACCTCTACCCTGACGAGGGTCACAATGGTGACGGCAAACACACAAGGTATCTGTCAGATTCGGAAAGGTGGCGCGCCCTAGACCCATCCCTTTTTGACGCGCTGGGCACCGTTGCCAGCGGAACGAGGTCAGTCGCCGCTCTTCAGGCGTCCGGCGCCATCCAGGCAACGGCGATCTGCAACAGACCCATAGTCAGCGACGCGCTTTCGAAAGACCGCAGCGCGGCCAGGGCGTCCTGGTTCGCGCATAACCTGACAGAACTGGAACAATGCGATCTGGTATTGGCGGACCCCGACAACGGCATCATTGATGACTCCGACCACCGTAGGGGGCAACCCGGGTTCGGAAAGCAAATGCCGCTCTCAGAGGTCCTTGCCCTCGCCGCAGGTCGTTCCGCGGTCATCTATCATCATAATACGCGCTTCAAAGGCGGGCACCATAAGGAAGTCGATCACTGGCTCGCCCAGCTCGGCCTCAACGCGATAGCGGTCAGGGCTAATGCATACAGCTGCCGCACGTTTTTCATCGTGAACCCTGATGGAGCTTTGGCGGTTCGCGCGGCCGAATTCTGTGACCGATGGAAAAACCACAAGGTATGGCTACATAACTCGGTCTAACCGGGGCCAGATTGAGCCTTCAGCAAGTCGCGCATTGAGGCGGCCTCCACTAGAAAATTGATGTGGGTATTGTCGATATAGTCGCTCATGCGATCGGCCGACCCAAGTGCTGGCAGCCCTTGTACCAATCTCAGGCACAAACCTTTGTGCGTCCTGCCGCATGTAGGCCGGGGTGACCCGAGCCCCGCTGGCTGCGGGCGGCGTGAGGGCGATCTTTGCCGATCTACTGGATGCAGGAAGCCCTTGCTAACGCGCTTCGCCATGGGCCGTTGGGAAACAAACGTCTTAACGTGTGAGCGCCTAGGTCTATGCCGTTTCAGCGCTGCTCGGAGGCGTACTCTCGGAATTTTCTTTACTCATTATAGCCGCTAAATTATCAAAAATACGTGCCAAAAAAATTATGGCAAGAAGAGCAACTGAAACTTGAGACAGAAGATGGCGAAAATGACGGGAGAAAACTCAGATTCCAAGTCCATTGGAAAACGAGAGAAGTTTGTTCAGCTTGCAGAAAGTCGCACCGTAAATGCTATAAAGGCTATCCGCGTAATCGGGAAACTGGGCAACAAATCCGCTTATGAATTTGACGAAAATGACGTTCGAAAAATCGTAGCGACGCTGAGCCGCGAAGTGGAAGCGCTAAAGGCGCGGATGATCTCGCCGGGCAGCAAGGAAACGATCGACTTCAAGCTTTAAGAACCAGCGAAGTAGGGGCGCACGTGAACAATCAGGAAGTCAAAGACCTTTGCCTGGCCCTAATGCGGGTCGATAGCGAAACTGAAGTTGTCGAGATCCTGAAAGGGCAGGGCCTTTGGGACGACCCACGTTGTTGGCGCTACTACGGCGACGACGAATTGAACTGGAATCGGGCGGGCAACCAGCAGGGGCGGGCAGATTTTGCCCTTAATGAAAAGCTAGTCAACACGATCGACACCCGCCTGATGTTGGAATGCATGTTGGCCGGAGTTGCCCCGGAGGGCCCAGACGCACCGCAGTCAATACGCGAGGCCGTAAACCGCTTTATCGAAAAGTCGTGGTCTGGGACCCTAAAGGTTTCCGGGGGGCGCATCGAAGATTGGCCGCGTGACTTCCGCCGACAGGTCGCTGAAAGCATTTCGGTGTTCGTAACCGGTCCAAAAAACCTTAAGCCGTGTGTCAACGTCGCGGATCTTGGTGAGGGCCAAACCCCCGAAGCGTTCCCGCATACCCTGCTGAGCCTGGGAAAAAACAACAAGATCAAGGTTAACTTCGTTCAAGGCAAGTTTGGTCAGGGTAGTACTGGAGCAATTCGCTTTTGTGGGAAGGAACGACTTCAGCTTATCATTTCGCGGCGCCACCCCAAGCTCTTGGGGAACGTCGCCGTTTCTCCCAACTATCCTGTTCACACGACGGATGAATGCTGGGGGTTTACGATCGTGCGCCGCGAAGGCGAAGGTCAGAAGGTCCGCTCACCCTTCCTTTCGTACCTAGCACCGCTGGACGTGGAGGGTGACGAACATGAGCGTAAGGGGCGTGTATTGCGCTTCCTCGCTGACGAGCTGCCCATTTTTCCGCAGGGTGACAGTGCTTACCAGCGTAGTGTCGGCCACGGCACCTTGGTCAAATTATACGAATACAACCTGAAGAATGTCTCCAACATCCTTCGCCGCGACGGCCTTCGTCCAAAGATCGATCTGCTACTGCCCGAACCCGCGCTTCCGATCCGGTTCCACGAGTGCCGTGAGCATCAGAAGACTGGTCAGGAACAGACCGAAACGATGAGCGGGCTTTTTTCGCGTTTGAACGGCAATCCCAATTTGGAAGACGTAAAGCCGGGTACAATTTCTCTAACTGTTCATGGCCACGAACTATTCGCGCGTATTTTTGCCTTCAAGCCCGGCTCAGCTAAAACGTATCGCGCATCAGAAGGCGTGATCTTCACTATCAATGGGCAAACCCAGGGCTACATCAAGGCCAACTTCTTCGCCCGGCCGAAGCGGGTTGGGCTACAGCGCCTGGCGCAAGACTTGCTCGTCGTTTTGGACTGCTCGTCACTTTCCGCGGTGGAGCAAGATGACATGTTCATGCCAAGCCGCGATCGCCTAGTCGAGGACAACGCCTTCGCGACGGAGATCGAGCGGGAGCTGGAGTTGGCCCTGCGCGACCATCCGGGTCTTCGTGATCTGCGGAATGCTCGCGCCAAGTTGGACATGGAAGAACAGTTGGCTGACAACAAGCCGCTAGAGGATGTGTTGAGGCGCGTCCTCAAGAGCTCTCCAAATCTGGCGCGCATTTTTGGGCTGGGCGTTCGGCTTCAGAATCCATTCAAGCCCGACACCGTGCAGAAGACCGAAAAGACATTCATCGGGAAGTTCCATCCGACCTTCTTTCGGTTCGCCGGTAAGGAGCAGGGGGATGTGCTAGCGCGCGCCGCCCATCACGGCAGCCGCGTCCGGCTAACCTTTGATACCGACGTGGAAGATGAATACTTCACGCGTAAAATCGACAAGGGCGAAAAGGTTTTTGATCGCGTATTGAACGACACACGGTACCCAATTTCGGATTATGTCGGTCCCAGCCTAGTCGATGGTAAAGGCAACGTTACGTTCGATCTTCCCGCAGGTGTTGCGGTTGGCGACACCCTAGAGGTCGAGTTCACGGTGCGCGATCCCGTCAATGGATCGGAGTTCACCAGCCGAGCCAAGCTACCGATCTTGGCATCCGTCGAACCTCACACAGGTCCAAAGCCAAAATCAAAGTCGAATCCGGGCGACCCGCCGGGTAAGGAAGTAGAAGGAAATTCCGGTATCAATTTTCCGGAAGTATCATGGATTGAGCACAAGAAGCCGAATTGGGTATCACACTTTTCGACGCTCGATGATTGTTTAGATATCCTGGACGAAGGCGATACGCTCAACGGCAAGTACGAGCCTGCCTACAAGTTCTATCTGAACGCTGACAACAAGGCGCTAAAGAACGAACTGGCTTTCACAAAGCTGCCGGCCGACGTCGTGAAAAAGCAGTTCGAAATTGGTATCGTCCTGCTAGCGATGGCGCTTCTACATGACGATAAGCAGCAAAAAACTCATCCGCAAAAATCAGATGGTGGCTCTGATGGAGGTGATGCCGACGATGACGGAGGGGTTGAGAAGCGTGCCGCTCTGCTGACTCGCGCGGTGGCACCCGTTATCATTCCAATGATCCAGGGCTTGGGTGACCTTGCAGATGATGCGATCGACGTAAGTGATCTCGCTGGGCAGGCTGCGTAACCGCCTTCCCAACAACGCGATGGATCAGAACCACTTCCTGGCTCCCTGGGGTCTCCCCACGTTGATAGGCATACCAGCGACGATTGGGAACGCTCCGCCACAGGCGACCGTCCCGGTCATCTGCGAGGGCGGGCAAGAACGCTTCCTGAAGGCCCGCTTCTTCCATGACCTCCAAGTACTTAGGAAGCTGCCAAGTTGGATCAGAAAACGCGACCATCTGCACGACCGTGGTACCGGTATCGCATAGGCGAACGATAGATGATGTCGTGGCGAGAAGGTTTTCGAAGTAAGTGCGAAGTTCCGGGTTCTTACGATCGCCCATCGTATAGTAGCTGAGGCCAGCGCCATCGAGCTTGTTGGCAATCCAGAACGGCGCTGCCGTTTCCTTGCGCCCATCCACCTGCCAGCGGTGGTAAAGCACGTGGACCCCTGGATACGGTGGCGATGTGACGACGAGCTTGGGGGACGCCATCGACGAAAGCGCATCATCACCTTCAAGGCCGGCAGCAGATCGGTTGATTATGCGGATCGACGGGGGGGTGCTGTAGCGTCCGGTGGCGTCGCTCAGCTCCTGAGCGCCGGCAATCATCTGACCCGCCATCTCGCCCAACATGGCACGAAAGTCGGACACAGACGGCAACTTCCGGCGACTGTCTAGAGCCCATTGGCCAGTTCGCAGAATAACACAACGTGCGAAGGCCTCAAGACGAGGTGACGACAGACTTATCGCCGTTCCAAGCGCTTGCTCTATGGCCCGGCGGAGGCGCCAACGCGAAGGATCATCCAGGTGCCTGTAGTAGCCACGTTCCTCGTAGTCCGCAAAATGGATGGTGGGCTTGTTCTGGCAGACGGCATCTCCGACGCTGCCAGCCCACTTTTCAAGCGCAGCGATTTCTGCCTCGTCAAGAACAGTAGTTTTGACTGTCGCGACGAACTCCGCCAACTGGCTGATATCTATGCCGACGCCATGGCGTCCAAGTGCCATGGCTTCCACAAGGCTAGTCCCGCCTCCGACGTAGGGATCCAGGATGGTATCTCCCGGAGATGTAAACGTCTCTATGGCGGCGCGGACAAAGGCGGGTGAGAACCGAGCTGGGTACCGATAAAAATTATGGCTCAGGCCACTTACGGGCCGAGCATCGCGCGCGCCGTCGATGAGCGCCGTTTGGGCGGCTTCAGTCAGATCGAGCCAGTTAGGCGTTTTCGCTTCGGTCATGGTTAATATGGTATCGCCTAACAAGGTTAAGAAATGTCCCGACCTCTATCGGCTTGTGCATCCGAGTGAAGCGAGAAGGTGTATGCAGGAAGCCTTTTGCCGTCCCCGAGTTATGGTCGAGGACCCTGTGTATAGTCCCAAGGCATTCCGGCGTCCGTATCGATTGACCTGCCGCCCTCCATCAATTCAGCAAACTCCGCCGGCACTTGCATTGGCATCGAAATTGGGCACTCGCGAGCTAGCTTGCCCGCAATCTGTCGCACAAGGACAGCTACTGCCGGTGCGTCGGAGGTGCCCAGCTTTGCAATGAGCGCTGCATCTGGCGCGACGTTGAAAGGGTCAGCCCAGATTATCCATGCCTCGCAAACGTTGATGGCTCGATGGTCGAGGTCTGCTTTGAGCAGACCCCGGGCGCGGACGAAGCTTTCGGACCACTGGTGGCTTATCATGCTGCGACACCCAAAGCTCTGGGGAGAAAGTGAATGAACAACACCATCGTGCCCGCGCTGATCAGACCTGCGAACAATGTTACGATGGCTTGAGCAATTAGCGCAGAGGTTTGAGCGGCCTCCACATCGTGCAATTTCGCCGTCATCGTCCGCTGCGCGTGGCCGGCGGCAGCTGTGATGCTCGCCACCATGGGCTGACAGGCATCAGCGATCTGCTGTGCCGCTTGCCGTTGCACACCGCTGGCTGTCATATCAGCCAAGGCCTTCGCGGAACGCTTGTATTCAACCACCGACCGGTCGAGCGCCTGAGTTAGCTGCTCCACCCTTGCGGCTTGCTGATCAAGCGTCGCCCGCATCGACGCTGCATCGACTAGAAAATTGTTGATAGTATTTTCGATGTCGTCGCTCATGTACTTAATCTCCTAGAATTTCGGTGTCGGAAGGGTCAGGCGGATGACGCGCGCGATGGCGCCGCTGGCGCTAACGCGAGGTGCAATGCGCGGCATCTTCGGCTTCGCGCGGGCTTTTCTCAGTGCTGTTGCCAGCGCATGAGCACCGCTCGGTTTTGGTGTTGGCTGCGGCACGGCCTCGGCTGCGCTGATCTTCGGCGGCCGGTTTACCGCTGGCGTTGAAAACCGCCGCGCCAAGGCGGGGCCGGAACAATTGCGGCCGCAAGCGCTGGCCTTTGATCGCTCGCCGCGAGGACCCCGCAAAATGAGTCCACCCGCCTTTTGACCAGGGCGGGGCGGGGCAGCTTCAAGCTCCCAGCCAACCGACGCCAGACGGGCGTCCAGCTCGTCTCTGGAGCGCGCTGTCTGCATTGCCTCGATCACGGCCGCTGGCGGCTGCACATAGCCGCGCTGTGCTGCCTTTGGCCCTGAAAACCGCTCTCGACCAGGTGCTTTAGCCAGTCGACCAGGTACAGGCTGAAGGCCGCGTTCCGCCTCAATGGCGCGCAGCACTTTCTCGATCTTTAGTTTGGAATTGCTGTCGCTGACGCAGCGGCCATTGGCATCGACACGATTCACGACCAAGTGAAAGTGCGGGTATTTTTTGTCCTCATGGATGACGGCAAAAGCCTGATGCTCGCGCATCTCAAGCTCAACAAGAATCCGCTCGGCGTCTGCCTGCATCTGGGCCGGCGTCACCTTGTCCGTCGGCGAATAGCTGACAGAGAGGTGCAAAATTGGCTTTTTCGCGCGACGGCTCAATCCCGCCTGTGCCTCCATCAGGTCGAGGATTTCGGCAGGATCATCGGAGGATAGATGCATCGAGAAGGAGCCAGCGACGCGCTCCGATGCGGTGCCGCGTAAATAGGCGGCCAGTCGCTTCAGGTCTGCGCCCGTCGGCAGGTTTTTGACCTTGCCGATCATGGCTCGCCCCGCGTTGTGCTGGCCGGATTTTGTGGATTCTCAATTCTCGAGACAATCGCGCCCAGCCTGCGGAACATGACTGTAAGCGCATGCAGATGTTGCTGGTTCAGCGTCTTCGAGCTGTTCCCGATTTTCGCAATCTGGTTGAGGTTTGTGCCGATTGCGCTGAGCGCAGCAATTGCAGCGCGGTCCACTACATGAGCTTTCACTCGCGCGCTGACCGGCTGATCAATCATCATGGCCTGACGCGCAAACCCGGCCATGGTCAAGCCGGTCGCGGCGGCGCTGGCAGCCACAATCTCGCGCTCGGCATCGGACAGCATCAGTTCAAAGCGATGCGTTCTCTTCATTCTCAACCTCACTTGCACCCGGCTCACAGCCGGTTCCGGCCATGGGCCGGCAAGCTGGAGCCGCAGGCGACGTTTTTCGGTGGACCCGGCAAGGGCCCGTCGAAAACACTGCTTGCTTCCCTACCTATATCTGTCTAGCTTATAGCTTGCAAGTAGCTAGCAATCATGTCGATCGGACTCTTTATGGCCCTTCAGCAGGACGCCTTAGAAGCATGGCAATCGGGCGGGGCAGAAAGCTGGTCGATGCAGATGGTAGGGCAGGTCTTTGGGCCCCTCGGTGGTGCTGGTCCGACGCTGTTCAGCCTAAGTCTCGGCTATTTCAACATCGCCATGCTTGCGATAGGCGGGGTGCTGTTTTTCTACAACGTAACCGCGGGCGTTCTGCAGACGGCGCACGAGGGGGAAGTTTTGGGACGCCGCTGGAGTTCCCTCTGGGCCCCGATCCGCGTGATCTTCGCGATCGGCCTGATGACGCCGATGCCCAACCTCGGTGGATACAACACCGGCCAAGCGGCAATCGCTCAAATTGTCCGGGGGTCAACGGCCCTTGCATCGCTGATTTGGACAAGGGCTGTCCCGGCTTTACTCGATGGCCACGTTCAGATCGTCGCGTCAACACCAACTATTCCAACCCAGTTTCTCCGCGAAGCCTGGAACATGTCGGCATGCCTGTCTCTTGCGAACCATCAGCTCGGAGCTGCAGGTTCTGCGGTCCGCGCGATCGTGACTCAGGTTAAGCACGACAATGGAGCTGTGGCTTTCCTCACTGGACTCAGTCGGAGCGGCGAAACCGCGGGCATCTGCGGCTCATTGGCAACCCCGGCGTCGCCAACGCACCTGGCCGAGCCCGCTCGCACGGCATTTGCAGCTGCCCACACTGAGGCAATCGTAAAGCTGCTATCGGCAACGGGCGCTCTGACCGATCGCGCTTTGCAGTCCTCGCTATCGCGGGACGGGCAGCCGCTCTCGATAGCCGATGAGCTCAGAAGTGGATTGATCGCGGCAAACGCAGCGCTGCTGCCGGTGGCCGAGTTGGTGAAAGAGGCCTCTACTGGCGAGGGGCAGCAGAGGCTAAGGGAGTATATCGGGAACGATACCGGTCAGGGATGGCTAGCAGCTGGCAGCTACTATCTGGTCCTCGCCCGACTGCACCAGGAAGCGTCCTCAGTGCTGTCGGCGAGACCCACGGTCCTGACGCCTGCTCGGTACACCTTTGAGAGCACCGGCTCGAGCCTTGATGCAGCCGCAACGGGACGCTGGCAGGGGTGGCTCGGCAATGCCAGCGCCCAAAACCTGCCGCTGGATCAGGAAGAAGTGCAACGCATCGGCTCGGACATGGAGCGTGCATTTGCACGTGCATCGGCGACACTCTCATCTTTCGGGTTTGCCCTTCCTGACCCCGCGCTGGCCGCTGCACTTTCCCCGCAACAGGGCGAGGGCGGCGCAATCTGGGATGCATTCGGTGCGGCTGTCGATGGCGTTGGCCGACAACTCGCGCAGCAGGTCGCACTCTATTTCGCGCCAGACTCGCACGGCACCGACCCGCTGGTCGGTCTGGTTAGCCTGGGACAGTTCCTGGTCGGGGCGGCGGCTAGCCTGCTCGGTGCTCTGGCCGTCGCATCGGCAATACCGATGCTTGGTGCAAGCATAACGACGGCAATGGTTGTGATTGGGCCACTCGTGTTGGCCATGACCGTGACCGGCGGCGCCATGTCCGTCCTGCTGCCAGCCATGCCGTTCGTCCTGTGGGTGCTCGCTGTCTTTGGCTACTTCCTGGCCGTCGTCGTCGCCATTGTCGGCGCGCCACTTTGGGCCCTCGCGCATCTTCGGTTGGACGGGGAAGGCATTGCGCACGATTCGGCCAAGCCCGGATATCTGCTGCTTCTCCGGCTCGCGCTCACCCCCATCCTGATGGTCATTGGCTTTTTTGCGGCCATGGCAGTGTTCCGCGCCGTGTCTGGACTGAACGGAGTCGGCATCTACTACCTATTGAGCAGTTTCGGTGGTCATCCGATCTTTTGGTTGGTGTCGGTCGTCGTGATGACGGTCCTGACCGTGGCCATTTTCCTGATTGTGATCGAGCGATCCTTTTCGCTCGTCACTGCCTTGCCGAACGCAGTCCTGACCTGGATCGGCGGCGGCTCTAACAACGACGAAAACTGAAAGGACGAACGATGAAAGCAGCATTCGAAAAGTGGCAGGCCTGGCCCATGCCATTCAGAATGGTCAGCGTAGTGGTGGCGCTCTCTGTTCTTGCAGGTGTCTTCAGCGGGGGTATGTCATGAGTCCGCAGCCATCCAACATGGTGCGACTGGGGGCATACGTTCTCAAGCGTGCGGCGGGGCGCAGCTCAGGGGCAATTTCACCCGCGCGGTTGCGTCAGATCCTCCAGGGCGCCGCCCCCGTTCGGGAAGAGCGATTTTGTTTCTGGGCAGTGCTGGTTCAAAGTTCGCCAGTTGAGCGCGTGCATTTGGCGATTCACGTCGGGCAATCATGGCCCCAGTTTGCTGTGCGCTTCGAGGCCCTAACCGGCATTAGGCGTGATCGTGCGCACGTTGGGACCCGTCCTGGCCAAAAAGGTCTCTCAACGCCTCCTTGCTGACGCCCTAGGCTTCGACTACCGGCAAGTCAATTGCCGACGCTTACGACTGAGGTAATGGCGCACTTGGCCTTGACACAGCGGCTCTCGACCGGCCAATTCTCTATATATTGCAGATTATGCATCAATGGTGACAAATCACCTTCCGCGACGGCCACGTTTGACTTAATCTACTGGCGTTACATTCAGTACTACGTCGAGGGACGAAATGAGTGCACACGTCGGAATTGCTAGAACTTCAGAAGAGGCCAAACGTCGCGGATACTCGAAGATAGCTGCGCCCGGTGAACGTGACCCGAAGAAGGGGTGGATTCACATTTCCCATGGCAGCTCTACGAAAGATGTAGGTTCATTATGTTACATCGGACCGTGCTATCAGGACGGCTCGGGCACCCGGCCGGTTTGTTATATCGATGAGGAAGGAGCCTGCGACGATTGTTACGATGAACCGGATGCCCCCTGCGACTAGTTTTGGTCACACCTTCAGTCGATCGTCACTGACCCCGTAGCATAGCCTCCACGAGCCCAGTCGCGCGGTGACAGCGCTCCAATGACACTCACTTTCCGCCCTGTTGTTGGAACGGTCTGCCCCGCGCTGACCGATATGTTTTCGGCCGATCCACTTGACAGCTCCACGCGGTAGTCGACCGCGACTCTTCCACCATTTTGGACTCTATTCCGCTTGAGTATCAACGGGTGGTCCTCACCAAGAAGCACTACGTCGGCTTCTGCCACAGGCGTTCCAACCGGAAAATCAAGTCGCCAGGAAATTGTATTTGGCACCTAATAACTCCCTCCAAGCTGCAGCGAGTTCAACTCGCCGAGCATAAATTGATCAAATGCGCTGCTTCCGCGTAGCCGGTCCCCAACCCCCACGACCCCATTTCTAAGCAGCCATAGCAAGCTGTCAGCCTTGTAGACACCTCGAGTGGAGGCGAGGTAGTCCACCGCCGCCTGATTGACTGCGTACGCGAACATGCTGTTTCGTTCGGACATCGCAAGATAGCGCACCATCTTGGCACCAAGATCGCACCATTCCCCCACGCTTCCGAACGGCACGGAAGCCAAGTCATCGATCTTGAATAGCGCCTGCTCTACTGTGCTGCTGGCGGCGAAACCCTTGACTTGTTCGTCACAATACGGAAGTGGGGTGGTCCATTGGCCGATCATTAAAGGCGAGCCGGCGGAGAGATGCGCGCCCTCTCCTACCAGGCCACGGTGAATGATCTGATGCTCGGAATCCGCTTCGAACAAGAATTCCGGATCCAGAAATGGGAAAATTGCACCCCCCGCGCCAAGCGACGATACGTCCACAGCGGGCACCTCACTTCGAATATGGGGTTCCGCGTCACGCGGGCCGGACATCCAACCCTTACCGGTCGAGTAGGTGACCCCGTCACCGTCAGATTGCACGAAGAATAGTCCAAGGGCACTCTTGTCTTCCTTCTCCGGCGTCAGGCCTACAAGGAAGGGGAAAAACAGCGATGCAGTCGGGAATTGGTCACGGGTACCGACACTGCTCATACCTCGGCACGGCTCGTTGTAGTTAGTTCCGCATTTAGTCCTCACCAAGTGGCCAACTGTGGTTGAGAAACGATCAAAGTAGTCGAGGTCCCCAGTCAAACCGGATGCTGCTAGGTCTGCAGCAAGCCCGCTTGCCCGATACGCCTCAAGTACCTCATTGAAATTTCGCTCTAGCACGCGACCGGCCAAATAGACATCGATGTACGAGTCCATAGTGTCAGCGAGGGCCGGTGCACCTGTAGAGGCCAAGTAACCGCTATAGGCGCCCTCTACCTCGAGGGCGACCTCCTTCATCTTGCTACGAAATTCCAGGACTATCCGGCCATATGCATTCTCAAGTGCCACGATCTTGGCCTCTGGTATTCCACTCCCTGGGTGGTAGAGACGGTTTGTCGGAACGTGGCTCAGATCACCGACGTCATTGAAGGTCTTAGAGGCAGCGCCAGCCTCTGCACGAAATGCAGCCAATAGCGCGCCAACTATTCCGGCCTGGGGATGCAGCGATGATGCTGAGAGGGACGGATGGCCCACCGCAACGTGATCGATCGTAAGCATAACGTCTTTTTGGGTACCGGTATAGGTAAACGACAGACAAGCGCTAATCGAACTGCAATTGCTCGACAGTGTATCGCGATAGCCGCCAAGATCATTGATCACAATCTCGTCGATGTTGATCGCAAGACTGCGAATGTCTCCCTCAAAACGTCCTTTAACCGCGGCGCGCTGCGCGTCAAAACTTGCCTTGAGTCTGGCGAAATAGGTTCTATTTGAATCGGCTGCTAGCCAAGAAATAGTGTTAATATTAGAGGAGGTGGGAAGCCGATAATATTGATAAACACCGTCGAGCGTGCCGAAATCGCTAAATAGTGATCGACTTACGTATTGGGAATGCTTCCTGAACGCTCTAGCGAACAAGGTATTGAGCAGCAGTCCGTCATGCTTTGATACCTGCGTTGTCAGACTCATATAAAGGGATGAGATCATCTTGAATCCAAGAGGGCTTCCCACCAAGAACATGTTCTTTGTAGTATCCGTTAGACGAACAATTCTTTTTTCAAGTAAAGATGATAGAATATCTGGATCTTGCAGCAGAAGCAGCCTGCTATCAAGCGCTGTGTTTGCAGTGAGTACTGTCGACGGCGAGAACAACATGTTTATGCCGTCCGGATGAAACAACCCATCGGCATCCACGTACCCTGGTAGCCACTCTACCCCTTGCCCGGCATCAAGCACTGAAGGCCGCATCGCTATGTCCCCAAGCGTGGCGGTCGAAAAAAGTCGGTCTACGCATTGGGCCTTACCGTCAAAATCCCCCGATCGCAGGGCTTTCAATAGCTGACCAATGGTATTTTCCAGAGCAGTCTTAGTGTCTTGGGCTGTCTCAAGATCCCGTCTGAGACGATCATAACAGTTGGTCGACCCGACAAAACGGGGGTGCGCTATACCGGTGTTTCCATTGCCAGATGCCAAATACGTCGACATAAACGTGTCGACCTCGCTTACAACTGCCAGCTTTGCGGCCTCTGGTGTGCTTCTCTTCGATAGCAAAGCGGTCCAGAAGTGGACGTTGTACGTGTCAATTTGGCTAGCCAACGCATTTAGTCGAAACTGGTACTCCTCCTCCGCACTCGACGTCGCCAAATCATTAAGATCAGTCAGCTGATCTTCAATGAGTCTGAAGTTCGAAATAAGGAATGCGAACTGAGTATCGAGTTTTCGATCTATCTCGCTTAGGGCCCGATCAACGCGATCGAATCGGTCGTTCATTTCCTGGCGCAAATTCGCAATGTCTCGACGAATTGCCGCAAGTTGCTTCAGCAGTGCTGCAGTCTGGCCCTGCGAACCGCCACTGCCCGATCCAAATATCTCACCTGCGATCTGTACGCCAATAGCCGCGACGGCTACATAGTTTTGCGTAGAGGCCGCCATGGCAAGGTTAGTTAGGGTCTGAATGTTGTCTATATATTGACCAACTGCCGGATCGTCGATGCCCACTAGAACGGCCGTCTTCTTCAAGGTGTCATATAATGACTTGGCGTTCTTATCGTATTGCCTAGCAAACTCCTGCCACTCGGCACGTTCTGATGGTGTTTGATCGGCTACTGTCTGGCTTGCTGTCGCCCTCAAGGGCGGCGTCGACAGCATCGCCACTGCTGCTTCAGTTGCCAACACCAGTTCGTTCGCTATCGCGTCGATCTCGTCGATAAGAGCATCTTTTTCTTCATCGGTTGTGCCTGGCGCGTCGACGAGCGCATCCAATTCCTCCATGTGTTCCCGCGCGGCAGCGAAGAGCTGCGTCAATGGAGAGGCAGGAAACAGACCAGGAGAAAAGTTTGCCGCCGTGGTGGTGTCGCTAATCGCAAACTGGTTTGAGGGGGACAAATCAAAGGATCCTGAGAAGAATCCGCGAAATTCCCGATTTCCCGGGTCAAAAGCGTGGACTATCGAGAAGAAGGGCGGGCGGTCTTCCAGAAGGTTGGCGATTTGTGCGAACTCGTGACCCTCGTAAAAGGCGCCATCCCCCGGTACGTCATCAAATGCTCGCGTGATAAACTGTGGAAGCAACCGAACAGTGGCCATTTGCCCAGCGCTCAGGCGCATTCGGTCGATCTGGAGATGATAGCCCATATTGTTGGCGTGAACCAAAATCCGCGCCAGCGCTGAGGCGTCTAGCTGCGAGAAATGGGCAGCGCGTTTTTGGTAAAATGAACGAGCCTCACGCCGTCCACTAAATTGCCCGAAGTTGAGGACCACCTCCAAGAACGCGAAGTGACTGGCGGCTCGGCTGCGACTATTCCCACCACTGAGTAGCTGCCGAAGCAGTTCGGCAGAGACTATGTACTCAATAGAGCTTGTCGGACGCTCCTCGATCACAAGTGATCGGGTTACATTGTCTAAGAGTACCAGCCCATCGTCCCCGAGCCGGAGGTTTGTTAGGTTGGGCAAATTGTCATCAGAGATGCCCTGCCACAATGTCGATAGGAAAGCGGCCAGCGCAATTGTAAGGAAAACAATTACCTTGCGAAACAAGCTCCTAGGCATGGTCCCTCCACCACCAATGAGATGGTCTCTTCACGGTAACTTCCTGCGTCAGGCACGCACCGAATGATAGTTCTAAATGCACCTAGTCAATGGCAATATACACCTGCCCTGAACTTGGGCAATACATGTTGCGGTTAGTCGATTTGAGCGGCGACCCTATAGACGTCGGTGATCGCGCCACCACAGTGCATGCATCGACGGCGTTGCGAATTATTGATGATTGATAGTAGCTATGCTGAAGCCTCCGTGGGCTCGCGGTCCTGAGCTAGCTTGGCTCCTCCCCGCGGAAACTAAGTGCCGAGCAATTCCGCCGTTGTCTCGTCAGCAGGTCACCTAAGGTCCCATTTGGACTTAGGAGCGGGTCGAGGTTGGGGCGAGGCTCAACTAAGGTTGGGCTGGTTGGGTCAACCTGAACTAGCCAAGTCCCGAGATCAGTGGCTTGTGCTAATCGTTTCCGGGCTCACGGCCAGCGTCTAGATTAGGCGCGCATGTGTGTGGATCGCGACGTTGGGGCCCTGCAGCCAGGTAAGCTGGGAGGTGGATGCGAAGGCTTGGAACCCTTCGATCAAAACGGTCTACGACGGGAGGCTTTGCTACTTCGAGACCCCCTTTTTTAAGTCAGGCTGAGGGTTCGCAGTCGTGTCCTTTAGACCTAAGCGTCTCCGGATATCCTCAGCTCGGGCCTCATTTGCGCCATTCACGACCGCCCCAGCATCGTAGAGCGAAAGCCATGCTCGATCAGTCAAGTCGCGCATAGCTTTCGCCGCCTCCTGCTTGTCAGCGGCGCGAATGTAAAAGTTTACTTGAATCACTCCCGCTTTTTTCCGGCGCTCACGCATGGCGACGGAGTTATCTTGCTTGGAAGGGGGCGCAGACTGGTCACTCATCGGGCATTTCCTAGAAAATAGCTAGCGATTTTGGGAATCAATCGCATAGCATGTTTCTAGCAACATCCGCCGTCTCGGGAAATCTCACGTTTATTAGCGTTGGTATAGATGTTGGTATCCAGCCGTATGCAAAACTGGGAGACGTGCACGTATGCTAGCCATACGCGCAGATATTCGATTCCGGTCCCGGGCACCATTTCTCTGTTCGCCAAACCCCGCGAATGAGTGAGAAAACTCCAGAAATCTGGTGAAAATCTGCAACGAATGACCGGGCGTGTCCGGCATGTTCGCCTGCAGCCAAGCCCTTTTGGGGTATAATTTGGGGTATACCTACAAGCTGCGGGCAATCGTCAGGGGAACGCTAGCAAGGAGCATTGCCTCTTGGGAAGCAGGCTGGCCAAAGTCCTGCGATTGCTGCGGGACCATTTCATTCAGTGGGGCACCAGAGCCGCCGGGTGGTCCGGTCCCCGCACCACAGTTCATTTCTGGTGGCGGCCGTCTGTTGCGGCGACCGCGCCGCGTTGTGCACCCCCGTGCTGGCAGTCATACCTAACGACATGCTGCGCCGATCCCTGCAAGGCGATCCATCTTTGGAACTGCAGTTTCATTCTGCTGGGTTATTCTCCCCGACGGGTTCGAGGGCAGGATGATGGACACCGACAGTGCTCTGCTGCTGCGGCTGCAGACTGAGATACTTGAGACGGTGGCCTGTGGCGAACCGCTGGTGGCCGTTGCCGATCTGCTGTGCCGTCGCGCCGAGGCCCTTGCACCCGGCGCGATCTGTTCCATCCTTACCGTCGACGCCGACGGCCTCATGCATCCGCTGGCAGCGCCCAGTCTGCCACTGGCCTATTCCAGCGCTCTCGATGACCTTCCCTGCGGCCCGATGACTGGCTCCTGCGGCACTGCCGCATTCCGCAAGGAAGCGGTAATCGTCACCGATATCGCCACCGATCCGCTATGGCATGACTATCGCGGCCTGGCCGAGCCCCTGGGCCTGCGCGCCTGCTGGTCCACGCCCATCTGCGATCGGGACGACCGGGTCGTGGGCACCTTTGCCTTCTATTATCGCACCAGCCGCGGGCCGGACGAGCTCGAGCGCAGTATCGTCGAGACCTGCGTGCGCCTATGCGCCATCGCCATCGAGCACGAGCAGGTTCGGCAGCGCAATCATCGCCTGGCCTATTTCGACGCCCTGACCGGCCTGCCCAATCGCGGCCGGTTCAATGAAATGCTGACCCGCGCCATCGCCATGGACGAGCCGTTCGGCCTGCTGCTGGTTGACATTGATCACCTCAAGCTCGTCAACGACACCGTCGGGCACATCTTCGGCGACATGCTGATCCGCACCGTGGCCGAGCGTATCGCCGATTGCCACCCTTCGCTGACCGCATACCGGCTGGGTGGCGACGAATTTGCCGTGCTGGTCACCGATTGCGCCACCCATGATGCGCTCGAACAAGCCGCCAGCCGCATGCTGGCCGCCGTGCGTGGTCTCATTCAGGCGGGCGAGCAGACGATCGATCCCCACATCACCGTTGGCGGTGCACTGTTCGGGTCCGACGGTACCGATGGCGCTTCGCTCAGCCAGAACGCCGACTTCGCCCTCTATCACGCCAAGGATATCAGGCGCGGCGGCTATGTCCGGTTCGTGCCCGGCCTGCGCACCTCCATGCTGGAGCGCGCCAATATGGTTCGATCCGTCGATCAGGCGCTGCGGGAAAAGCGCATGCTCGCGCATTACCAGCCGATCGTCAGGCTCGATACAGCCGAGGTGGTCGGTCTTGAAGCGCTGGCGCGCATGCGCATGCCCAACGGCCGCATCGCCTCAGCCGGGGAGTTTCACGCCGCGCTGGCCGATCCGCGCATTGCCTGGCAGTTGACCGGCCAGATGCTGACCCAGATTGCCGGTGACATCAGGCATTGGCTGGATCTGGGTATCGACTTCCAGCATGTCGGCATCAACGTCACGACCGGAGACTTCCAGCGCGGTGATCTCGAACATCGGATCGTTGACACTTTCGAGCGCGCCAGCGTGCCGCTCAAGCATGTCGTGCTCGAGGTCAACGAGTCCGTCTATATGGGCGGCAATGACCAGATGGTGCCCCGCGCCGTCAAGGCGCTGCGCGAGCGGGGCCTGCTGGTGGCGCTCGATGATTTCGGCACCGGCTTTGCCTCGCTCACCCACCTGCTGAGCTTTCCTGTCGATATCATCAAGATCGACCGCTCCTTCGTCTCCCGTCTCGGCACGGACGCGGCCTGCGACGTCGTCGTGGGCTCGATCATCGACATTGCCCGCAAGCTCGATATGAGGCTGGTTGCCGAGGGCATTGAAACGCCCGAACAGGCCCGCATCCTGTCCGATCTCGGCTGCGCCATGGGGCAGGGCTATCTCTATGCCCGCCCATCCTCGATGGAAGATGCCACACGCCTGCTCACCCTGTTTGCCGAGAAGCCAGGCGGTGCCCACGACGCCGAAAAGCGCCGCATCGCCTGAGTTGCAATCGCGCCGCCACTGGCGCAATCTGTCCCTGGCTATCCAGCTGGACCAAAGTCGCATGGCGCACGCGCCGCGCTGACAGGACGGTGACAGGGACGCGACCTATTCTCCCTCGTCACGAACGCAACGACGTTCCGGATAATACATGGGAGGACTTATGAACAAGCTGCTTTTGGCTGCGCTGGTATCCGGCGCAATGGCTGTTCCCGCTTTCGCCGCAGACTACACTATCATGGCCCCGGCATCGCCGGGTGGCGGCTGGGATCAGACCGCTCGCACCATGCAGGAGGCCATGCAGGCCGAGGGCATTTCGGGCAATGTACAGGTGACCAACGTTCCCGGCGCCGGTGGCACGATCGGCCTGGCTCAGTTCGTCAACCAGTATACCGGCAATCCCAACGCCCTGATCGTGGGTGGCTATGTCATGGTTGGCGCCGTGCTGACCAATGCCTCCCCGGTATCGCTCGCCAACGTCACCCCGATTGCCCGACTGACCGGTGAATCCGATGTGATCGTGGTGCCTGCCAATTCCGAATTGCAGTCGCTCGATGACCTGGTTGCCATGCTCAAGGCCGATCCCGGCTCGGTTTCCTGGGCCGGTGGCTCCGCTGGCGGCGTTGACCACATCGCAGCCGGGCTTATTGCCAAGGCAGTTGGTGTCGATCCCACTGCCGTCAACTACATCGCCTATTCAGGTGGTGGCGAGGCCCTTGCGGCCGTCCTCGGTGGTCAGGTGACGGTCGGTATTTCCGGTGCTGGCGAATTCGCTGCCCAGATTGAAGCTGGGGACCTGCGGGCGCTGGCGGTGACGGGCGATGAGCCCTTCAACGGCATCCCGACCCTGCAGGATGGTGGCGTCGATGTGGTGGTGCAGAACTGGCGCATGGTTGCCGCGGCTCCCGGCCTGACCGACGAGCAGAAGGCCGCCATCAATGCCGACATCGAAAAGCTGGTCGCATCGGCAACCTGGACCGAAGCCCTGGCCACCAAGGGTTGGGTTAATACCTACCTGGCTGGCGACGCCTTTGATGCCCAGCTGACCAAGGACATTGCGGCCACCGAGGCCATCCTGAAAGACATCGGCCTGGTGCAATGAGCATTGGCGAACCCAAACTAGCGCGTCGCCCCGATGGGGCGGCGCTTTTCATTGCCGTGATTCTGGCGGTGATCGCCGGGATCATCATCTGGCAGATGAGCCTGATGCGGGTGCCGCCCGTCCAGCAGCGGGTCGGCCCGACGGTGTTTCCCTATGCCATCGCTGGCGCCCTGATCCTGCTGTCCATCGGTACCGCGGTGTCGGCATTGCGCGGCAGTTTCCCGGCTCGTGAAAAGGGCAGCATGGCCCCCATGGCATGGATCGTCGCCGGCCTCCTGGCGCAGATTCTGTTGCTCTCGACCGCTGGCTTTGCTGTGGCCACCGGGTTGTTGTTCGCCTTCACCGCCAAGGGATTTGGTCGCGGCCCGCTGTGGCAGACCATTCCCATCGGTATCGTCTTTGCCCTGATCGTCTGGTTCATCTTCGCGCGCGGCCTGCAACTGTCGCTGCCCGCCGGACCACTCGAACGCCTTCTGCCGTGATCGGACCGCGCTGAAATGGACACATTCGGCCTTCTCGGACAGGGACTGATCGCTGCAATGCAGTGGCAGAACCTCATCTATGCCTTCATTGGCGTGACCCTGGGCACGGCGGTCGGTGTATTGCCCGGCATCGGCCCGGCACTCACCGTTGCCTTGTTGCTGCCGGTCACCTACCGACTCGATCCGGCCGGATCGCTCATCATGTTTGCCGGCATTTACTATGGCGGCATGTATGGCGGTTCCACCACCTCCATCCTGCTCAACACGCCGGGCGAAAGCGCCTCGATCGTCACGGCGCTCGAAGGCAACAAGATGGCCCGCAAGGGCAGGGGCGGTCCGGCTCTTGCCACCTCGGCCATCGGCTCGTTTGTCGCCGGACTCATCGCCACGCTGGGCCTGGCCTTCATCGCTCCCTTCGTTGTCAAGTTCGCGCTGATGTTCGGTCCCGCCGACTATTTCGCGCTGATGATCCTGGCTTTCATCACTGTTTCGGCCGCGTTCGGCGACTCCGCCCTGCGCGGGCTGACAGCCCTGTTCATTGGCCTGGGCTTGGGCGTGATCGGCATCGACCTGCAGACTGGGCAGGCGCGTCTCGCCTTCGGCATCCCCGACCTGCTGGACGGTATTGAAGTCACCACGCTTGCGGTGGCCATGTTCGCCATCGGCGAAACCCTGATGATCGCCAGCACCAGCGGCAGCATCAAGGACGAGGTCATCGCCGTCAAAGGCTCGATCTGGATGACCGCCGAGGATTGGAAGCGCTCCTGGGGTGCCTGGCTGCGTGGTACTGCCATCGGCTTTCCCATCGGCGCCATGCCGGCGGGCGGTGCCGAGATCGGCACCTTCTTCTCCTACGCCACCGAGAAGCAGCTCACCAAGCATCCCGAGGAGTTCGGCGAGGGCGCCATCGAAGGCGTGGCCGGGCCAGAGGCGGCCAACAATGCATCTGCCGCCGGAACGCTGGTGCCCCTGCTGACGCTGGGCCTGCCCACCACCGCGACTGCCGCCATTATGCTGGCGGGCTTCCAGCAATTCGGGCTGCAACCAGGCCCCCTGCTGTTCGCCAATAACGCCAGCCTTGTCTGGGCGCTGATCGCCAGCCTGCTGGTCGCCAATTTCATGCTGGTTGTGCTCAACCTGCCGCTGATCGGCCTATGGGTGCGCCTGCTGACCATTCCCAAGCCCTGGCTCTATGGCGGCATTCTGGTGTTCGCGACGCTCGGCACACTGGGCGCCAATGGCGCCATGTCGGGGCATATCGGCCCGATCAGCTTCTCGTTCGAGCTGATGATGCTGCTGGCATTCGGCATACTGGGCTACCTGCTGCGCCGCTTCGGTTATCCCATAGCGCCAGTCGTTGTTGGCCTGATCCTGGGCCCGATGGCCGAGCAACAGCTACGCCGCGCGCTGGCCATCAGTCAGGGCGACTTCACTGCCCTGTTCCACTCGCCTATCGCCATTGTTCTCTACATGCTGGCCACGGCCGCCATTCTGATCCCGCTCTACTTCCGCCTGCGCGGCAAGGGCGAGGTCTTTAGTCAGTTGGCGAGTGACGAGGACTGATCGATAAAGCAAAAGCCCGGACGCCCCTATTCTGGGCATCCGGGCTTTCTTGCATTCAATCGACCGCTCGGCGCGGCGCACAGCGAGGGAAGCGCGCGCCAGGGAGACTTTAGAGCTTGCCGATCGAACGGAAAGCGTCGACGTCGATACCCAGGGACTTGAGGTGCTTGGCCTTGGGCGCGCGCCCACCCTCGACCGCGTTCGAGACGGCAGCAGCGCTGCCGAACACTTCGACAAAGGTGCCAAGGGTCGCAAAGAACGACTTGCGGGTGGTGCTCATAGCCAGTCTCCTCATCAGCCCCGACCGAATTGCCGGGCCGCTTTCATGACTAGACAAATGGGCGCATCCGACCTCTTTCGCTAGGCCCAAAAGGTCAACTCAGCCATGCACTCGGTGCAATCGTGTTCTTGTTGATCGCAAAAACACCCAGCATACGCCAAATTTTATAAGACCTTTGTCCTATCCATGCGTCGAGAGCATGGCTGGCAGGCCCAAACTAGGGCTTGGGTGAAACGATCTCGCCCCAGCTGTCGAGGAACCGCTTCCGCCGCTGCTGGTCCAGCGACACCAACAGCGCGGGCCCCAGCGGAATAGGCTGGATAACACCGCGGCCGCGCGCCGCGATGGCCTCGCCGGTCCATTCGCCGCTGCCACCCGGCACCACCGAACCCAGCGCCGTCTGCTCGGCCGCTATGGCCTGTCCGGCCGGCGACAACGCAAAGTCCACGAAGGCCTTGCCCAGTTCGGGGTAGGGTGCATCCCGCGGGATCAGCATGGCCCGCGTCAGCACCAGCACATAATCATCAGGCACCACGATTTCGATATTGGCGCCATCGGCCTGGCGCGCAAAGGCATATGACCCCAGCACATTGTAGCCCAGCGCCAGCGACCCATCGGCCACGCCATTGAGAATGGCCGGGCTCGACCCGGAAAACACCGCCTCCACCCGTCCGAAGGCCGCGGCCAGCCGCCAGAAGTTGGATGAGATCACCTGGTCCTGCGAGGCCAGCAGATAGCCCACCCCCGACAGGGCGATGTCATAGGTCGCGATCGAGCCGCGGAAGCGTTCGGTCTGCGTTTCCAGCATTTCCGCCAGCCTCAGATGGGTGCGTGGCACCTCCTCCGCGCTGATGCGATTGGGATTATAGATGATGACGGCCGGCTCGAAGGTAAAGCCGAACACCTCATTGCGCCAATGCGCCCAGTCCGGCAGGTCGCCCAGAAAGGGGCTGTCATGGGCCATGGCATGGCCGTCATTGGCGAGCTTGATCTGGAGGTCCGACGCCGAGCTGACCAGCAGGTCGGGCTTGGGCAGCATGTTGCCGCTCAGATACCGCTCATAAAGCGGCACGGAGTCGGTTTCCTCATAAACCACCGTCACGTCCGGCCGCATTGCCTGGAAGCCGGCGATGAATTGCGCAAACAGCGGCGTGTCGGTCACCCCCACAATCGTCAGCACCACATTGCTGCTACCATCAGGCGCCGGATAGCTGGTCGTGTCGGCCGCCGCTCCGCGGGGATCGAGCAGCAGCAGGCACAGCACCAGCGCCGACAGCGAGCCGAGCGCCCGCCGCAATTGCTCGGTCTTGGGGTTGCGCCCCACTGTGGGCAGCTCGATTTCCACCACCAGCCCCCCACCGGCCCGATCCTTGAGCCGCAACACCCCGCGATGGGCCTCCACCACGCGCTTGACGATCGACAGCCCCAGCCCCGAGCCCGCCGTCGCCCCGCTGGCCGTGCCGCGTTTGAACCGCTCCAGCACTGCGGGCTTTTCGTTGTCTGCAATGCCCGGTCCGTGGTCGCTCACGTCGAGTGTCATCACGCCATCGGCCACGCCGCCGCTGATCTCCACCGCTCCCGTCGAATAGACCAGCGCATTGTCCACCACATTGCGCAGCATCTCGCGCAGGGCCACGCGGTCGCCGCGGATCTGCGCCCCCGCAGCCGCCTCCGACAAATCCACCACCAGCCGTCCGGCCTGGTCGGGGTCCAGCCGCTGCCGCACCTCCTCCACCACCAGCCCGAACGCCGTGGTGTCGGTCTCCTGGTTCTCCAGCCGGTGCGAAATCGTCGCCTCCATCAGCAGTTGGCTGACCAGCTGGCTGGCCTGCACCGCACCCTGGTGGATGCGGCCCACCCGGGCGCGCAGGGCCGCCGGGTCCTGCTCGTCCATCGCCACCTCTGCCTGCGCCCGCAGCGACGCCAGCGGCGTCCGCACCTCGTGTGCGGCCTCGGCCACCAGCCCTGTCACCCGCTCCATGGCGCTGCCCAGCCGCGCCATGAAGGCGTTGAGGCCGGCCACCAGCTGGCTCACCTCGTCCGGCACCGGAACGTTGATGGGGCTGAGGTCATCTGGGGCCCGTCCGCGCAGTTCCTGTTCGAGCTGGTAGAGCGGCGCAAACATGCGGCCGATGCCGAACCACACCAGAGCTATGGCCAGCAGCGTCAGGGCGATCACCGGCACGATGGCATTGGAGAGGATCTCCCCCGCCAGCGCCTCGCGCTCGCTCTGCGTTTCGGCGACATGGATGGTCACCCAGTCCGCCTCGCCCCCCGATGAGGTCAGCCGCCCCACGCTGGCCACCCGCACCAGGTCGCCCCGATAGATCATGTCCGCGAATACCGGCCCCGCCGATGTCATTTCGGGCAGCATGCCCGACAGGTCCTCATAGCCCGTCACGCCACCGCCATCAGGGCTTTCCACCGCATAGAACACGCGGTCCCGTCCCGAAAACATGCCAAACGAGGCAAAGGGCAGTTCGACGATGACAGCATCGTCTTCCACCTGCACGGCCCCGGCAATGGTCAAGGCCGACGCCGCCAGCAATCGGTCAAATGCCCGGTCGGCGGCCCGCTCCGCATAGTCGCGGATGAAGATGATCAGCACCACCGCCGCCGCCAGCAACAGCGCCAGCGCCAGCGCCAGGATGCGCCGACGGATGGAGAAGGTTTTGTCGGTTTGCCCGGCCACTATCCCACCCCACCCACCGGGTCCACCCTCCCCCCTGTGGGGAGGGAAGCGAGATAGGACTT
>NZ_JACZKG010000051.1 GCF_014860165.1 Devosia sp.
CCCCAACCCTCCCCCTCAAGGGGGGAGGGAGCTAGGTCTCGCGGAGTCCGATGATGAGCTGGCTCTCCATTGTCGGCATCGGCGAAGACGGCCTCGCAGCACTCGGCGAAGCGGCCAAGGCCGCCATTGCCAGGGCAGACCATGTCTTCGGCGGCACGCGCCATCTCGACTTGGCCGCGCCGCTCATCAACGGCTCGGCCCATCCTTGGCTCTCGCCCTTTTCCGCCTCCATCGACGCGATCCTCGCCCTCAAGGGCCAGGCCGTCTGCGTCCTCGCCTCGGGCGATCCGTTCCACCACGGCGTCGGCGCGACGCTGACCCGCCATATCGACGCCGCCCAGATGCAGGTCTATCCGCATCCATCCTCGTTCAGCCTCGCCGCCGCCCGGCTCGGCTGGCCGCTGCAGGATGTATTGACGCTCTCGCTGCATGGCCGTCCGCTCGACCTTATCCGGCCGCACCTCCATCCCGGCGCCCGCATCCTGGCACTGACTTCGGATGAGCATGGGCCGGGTATGTTAGCCAAGCTGCTCACCGAGGCCGGCTTCGGCATTTCCATCGTCACCGTCCTCGAAGCCCTGGGCGGTCCCAGCGAAATCATCCGCTCTCACGTCGCGATGAGCTTTGCGCTTGCCGATATCAATCCGCTGAACATCTGCGCCATCAGCGTCGTCGCCCTGCCCGGCGCCCGCATATTGCCGCTGACGCCGGGGCTCGACGATGGCTTGTTCGAGCATGACGGGCAGATCACCAAGCGCGAAATCCGGGCGCTCACCCTCTCGGCGCTAGCGCCACGGCGCGGCGAGACGCTGTGGGATATCGGCGCCGGCTCTGGCTCGGTCGCCATTGAGTGGATGCTGGCCGATCCGAGCCTCAAGGCCGTTTCCATCGAGGCCAATGCCGAGCGCGCCGCTCGCATTGCCCGCAACGCCACCCGCTTCGGCGTTCCCGACCTGACGGTTGTTGTTGGCTCCGCTCCGCAAGCCCTCGAAGGCCTCGAGCCGCCCCATGCCATCTTCGTCGGCGGCGGCGGCTCCGATGCCGGCGTGCTCGATGCCGCCATCGCCGCCCTGCGCCCGGGCGGGCGGCTAGTTGCCAATGCGGTGACGCTGGAGTTCGAGGCCCTCCTTCTCGCCAAACACGCCGAACGCGGCGGCAGCCTCACCCGCCTTTCAGTGGACCGTGCCGACGCTGTCGGCAGCATGACCGCCTGGCGGCCCGCCATGCCGATCGTGCAATGGGTGTGGAGCAAGCCATGACCGTCCACTTCATCGGCGCCGGCCCCGGCGCGGCCGATCTCATCACTGTGCGGGGCATGAAACTGCTGCAGTCGTGCCCAGTCTGCCTCTATGCCGGCTCCATCGTGCCGCCGGAGATGCTGGCATGGTGTAGTCAAGATACGCGTCGTGTCGATACTGCGCCGATGTCGCTCGACGAAATCGAGGCCGAATATGTGCGCGCCCATGCCGCCGGGCAGGATGTGGCACGGCTGCATTCCGGCGACCTCTCGGTCTGGAGCGCGGTCGCCGAGCAGATGCGCCGGCTCGACCGTCTCGGCATCCCCTATTCGCTCACCCCCGGCGTCCCCGCCTTCGCCGCCGCCGCCGCCGCTTTGGGCCGCGAGCTGACCATTCCAGCGGAAGCGCAAAGCCTGGTGCTGACCCGCATCTCCGGCCGCGCCTCGCCCATGCCATCAGGCGAAACGCTGGCCGCCTTCGGGGCCACCCGGGCCACGCTGGCCATTCACCTGGCCATCCATGCGCTCGATCGCGTCGTTGCCGAACTCACCCCGCTCTACGGCGCCGACTGCCCGGTCACCATCGTCTTCCATGCCAGCTGGCCGGACGAAAAGATCATCCGCGGCACGCTTGGCGACATCGAGGCACGCTTTGCCGCCGACCCAGTCGAGCGCACCGCGATCATCTTCGTCGGCAAGGGCCTTGGCGCAGACGATTTCCGCGAAAGCTCGCTCTACGATCCGGACTATCAGCGGCGGTTCCGGGATCGGACCTAACGTCCCCCACTACTCGCCCGCACTACCAGTTCCGGCTCGATCAACGTAATCTCCACTTCCGGCAGGCCATCGGCCCGGATCAGTGCGATCAGCCGGTCCACCGCCAGCTCGGTCACCCGATCCACAGCATAGTCGATGCTGCTGATCGGGGTCGCCGCATGCTCGGCGAATTCGATATTGTCGAATCCGACAATGGCCATATCCTGGGGCACGCGCAAACCATGCTGCTGGGTCCAGCGCAGGGCGCCGAGCGCCATGGAATCGGTGGCGGCCAGCACGGCGGTCATGCCGTTGTCACGCGCCATCAGTTCGGCCATGGCCTCGTATCCCGCCATCACCGAATGCGCCGCCGGCACGGCATGCAGCGCCGCGTCCCAGGCAATCCCGGCATCGGCCAGGGCCCTGATATAACCATCCTGCTTTTCCAGATTGCCGCGCTGCTGCCCGCCATCGATCAGGCCGATGCGGCTATGGCCGCGCTCGATCAGGTGCCGCACCGCCTTGTAGCCGCCCAGCCTCGCATCCATGCTCACCACGTCGACTTCAGCATCGGTATCACCCACCAGCAGCACGACCGGGTAACCGGCGAGGCGCAGCCGGCGGATATGGTCCAGCTCGCGATGGCCGCGCGGATAGATCAGCATGCCGTCCACCTGGCGCGAGCGGAACATCTCGATGACCTTCTTTTCGTCCTGATGATCACCATTGGAGGTCGCAAAGAGGGTCAGGTAGCCGCGTTCGGCCAGCCGCAATTCGATGGCCTGGGCCACCCGCGTCAGGATGGGATTGGTGATCGAGGTCAGCACCAGGCCGATGGTCCTCGTCTCGCGGCTCACCAGCGATTTGGCGATGTGGTTGGGCAGGTAGTTCAGCGCTTCTGCCGCCTGCTGGATCATCAGCCGGGTATCCTGGGGGATGCGCGGGCTGTCGCGCAAAGCCAGCGACACGGTGTTCACCGAAAACCCGGTCTTGTCCGCGATATCCTTCAGCCGAACGATCGGTCTGCCCATGCCGGTCCCTTGTATTAGCGCTAACAGCCTCCTATCACTTCGCAGGTCCATCACCAAGCGAGGCCAACATGACCCAGCTCACCATCCCCGATCTCGCCGGCAAGGCTGTGCTGGTCACCGGCGCCTCCACCGGCATCGGCGCGGCTCTAGCCAAGGCGCTGGGCGCCCAGGGCGCCATGGTCGGCGTGCATTACAATTCCAGCAAGGACGCCGCCGAGGCTGTAGCGAGCGCCGTCAAGGATGCGGGCGGCCAGGCCTTCCTCGTCCGCGCCGATGCCTCGCGCTCGGGCGAAATTGCCCGCGCCGTGGAAGATACCGCCGCTGCCTTCGGCCGGCTGGACGGGCTGGTCAACAATGCGGGAGGCATGGTCGGCCGCATGGCCTATGCCGATATGGACGACGCCTATTACGACAAGGTCATGGACCTCAACGGCCGCTCGGTGATTGCCGCGTCACGCGCCGCCATCCCCCATCTCAAGCGCCAGGGCGGGTTTATCATCAACACCAGCTCGATCGCCGCCCGCAATGGCGCCAGCAATGGCGCGGGGCTCTATGGCTCGTCCAAGGCGCTGGTCAGCAACATCACCCGCGGCATGGCCAAGGAACTGGTCGGCTTCGGCATCCGCGTCAACGCCGTCGCACCCGGCGTCATCGACACGCCCTTTCACGAGCGCTATTCCACCGAGGCGCAGCTCAAGGCCAATGTCGCCACCGTGCCGATGGGCCGCGTGGGTACGCCGGAGGAATGCGTGGGCGCCTACCTGTTCCTCGCCTCCGAGAGCCTCTCCAGCTACATCATCGGCCAGGTCATCGAGGTCAATGGCGGCCAACTGATGCCGTAGGCGGCAGCCTACTCGTACTTCTCAAGGAACGCCTCGATCCCCAGCTTGCGGAAATCGGGCAGCGCCTGGTGCAGCCTGTCGTGGCTCCAGTCCCACCAGGCCAGGGCGTCGAGGCGGCTCGCCACATCGTCGCTGAAGCGCTGGCGGATCGTCCTGGCCGGCACGCCGACAGCAATGGCGAAGTCGGCCACATCCTTGGTCACCACGGCGTTCGACCCGATGATGGCGCCATTGCCGATCGTCACGCCGGGCATGATGACCGCGCCGTGCCCGATCCAGGTATCGTGGCCGATGCTGATGGGCGTGCTTTCACGCCAATCGAAAAAGCTTTGATCGTCCTCTTCACCCTCGAAATACTGGGCGGAGCGGTATGTGAAATGGTGCAACGAGGCGCGGCCCATCGGATGCATGCTGGCATAGATGCGAACATGGGCGGCGATGTTGGCGAACTTGCCGATGGTGGAATAGGCGATCTGGGTATTGCTGACGCAGTAGGAATAGTCGCCCAGCGTGGAATGCGACACCGCGCAGCCGGCGCCGACCTCGGTATAGCGGCCGAGGATCGATTCCCGGACCTTGGCGGTGGGATGGATGGAGGGCTCGGGGCCAAGGGATTTCATGCGGCGATCCTCGGGGCAAAGGCCGTGACATCGACGATGCGATCGGCGACCTGCGCCCGCACCTCCTCGTCGTGGAAGATACCCAGCAGGGCCACGCCGGACGCCTTCTTCTCTGATATCATGGCGACGACGACAGCACGGTTTGTGGCGTCGAGCGAGGCGGTGGGCTCATCGAGCAGCAGCACCGGATGCTCGGTGATGAAGCCGCGGGCGATGTTTACGCGCTGCTGTTCGCCGCCCGAAAAGGTCGCCGGCGGCAGGCTCCACAGCCGCTCGGGCAGGTTCAGGCGTGCCAGGAGATTTCTTGCGGTTTGCTGGCTTTCAGCCCGGTCCTTGCCGCGGATCAGCAGCGGTTCAGCCACCACGTCGAGTGCCGAGACGCGCGGCACGGTGCGGAGGAACTGGCTGACATAGCCGATAGAGTCGCGCCGCAAGGTGAGTACCGTACGCGGATCGGCGGTGGCCAGATCGACTGCCTCGCCGTGATGCTGCAGGGTGATGGAACCCGCATCGACGCCATAATTGCCATAGACCATCTTGAGGATGGAAGACTTGCCCGCCCCCGATGGTCCGCCGAGCACGACGCATTCGCCCGAGTGGACCTCGAAATTCACATTCTCCACCACGGGGAGGATTACGCCGTCACGCAGATGCATGGTGAAGGTCTTGGCGAGGTTTTGGACGGAGAGTGCCGCCATGGTCACACCTGCAAAAACGAGGAAACGAGGAGCTGCGTATAGGGCTCGCGCGGATCATCCAGCACGCGGTCGGTCAGACCGGCCTCGATGACATAGCCATCCTTCATCACCATCATCCGGTGGCTCAGGAGCCGGGCTACGGCGAGGTCGTGGGTCACCACGATGGCCGCCAGCCCGAGTTCGCCCACCAGCCCGCGCAACAGGTCGAGCAGGCGGGCTTGCACGGACACATCGAGGCCGCCAGTCGGCTCATCCATGAAGACGAGGCGCGGGCCGGTGACGAGGTTGCGGGCAATCTGCAGGCGCTGGCGCATGCCGCCGGAGAAGGCGCGCGGCTGGTCGTCGATGCGGTCCGCCGCGATTTCCACGCGCCCCAGCCAGTCGAGCGCGGTCTCGCGGATGCGGCCATAATGCCGGTCGCCCACCGCCATCAGCCGCTCGCCGACATTGGCGCCGGCCGATACGGTCATGCGCAGCCCATCGGCCGGGTTCTGGTGCACGAAGCCCCAGTCGGTGCGGACGAGGAAGCGGCGTTCCGCCTCACTCAGCTCATAGATGTTGCGCCATTGCCCATCGCGCATGCGGTAGAGGGTCCGGCCCGAGCTCGGCTCCAGCGTGGCTGACAGGGAGTTCAGCAACGTGGTCTTGCCCGAGCCGGATTCCCCCACAATGGCCAGCACTTCGCCGGGCCAAAGCTCGAAACTTACATCGGCACAGCCGAGGCGGCTGCCGTAATATTTGGTCAGGTTGTCGACGCGGAGAAGGGGTTCAGACATGGCGCTGCTCCATGGATTCGCGTGTTCGAGTGCCAGCGTCGACCCAAGCTCGATCGTCACCCTCGGGCTTGACCCGAGGGCTCTTCACTTGCTGAGCGTCCGTTAAGTACAGAGCCCTTGGGTCAGGCCCGAGGGTGACGCGCGGTGATTGGGACGAGAGCATCATTCCGCCGCCTCTTTCACGCCCAGGTCGCCGACATGCCCGGCCGCGCGCCGTTCCTCGCAATGGTCGGTGTCCGAGCAGACATACATATGCCCGCCCCGGTCATCGAGGATGACCTCGTCGAGATAGACCTGTTCGGCACCGCAGAGGGCGCAGGGCTGCTCGAAATGCTGGATAGCAAAGGGGTGGTCCTCGAAGTCGAGGCTCACCACTTCGGTATGGGGCGGCACGGCATAGATGCGGTGCTCGCGCCCGGCGCCGAACAATTGCAGCGCCTCGCTCATATGCATCTTGGGATTGTCGAATTTCGGCGTCGGGCTGGGGTCCATCACATAGCGGCCCTCGACCTTGACCGGATAGGCATAGGTGGTGGCGATGCGGCCGTGGCGGGCGATGTCCTCGTAGAGCTTGACATGCATCAGCCCGTATTCCTCGAGCGCGTGCATCTTGCGCGTCTCGGTCTCGCGCGGTTCGAGAAAGCGAAGCGGCTCGGGAATCGGCACCTGATAGACCAGGACCTGCCCCTTGCTCAGCGCCTTTTCGGGAATGCGATGGCGAGTCTGGATGATGGTGGCGTCTGACGTGTGCGTGGTCGTTTCCACCTGCGCCACCTTGGCGAAGAAGGCGCGGATCGACACCGCATTGGTGGTGTCGTCGGCCCCCTGGTCGATGACCTTGAGCACGTCGTCCGGGCCGATGATCGAGGCCGTCACCTGCACCCCACCCGTGCCCCAGCCATAGGGCATGGGCATTTCGCGGGAGCTGAACGGCACCTGATAGCCGGGAATGGCGATGGCCTTGAGAATGGCCCGCCGGATCATCCGCTTGGTCTGCTCGTCGAGATAGGCAAAGTTGTATTGCGGCAGGGTGGTCATGGTGTCTGCTCCCAGCGGATGAAGAGGTGCACGATCTCACCCGCCCCCAGATCGTCACGCGGCGGGTGGAAGGACGATGAAGGGGAATCCAGCCGCATCATTCCGCCGCCTCCTTCATCTCACTCGCCTCGTGCTCGGCCCGCATGCGCCGGATCAGGTCGAGCTCGGCCTGGAAATCCACGTAGTGGGGCAGCTTCAGGTGCTCCACAAACCCTGTCGCCTGCACGTTGTCGGAGTGCGAAATGACGAATTCCTCGTCCTGCGCTGGCGCCACGATGTCCTCGCCGAATTCGCGCGCGCGCAGCGCCCGGTCGACCAGCGACATGGCCATGGCCTTGCGCTCGGCCTGGCCGAAGACCAGGCCATAGCCGCGGGTGAACTGCGGCGGCACCTTGGCCGAGCCCTTGAACTGGTTGACCATCTGGCACTCGGTGACGCGGATGCGACCGAGGCTGACCGCGAAGCCGAGTTCGGGGACGTCGAATTCCACCTCAACTTCGCCGATGCGGATTTCGCCGACAAACGGGTGGCTTCGCCCATAGCCGCGCTGGGTGGAATAGCCGAGTGCGAGCAGGAAGCCTTCGTCCCCGCGCGCTAGGGCCTGGAGACGCAGGTCACGGTCGAGCGGGAAATCCAGCGGTTCGCGGGTCAGGTCGCCGACCTCGCGCTCCGGATCGGTCTCGCCATCGGGCTCCATCAGGCCCTGCCGGCCCAGCAGGTCGGTGACGCGCGGCGCCGGTTCGGCGTCGGCCTCGCGCAGCAGCGGCGCCGCAACGTCGCCGGTGACGATGCCCGGGTCGAGCAGGCGGTGCGTGTAGTCGAAAGTCGGCCCCAGCATCTGGCCGCCGGGAAGGTCCTTGAACGTCGCCGAAATGCGTCGCTCGATCAGCATGGCGCCGGTATCGACCGGGCTGGAATAGCCGAAGCGCGGCAGTGTCGTGCGATAGGCGCGCACCAGGAAGATCGCCTCGATCAGGTCGCCGCGGGCCTGCAGCAGCGCAAGGGCCGCCAGTTCCTTGTCATAGAGCGAGCCTTCGCCCATGGTGCGATCGACCGCCAGGCCGAGTTGTTCGACGATCTGGTCGAGGCGCAAGGCCGGCACCGTGCGGTCGCCACGGCGACGGTCGGCGAGGAGGGCATGGGCATTGGCAATGGCGGCCTCACCGCCTTTGACGGCTACATACATATCAGTGTCCTTCCGCTATGCGCGTCGAGCGCGGCAGGCCCAGCACGGCCCCTTCGGCCACCAGCAGGAGGTCAATGCCGCGCGGGAACAGTTCGCGATTGGCCGACCACTGGCCGATGAAATCCTCGGGCAAGCCAACCGGGCTGATACGGCCATGGTCCTTGATGCCGGGACCGCGGATGATCAGGTCCGGGCCGCCGGTCAGTGCGGGCACCGCCAGGACGATGGTGGTCGAGCGATCGGGGTATTCCTGGGTGCCGAGATTGAACTGGTCGAAGCGCGGCAGGTGTTCGGCACCGGCTGCAAAGGCGAAGGCCGCCCTGCCCGGCTCGCGCACCACGGGGGCGCCGGTGTGAAAGCTGACGAATTGGAGGACCGCGCTGTCAGCCCGCAGTGAATCGTCCAGCCAGATGCTGGTGTCGTGATCGCTCAAGGTTAGCAATGTGCTCACCAATTCGGGGGGGATGCTGCTGGTCGGCGAACCCGGCGCGACCAGCCTTTGCACCGCGCCGGGATTGGCCAGCGCATCCATGATGGCGCGAAAGGCCGTCTGCGACTGCAGTACGGGATCGGCGAATCCGCCGTCGAGACCAAGGTCCATCTTAGTTGTCTCCCCGTACCATGGTGAAGAAGTCGACCCTGGTCGCCGCCGACTCGTCGCGGCGTTTCTGGTCGGCAGCTGCGGCAAGTGCCTGGAGTGGCTGGATGATTTCGGCCTCGACCCGATCAGGATCGCGCTGCCACATGGCATCGATGATGGCGATGACCTCGGCTTTGGCCATGTCGCGGCCCAGACTATACCCGTGCCCCACTTCGCCGGTTACAATGCGGACGCTGGCCCGGCTGACCGTGGCCTCGCCCAGATTGAACGGAGCGCCACCGCCGCCGGCGCGACCACGGATCATCACGAGCCCAATTTCGGGACCGCGCACCCTGGTGTGGCCGGGCTTGTCGGCCCAGCGGTCCCAGAGTTCGGCGAGGGCCTTGGCCGGGGCCGCCGCCAGAGTGTCCAGTACGGCCTTTCGCGCCCTGACGTCGATGGAGGATGCAGTCTGCATGCTTGCCTCTATTTGTCTAATACACTAGACAACTTATGTCCTGAGTCCGCTCCTACGCCCCCTATGTGAAAAAGCAATGACAATCACACGAGATGTGGCCCGGGGCATAGCCCTCTGGCGCCAGATTGCCGATGCCATCCGCCTCGATATCGTTGGCGGCAAGCTTGCGGAAGGCGACCGGCTGCCGACGGAAGCCCTTCTGGCAGAACGGTTTTCCGCCAACCGCCACACCGTGCGACGGGCGCTCGCCGTGCTGGCCGATGAGGGCGTTGTCGGTGCGGAACAGGGTCGCGGCACCTTCGTCCGAAGCGCCCGCAGGCTCAGCTATCCTATCGGCAAACGCACGCGCTTTTCGGAGGGCCTCGCGGGCCAGGCGCGCGCGCTCGCCACCCAGCATCTGGGCGATCGCATCGAGAATGCGAGCGCTACGGTTGCTGCGGCCCTGGGTATCAAGCCTGGCACCAAGGTGGTCCGCATCGAGGGCGTCTCCTCGGCCGATGGCCGGCCGCTGTCACGCGCCACGACCTGGCTGCCCTATCGCCGCTTTGCCGATTTTGCCCAGAGAGTCATCGAACGGCGCTCGTTCACTGCAGTCTTTGCCAGCTACGGCATTGCCGACTATGTCCGTTCGAGCACCCGCATTTCGGCGCGCCACGCCGATGTGGAGGAAACCAAGCTGCTGGACCTGGCGCCCGGGGCGATCCTGCTGGTGTCGGAGGCTATCGACGTGGATGCCGAGGGAACCCCGATCTCCTATGCCCTCAGCCGCTTCCCGGCGGAGCGGATGGAGCTGGTGGTCTAGGCTCGCTCGGTCAATCCGGCGGCATCCTGCAGCAGTCGGGTGAACTGCGACCCCGCCACGTCCAATGCGCCGGAATTGTCGATCTGCACCTTGCTGGCGGGCAGACGTTCGCTCACGCTGCGATCGAGTCGCCGCTGGATGGATTCCGCGGTTTCCCGCCCGCGGCCGGCCAGCCGCCTGGCGATGATGTCCCGATCCGCCGTCACCGAAACCACCAGCGCCTCCGGATAGCGCGCCATCAGGGCGGGGATCACGGCGCGCGACAGGTTTGCCACCACCACCCGTCCGGCCCCCAGATCGGCCTCCAGCGCAATCGGCAGGCCATAGCGCAGGCCATGCGCCGCCCAGCTCAGCGCAAACTGTCCGGATGCCTCAGCCTGGGCAAAGGCTGCTTCGTCCAAGCTGTCATGATCTTCGCTGCCGGCATCGGCGGACCGGGTCACCACCCGGCGAACGAAGACAACGCGTCCGCTTGCCGCCAGCCGAGCGCGGGCAAAGCCGATCAGGCTGTCCTTGCCGACGCCGCTTGCGCCGACGACCGCGACGAAGGTTCCGCTCATATCACCCGCCGGCCCTGGCGCCACACCGTGAGCACGATGGGAATGCCGTCCTCGACCCGAACATGCACGAAATCGGCGCGCTTGCCGACGGCGATCTCGCCGCGGTCCGCAAGGCCCGCCGCCTCGGCGGGGCGCTTGGTGACCAGCTGGATCGCCCTGGACAGGCTGATCCCCTCCACATTGTCGGCCAGCGAGAACGCCGATTGCAGCATGGAGAAGGGAATGTAGTCCGAGGACAGGATGTCGAGCAGGTCGGCCTCGGCCAGCGCCCGCGCCGACACATTGCCGGAATGGGATCCGCCGCGCACCACATTGGGGCCGCCCATCAGGATGGCCATGCCGGCCTGGCGGGAAGCCCTGGCGGCCTCCATGGTGGTGGGGAACTCGGCGACTTCGGTGCCCAGGGCCACGGCTTCCTCGACATGGTCGCGGGTCGCGTCGTCATGGCTGGCCAGCACAATGCCGAGATCGTGGCAGGCCGCCGCAATGGCGCGACGGTGCGGGCCGGCATAGGCCACCGATTCGGCGTTGCGACGCTGGGTGAAATCCTCCAGCGCGGCGTCGCTCATCTTGAGCTTGCCCTGATAATAGGTCTTGTAGGCGTCCATGCTGGCGAACTGCCGCTGGCCGGGTGCGTGGTCCATCAGCGATGCCAGGCGCACCTGCGGATCGTCCTTGAGCATGAGAAAGCTCTCAAGACAATCGGGCGCCGAGACCTCGCAACGCAGATGGATATGGTGCTCGGCGCGCAGCCGCCCCGCCTTGGTGCCGGCGGCGATGGCATTGGCGAGGGTCTGCATCTCGGTGGCACCCATGTCGGAATGCTCGTCGAGGCCGACGCGGATGGCGTCGAAGACGGTGGTTATGCCCGAGGCCGCGATCTGGGCGTCATGCGCCTGCACGGCCGCGACGGGGTTCCAGCGCACCCGGGGGCGCGGCGCATAGTGGGTCTCGAGATGATCGGTATGCAGCTCGACCAGGCCCGGGATCAGATAGTCCCCGTCCAGATCGGTGCCCATGCGGCTGGGGGCGCCGATATCGGTGATGATGCCCCCATCCACGCGCAAGGAGCCTTCCACTACCTCATTGGCCAGGACCATCCGGGCATTGGTCAGGACGAGTTCCCCAAGGGCGATGGTGTTCATGGAAGGGCCGTTTCTAAGTTCGTGAGGCTGCGCGATCGCCCTGCGCTAGCCGAATTTGATGACAGTTTGGCGACCGGGGCCGGGTCATTCAAGCGTCAGCGAACTGTCGGGCAATCGTCATCAACCTGCAAGGGAACCGTCGGTGTTGCCCCACAGAAGCCGCCTCGGCGTCACTACGGGGGTCAGTAGGTTGTGCGACCGCCCGACAGGTCGAAGACGCTGGCGGTGGTGAAGCTGTTTTCCTTGCTAACCAACCAGGCGACCATCGCCGCCGCCTCATCCACCTCGAGGAAGCGGCCGCGCGGAATGCGCACCAGCATGTAGTCGATGAATTCCTTGGTCAGCGTATCGAGAATGCGCGTCTTGGCAGTCGCCGGCGTGATGGCATTGACCGCGATGTCGAACTTGGCCAGTTCCTTGCCCAGGGACTTGGTCAGGCCAATGACGCCCGCCTTGGCCGCCGAATAGGCCGAGAGGTTGGGATTGCCCTCCTTCCCCGCCACCGAGGAGATGTTGACGATGCGCCCGTAGTTGCGCGCCTTCATCGACGGGATCACCACCTTGTTGACGTAGAACGTGCCGTTGAGATTGATCTCGACCACCCGCCGCCATTCATCCGGATCATAATCCTCCAGCGAGGCATTTTGCCCGGCCACGCCGGCCGAATTAACCAGGATCGACACCGGGCCCACTTCGGCCTCGACCTCGCCATGCACACGCTGCAGTCCGGCCAGATCAGTTATATCCACCAGCTTGCTGGAGGCCGCGGGCCCCAGATTGTCCAGCGCCAACGCCAATGCCTCGGCATTCGTGTCCCAAAGGCTCACCCGCGCACCCGAGGCAATCAACCGCCGGGCAATGGCAAACCCGATCCCCTGCGCCCCGCCGGTGATGACGGCGATCTGGTCGTGAAGGTCGATGGCGTTCATGGGGTGGACTCTGGGTGCAGTGGGGACACTGCGCCAAGCTAACAGCATCCGCTGATCGAGAGCCATGGGTTATGCATATGGGGGCGACAGGTCCGCCCACCCGCGCTTGCCATCTCGGGCGATCAACAGGAGCGCGGCACGCTCAGGATTGCCCGGCGGGCGGCATTGGTGTCGAGTGCCGAGGCGCCAGCTCCGGCACCAGACGAAATTTCGCGGGGGGCGACGACCAGTCAAAAGGTATGGGCAGAACGAGGGTGCACGTTGTTAGCAGACTTTGCGCCTCAGAATTGACCACCTCAAACACGTAACCGGGACGCTGCATGGTGGTGCATTCCTCCCAGCGCGAAAAGTCGATCCATTCTGACACTTCGGACTCCTAGGCGCTGACGAACTGTGCTTTGCGCACCGACCGGCCCTCAACGGAAGTCCGGGCTTCGCACCGGCCGCTCCGTCACCACTCACACGAAAAAGAAGTCGGACCCAGTGAGGTGGTTGACGCCGGTGAGCGTGGCAATCGTGACTGCCTCTCCCGCCCCCGCGCCATCGGCGTCAAATGACAAGACGGAGGTAAGCGTATCGAACAGCATCGCGCCTAGATAGGCGTGTACTGCGGCGCCGGTAATTCCGACGCCCTGGAAGAACCTCACTTCTCCGCCGCCCGCGTCGGCGCCGCCAAAGAAGTAATGGGCCAAGCCGAGACTATCGTATCCCGAGACGAAATCGCCGATCACGTCGGAATTGGCTGCATTGATCTGGGTGTCGAAGATGAAGCGGTCCCTGCCGGCCTCACCGAACAGGGTGTCATGGCCTTCCATGCCGTAGAGCGTGTCGTTGCCGCCGCGCCCATAGATGTAATTGTCCCCGGTATTGCCATAAGCGACATCGCTGCCTGAGCCGAGCACAAAGCTCTCGATACCGATAAACGTATCGCCCGCAGCAGCACCCGTATTGGCCACCTGACCGCCCAGGGCGATTATGAAATCGGCATAGTTGGCATCGTCGTAGCGCACGTAGTCAAAGCCACTGCCACCCTGGAGCAGGTCGGCGCCCAACCCGCCAAACAGATGATCATGGCCGTCGTCGCCCATCAGGTTGTCGTCGCCATCCTGGCCAAACAGAAAGTCCTGTTCGCCAAAGCCAAAGACGGTGTCGTGTCCGCTGCCGCTGTAGATGTAGTTGCTGGCGGCATCGCCATAGGCCACGTCGCTGGCCGATCCCAGGAGCAGGCCTTCGATGCCGGCATAGCTGTCGCCAGCCGCGACGCCAGTATTCCAGCCGGCATAGTGCAGCGAAACCGTCATGGCCGTGGCTACGCCGCTGTAATCCACATAGTCGAGGCCGGAGCCGCCGTCCATATGATCGCTTCCGTCCTCGCTGAAGAAGAAATCATTTCCCTCCATGCCAAAGAGGCTGTCGTTGCCGCTATTTCCGCGTAGCAAGTTGGCAGCGGCATTGCCGATGATCGTGTCGTGCCCGCTGCCACCGATCGCGTTTTCAATCAGCGAACTTGGATCACCATTGTATTGGAGCGCGTTGGCGATGTTGCCCTCGGCGACCTGGCTGCCAGTGTAGTGGAGGTTTGCCAGTTGCGCGCTCGAGGTCGTGGTCCACGCGCCAGGCCGCAGGTCGACAGTCAGATTGGTGGTGTAGTTGGAAAAGTCATAGGTGTCGTTCCCACCACCATCCCAGACCGTCTGGAATATCTTGTTGCCGCCCGCAGGCCCCTGGCCGACGCCGTTGACCGACAACTCGCCGGTGGTCGGGCTCCAGGAATAGGTCGTGTTGCCGTTGTTGGTGGAGAAATTGGCGCCGTACATCTGCTGCACTGCAGCGATGTCATACATCATCAGCGACTGCGCATATCCCCACGTCTCGTTGGTATAGCCGCTGGTCGTCGATGCTCCGATATAGGACCGGTAGGTCATCACGGAGTATTCCATGGAATCGCGGTCGTAGGGCATGCCGTTCTGGTGGGGATGATCGAGCCCCAGCGCGTGGCCGATTTCGTGGATGAAGGTGGCGTAGGCGTAGTTGCCCTTGATGGGATTGTTGTAGTCCGACTTGTTGAACCAGGCGTCACCACCCTCGGCTATCGTATTGGGAAAGTAGGCCCACGCCGTGCCTGGAGCATTCGACATGGCAAGCCGCAAGGTGGCGTTGGCGACGTCGCCGCCCGTCAGTTCAGTGAAGGTGACGTTGGCGACAGCCGCGTAGTTGGCGAATGCCGCCTCAGCAGCATTCTGCTGCGTCGCATTCAGCGCCAAGATGCTATTTGGCTCGTTCTGGTAGTAGGGCGAGTTGTAAGCCGCGGAGCTTGTCGGGAAGCTATAAGTCAGGTTCCCCGATGCCCATTTGTAATCACCCAGCAGGGCGTTCGTGTACGGATCGGATGGACGGACAACAGAAGCAATGGCGGCCAACGAAAACTCCCAGGTCGCAAACACCCTCGGCCCGGCCGATTAACACCTCGTTAATCCGGACTCGCAGCGTGACCATAACGGGGGCGGCGGCGGTCAACAAGTCGTGTGGAGACGTAGGCATCCTACGTATCATGTTGCTGGCGCCCACTTTGTGTCCCAAGGACACCTCGACAGGCCCCAAAGAGACCGGCTCCAGGCTCCCGCTTGCCGCCACGCCCGAGGGGGCCGAGCCGGCCAGGAGCCCCGCCTCTCGGCGGATTTGGACACGCAATGGTTGACCTTGGCAACTCATCCGACAATAAGGAGGCGTTCCCAAAGGTTCAGAAGCTGATCATGTTACGATTCTCGTTGGTGGGCTGCGGTCGCATCGCAAAACGCCATTCCGAATTGCTGGGCAATGGCGCCATTGAGGGCGCGAAGCTCGTCGCCGTGTGCGACATCAACCTCGCCAAGGCCGAGGCGATCTCGTCCCAGTTTGGCGTACCGGCGTTTGCCGACTTCCACGACATGATGCGGACCGTCGACTGCGATGTCGTGGTCGTGCTTACCGAGAGCGGGCACCACGCGGAACATGTCGTGGCGCTGGCCCCTTATGGCCGGCACATTGTGGTCGAGAAGCCGATGGCGCTCACGCTGGAGAGCGCCGACGCCATGATCGCCGCATGCACCGATGCCGGGATCCAGTTGTTCGTGGTCAAGCAGAACCGCTTCAACGTACCCGTGGTCAAGCTGCGCGAGGCTGTGGACCAGAACCGCTTTGGCAAGCTGACGATGGGGACCGTCAGGGTGCGCTGGAGCAGGGACCAGCGCTACTACGACCAGGATCCCTGGCGGGGAACCTGGGCTCTCGACGGCGGCGTACTGACCAACCAGGCCAGTCACCACGTCGATCTGCTTGAATGGATGATGGGGCCGGTGGAGAGCGTGTTCGCGCATTCAACCAGGGCGCTGGCCAAGATAGAGACTGAGGACACCGCCGTTGTCGTGCTGCGGTTCAAGAACGGGGCCCTTGGCGTCATCGAGGCCACGACCGCTATTCGTCCGAAGGATCTCGAGGGATCGATTTCCATCCTGGGCGAGACTGGATCGGTCGAGATCGGCGGCTTTGCAGTCAATCAGATGAAGGTGTGGAACTTTGTCGACCCGCAGCCAGACGACGAGGAGGTGATGACCCGTTTTTCGGTCAATCCCCCAAACGTCTACGGTTTTGGTCACCAAGCCTATTACGACCACATCGTATCCTGCCTGCGGCATGGCGTGCCGCCTTCGGTGGACGGCCATGAGGGCCGAAAGAGCCTCGAACTCATCAACGCCATCTACGAATCGATCGAGACCGGCAAAGAGGTGCGTGTCGGCGCCGTGCGCCACTCAACGCGCCTGGGCCGTCGCGACTGATGACCGGTACCTTGCGCCAGGTCGGCATCGTCGACGTCACAATGGGCACGGGTGTCACGATCACCGAGCCTGCCAATCTTTATGGCTGCGTGCTCGGAGACGATGTTTTCGTGGGCCCCTTCGTCGAAATACAGAAGCAGGTGAGCATTGGGGCCCGCACCCGCGTCCAGTCGCACAGCTTCATTTGCGAGTTCGTGACGATCGGCACCGATTGCTTTGTTGGCCATGGCGTCATGTTCATCAACGACACCTTTGCATCGGGCGGACCCGCTCGGGGCGACCGGTCCAAGTGGCGATCGACAAATATCGGCGACGGCGTGTCCATCGGCAGTAACGCAACCATCATGCCGGTATCCATCTGCAGCGGCGTCGTTATCGGTGCGGGCGCCGTCGTCACGCGCGACATCAAAGAACCCGGAATCTATGCGGGCAACCCCGCGCGAAAGCTGAGGGCGCTAACTTGATCAAATTCCTCGACCTGCATGCCCAATACCTTTCAATCAAGGACGAGATGGACGCCGCCATCGCCGAGGTGATTGCCACTTCGGCCTTTATCGGTGGCCCGGCCGTGCGGAATTTCGAAGCCAGCTTCGGAGCCTGGGTGGGATCACCTTACTGTATCGGCGTGGGCAATGGCACCGATGCCCTCGAAATCGCCCTTGAAGCCCTGGCGCTGCCAGCGGGATCAGAGGTCATCCTGCCCGCCAACAGCTTCATCGCGACATCGGAGGCTGTGGGACGCTCTGGCCTGAAGGTCGTGTTCGCCGATGTGGACCAGGATACCTACGTGCTGGACCCCGAATCCGTGCGCCAGCTTATTACGGACAGGACCAGCGCCATCATACCGGTGCATCTCTATGGCCATCCCTGCGACATGCCGGCGCTGATGACGATTGCGCGCGAGCACAACCTCAAGGTCATCGAGGATAGCGCACAGGCCCATGGCGCTGTTATCGACGGGCAAACCGTCGGTACGATCGGCGATTTTGGCACCTTCAGCTTCTATCCGGGTAAAAATCTCGGCGCATATGGCGACGCCGGCGCCATCACCTGCGGGGATGAGGCGCTTGCCAGGCGCGCACGCATGATTGCCAATCACGGTCGGGTGGCCAAGTACGACCATGAGTTTGAAGGCCGCAACTCGCGCCTCGACGGATTGCAGGCCGCCATATTGTCCACAAAGCTGCCCCACCTCGACGGCTGGATCGAGCGGCGCATCGCCGTGGCCGACCGCTATGCAGACCGCCTCTCTGGCATTCCCGGCCTGACGCTGCCGCACCGCGGCAACCGGGCCAGGCATGCCTATCACCTCTATGTGGTGCGAACCGCACAGCGGGATGCCCTGGCAAATCACCTCAAGGCGAGAGGGATCGAGACGGGCGTGCATTATCCGGTCGCGCTGCCCCGGCTGGCTGCCTATGCCAGCCACCCCCAGGCGCAGGTAGACTTCTTTGCGGCCCGCATGGGTGCCGAGGTGCTCAGCCTGCCCATCGGCGAGCATCTCGACATGGACCAGGTCGATGAGGTCTGCTCGGCCGTCCGGGATTTCTTCGCCTCATGAGCGGCGCGCGGACCATTCTTGGTCCCGCACTGATCTATGTGGTCGCCAACATGCTGACGGCGGCAATACCCCTGTTGTTGCTGCCGCTCTTCACGCGCGTCCTGTCGCCCGAGGACTATGGCCGCATAGCCATGTTCGGCGTCGTGGTGCAACTCCTTGGCGCCTTGGCCGGGCTGAGTGTGCATGGCGCAATTGGCGTGCGCTTCTTCGACCGGGAAACCATAGATTTTCCGCGTTTCGTGGGCTCCTGCCTGGCGGTGCTGGCAGGCAGCCTGCTGTTGGTGCTGGCCGTCGTACTCATCACATTGCCCCTCCTTGAGACCTTCACCAAGCTGCCTGGGCCATGGCTGCTTATCGCGGTGGCCGTGTCGGGCGCCAACTTCGTCGTCCAGTCACAACTGGCCATCTTTCAGTCGGCGGGGCAGCCGATCCGCTTCGGCGCCCTGCGGCTGACGCAGGCGACGTTGGACCTAGGGCTGTCGCTGGTCCTGGTGCTGAGCTTGGGTCTGGCGTGGCAGGGGCGGGCGGCCGGCGTGACCCTAGCCGCGGCCGCAGCGGCGTTGCTGGCCCTGGCGATGATGCGATCCGGGGGGTGGCTGCGGTTGCCAGGAACGCGGGACTATGCCCGGCAGGCACTCAGGTTCGGACTGCCCTTGGTGCCCCATGCAATAGGCGGGTTGCTTATTGCCTCCGTCGACCGCTTCATGATCAGCAATATCCTCGATGTCGGCAGTGCCGGCATATACCTGGTCGCCATCCAGATCGGCCTGGTGCTGAACCTGGTCACCGATGCCGGCAATCGCGCCTTTGCCCCCTGGCTGATGCGATCGCTCAAGCAAAATGATCCCAACCTGGACCTGGCGGTCGTTCGCCTGACCTATCTCGGCTTTGGCATGCTCTTGTTGTTGGGCGTGGCTATGGGGCTGGCGGCACCCGCCCTGCTGTCCGTCCTGGTTGGCGAGGAGTTTCGCTCGGCGGGGCCGGTCATCATCTATGTCACTATCGGGCAAGCCTTTGGGGGCATGTACCTTCTGGTCACGAACTATGTCTTCTTCGCCGGTAAGACCGGCAGGCTTGCGGCGGTGTCACTGACCTGCGGGCTGCTCAATGTCGGCCTGTCCTATATCCTGCTGACGACGCGAGGTCTGGAGGGGGCAGCGCAAGCCTTCATGTGTGCACAGCTGCTGCAGTTTCTGGGTACATGGTGGCTGGCCTCCCGCGCTCATCCAATGCCCTGGGGCCTGCAACCGAGCGCGCATGCCAGGTGATCGTCACCAGCCCGTTGCAGGACACCGCACAATCAAGGTAAACCGCGCACGCATCCCTACCCCTGCCCGCGTTCTAGCGTCTTGGAGCAAACAGTGACCAATATCAAAGTGGCGTTCGTCGGTGCGGGCTATATGACCACCGAGCACATCAAGGCCTTTGCCAGCCTGCCGGACGTGACGATAGCCGGTATCTTCAGCCGTTCGGCCGATCGCGCAGCGCCGCTTGCTGCGCCGCATCGCGCCATTGTGGCCTCGTCGGTGGACGACCTGTATGAAAAGACCAAGGCCGACCTGGTCGTGGTGAGCGTGCCGGAACTGGCAATGGCAGAGATTGCCGGACAGTGCTTCGCGCATCCCTGGCAGGTCCTGCTGGAAAAGCCGGCCGGGTACAACCTTCCCGATGCTCAGCGCATCCGGGACGCGGCGCGATCGGGGGGCGCGACGGTCCATGTCGCATTCAACCGGCGCGCCTATTCCAGTACGCGTTCCGCCCTTGCGCAGCTTTCGGACGCCGACGGCAAGCGATTCATCAAGGTGCTGGACCAGCAGGACCAGGTTGCGGCCCGCATTCATCACGGACAGCCGGAGCTGGTGGCGCAGAACTACATGTTCGCAAACTCCATCCACGTGATCGATTATTTCCGGGTGTTCGGCCGCGGCAGCATTGTTGCGGTAACCCCCGTAGTGGCATGGAACCCGGATGCGCCGGGACTGGTCGTCGCGAAGGTGGAGTTTTCAAGCGGCGACATCGGGATCTACGAAGGCATCTGGGACGGCCCCGGCCCTTGGGCCGTGTCCGTCTCGACGCCGGCAAAGCGCATAGAAATGCGCCCCCTGGAGCAGGGCGCGGTTCAATTGCGCGATACCCGCGCGCAGATTCCCCTGGAGCTGAGCGACGACGACAAGACCTACAAGCCCGGTCTACGTTACCAGGCGGAACAGGCCCTGCTGTCGGTGCGCGGGGAGCCGGCTCAGCTGGCCGATATCGACGACTCCCTGCAGTCGATGAAGCTGGTCGCCGATATTTTCGGCTTGGCGGGATGACGGCCGGCAAGGCCATCCTGGCCGAACCGGAGATCTCAGCCAGGATCCAGGAGTTTGAACAGCGCTACGACGCGTTCTCCATCGTCGAGGGTGGCGTGTCGTTGTGGCGGCTGATGCGATTTGAGACATCGGTGCAGTTGCAGAATCTGGAGCTCAAGCGCGCACCGATCCCCCGCTCGCGGCTTCTGCTGTCGCTGCCTCGGGCCGCCTGGCAGTTTGCGACGGCCCAACAGGGCTATCGCTACATCTGCAAGACGTCCAATTCAGGCCTGCGCGATCGGCGGAACGGCACCTATCGCGATGTGTATTTCGACGACCTGATCGACGCGGTGCCTGGCGGCGCTCTGTTTTCTTCGATCGATGCTGCTGGATTCGAAAATCCGAGCCGCCGGGCACACCGCCAACCAGTCTTTGACGATACCGCCCTTGTCGTGGCCAGCGCCGTCATGGGGCGTTTTCTGGGACAGCGGCCGCCCTCGTCCTCCAGCACGCGCCTGTCCCAGGCGATCACCGAAGGCCTGGGCCTGCCTGATTTCACGCCGCGCCGGGTGCAGCGGAAATACGATGTGTTTCGATACCGCGCGGCCCTGTATCGAAGCGTGCTCCGGCGCTTCAAGCCCGAAAGTGTACTGGCGGCAAATACAGGTCTGCACTCGCTGATCGCCGCGTCACGTGCCCTTGGCATTCCCTATGTGGAGATCCAGCACGGCGATTTTGGCGTGCATCATCCGGAATCCATTCCGGCATCGGCGCTTGCAGCGGATCCGTCCAGCCTGTTGCTGCCGGACCGATTGGCGGTGTTTGGCCAACGTGACGTCGACCGCCTGTCTGCCACCGCCCTGGGTCGGTTGGGACGGTTACGGGTAACCGGCGCTCCGGCAATTGCCGCCGGACGAGCCCTGCGGGAGACCCGCTTTCGGCCAGACCACGCGCTACCTGTGGTCACCTTCACCTCACAGGGTTTTGCCCGTGAACTGGTGGACCGGTTCATCACCGATTTCCTGTCCGCCTATCGGGAACCGGTGCGCTTCGTGGTCCGCCTCCATCCAGGATATGATGGCGATGGTGCCAATTACCAAGCCATCGCCGCGCATGATCCGCGACTGGTCGTGATGGCCGGTGACGCGATACCCCCCACGCACGAGATCATCGCCCTTTCCGACCTGCACCTGAGCATATCGTCGACCTGTCACTATGACGCGCTGGGCATCGGAACGCCGACGGCGGTTCTTGGTCTGCCGGGGCACGCAAGCATGGCCGAACTGGTGGACACGGGGGTCGCGCCGCTCGTAGGGTCACCCGAACAACTGGCCATCATGTTGAGGGAGCGCCGCTGGGGCGTGGTCACGCCGGAGCAATCAAGCTACTTCTTCGGACCCGGATATATACAGAACATGCTTGAATTGCTGCAGGAGCGGGATATCGAAACGCCATGATCACGATCATTGATTACGGCACCAGCAACCTGGGCTCGATGACCAATATGCTGCGCAAGATCGGCCAGGTCTCGCGCATCGCTTCGGCGCCGCGGGACCTCGAGGATGCCACCAAGATCATCGTTCCCGGCGTGGGCTCCTTTGACGCCGGGATGCGAAAGCTGACGGAGTCCGGCATGATTCCGCTGCTCACCCGCAAGGTGCTCGAGGAACGCGTGCCCACGCTGGGCGTTTGCCTGGGCATGCACCTTATGACGCGCGGCAGCGAGGAAGGTGACCTTCCCGGCCTTGGATGGCTTGCGGCCCAAACCGTGCGCTTCGATCAGAAGGCGGACCCGACCCTGCGGGTGCCGCATATGGGTTGGAATGAGGTGACGGCCGTCAAGGAGAGTGCAGTCACTGCCGACATGGCAGAAGAGACCCGCTTCTACTTCGCGCATTCCTACTTCGTGCAGCCAGACAGTGTATCCGATGTGCTGCTGGAAGCCCGCTACGGGGCCACGAGCTTTGCGGCAGCCGTGGCACGGGACAATATCGTGGCCGGTCAGTTTCACCCCGAAAAGAGCCATAGGTTCGGGATGTGGCTGCTCAAGAACTTTGCGGAGCGTTTCTAATGCTCAAGACGCGAGTCATCCCCACCTTGCTGCTGCGCGAAGGGGGCCTGGTCAAGACCACGGCATTCCGGGCACCCAAGTATGTCGGCGACCCCATAAACGCGATCAAGATATTCAACGACAAGGAAGTCGATGAACTCATCCTGCTCGATATCACCGCCACGACAGCTTCCAAGGGGCCTGCCTTCGACACGATTGCCGATATTGCCGGTGAGTGCTTCATGCCCGTGGCCTATGGCGGCGGCATCAGCACCATCGAGCAAATGCGCCGTATCCTGGGCATCGGCATCGAGAAGGTGGTGATCAACTCGGCCGCCATTGCGAGCCCTGACCTGATTGCCGCGGCGGCGCGTGAGTTCGGCAGCCAGGCGGTGGTGGTGTCGATCGACGTCAAGAAGACACTGTTCGGGCGCTATGAAGTGCGCAGTCATTCGGGAACCAGGGGCACCGGGCTGGATCCCGCGACATGGGCGCGCAAGGTGCAGGACATGGGCGCTGGCGAGATCATGCTGACCAGCATCGAACGCGACGGCACGATGGCCGGGTATGACCTTGACCTGATCCGGAGCGTCGCGGCGGTGGCCAACGTTCCCCTCATCGCTGCCGGCGGCGCGGGCAAGATCGCCGACTTCGGCGCGGCGGTCGCCAGCGGCGCCGATTCAGTAGCGGCCGGCGCCATGTTCGTATTTCACGGCCCGCACCGCGCCGTACTGATCACCTACCCGTCACGCGGCGACCTCAAGGCGGTGATCTGATGCCGTTTCGGTATATCGTCGCCTTCTGCTTCGTAGCGCCGCTGATCGGCGTCATGGCGATGGAAGGTGGTACCTACGGCGCCTCGGTCATGCAGAAGGGCTACGCTAATCACGCCACCATCGCCTTCTGCGCCGGGATTGTCGCTTTCCTGGCCACGTTGCTCCTGACACGGGAGTTCAGCGTCTTTCGGTTCGACTGGCTTCGCGCGCGCGCTGCCCAGCTGCCCAGTGATCGCGTCTGGATCCTGGCCACGGCATCCCTGGTGGCCATGGCCCTGTTCACCCTGTTCGTTTCGGGTGGAATCAACGTGGTCCTGCGCACCGTCGGGCGGGGTGACTTTCGCAGCGCGCTGGGCGACACAGGCGCCCTCAGTTACCTCATTCTCAAATACTACTCCCCGGCCATACTCGCCTATCTGGCGCTGATCTATTCGCGGCGGCCATGGTACGACGCCATGATTCCGCTGGCCGTTCCCGCGATTGTCGTCGCGCTCATTGCGCTGTCGTTCGGCTTCAAATCCGGGGTTGTGCTGGCATTTCTGCCGGCAGTTGTGGTCTATTTCTGGCGCGTTTCGGGCTGGCTTCTGGTTCCCCTGTCTGGGGCTGCCCTGGGGGGGATCGCCCTCGGCTACCGTTTCTTTGACGGCTTGTCCGACCCGATGGTCATACTGGGCCGGTTGTTCTACCGGCTGACGGTGCTGCAAGGCGACGTCGCCTGGAAGATATGGGACCTGCATCTGCGCGGCGAAGACCTGCCCGGCTATCTCTCGCAGCTGCCCGCGATCTTCGGGGACCGCGTATTCACGCTGGTGACCGGCATCGATCGCAGCATGCAGTTGGACTGGGTCCTCACCCATTTCGGCCTGCTGACCACCTACTTGTCCGGCTATCCGATCAATATCATCATGGCGGGGCACAATAATACCGCCACAATCTTCTCTGAAGGCGTGCTGCTGGGCGGATTGAGCGGGGTGCTCGCGATCTCGGTGCTGGCTGGGCTGCTCACGGCGGCCCTTTATCGGTTCATCGACGTGTGCCTGTCGCGCCATCGCTATGTCGAAGCCTCGCTGGCGTCGAGCTACTTCGTGTTCGCGCTCATGGCATGGTTGCTGGGCGGCGGGATCACGGCGATCCTGCACATTTCCATTCTTGTCGGGCTCGTGACGGGTTACTTCCTGCTCAAATTCATCGAAGGGCGGCGTCTGGATGCCAGCGCCGAAATCTATGCAACATAAGACCTGTACGCGCTGCATCATGGATACCACGGACCCGGACATCACCTTCGATGCCGACGGGGTCTGCAGCCACTGCCACCGTTACGACCGTGTTGCCGGGCAGCGCCTCGTGCCGCTGGAGCAGCGCAAGGAAAAGCTGGCGGAGCTGGTGGCCGAGATCAAGGCGGCCGGCAAGGGCAAGAAATACGACTGCGTCATCGGCGTCAGCGGGGGCGTCGACAGCACCTATGTCGCCTATATCGTCAAGGAACTCGGCCTTCGGCCGCTGGCGATCCATCTGGACAATGGATGGAATTCCGAGCTGGCCGTGGCCAACATCCAGAAAACGCTGGAGACGCTGGGCATCGACCTGCACACCCACGTCATTGACTGGATGGAGTTCCGCGACCTGCAGCTTTCCTTCCTCAAGGCGGCTACCCCTGACGGAGAGGTGCCGACCGACCATGCGATCTTCGCCCTGCTCTATGAAATGGCGGCCAAGCACAATCTCAAGCACGTCATTACAGGGACCAATGTGGTGTCGGAGGCGATTCTGCCGGAGAAGTGGGGCTACGGCTACTTCGACTGGACCTATATCAAGGATGTCCACAAGCGCTTTGGCACCTCCCGACTGGCGAGCTACCCGCATTTCTCATTAGCGCGGCTGGGCTACTACGTGTTCCTGCGCAAGATACGGCTCGTTTCCATCCTGAACTTCGTCGACTACGACAAGAAAGTGGCGATGGACGTGCTGCAGAACGAGCTGGGCTGGGTCTATTACGGCGGCAAGCACTACGAGTCGATCTACACGCGCTTCTACCAAGCCTACCTGCTGCCGCGAAAATTCGACATCGACAAGCGGAAGGCCCATTATTCGAACCTGGTGCTTTCGGGCCAGATGACACGTGAGCAGGCCCTGGCTGCCATGCAGGAGCCGGTCTATCCGGAAAACCTGCTGGTTGAGGACCGCGATTACGTGACCAAGAAGCTGGGCTTGAAGGCTGACGATCTTGCAGCCATCGTGGCTTCTCCCAACAAGACCTTCGAGGACTACAAGACCAGCCATAGCCTGTTCGAGACCGCCAAGCGGCTGGTCAATGCGACCCGCCGGTATATTGGCTGACCCTTCATGCGTTATCGCGCAGACATCGATGGTCTGCGGGCGGTTGCAGTTGGCGGCGTGCTCGCATTTCATTTCGGCTTGTCATTCGGTGATGCGCGGGCCTTGCCGAGCGGCCTGCTCGGTGTCGACGTCTTCTTTGTTATCTCGGGCTACCTGATCACCCGGCACCTGCTCGAGCAGGACATCAGCGCCGGTGTGGTACTTGATTTCTATCGCCGCAGGGCGCGGCGTCTGCTGCCAGCCCTCTATCTAGTATGCGCGGCCACGTTGCTTGGCGGCTTCCTTATCCTCCCGCCGGAGGCGCTGCTGGCCCTGGCGCACAGTGCGCTGGCGGGTCTGCTCTTTGTCTCCAATCTCTACTTCTACTGGACGACCAACTACTGGTCCGAGGCCGCGGACCTCACGCCCCTCATTCATCTCTGGTCGCTGTCCGTCGAGGAGCAGTTTTACCTGCTCTACCCGCTAGCACTGTTTCTCCTCGGCAGGAGCAGGCGCCTACTGCTTATCGGCCTGGCGCTTGGCCTGGCCGTTTCGCTCACGGCGGCGCTGGTTATGGGAGCTGAGTCACCAGCGGTCTTCTATTTGGTTGTTTTTCGCATGTGGCAGCTTCTGGCCGGCGCGCTCGTCGCCTTGCTGCATGTGCGGCTCTCCGCACCGATGACCTTCAGGGGCCAGGGTGCCCTGCCAGCTCTGGGCCTTGCGCTGATCGTCGGAGCCTTTGCGCTGGGCGGAAATTATGGCGCCAATGTCGCCGCTGTGTCTGGATCGGTCCTGGTGATAGCTTTTCGCCGTAGCGGCGGGCTCGCCACGCGCATCCTGTCCTCGCAGCCGTTCGTGGCTGTCGGCCTTATCTCTTATCCGCTTTACCTTTGGCATCAACCGGTGCTGGCCCTTGCGCGCCAATACTCCCTCATCGATCTCGATGGCTTCAGCCGAACGGGCCTTTTGGCCCTGTGTCTGGTGCTTGCCGGCCTCACCTGGCGATTCATCGAAATGCCCGTTCGCCGCGGCAGGACATTGTCGCCGAAAGCCTGGATTGATGTGGCCCTGGCCAGCAGCGCGCTCATCATTGTGTGTCTGGGGATTGTTGCCTTCCGTGGTTTGCCACAGCGTTACAATGAGGAGCAACAACTGTTGCTGCAGGCAGCAGCAGAGCGCGGCACGACCGTGCTGGCTAACCAGGATTGCCAGAACCGCTCGATCGAAAAGCCATGCCTGATCGGCGCAACCGGGGCCCCCGTGACATGGGCGGTGCTTGGTGACAGCCATGCAGAAACCTTGGCAGACGCTTTGTCAGCCCTGCTGTCCGACAACGGGATTGCTGCACAATTCCTGACCTATCCCGGCTGCCCCTTCGTCATTGGCGTGGAGCCCGTCTTCGGCACCGACGAATGCGCGGACTTTGCCGCCGCTGTGCTTGCCAGGTTGCGTGCGGAGCAGGTCAAAACCGTTATCATCCATGATCGTGGCACAGCCTATTTCGTCGGCACGCGGTTCGATAATGGCGAAGGCGGTGTCGAACCAGGTGAACCGTTTGCAATGCAGCCAGCGGGCATGCCTGGCCTGGACGACGCGACGCGCATCGCCCGCGTCAACGCGCTCTGGGACAAGACGATCACCACGCTGCTCGAGAACGACATAGCCGTCATCTACGTCGCGCCAGTACCCGAGGTGGGGTGGCATGTTCCGCGCATAGCGGCACGCTTGGCTGCTCGAGGCGGTGTTCCACTCACCACGAGCCGGGCGCGCTATCTCGAACGTCATCACGACCTTCTGGCCATGGTGCGGGAACATGATAGCCAGGGAGGTTTCATCGCAATCTATCCCGAAGCGGTATTTTGTGACGCAGGCGATGGGCGTTGTCAGACGCAGCAAAATGGCCAACTGCTCTACACCGATACCGATCACCTGAGCCGGGCGGGCGGGAAGAAGCTTGTCGATGCCATCGGCAATGACATGAAAGTGCGCAACCTGATGAACGCGAGCCGCCAGCAATGAAGGTCCTCTATATCCACATGATCGGTGCCTTCGGTGGTGCCTCAAGGAGTCTCTCCGAAGCCATAGGCGCCTTCCCACCCGGCACGGTCGAGCCCCGGTTCGTGACCGCAAGAGGCAGTGTGGAGCGCTTTTTTGGCGCTCTTGGACCGGTCATCAGCGCACGCGGCATCACGCAGTTCGACAACACGCGCTACAGTTACTACCGCGGCCTGCGCTGGCTGGTCATGCTCAGGGAACTGGCCTATCTGCCATCAACTATTGTCGCATTATATCGAGCCCGATCGCAGTGGCCGGATATAGATCTCATCCACGTCAACGAATTCACGGGGCTCGTTCCCTGGCTCATTGCGCGGCGCTTGTTCAAGGTGCCGACCATCGTGCATGTGCGCTCGGTGGCGCGAGGCGGCCAGTCCTGGCGCACACGCATGATCTCGGCCCTGCTGTCGCGGCAGGCCGAGGCGGTGGTGGCCATCGACGAAACCGTGCGCGAGAGCCTGCCGGCCGACCTGCCCGTCACAGTCATCCACAACGCCTTCTCGCCGAAGAACGTGCCGATCGATGCGCCCCCGCTCGTCATGCCTCAGGCCTTGCGCCCCGACACATTCAAGGTTGGCTTCGTGGGCAACTTGCTCAAGGTCAAGGGCATAGGCGAACTGATCGAGGCGGCGGGCATGCTAGCCCGACGCGGCCACGACCTGGAGTTTCTGATTGTCGGTGACGATGCTGCGCCGTCCAGAGGTCTCAAGGCCCGCCTGCTGAACTCCCTGGGTCTGGGGCAAAACATGAAGGCCGAGGTGCTCGCGGAGATTGACCGGCTGGGCATAAAGGAAAATATTCACATGCTCGGCTTCAGTCCGCGCATCGCAGAAGCCTATGAACAGATGGACGCCCTGTGCTTTCCCTCGCATTTCGACGCTCCCGGCAGGCCCATATTCGAGGCCGCGTTCGCTGGTGTGCCTTCCATCGTCGCCCTGCGCGCACCCAAGCCTGATACTCTGGTGAATGGCGTCACCGGCCTTGCGGTGCCGCCACGAGACGCTGCTGCGCTCGCCGACGCCATTGCGCGTCTGGCGGAGGACCCACAACTCGCCAAGACCATGGGCGCTGCCGCTCGAGCGATGGCGCATCGGAATTTTGACCCTCGCACCAATGCGGCGCTGCTGCTCAATGTCTACAGGTCCGTGCTGACTGTGGCCGCGGGCCAATCAAGGCAGTAAACGCGCTCGCCTTGGCCGCGAAACCGCGTCTCTGCCCTTTGCCCGAGCGGCTTGCATACGCCCGGCAATGCAGATACCTCCTCCCGACAAATACGTTGTCGTTTCGAGGCGAGTTTTCGGATGTCCCAGGCTAGGGTAGCAATCATCGGCGTCGGCCGCATGGGTATGCGGCATGCATCGGTAGTGGGGGATCTCGGGCTGTCGCTGGAAGCGGTAAGCGATATCCTCCCCGATGCGCTGAGCGCGGCGGGAACGAAGCTCGGGCTTGGCGCCGACCGGCAGTATACCGACCCCTTCAGACTTATCGATGAGGTCAGGCCGGAGGTGTTGATTGTCAGCACCACGGCCCCGACGCATCGCGACCTGGTGGTGCATGCGGCACGGTCGGGCGTGCGGGCCGTGCTGTGCGAAAAGCCAGCGGCAACGTCCATCGCTGCCTGCGACGCGATGATCGAGGCCTGTCTCGACAGCGGTACTAGGCTGGCCATCAATCACCAGATGCGCTTCATGGAGCAGTATCAGAAGCCAAGGGATCTGGTGAACAGCCCGGCCTATGGCGGCCTGGGCAGCGTGATCGTCAGCGCCGGAAATTTCGGCATGGCCATGAATGGAACGCATTACTTCGAGATGTTCAGGTACCTGACCGACGAAGCCCCAGTGAGTGTCAATGCCTGGTTCTCACCCGAGGCGCTGCCGAACCCGCGCGGTCCGCAATTCATCGATGCCGCGGGGTCGGTGCGAATGACCACCGCCTCGGGCAAACGCTTCTATCTGGATTGTTCGCCCGACCAGGGTCATGGCATGTTCGTCACATACAACTGCCGCAATGGTCGGATCGATATCGATGAACTGAGTGGGCAGATGACAATGACGGTGCGCGATCAGGAACATCGAGATCAACCAACGACGCGCTATGGCATGCCCTACTCCGTCACGGTTGCGGCAATCACCCCCGCCGACGCCGTAGCTCCCACCCGCTCCGTGCTGGAAGCGTTGCTGGCTGGTGCAAACTACCCCACGGGCGAGGACGGTCGGCTGGCCATGCAGGCACTGGTAGCGGCGCATATTTCCAACAAACGAGGCGGTTCGACAGTCCGACTGGACGATCCGGAAATCGCCTCCTACGGCGACCTTCCCATTGCCTAATTCAGATCGCGCACCAGCAATGCCATTCCTCGGTCACCTGCGCAGGCTGGCTTTCGGCTGGATCGACGGCCTCTTGCAGACCATCCACAATGCGCGCCTGACCTTCCGGCTGTCGCGCAGCAACTGGTCGATGATGGCAGGGTTCATCGTCCTGGCGCTGCTCAATGCGCTCACCGACAGCTTCTCGGTCATGCTGATCGTGCCCTTGCTGCAGTCGTTCTCCGTCGACTCCGTATTTGGCGGTGTGCCGTTTCTCGAGCAGATCGGGGCGCTGCTCCAGCCACTAGATCCAACCAGCAGGCTTCGATGGGTTGCCCTGCTCATCCTGTTCATCCTGGTGGCCAAGGGTATCCTGCAATACCTGCTCGACGTCATTGTCTACATCATGCCCCTGCGGGTCGAGCGGGACCTGCGCATCCGCGCTTTCATGGCGATCATGGAGAGCCGGCTGTCGTTTGCCGAGTCGCTGACTTCGGGCGAAACCGGTAACTTCACCGCCTCGTTCCCCGCACGAGCCGGCATCGCTGCACGTTTCCTGATGCAGTTGATTGCCGCGGTCATGACGATTGTCCTTATCCTGGGGCTGTTGCTGGCCATCACACCGACCGCACTGATGGGACTGGCTGCATTTGCCATCGTTGCCTCCGCATTGTTCCGCGCCATTACCGGGCCATTGTCGCGCCGGCTCGATACCCAGCTCACGGAAAGCCAGGAGCGCTTTACCCAGGCGTATTTCGAGGCGGTGAATAACAAGCGCACCATCCGCATCTTCAATGCGACCGAGATATTTTTGGGTCGCATCCGCAAGCTTCTCGAGACCCTGCGCACGGTGCAGGCACAAACCATCGCCGTGCAGAACGCCACCTATCCGTTCTTTTCGGTCCTTGCCGGGTTGCTGGTCTGCCTGGCTGTTTTGGTCGCATCTTTCTACCAGCCGGAAACCTCGCAATCGCTTCTGGGCATCCTGCTGGTCTTTCTGGTTGCCGCCACGCGGTTGCTCGGGCCGTTCAGCATCCTGCACATTGCCAACATGCACTTTGCCATTCACTCCGAGGCCGTGGTTCAGATGACCCGCTTCCTGGATCAGGCCGCGGCCAATGTGGACACAGACGGCGTGCTGCCGCTGCCATCGGATCGTCCGCGGATCGAGTTCCGCGATGTCAGCTTTGCCTATCCGGGGTCGGAGACGGGTGTCCGCGATCTGTCCCTCACGATCAATCCATCCGAGTTCGTCGCCATCGTCGGGCCCTCCGGCGCTGGCAAGTCGACCATTTTCCATCTGATATCGCGCCTGCATCGCCCGTCATCGGGGCAGATACTGATCGACGACGTTCCGCTGGACGATCTGGCGGTGCGCAACTGGTGGGACTGTATCTCGATCGTGAGCCAGGACGTCCCGATCTTCAACGCGACCGTGCGCGACAACATCCAGTTTGGTGTCGATGAGGAGCCCGACGACCGGCGAATCATGGAGGCGCTGGCGCTGGCTTCGGCCGACGAGTTCGTCAGCCGGATGCCAGATGGTCTTGAGACCCGGCTTGGCGAATTCGGCTCGGTCCTGTCTGGCGGTGAGCGCCAGCGCCTGGCGCTCGCCCGCGCTTTCTACCATCGCAAACCAATCGTCATGCTGGACGAGGTGACAAGCCAGCTCGATGCTATCACCGAGCAGCGGGTGGCCGAAAGCATCAGGCGACTGCATGCCGACGGCTGCACTATCATCGCGATCGCCCACCGTTATTCGACGGTTCGACAGGCAGATCGTCTCCTCGTCCTGGACAAGGGGCAGTTGGTGGATGCCGGCACGCCTGGGGATTTGACTCAGCGGAACGAATTCGTGCAGGCCATGGCGCACGGCACCGCCTAGCCGCACCGGGATGGATCATCCGATGCGAATACTGGTCTATCTCGATACCCCCCGCCAGCGCTCCTACGTCGCAAGTGTCAAGGTTGCGGTCTCCGGCCTGGAGAACGCCCGGGTATTGGCGGGCGGCCCCGGCGCGACAGAAGGCTACTTCGAGCTTGCCGACGACGCCGACCTCTCCCTGGTCGCCAAAGGGCCACACGTGTCCTTGGCTACCCGGATTCGGCGCGCCTTGCGAGATGGATGGATCGGGCGGCACGTCGGCTATACCCAGCTCCTGGAGGCGACACGAGCCACACGGCGACGCCTGCGAGCTGCGGCAAAGGGGCGAGGCACGACCATCAAGTCCCTTCGGCGGCGGCTGGTGATGGCGTTGCGCCCGGTCTGGGAAGCCTTGATGGTGGCTGCCCCTGTGATCAAACGGCCAGGCCAAGCCATTCAGACCGCCCTGCGGCGTTATGCGCGTGCCGTCCGGGGCATCAGCCCCATCCGACTGTTGCAGAAGCAGCATCAGCGGCTCCGGGCCCTGCCATCACCAATGCGGCAGATCGCCATGTTTTGGTCCCGTGCGACGTTCGCAATCGCCGCCGTCGGCACCATCGCCCTGAATTCGTTCGGTATTTCCCGGCAGGTACTGCAGCGCCGTATCCATATCCACGAAGCGACACAGCTGATCGAGCGCGCGCGTCCGCACGTAATCGTGGTGATGGAGGATAATGCGGAGGGTCTGACCGGGGTGATGACCTTCGCGGCGAGGCGAGCCGGCATCCCCTTTGTCGTGCTGCCCGACTACATTCCCAACCCCATCGAGCCGGCAACCTACTACTGGGACTCGCGGGCTCATCAGGTTCGTACCGTGCTCGACTGGCTGGTGGCGACTGCCTATCCCAAATGGGCCTACACCCATAGCGGCCGCAGGATGATCCGGCTGCCCTCCCCCACGATACTGGCCTACCACCTGTTGGGATGCGATCCCCCCGCCCCATGGATACTCAACTCCGGCTATGCAAACGCCATTGGCCTCGACAGCACGGCCATGTGGACGCACTATCACAGTCTCGGCTTCCGCGAGGACAAGCTCAGGATCATCGGCACGGCGCAGGATGATCGACTTCACGCCCGTTTCAGCCAGCGGGCTGAATTGCGAGCGGCGCTGATGCGCGATCTGGGCCTGCCGGCGGATCGTCCTGTCCTATTGTGTGCATTTCCGCCGGACCAGTATGCCAGTTCCGACACCGGCAGCTTCGAGTATCGAAGTTACGCCGACCTGGTGGCGGCATGGTTCGCCGAACTCGCGGCGATTTCTGACCGCGCGAATGTGATAGTGCGGCCGCATCCGCGCACCGAACCCGGTTTCCTGGAACAAGCCTGCCCCCCCGGGGTCCGCGTCATATGGACACCGACCGAGGACCTGATCCCAATCTGCGACCTTTATGTCGCCTCGGTTTCGACCACCATACGCTGGGCGCTGGGGCTGGGCCTGCCGGTGCTGAACTATGATTGCTACCGCTACTCCTATGGCGACTTTTCCGCGGCCAAGGGCGTTCGGGAATGCACCGACAGGTCAGCCTTTTCGAGGAATCTGCAGGACTTGGCCCACGACACCACTGAGTTGGCAGCGCGATCGCTGTCCGATCGTCATGCCTGGGGACAGGTCGATGGCCAATTCGCCAGTCGCCTGAGACACCTGCTGGAGGAAGCGTCCGAGGACGTCTCCAAGCCCGAACCTACGCACACGGTGCCGCAGGTGTCGGGCGCGACGCATATACGCGCCGTCCTCGCCCGGCTGCGATCACAACGCTGACCCGTTCGTCAGGCCCGGCGGCCAAAGCTGAAGGCGCGGCTGAGTCTCCGGAGCTTTTCCGCCCCTGAAGTGGTGCGGGCGGCGCGGCGAACAGCTTCGCGCCCGAATGCAAAGCAGAGCACCAGGAAGATGGCCCCTCCCACGCTGGCCACCATGACGGCCCTCAGGCTCTGGGGGATTGGCGCTGTCGGCAGGCTCGGCGCGGAAACGACAATTCCGCCGCTCCCCGCCAACTTGGATTCGACGTCCAGCAGTTCAGCCTCACGCTTTGCCTGCTCATCGAGCAGCAAGACGACAGACCGCGCGTAGAGCTCGCTTTCGGCACCTGGAAGGGTGCCATCCGCCTCCTGCGCCAGCTTGGTGCTGATCAGCTCGAGGTTTTCCAGAGCCTTGATGATGCGCTCCCTTGAGCGCTGGAGAATTTCGGTTCCGGTGGCATCGGGTGCAACCTCGGCCATGAAGGCCTTGATCACGGCATCGAGGCCAGCCTGGGCCGCCGGCGGCGACTCGGCCCGGAACGAGACAGAGTATGGCTGCGTGGGCTCCAGCGCAGGTTCGGCATGGGTCAGGTCAAGGTTCCACATCGCGCTGTCGACCCCCGTTCGCTCCAGGAAATCGGGAGCCGAGAAAAGGGCCAATTGCGCGGCATCCAGCGATACGATGGCATTGGATTGATAGATCTTTGGCTGCAGCTGAAAATAGCCAAAGCCCGCCAGCACCGCGAGGATGCAGGCGATGGCAAGCATTTTCCAGGCCTCGGCAACGACGACGATGGCGTCCAGCAAGCCAAAGTACGCATCGGACGGGGCCGGCTGTGTCTCACTGTCGTTGTTCAATGCAAACCTCCCAGGCGAGCCATCAGCGATCTCGCCAGCCAAAAACGTCGATCGCACCGTTAGCGTGATCCTTCGCGGGGGTACAGACCCGTTCGGCATTTGTGCCTTTTTTCGATCCCGAGTGGCCAAAAACCGTTTTCATGGTAATGGGAACCGCGCCCATTCAAGCGGGCTAAACGATTTGAACTCCGACCAGGACACAGCATAGTGGCGGACATCTTCCAGGACTCGTGCCTGATGGTTACGGGCGGTACGGGCTCATTTGGCGATGCAGTTCTCCGTCGCTTCCTTGATTCGTCCGTACGCGAAATTCGCATCTTCAGCCGCGACGAGAAGAAGCAGGATGACCTGCGCAAGCTCTACGCCAGCGACAAGCTCAAGTTCTATCTCGGCGACGTGCGTGACCCGCAAAGCCTGCTTGCAGCAACAAGGGGCGTCGACTTCATCTTTCACGCCGCGGCGCTCAAGCAGGTTCCGTCCTGCGAATTCCACCCGATGGAAGCGGTCAAGACCAACGTCCTGGGCACCGAAAACGTGCTGGAGGCCGCCATCGCCAATGGCGTCAAGCGCGTTGTGTGCCTCTCGACCGACAAGGCAGTCTATCCCATCAATGCCATGGGCATTTCCAAGGCGCTGATGGAAAAGGTGATGGTGGCGAAGTCGCGGGAGCTTGGCCAAGGCCAGACCGTGCTCTGCGGAACACGCTACGGCAATGTCATGGCGTCGCGCGGGTCCGTCATCCCCCTGTTTGCCGAACAGATCAGCAGTGGGCGGCCCATCACCATTACCGACCCGCAGATGACTCGCTTCATGATGAGCCTGGATGAGGCGGTCGAACTGGTCATCTATGCCTTCATCAACGGGCAGAACGGCGACATTTTCGTACAGAAGGCGCCGGCGGCAACCATCGGAACTCTTGCCACGGCCATGGTTCAGATGCTGGGTGTGCCCGAGCACCCGATCGACGTGATCGGCACCCGCCACGGCGAGAAGCTGTTCGAGACCCTGCTTAGCCGCGAAGAAATGGCCGGCGCCATGGACCTGGGGGAGTATTATCGGATCCTCCCTGACCTGCGGGATCTCAACTACGCCAAATATGTCGATGTGGGGGAGGCCCGTATCGCCGAAGCTGCCGAGTACAACTCGCACAATACGCGCCGTCTCGACCTGCCCGCCATGAAGAGCCTTCTGGGGAGCCTCGACTATATGCAGGAGCTACTCGCGCAGCGCGGAGCGTCCACATGACTGTTGTGGCCGTCACAGGCGCCAGCGGCTTCATTGGACGCAACCTGGTCCTGCGGCTGCGCGAGCTGAACCACAAGGTGGTGAGCATTCCGCACCAGGCCGATGATGCCGCCCTGCTCGCCGCACTGGGCGGCGCGGAAGTCGTGTTCCACCTGGCTGGGGTCAATCGGCCGGAGACCACGGGAGAATACGAAACCGGCAATGTGGGCATGACGGACCGTTTGGTCGCTGCCATGCGCCAACTGCCCACGCCGCCTCCCGTCGTCTACGCATCCTCGATCCAGGCCGCAGCAGACAATCCCTATGGTCGCTCCAAAAGGGAGGCCGAGGCGCTGATCACGGGCTATGCGCAGCAGACCTCGGTCCCCGGCTGGATCTTTCGGCTGCCCAACGTCTTCGGCAAGTGGTGCCGACCGAACTACAACTCGGTCGTGGCGACCTTCTGCCACAATGTATCGCGCGGCCTGCCGCTGACCATCATCGATCCGGCCGCAATTCTGAAGCTGGTCTATATCGACGATGTCGTCGAGCATTTCGCCGCCATAGCGGCGGCGCCGCTGGACAGTACGATCGCGTCGGAAATTGCCCCGATATACGAAACGACAGTGGGCGATCTGGCACAGCAGCTCCAGATCTTCCGCGACAGCCGGACGACCCTGCTGACCGGGGCGGTCGGGACCGGTTTCCTGCGGGCCCTGCACGCCACCTATGTCAGTTATCTCGAGCCGGCCAATTTCGCCTATCCGCTCAAGGCCCATAGCGACCCGCGCGGCATGTTCGTCGAGATGCTGCGGACCCCCGACAGTGGCCAGTTCTCCTTCTTCACGGCACATCCCGGCATTACGCGCGGGGGCCATTACCATCACAGCAAGACGGAAAAGTTCCTGGTCGTACAAGGACATGCCCGATTTGGCTTCCGCCATGTGCTGACCGACGAGGTCTTTACGCTCGAGACTTCAGGCGAAACCCCCACCGTCGTCGAAACCGTGCCGGGCTGGTCCCACGACATCACCAATATTGGGCAGGAAACGCTGCTGGTGATGCTGTGGGCGAATGAACTCTTCGACCCGCAGCGCCCGGATACCGTTCCCGCGAAAGTCCTGCCCGAATGAAGAAGCTCAAGGTCATTACCGTCGTTGGCACACGCCCGGAAATCATCCGGCTGTCCCGGGTCATTGCCCGCCTCGACAGCGCCTGCGAACATGTTCTCGTCCATACCGGACAGAACTATGACTACGAACTCAATGGCATATTCTTTGCCGATCTGGGCATCAGGCAACCCGACATATTCCTTGAGGCAGCTGGCGGCGGCGCCGCCGAAACCATTGGCAAGATCATCATCGCCTTCGACAAGGTGCTGGCCGAGCAGCAGCCTGACGCGGTGTTGATCCTGGGGGACACCAACAGCTGCCTGGCGGCCATACCGGCCAAGCGTCGCAAGGTCCCCATCTTCCACATGGAAGCAGGCAATCGCTGCTTCGACCAGCGGGTGCCCGAGGAGACCAATCGGCGCATCGTCGACCACACCGCCGACATCAACATGCCCTATTCCGACATTGCGCGCGAATACCTGCTGCGCGAAGGCCTGCCGCCCGACAGGATCATCAAGACGGGCTCGCCGATGTTCGAGGTGATCAACCACTATCGGGCGGCCATCGAGGCCTCGACAGCGCGCGAGGACCTGGGTCTCGCGCCTGGTGGCTACGTCGTGGTGAGCGCGCACCGCGAAGAGAACATCGATTCCGAGATCAACTTCGCCAAGCTGGCCGCGGTCCTCAATGGCGTGGCGGCGCAATGGGACCTGCCCGTGATCGTCTCAACGCATCCGCGGACGCAGAAGCGGATCGACGCCGCCGGGACCACCTTCCACCCCAATGTCCGGCTGCTCAAGCCAATGGGGTTCACCGACTATGTGCATCTGCAGATGCATGCGCAGGTCGTGCTGTCCGATAGCGGTACGATCACCGAGGAGTCGTCCATCCTGAACTTCCCGGCGGTCAACATCCGCGAAGCCCATGAGCGGCCGGAAGGCATGGAGGAGGGAGCGGTCATGATGACAGGCCTGGACCTCGAGCGTATCCTGCAGGCGATGAGCATTCTCAAGAGCCAAGGGCGCGGCGAGCAGCGCACGCTGCGCCAGGTGGCCGACTATTCCATGCCGCAGGTGTCCGAGAAGGTCGTTCGGATCATTCACAGCTACCGCGACTACGTGATGCGGACCGTTTGGCGGCAGACGGTCTGATCCATGCGATTGCTCGTCGTCAGCCAGTATTTCTGGCCTGAGAATTTTCGCATCAACGATCTGGTGGCCGAGCTTGTCCGACGCGGACACCAGGTCACGGTGCTGACGGGCGAGCCGAATTATCCGGCCGGCGAGATTTTCTCAGAGTATCGCAGCGACAAGGGCGCCTTCGCGAGCTTTGCGGGTGCCGAGGTGATTCGCGTGCCGCTTCGCCCCCGGCACAAAGGCAATTTCAACCTGGCACTGAACTATCTCAGCTTCGTGGTATCAGCGAGCCTGTGGGGGCCCTTGAAGCTGCGCGGGCGCCGTTTCGATGCCATGTTCGTCTATCAGCCGTCGCCCGTCACCGTCGGCATCCCGGCCATGTTGATCAAGGCGATCAAACGGGTGCCCGTGGCCATGTGGGTGCTCGACCTGTGGCCACAATCGCTGTCCGCGGTTGGCGTCACGCAGTCGAGCGTCATTCTGGGCTTGGTGGACGCACTGGTGCGCGTGATCTATCGCAGCGTCGACCTGATCCTGGTCCAGTCCCGCAGCTTTGTCGCGGAAATCTCGCGACAGGCGGGCGGCGCGGAGAAGATCGCCTATTTTCCCAGTTGGTCCGACGACCCGGGATCGGAAGCACCTGTCGAGCCAGCGACCGAGGTTCCAGCTTCGGAGGGCCGGTTCTCAATCATGTTCACCGGCAATGTTGGTGACGCCCAGGACTTCCCGGCAATCCTCGATGCTGCGGAACTGCTGCGCGACGAGCCCGTGCGTTGGCTGATCGTGGGAGATGGCCGCCGGTCCGAGTGGCTTGCCGACGAAATCGCTCGCCGCAACATGGAGGACCGGATCCTGCTGCTCGGCCGTCACCCGCTCGATCGCATGCCATCCTTCCTGCTGCATGCCGATGCCGCGCTCGTGGCCCTGCGCCAGGAGCCAGCCTTTGCCATGACGATACCGGGCAAGGTGCAGACGTATCTGGCAGCCGGCAAGCCCATCCTGGCGATGATCGATGGTGAAGGGGCCGAGGTGGTTCGCATGGCCGGTGCTGGGTTTGCCGCACCGGCCGGCGATGCTGCGGCCCTCGCCAGGGCGGTTCGGCAGATGATGGCAATGCCCGCCGAGCAGCGCATCAGCATGGGCCGTAGCGGCCGGGATTTTGCGCGCCGCGAGTTCGATCGCGATACTCTGGTCGACCGTCTGGAAAGCCAGCTCAAGCAACTGGTGGACAGCAGCGGAAGGCGCGATGGCGTTGCAGGAACGTGAGGGCTGGCACGATTGCCACTCTGCGCAGAATTCGCCTTCCAGCCCCGGGCAAATTATGATTAACGGTGGCACGGTTCATTGCGGCCTGCCCGAATTCGAGGTAGCGCCAACCAGATGTTTCGCTGGCACCCGGGCCGGCCATGCTTTTGTGACTGAAGAAGGAACCTTGAATGGAACGGATCCCATCGCCGCGCGGAGTTGACAAGAGTCAGTTTTCGGCCGACCTCACCGACCCCGGCACGATGTACGGACTCCCGCAGGAAGTCGTGTTCTGCAAGCGCTGCGTTATTTCCAACCAGCGCCCCAATTCGGCGGTTGAGTATCAGCACACCAAGGCCTCCAAGAAGAAGACGATCCATTTTGACGAAGAGGGCATTTGCGACGCCTGCCGCTTCGCCGAGCGGAAGAACCAGGTCATCGACTGGCAGGAGCGCGAGCGCGCTTTGGTCGAAGTCTGCAACCAGCATCGCAGCAAGGACGGCAGCTATGACTGCATCGTCCCGGGCTCCGGCGGCAAGGACAGCTTCTACGCGTCCCACATCCTGCGCACCAAGTATGGCATGCACCCGCTGACCGTTACCTGGGCGCCCCATATCTATACCGATTGGGGCTGGAAGAACTTCCAGAGCTGGATTCACGCTGGCCACGACAACATGCTGATGACGCCCAATGGCCGCGTGCATCGCCTGCTGACCCGCCTGGCCGTGGATCTGCTGTTCCACCCGTTCCAGGCCTTCATGTTCGGCCAGAAGTCGCTAGCGCCCAAGATGGCGCTGCTGCACAAGATTCCGCTGGTCTTTTATGGCGAGAACGAAGCCGAATACGGCAATCCGATTGCCGACACCGAGACCGCCAAGCGCGACTGGTCCTATTTCACGGCGGCCGACCAATCCAAGGTGCATCTGGGCGGCGTATCAGTGACCGACCTCAAGAGCCAGTTTGGCGTCGTCCATCAGGACCTGCTGCCCTATCTGCCGGCCGATCCCAACCAGATCGAGGAGCAGAAGGTCGAGGTGCATTACCTCGGTTACTATCTCAAGTGGCACCCGCAAAGCGCTTACTACTACGCCGTGGAACATGGCGGCTTCATTCCCTCGCCGGAGCGCACGCCGGGTACATATTCGAAGTATAACAGCATCGATGACCGCATCGATGACTTCCACTACTACACCACCGGCACCAAGTTCGGCCTGGGCCGCGCCAGCTATGATGCGGCGCAGGAAATCCGCTCGGGCGACATCGACCGGGACGAAGGCGTGGCGCTGGTGAAGCGCTTCGACCACGAGTTCCCCGAACGTTTCGCTGACGAGATCTTCCGCTATCTCAGCATTCCGGAAAACGAGTTCCCCGAAGCGAGCAAGATGTTCGAGGAACCCATCATGGACCGCGACTACTTCACCCGGCTGACCGACACCTTCCGCTCGCCGCATCTGTGGAAGTGGCAGGACGACAAGTGGCAGCTTCGCCACGCCGTCTGGCACCAGTAAGCGGCCCCGGAATTGCCTGCCGCCTCCACCGGAGCGGCAGGCATGGAAGTGAGATCGAATGAGCAATCTGCGCATAATTCCCCGCCTGGACATCAAGGGAAAGAACCTGATCAAGGGTGTCCAGCTCGAGGGCCTGCGCGTCATGGGCGACCCCAACGAGTTCGCGCTGCGCTACTACGAGGCTGGTGCGGACGAGTTGGTCTTCATGGACATCGTGGCCAGCCTCTATGGCCGCAACAACCTGTCCGACATCATCTCGCGCGCCGCCGACCAGGTTTTTATCCCGATCACTGTTGGCGGGGGCATCCGCTCGACCGACGACGCGCGCCATATCCTGCGCTCGGGCGCGGACAAGGTGGCGATCAACACCGCCGCGGTCGCCCGCCCTGCCCTGATCTCCGAAATTGCCCACCATTTCGGCTCCCAGGCCATGGTCCTCTCCATCGAGGCCAAGCAGGTTGCGCCTGGCCGGTGGGAGGTTTTCACGGATAATGGCCGAGAACGCACAGGCCTGGACGTGCTCGAATGGGCGGTCCAGGGCGTTTCGCTGGGCGCCGGTGAAATCCTGCTGACCTCTGTCGATCGCGAGGGCACCCGGAAGGGTTTCGACGTGGACCTCATTCGCAAGGTCAGCGATGCGGTGACGGTTCCCGTGATTGCCAGCGGCGGAATGGGAACGCTGGACCACTTCGTGGCGGCTGCGACAACGGGGCGCGCCGACGCTGTCTCGATGGCCCATGTGCTCCACTACAAGACCCTGGCCTTGGGTGAAATTCGCGCGCGCGCGTTATCCGAAGGCCTGGGAGTAAGGCAGATATGACCACCTCCCGCAGCGTTACCCTGCTCGACTACGGCATGTGCAACATGCTCAACGTTGCTCGCGCCTTCGAACGGGCCGGCGCGGACCTCAAGGTCACAGACGACCCGCGCGACGCGGCAGTGGCCGACCGGCTGGTCGTCCCCGGTGTCGGCGCCTTCGCCGACAGCATGGTTGAAGTGACGCGTCGGGGCCATGGCGACGCGATCAGGGCTTTTGCCGAAACCGGTCGGCCGCTCTTTGGCATCTGCGTCGGCATGCAGATCCTGTTCGAGGGCAGCGAAGAGTTTGGCGACAGCCCCGGCCTGGGCGTCATCGCGGGCCGCGTCATGGCGGTGCCCGCGCAGACGACAGCTGGTGTCCCGCAGCGCGTGCCGCATATCGGCTGGAACGAGTTGCTCATTCCGCCGTCCCGCAACACCTGGGACGGTACCATCATGCAATCCCACGTGTCGAAGGCCCCGGCGGTCTACTTCGTCCACTCCTTTGTCCCGCACCCGGCGGACCCCAGGGACAGGCTGGCCGATTTCGACTATGGCGGGCATCGCCTGTGCGCGGCGATCAAGCGGGACAATATCACCGCGACGCAGTTCCACCCGGAACGCAGCGGCGATGTGGGGCTCGCCTTGCTGGGCAGCTTCATTGGCTCCTGAGATATGAGAACGCTGGCAATCATACCTGCCCGGGGCGGTTCTAAGCGATTGCCCGGCAAGAACATCAAGCCCTTCGGCGGTGTCCCCCTGATCGGCTGGTCGATCCGTTTCGCGGTCGGCTACCCGGGTTTCGACCACGTTGTGGTGTCGACGGACTCTGCCGAGATCGCGGCGGTGTCGAGAGCCGAAGGGATCGAGGTTCCGCGGCTGCGACCGGCCCATCTTGCCACGGATACGGCGGCCACCATCGACGCGATCCTTGACGTCATCGACGCCGAGGCGGCCAGTGGCCGCCAGTTCGATGCCGTTGCCTTGTTGCAGCCGACCTCCCCCATGCGCCTCTCCGAGCGGTGGGACGCGGCGCGAGCGCTGCTGGATGATAGCGCGATAGACGCCGTAGTTGGGGTTGCGCCTGCCCGCACCCACCCGTTCCACACCTTTTCGCTGGGTGACCGGGGCGAGCTGGCGCCGATGCATGACCCTGCAAAGCTGAAGCTGCGCGGTCAGGATCTTCCGCCGGCAGTTGCAGTGGCCGGCAACCTTTATCTGGCTCGTACGGCTGCCTTGCAGCAGTATCGCACCTTCTTTCCCGAACGGATCGCCGGTGTATTGTGCGACCAGCCGTTCGAAGCCACCGACATAGACGACGAACTCGATTGGCTCATCGCCGAAACCATCGCCACCAAATATGGGATCACACCGTGAGCACGTTCATAATCGCCGAAGCTGGTGTCAATCACGATGGAGACCCCGAGCGGGCCATCCAACTCGTCGAGGTGGCGGCACAGAGCGGTGCCGATGCCGTGAAGTTCCAGACATTCTCGGCGGACAAGCTCACGCGCAAGGGCGCCGAGAAGGCCGAGTACCAGAAGAAGATGACCGGCGACGGCGATCAGCACGCCATGCTGGCCAGGCTGGAAATGTCCGACGAGCTGCACCACGCGCTGGTGAAACGCAGCGCCGAACTCGGTATCGAATTCATGTCGACAGCATTTGATGCCGACGCGCTCGATTTCCTGGTGTCGGTCGGCATCCGCCGGATCAAGGTGCCATCAGGCGAAATCACCAACCTGCCATTCCTGGCACATATGGCGTCCAAGGACCTGCCGATCATCGTCTCTACCGGCATGGCCGACATGGCTGAAGTCAAGGGCGCCGTGGACGCGATACGCGCCGAGCGGAACCGCTTGGGCTTTACCGAGCCGCTGGAAGACATCGTCACCATCCTTCACTGCACTTCCAACTACCCCGCCGCGGCTAGCGATGTGAACCTGCGGGCCATGCTGAGCATGGCCGATGAGATCGGCCTGCCCGTGGGTTACTCGGATCACACGCTGGGTATCGCGATCTCCACGGCTGCCGTTGCCATGGGCGCCACGGTCATCGAGAAGCACTTCACGCTGGACAAGACGTTGCCCGGCCCCGACCACTCTGCTTCGCTGGAGCCGCATGAGCTCAATGCCCTGGTCCGCAGTATTCGTGACGTAGAGGCCGCGAGGGGCGACGGTATCAAGGCGCCGACGGCATCCGAGCTTCCGGTGCGCGCGCTAGTCAGGCGCAGCGTGACCACAGTGCGTGACATTGCGGCTGGCGCGGCGCTGACAGCCGATGACGTCGCGCTGCTGCGGCCGGGAACCGGCATCCCTCCGGCTGAGTTCCAATCGGTGCTGGGCAAGCGCACCAGGCAAGCCATACCGGCGGGCCAGACGATACAGTGGACCGATCTGCAGTGAAGCCGCGGCGCCGCATCCTCTATGTGACCGGCACCCGCGCAGATTTCGGCCTCATGCGATCGACGCTGGAGCGCATTGACCGGGATGCGCGACTGTCGCTCGACGTCGTCGTCACCGGGATGCACCTCGACAGTGCCTACGGCCTCACCGTGAGCGAAATCGAACAAAGCGGGCTGGCGATAAGCGCGCGCGTGTCGGTGGAACCGGGCGTACCCAGCGGCGCCCTCATGGCGGCAAATGTGGGGCGCATGATCACTGGCTTCGTGCCGGCCATCGAGGCCTCGGCGCCCGACATCGTTATGTTGCTGGGGGACCGGGGCGAGATGCTTGCCGGCGCCATTGCGGCCCTGCATCTCAATGTGCCAATAGCCCATATTCACGGCGGCGAGAGATCCGGCACCGTGGACGAGCCCGTCCGGCATGCCATCTCCAAGCTTTCAAATCTGCACCTGGTGGCCACGCAGGAGAGCCGCACCCGTTTGATCGCCATGGGTGAAGCGCCCTCGGGCATCCACGTGGTCGGTGCCCCCGGGCTGGATGGGCTTCGGGAACTGCCTCAGCGCGACCGGACCCAACTGGCGACCGATTACGGGCTGGATGCGGACCGGCCAATGGCCCTGCTGGTCTATCATCCGGTGGTGCAGGAAGCGGCCGCCGCCGGCGAGCACATCACGGCCATCGTCGAGAGCCTTTTGGCGGCGCAGGTGCAGATCGTTGCCCTCAAGCCGAACTCGGACGCCGGCAGCGCCGAGGTTCGCACCGTTCTGGAGGAGCGCGAAGCGGCCGGCCAGATTCATCTGTTTACTCACTTGCCCCGCGTAGCATTCGCAGAATTCATGGCCGTTGCCGATCTGATGGTGGGCAATTCCAGCAGCGGCATCATCGAGGCGGCAAGCTTCGGCACGCCGGTGGTGAACATCGGCTCACGCCAGAACCTGCGGGAACGAAATGCCAATGTGGTCGATGTCGGCGTCATTGGCGACGATATCAAGAAGGCCCTGGTTTCGGTACTCAGCAGCCCCCGATACGCGCGCGCCAACGTATATGGCGACGGCCATGCCGGCGAGCGTATCGTGAACATCCTGGCGGAGGTGGACTTGGGGCCACTATCATCCGGCAAGACCAATGCCTACTGAAATGATCCACCTCATCGGGTCGGGCGGACACGCCCGCGTAGTGCTGGACAGTCTGGCCGCGCTCGGCTTGCCTGCACAATCCATCGCCGTTTTCGACCAGAACCCCGACCGGATCGGCGGCAAGATCGGCAGTCACACGATACAGGGCTTCGACGCGGTCCAACTGTCCCACAGCAGCGTCCATATCTGCATTGGCGACAACCGGGCCAGGGCAAACGTGGCTGCGGCACTCGAGGAGGTCGGCTGCACCCTGCGGACCATCGTGGATCCGCGCGCGATAGTATCGGCGAGCGCAACTATCGGGGCGGGCACCTTTGTGGCGGCTGGCGCAATCGTCGCTACCGGCGCAACGACGGGCAGAGGCTGCATCATAAATCACGGGGCGATCGTTGATCATGAGTGCGTGCTGGCCGATTTTGTGCATATTGCGCCTGGAGCAACGCTGGCAGGGTCCGTCGCCATAGGGCAAGGAACGCTTGTCGGGGCTGGCGCCAATGTCCTGCCGGGCATTTCGGTGGCATCAAACGCAATTGTGGGCGCCGGGGCGGTCGTCATTGACGACGCAGCCGACCCGTCGGTCTACGTTGGCGTGCCTGCAAGGAAAGTTGAGAGACGATGACGGTAAACCTCGACACAATCAGCTTGCAGCGTAGTTCGACGATCCGCGACGCTCTTGCAGCGCTCGATAGGTCGGCCATGGGCATCTTGTTGCTGGTGGACGCCCAGGGGCGCTTCGAGCGTACCGTCACGGACGGGGACCTGCGCAGGATGCTGCTGGACGGCAAGACCCTGAACGACGATCTCACCACCCTGCCGGCGCGCACGTCGGTGGTGCTGCAGAGCGGCTACACGCGGCGCCAGGCCCTAGCGTTGATGCAGGAAGCGGTGATCAACCATATTCCCATCCTCGACGAAGACGGGCGGGCGATCGACCTCATCGAACGCGCCAAGATCGACCAGCAGGTGCTGCTCTCGACGCCCCATATGGGTGAGGCCGAGCTCGAATATGTTGCCGAGGCCTTTCGCACGAACTGGATTGCCCCGCTCGGACCGAACGTTGACGCCTTCGAGACCGAGATCGCGGCCATGGTCGGCGTCAAGCACGCAGTCGCCCTCAGCTCGGGCACGGCGGCCATACACATCGCATTGCGCTTGCTCGACGTTGGCGTGGGCGACGTTGTCTTCTGCTCCACCCTGACCTTCATCGCCAGCATCAATCCGGCCATCTATCAGGGTGCCCGGCCGGTCTTCATCGACTCTGAGCCGGAGAGCTGGAACATGTCGCCCCGGGCCCTGGAACAGGCCCTGCTCGCCGCGAAAGCGGCCGGCCAGTTGCCGAAGGCCGTGATCGTCGTGTGCCTTTACGGGCAGAGCGCCGACATGGACCCCATTGTCGCCTTGTGTGACCGGTTCGGCGTGCCCCTGGTGGAAGATGCAGCCGAGTCGCTGGGCGCGAAATATCGCGGGCGTGCCTCTGGCACTTTCGGCAAGCTTGGCATCTACTCGTTCAACGGGAACAAGATCATCACCACGTCCGGCGGGGGCATGCTGGTGACTGACTCAGCAGAGTTGGCCGAACGCGCCAGGTTCCTTGCTACTCAAGCGCGCGATCCGGCGCCGCATTACCAACACAGCGTGATCGGCTACAATTACCGCATGAGCAACGTGCTGGCAGGCGTCGGACGCGGCCAGCTCAAGGTGCTGGACGAACGCGTGGCCGCCCGCCGACGGGTCTTTGAAACCTACAAATCCGAGCTCGCGTCAATAGACTGGCTGGAGTGGATGCCCGAGCCGGAGTGGAGCTTCTCCACCCACTGGCTCGCGGCCTGTGTCATCAAGCCCGATGCCCCGATAACCGTCGACAAGCTCATCCGGGCGCTCTCGGACGAGTTCATCGAGGCGCGGCCCATGTGGAAGCCGATGCATCTGCAGCCCATTTTTGCCGATGCCGAATACTATCGACACGGCAATGAATCGGTGTCGGACGGCCTGTTTGAACGGGGTATCTGCCTGCCCTCGGGGTCCAATCTGACCGATGGCCAGATTGGGCGCGTTATCGAGACGATCCAGAAGCTGCAGTAGGCTACTGGATAAAATCGAAGAGTATGCGGCGGACTTCGGGTTCGTTGCCTCGTTCCAGAGCCTCGCGCAGGTTGACCAGGGCCTGCTCGACCCGATCGCTTTCCACCACGCCGAGAGCCCGCATGATCTTGGGATGCTTGGTCTTTCTGGCGGTGGAGACGTCGTAGAACAGCTCTTCGTACATCTTCTCACCGGGCCGCTTGCCCGTGACGACCAGTTCGATGTCGCCGCGAGGATTGTTTTCGCTGCGAACGCTGAACCCAGCCAGGCGAATCATGTTTTCGGCCAGGGTCTTGATCAGGATCGGGTTGCCCATTTCCAAGAGGAATACGTCACCGCCCTTGGACAAGGCGCCCGCCTGGACGATCAGCTCGGCCGCCTCGTGGATGGACATGAAATAGCGCGTCATTTCCGGGTCGGTGAGCGTCACCGGTCCGCCGCGCGCAATCTGCTCCTTGAACAGCGGGACCACTGATCCGTTCGACCCGAGAACGTTGCCGAACCGAACCGCCGTGAAGCGCTGACCTGTCTGCTGCTTTGCCGCAGCGGCAGCCATGTGCCCCACGATGAACTCGGCCCACCGTTTGGTCGCACCCATGACGTTGGTGGGACGAACGGCCTTGTCGGATGAGATGAGCACGAAGGTCTCGACACCCAGTTCAAACGAGAGACTGGCTATCGAGAGCGTGCCCAGGACGTTGTTGCGCACTCCCTCGAGCACGTTTGCCTCAACCAGCGGCACATGCTTGTGCGCCGCGGCGTGGAAGACCACCTGGACGTTGTTGTCCTGCAGGGTCCGACGAACACAGGCGCCATCCGTTATCGAACCGAGGACAGGCACGATGATGATGTTCTTGAACTCGGAGAGTTCCCGCTCGATCGTATAGAGGGCGAATTCGTTGGCTTCGAACAGCACCAGGCGCTGTGGCAACGACTTCGCGACAAGCCGACAAAGTTCGGACCCAATGGAGCCGCCAGCGCCCGTGACCATGATCGACCGGCCCTCGATCATGTCGGCAATGAGCGCGGGATCGGCCGGCACCGAGGATCGACCCAGCAGGTCGTCGATGTCGATCTCCCTGATCTGGTTGATGGTGTACTTGCCACTCACCAGATCGGTTATCGACGGAAGGGTGCGGATCTTGAGGCCAAATCCGCCGATCTGATCGACAATCTCCTGGCGCCGTGTCGCGGTCAGCGAGGGGATCGAAAGGACCACTTCCTGCACCCCATACTTCTCCCTTAGCGTGGACAAGTAGCTGGGGGAAAAAACTCGAATGCCGGCGACATCCCTGCCCTGCACCCGCGGGCTGTCATCGAGAAAGCCAACGACGAACATCCCGCCCTGGCGAGCTATGGCCGCCGCAAGCTGAGCTCCCGCATTGCCGGCGCCGTAAATCAGGATTGGCCGGCGCGCTCCGGACGCCTCTTCCCTTGGCCAGAGCAGCTTCTTGGCGGCGAAGCGGCTACCACCGATGAGGATCGTGCCCAGTGCCCAATAGAGTATCGGCACGGAGCGCGGGACGACGCCACGTCCTGACATCTCGATCAGGAAAACCAGCACAACCCAGCAGACGGTGGCAATGGTCATGGCCTGGATGATCGTCCACATCGCCCTTTCGGGCAGATAGCGGACCACAGCCCGATAGAGCCCCAGCCGCACGAAGATCGGAATCGCCACGGCGGGGGCGGTCAGAACCGTTACGAACTGGTCGATCGTGTTGGGTGGGGTCCAGTTTCCGAAGCGCAAGGCGAAACTCGCCCATAGCGCAAACGAGAGCGCAACCGCATCAAAGGCGAGCAGAATGGCTCGTTTCCAAAACCGGGGTATGTTTCCGATGCGCCCAAGGAGCTGCTGGTACAATCCGATGGTAATCAATTTGTCTCTGTCATTTCGTTGCAACATGCCCCTGACGACAACAGCGCGATCATCTCGACCAACGGGACCGGTAGAGGGTTGGTTGTGGCCTTGCAAGTGATAATCAGATGCTGACCCCTGCAACAGAATGGCATGAAGCGGCTAAAGGCCCGGCGCCGCCTCGCCGGGCAAGTTCCATCTTTGCCGCCCGATAAATTTCGCGCTATTGGAAGCTGCCCAAGCGCGGATCGTCCATGACCATCTTCTATTATCTCTTTCTTGTTGCCGGCGCTTTCCTGGCTGGATGGGTTACGTCCTTTGCGGTTCGGCGGGCAGCCCTGCGCCTGGGATTGGTGCAGGTGCCAAATGCCCGATCGTCCCACTCCATACCCACCCCGCAAGGTGGCGGCATCGCCATCGCCGCCGTCTCACTTGCGGGTGCCTTGATTGCCTCCACCACCGACAGCGGTTTCCTGGCGATCGCTGCATTGACGGCAGTCGTCGCCGCATTCGGTCTCGCCGATGACATTCTTGACCTGCCCGCCCCCTTGCGCTTCCCCGTTCAAGGGCTGGTTCTGTGGGCACTGCTGGCATGGGTCGGGCCGCTGCCGGACATTTCCTTGCCGCTCGGCCTCACCATTGGCGGCTGGGGCCTGCCGGTGCTTGTCTGGTTCGGTGCTCTGTGGTGGCTCAACCTCTTCAATTTCATGGACGGCATCGACGGGATTGCGGCCAGCGAGACGGTTATTATCCTGCTGGGGGGCCTGATCATTGCGGTCTCTGTGCACCCCCCGATGCTGGCCACGCCTATGGCATTGCTGGCTCTGATCACAGCGGCCGGCACCGCAGGATTCCTGGTCATGAACTGGGCCCCCGCCCGCATCTTCATGGGCGACGCGGGATCCAACACGCTGGCCGTGCTGATACTCGCCATCGCCCTGAATACCGTTCAACACGGACTGGTCGGGTATCCGTCCTGGCTTATCCTGATGTCGCCCTTTGTCGCTGACGCAACCGTGGCGTTGCTCCGTCGAACGGCCCGTGGCGAACTGCCCTGGCGCGCGCATCGGCGCCATGCCTACCAGCAGCTCGCCCGCCAATGGAGCCACGCGCGCGTGACCTTGCTCTATGCGGGCTTCACCGGGTTGGTGGCGCTGCCCATGGCGGCCGTGGCGCAGTACAGGCCCATGGCGTCCTGGTGGCTGGTGGGGCTGATATACGCCTTGCTTGTTGTCTTCATGGTCTGGGCCGGATCCGGCTCCGCAGCTGAGCGCAGTCGAGAATGAGCACGGCAAGGTCGATACCGCGCGCCGGCTCGCTTGCCAGTGCGCTCCTGCTCATTGCCATCTGCTCGGCCATCCTGCCGCCGGGCTATGGCGCCTATATCGGCGCCTATCTAGCCCTGGTTGCGAGCATCGTGGCTTTGGCCATCTACGGGTGGTCCGAACGCACTGTCGTCAGGCATCCCACATCGCTGGCCATCCTGGTCGCCATTGCGCTTGTGGCGGTGACTTTGCCCTTCGTCTACCGCGGCAGTCAGGACCTTCTCGCGCCAGTGCTTGTCCTGCCGATGCTGGCGACGATCGCAATGGGACTGTTAGTGCGCCCGGCCCGCTGGGTCCCTGGCGTGCCCACCTTCGCGCTGGTCTGCTGCACGGCATCGGCGATAGCGCTTATCGGCGGCGCCTACCAGCATTTCGGCCTGGGCATCTATCGACCCGGGCTGGGGAACAATCCCATCCACTATGGATCGCTGGCAGTGATGGCTGGAGGCCTGGCACTGGTGGGCGTTGCCACCGGCACATCGTCCTGGCGGTATTTGTTTCTGCTCGGCCCGGTGTTTGGATTGGCTGCGGCCGTGATTTCGGATTCGCGCGGGCCGATGCTTGGAGCGTTGGCGATGGGTGGCGTTGGCATTGTCACGCTGTTCGTCTGGCTCCGCCACGACCGCTGGTTCCAAGTCGCTGCAGCTGCTGGCGTCGTCCTGGCAGTGACCATCGTCATCTATCTTGTCGGCAGTGGCAACGCGCGAATAGCCGGTATTCTGCACAGCGGCCTCGACATTTTTCGGTTTTCCGGCGGAACTGACGACATAAGGGCGGCGCTTTATGCCTCGGCTGTCGAGATGTTGCGGACCTCGCCCGTCGTCGGCGTGGGCCTCGGCCAGATCATGGTGACGGCCGAGACCTTGTTCCCGCAGCAGGTCGCGGGGACCGGCCTCGAGAACCTTCACGCCGATTGGGCCAACTTTGGCGCCATGGCCGGCGGACTGGGCCTGCTGGCGTGGCTGCTCCTGTTGGCCGCACCGTTACTACTATTGCTGGACGCCCGCATCCGATCTGATCGGCCGACACTATTGGGAGCGATCCTGCTCACCACTGGGCAATTCACCCTGGGGATAAGCAACGCCACCTTCGGCATTCTGCCGCAAACGACGATCTACGCGGTCGGGTTGGGTTACTTTCTGGCAAGAGCACGGCGCATCGCGCTGGAGGCCACGGAAACATCGCCACTATCGTGATCCACACCCCATTTTGGGTCTGGTTGCTTTACGCCGCATTGCTGAACCGCATCGTCCCTCGATCTGCCGCTAACAGAATGACTGCTATGAGCAATAGCTGTCTGTTCTTCAATGACTGCAATGGGGGTCGGAAGCGGCCGATTGAGTCCGTTTTCTCCTTTGGCCATTTCTGCTCGAGCTGCCTGTCTGGCCGTGGCTAGCCCGGCACTGTAGTGTCCCGGTCTCAGGTCTGGGACATAACGGCACGCGCTCGGGCAATAATGGGAGCGTCGATCATTTTACCGTCCAATTCAAAGGCTCCTTCGCCGGCAGCGGCACGTTCCAACACGCGCTTGGCCCAGGCCTGTTCCTCTGCGCTTGGTGCAAAGGCGGCGTTGAGCAGCGGCACGACGGCTGGATGAACGCAGGTGGCCCCATCGAAGCCATGCGCCCTTGCCTCGCGGGCTGCCGCGGTGATGGCAGCCACGTCGGAGTAGTCGGCCACGCTGCGCAGCAGGCCAAGCGAGAGCAGTCCCGCGGCCTTTGCCGCGTAGTGCACCAGCAGCTTGGGCAGGCGCAGCACGTCGGGGGTGGGCCGGGCACCGAGCGCCAGCGCAAGGTCTTCGCCGCCCAGCGAGAGCGCAATAAGGCGCGGTGCCTTCGCTATTGCGCTGGCACTGAGCACAGCTGCCGGGTCTTCGAGCAAGGCGACAAGACTCATTGGCGCCCTGCCCGCCTGTGCCTCCACACCTTCCAGCACTGACGCCAGCGCGCCGAGGTCTTCGGCACTCCGAACTTTAGGCACGTAGAGCGCATCGGCCCCGGCACGGCAGGCAGCGAGCGCATCCTCGGGCTGCCGTTCGCCGCTATTGACACGGACCATCACTGTCGCGCCGCCCCGGCGCACCATGGTCACAGCGTCGGCAAGGCTGAGGCGCGCCTGATCTTTGGCATCTTTGGGTACCGAGTCCTCAAGATCAAGGATAATGGCGTCGGCCCCGCGCTCATGCGCCTTGGCAACGAAGCGTTCGGAATGCGCCGGAACGTAGAGGAGAGAGCGCATCAAGTGGCCCCGATCCTGATGGACTGGGGATCGATCCCGGCTGCCAGCAGCACTTCGTCATTGTGCTGGCCAAGTTCGGGCGCCGGCAGCCGCCATGTTCCGGGCGTCGCGGAAAGGCGCGGCACGATATTGTGCATCGGCAAGGTGCCGAAGGTGGCGTCTTCGACATCGACGATGATCTGGCGCGCCTCGAAATGTGGATCGGCCATAGCGTCGGCAATGTTGAAGATGGGGCCCACCGTTGCGCCGGATTTGCGCATGGTTTCCAGAGCTTCTGCGCTGTTGTGTCTGGCAAACCAGGCACCCACCGCCTCGTCGACCAGCGCGCGATGCTTCACCCGGTCGGAATTGGTGGCAAAACGCGGGTTCTCGTTCATGTCCGAACGTCCGATGACCTCAAAGATACGGCGCGCCACGGCCGGCGTCGAACCGGATAGCGCCAGGAACTTGCCATCGGCGCATTTATAGACGTTGCGCGGTGAGGCCGTATTGGAAGCGCTGCCGACGCGCTGCTTGATCTTGCCGGTGATTGCGTGGATCGACGCTTCCGGTCCCAACACCGAAAACATCGGCTCAAGCAGCGACAGGTCGATCACCTGCCCGCGTGCCCTGCCCGTCTGGCGCGCGAACAGCGCCATCATCGTGGCCGAGGCGCCATAGATGCCCGCAATCATGTCGGCAAGCGCCAGGGGCGGCAGCACCGGCTCGCGATCGGGAAACCCAGTGCGATCGGCAAAGCCGCTCATCGCCTCGACAATGGTGCCGAATCCAGGAAACTGCGCATAGGGGCCCGTCTGTCCGAAGCCGGAAATCCGCACCACGATCAGGTCCGGATTGCGTTCGAGCAAACTTTCGGGCGCCAGCCCCATCGCCTCCAGCGTCCCGGGCCGGTAGTTCTCGATGAACACATCAGCCGTCTCGATCAGCGCCCACAGCGCCGCCATTGCCGGCGCCTGCCGCAGGTTCAACACCACCGAGCGCTTGTTCCGGCCATAGGTTTTCCAGAACAGGGAATGCCCGTCGTCCTTCCAGTCGCGCAGCGGATCGCCCTCGGGCGGCTCGATCTTGATGACATCGGCGCCGAAGTCGGCCAGTTGCAGGCTCAGCATGTTGCCCGCCATCAGACGCGACAGGTCGAGCACACGGATGCCCTCGAGCGGCCCGGTCCCGGCAGGGTCGAAGGACTTGCGGGCGTGGCTCATCGCAGTCGCAGACCAGTTGCCTTGTCGAACACGAAGAGCTTGGCTGGATCGATCACCAGATGGATGCTCTCATCCGGGCGCAGCGGCGCATGATCGCGCACGACCACGGAGATATCCTCTTCTCCAATGCGCGCCAGGACCTCCTGCGCATCGCCAGTCGGCTCCACCACCAGCACCCTGGCCGGCACGCCAACCTCGCCCAGCGTGATGTGCTGCGGCCGCACGCCATAGACGATCTCGGTGCCCGCCGGGATATCCAGGGCGGCCCCCAACGGCAGGGTCTGCCCGCCTTTCACCTGCACATCGGTGCCGCCTTGATAGCGCGCGTCGAACAGGTTCATCTCGGGTGAACCTATGAAGCTGGCGACAAAGAGGTTGGCCGGGTTGTTGTAGAGCTCGAGCGGGGCGCCAGCCTGCTCGATGCGGCCGCCATTGAGCACGACGATCTTGTCGGCCATGGCCATGGCCTCGGTCTGGTCATGCGTCACGTAGATCATGGTCTTGCCCAGTCGCTGGTGCAGCCGCTTGATCTCGCCGCGCATCTTGACCCGCAGCTTGGCGTCGAGATTGCTCAGCGGCTCGTCGAACAGGAAGGCCCGAGGGTTGCGCACGATCGCCCGCCCCATGGCGACGCGCTGGCGCTGGCCGCCCGAGAGCTCGCGGGGCAGCCGGTCGAGCAGGTCTTCCAACCCCAGGATATCCGCCGCCTCACCGACGCGTCGCTTGATTTCGGCCTTGGAGGTCCCCGCCAGCCGCAGCGAGAAGCTCATATTGTCGGCGACCTTCATGTGCGGATAGAGCGCATAGCTCTGGAACACCATGGCGATGTCCCGCTCCTTGGCGGGCATGTTGTTGACCACCTTGCCGCCGATGGTGATCTGGCCCGAGGTGATGTCCTCGAGACCGGCAATCATGCGCAGGAGGGTCGACTTGCCGCAGCCCGAGGGGCCGACCAGCACGACGAATTCTCCGTCTCCCATCTGCAGCGAGATATCGTTGAGTACGGTCACCGCGCCATAGCGCTTGCCGACATGGGCGAGTTCGATTTCCGACATGCTGGTCTCCTTGGTGGCCTAAACCGTTTCGACGATCTCGATACGCCCCACGCTCATGCGGCCCGCGGAGGCCAGGCGAATGCCGGCCATGCCATGGGCGTAGCTGGCATCGGTGGTGTTCAACAGGGGCACCCCGTCGACGGCCAGGCTGAGCGCTGTGCCCGTCAGGGTGAAGGCCAACTGATAGCTCTTCCCCGTCTCCACCCTGAACGGTGCCCGCGCCAGGACCGTGCTGCCGAAATCCTCCCTTGTTATCACGACCTCGTCGCCCTCGAAGCCCGCCGCATAGAACCGCCCGGTGCCCTGCACGCGGGCCGTGACCAGTTGCGACACCCCCGCCAGCCGCCGCATATCGGCCGTCACCACCACGTCCCGCGCATAGTAATGCCCGGTCCACATGTCGGCATCGCCCGCCGTATGGCCGTGGATGCGGCCATCCTGTTTCGTCCAGTGCCCGCGATTGTAGGTAAACCGCGTGATCGCGCCCCATTCCTGCGTCTCGGTCTTGGGCTCGATCACCGTGTGACCGGCGCCTTCGACCCTGAAGTCTGCCAGGAACAGCCGCCCGAGAAACTTCAGCCGCCCGAAATATTCGATCGAGATGCCGATCTCGTCGATCGCCTCGACCCCCTCGGGCACGACGAAGCTGTAATCCTGCCATCCCGCCGCCGAGGGCACATTCCACGCGCCAGTCTCCTCGATGGCCCCACTCATGGTTCGCCGCACATAGGGCGCGACGCGCAGGTTGCCGTCGCCATTCCAGGGGTCGAGCCACAGCTTGAAGCTGACCGTCTGCCCGCCATCCACCACCGGGGTGAACATGGGCCGGTAGCGTTCGTCGTCAAAATCGCTGCGGCGGTAGAACGGCTTCCAGAACACCCGTCCGCCCTGCCCGCGCTCCAACCGGTCGAGCTGGATTTCCAGCGACCCGCGCGAGCCCTCGACATGGCGCTCGGCGGAGTGGCGCAGTGAAATCTGGTTGAAGCCCTCGGTACGGAGACCATGGGTGGAGCCCGGCAGGTCAAAATCGAACCGCAGCCCACGACGGGTAAAATCCTCCAGCCAGAGCTGTGGCACGTCACGCCCCGCCAGCTGCAGCGCCAGTACCGTCAGCTCGCGGGCAAAGCTGGGAATGTCGACAATGTTGATCGACCCCACAATGCCCGAGGCCACCAGGAAGTCATTGATCGGCTTGCGATATTTTTCCCAACCTTCATGCAGCCCCTGGAACGTGGCAACGATCGCCGCCGCATTGCCCGCATTGCAGTCGGTATCCCAGCCCGCCATGGTGGCGATCTCGGCGGTGCGCGGCAGGTCGCCCTTGCCATAAAGGATAGCCATGATGGTCACCCCCGCATTGGGGATGATGTGGCAGACGCCCGGATAGCGGTCATAGCCCCACTCCGCTTCCAGCATGTCGCGGCAGGCGCGCCAGTCGTCCGGACTGGCCTTGTGGAAATCGATCACCGCCCGGCAGACCCGCGCATAGGTCGAACCGGCGTCGATCGTCCCCATCGCTGTCTCGATGATCTCGCCTATGCTCTTCGCTTCAAACGCAGCTGCAATCGCGGCGGCGCAGAAGCGCGCGCCGTTGAGGCCGTCACCATCGTGGGCGACGCTGGCGGCCATGGCCGACATGTCCGCGGCCCGCTGCGGATTGCCCGGGTTCACCCAGCCCCAGCTGTCGATGAAGATCTGCCCGCCGATCTGCTCGGCCACGGTGGTGCCGTTCTGGGCGATGGAGCCCGATTGCGGCGCGGGAATGCCGGCGCGCAGGTTGCGGTAGGCGGTGTGCTCGGTCGATACGCCGAAACCGCCCCACCAATACATGCCATGCTCTTCGGCGGCGTAGTTGAGCCACGTCCTGCCCACGTCTTCGGCGGTCGCATCCAGTCCGTAGTCGCGCAGCGCGCGGATGAAATAGACCGGCCCGTTGGTATCGTCATCGGCGGCAAAGTTCTTGAAATCCCGCAGGTACTGCGTCACCTCGCCATAGGTCTTCTGGATGCGTTCATAGCTCCAGATGGTCGGCTCGACGGGGGCGCCCAGGCGCACACCGATCGCCTTGCCGATAAAGCCGGCATAGATCTTTTCGAGGATTTGGATTTCGGAGAGCATAGTCCGTCTTTCTCGGCAATGGTGGTCAGGAAACCAGCGCCTGGGCTGGTGCGATAAGCGCAGCGCGGGCGGCGTCGCGCTTGGTGGCAATCGCGCGGTCGCTGGCGAAGATGTCGCTCACCGTGCGCGTAAAGGCATCGGCGGAAGCCAGCAGGTCGAGGCGGTTGGCAGCGTCGATCTGGGCACGATCAGCGGCATCGATGACACTCTCGCCATGCAGCGCACCCAGGATTGCGCCGGCCATCACCCCAATGGAATCGGTGTCACGGCCCGAATTGATGCCGTCCTCGATTGAACGCCGGAAATTGCCGTCATTGAGCAAGCAGAAGCCCAGCGCGAGAGGCAGTTCTTCGATGGCCTGCAAGCGGCTCGGGCGGTAGGCATCGGTGGGTCGCCCCACCTTTTCGGGCATGTGATTGACGTCGTCGCCCATCACAGAATAGCGGGCAATCACGCTGTGGAAGGCGTCGCAGGCGCTGGCGTGGTCGGTGCCGCTGGCGCGCAGGGCACGCGCCGTCTCGGCTATGGCAACGATGGCAGTGCGCGTACCGTCCTTGGCGAGCCCGATGACGGTGTCCACGATCGCGTCGATCGTTGCGCCAGGCACGAAAGCCGCGGCAACGGCAGCGGCCATTACCCCGGCAGCCTCGAGGCCATAGCTCTCCTGATGGCCGGCCGCAAAGGCGATGGCCTCGTCATAGGCCGCCTTCGGATCGGCGGCGTTCACCACGCCGACCGGGGCGATATACATCGCGGCCCCGCAGTTGACCATGTTGCCGATGCCGCCCTGGCGGGGGTCGCAACTGGAAAGCTGGTGGCGCTGGAAAATCCATTTTTCGGGATAGAACAGGCGGTCGATCAGCATCACTTCGCGTTGCAGCTCGGGCACCCACCGCTTGATCCAGGCGATCTGGCGCACCATGCCGTCGGCCATGTCCCAGGCGTCAAGATGCCGGCGCGTATCGGCATAGATGTCCATCATCGCCAGCGTCATCAGCGTATCGTCGGTGACGATGCCGTCGCCCCGCACGCGGTGGTTTCGCTGCTCGGGCGGCAGGTCCATCTTGTGCCAGCGCGTCATGACCGATGTCACCCGGCCGTAGCGCTCGCGGATCTGGGCGGCGGAGAGCTTTTCCACCGGCGCACCGAGCGCATCACCCAGCGCAATGCCATGCAACATGCCGCGGACACGAGATTGGAGGGATTGGGTCATGACGCTTCGACTTTCATTCCGGTTGTGCCATCGGGCCTGTGGACGATGGTCCAGTCGATACCCTCCCCTTGCATGGAGGGATCTGGGGGATGGGGGTTCCGGCCTCTCCACCGTTGGGAGATCGAGGATGGTTCAGAACCCCCATCCCAACCCCTCCCCAAGGAGGGGTTTTAGGCCCTTGCCCTAGTCGCCCAGCACAGTCGCCGCGTATTCGGCCATGCGCTGGCCACCAGCGGCGTTGTACTCGCTCACGAACGCGTCCCACTGGTCGAGCGAGGCCTCGCCGGTGATGAACCTGGCCACCCAGGAGCGATAGACCTGCTCGGCCGCGTCCACATCGGCTGCGTATTCGGCCGGCCAGACGAAGGCATTGTCGGCCACGAAATTGGCCTTGATCGTGTCGAGAGCAGACTGCGCAGTCGGGCTCAGCAGCGGGGTCGGCGGGGTCCAGTTAGCGGCGTTGAAGAACCGCGCATACCAGGTGGAGATCTGGTCGGTGAAGGTCACCGTGCCATCGGCGCCCACCGTGTGGTGCACATCCACAAAACCCATGCGGTCGATATCCTGGCCTTCCTTGGAGGCCATGAAGTCGAGGACGGCAAAGGCCTCTTCCTTGTGCTCGGAGAGCGACGACATGGCCCAGCCGCGTGACTCCTTGGACACGTCGACTGCCGCGAGCCCCTGGCCACCAGGGCCGGATGGGACGGGCAACAGGGCCAACTCGATGTCTTCGCCGGGATGGGCCTGACGCATCTTGCCGGCATAGATGTCGATGACTTCCGGCGACGAGCCGAAGATCACGCCAGCCTTGCCGGTGTAGAACTTGTCTTCCTTCACGTCGAACGTGTTGGTCACATATTCCTTGTCGTAGAGACCCTTCTCAGCCAGCCGGGCGTAAAACTCGATCTTGGCCTTTTCCGCATCGGTGACGCGGGCGTTGACCCAGGCCCCATCGGCATTCTTCATCCAGGTGCCCGTGATGCCGAAGGCCTGGTTGAACACGGAATCGAGCTCGGTGGTGTTGCCAAAGCCGGTCAGGCCGAGAGTGTTGCCGGTCGTGCCGTCGCCATCGAGGTCGGCGTCGTGGATGGCCTGGAACAGGGCCTCGTATTCTTCCACCGTCGTCGGGGCAGCAAGACCCAGCTGGTCCAGCCAATCCTTGCGCATCACCGGCTGCGGCGCACGCGGCGGATAGACGTAGAGGAGGTAAGGATAGTTGGCGAGACGCTCCACGTTATGCGGCCACAGCGCCGCTTTGATGTGCTCGGACTTCTCGATCCAGGGATTGAGGTCTTCGAGGATGCCCTGCTCGGCCATCTTCTGGTCACCGCCCTGGAAGTAGATGATGTCGGGAATATCGCCCGACAGCAGCATCACGCCGAGCGCATCGACATAGGCCGACGTGCCGCCCGGCAGGTCGATGGTCTGGATATCGATGTCGTGGCCCTGGGCCTTGAGCGCGGCCTCGATGGCCTCGATCTCCTTGACATCGTCAGGGTTGGTGGTGAGCAGGTCCTTGCTGACCAGCCGGATCGTGGTCTGGGCGAAAGCCGGTGCGGCAAGCGCCCCCAGCGTAGCGATGGCGGTTGTCGCCAGCAGCAGTTTCTTCAGCGTCATTCTAGTCTCCTCCTTGGTTTCTTGGTCTTGGTCGTCCACCGCTTGCGCGGAATGCTTGTTCACCTCGCCCCCGACGGGCAACGGCACGACTGAGGCCGCCATTGGTGTGGTCGTCTGCGCTCTCATCCCTTGAGCGCTCCCGACATCGTTCCCTTGGTGAAGAACTTCAGGATCAGCGGGTAGATCGCCAGGATCGGCAGGATGGTGATGAAGATCATCCCGGCCTTGAGCGCGCGGATGTTGATCTGGGCCAGGCCGATATTGTTGTTGGCATTGTTGGCGCCGACGATGGCGATCTTGTCGCCTTCGATGACGAACTGCCGGAGCACCACCTGCAGCGGCCACTTGCTCTGGTCGTTCAGGTAGATCATCGAGCGGAAGAACTCGTTCCAGTGCAGCACGAGATAGAACAGCGCGATGGTGGCGAGCGCCGGCTTGGCCAGCGGCAGCACGACCATCCAGAAGGTCTGGAACGGGTTGGCGCCATCGAGTTCGGCCGCTTCCAGCAATTCCTTGGGAATTTCCTCGAAGAAGCGGATCAGGATGATCAGGTACCAGGCGCTGATCGCCTTATACATGATCACCGACCAGGGCGTGTTGAGCAGGCCCAGCCGCTTCATCAGGAAGTAGTCCGGAATGATGCCGGGCTCGAAGACGATGGTCACCAGCACCAGGATGAAGATCAGCCGGCGCCCCGGCAGGCCGGGTCGCGACATGCCCCAGGCCATCAGCGCCGTACCGAAGACCCCGATGCACACGCTGGTGGCGGTCATCCAGATCGAGTTGAACAGGCCGCGCTGCACATTGGGATGCTGCAGCAACAGGGCCCAGACATCGATCGAAACCCCGTCGGGAATGATCGACAGACCCGAGAAGCCTGGGACTTTGCTGGGGTCGGTGAACGACAGGGCCAGCAGATTGAGCAGGGGCTGCAGGGTGAACAGCACCAGCAGCAGCAGCGTCGAGACGATCAGCACATATTCGACCCGCTCGAGCGGCGTCCGGCGCGATTGGCTGGCCATCACCACACCCCCTTGCCGGTCAGGCGCTTGCTGACGAGATGGGAGGTAACGACGAGGATCATGCCGATCACCGCCTTGAACAGGCCCGCGGCCGTCGCCAGCGCGTATTCGCCCGTCGACAACCCCATCCGGTAGACGTAGGTGTCGAGGATATCGATGACCGAGGCGTTGACGTCGTTCTGGAAGTTGATGACCTGGTTGAGGTCGGCGCTGAGGAACATGCCCATGTTGAGGATGAACAGCGTCGCAATGGTGGGGATGATGCCCGGAATTGTGACGTGCCAGATCTTCTGCCAGCGACTGGCACCATCCATCTCGGCGGCCTCGTAAAGCGCCGGATCGATGGCAAAGATGGCTGCGAGGTACAACAGGCTGTCCCATCCAGCCGAGCGCCAGATTTCCGAGATCACCAGCACCCAGCGGATCGTGCCGGTATTGGTCAGGTAATTGGTCGTGCCAAAGCCCATCGCCTGCTGCACCTGGTTGACGGCGCCATCGGTCGGCGACAGCAGCGCGATGAAGACGCCCGCGATCACCACCCAGGACAGGAAGTGCGGCAGGTAGATCGCTGACTGGATGACGCCGCGCAGCTTGCCATTGCGCACTTCGTTGAGCAGCAGCGCCACCATGATCGGGACCGGGAAGACGAAGAGAATCTTCATGCCCGAAATGATCAGGGTGTTGGCCAGCACCTGGTAGAAGATCGGCGACGAGAACAGTTGCTGGAAGTTCTTCAGCCCGACCCAGATATTGGGCGGAATGATCCTGACCTGCTCGAAGGCCATCTTGGCTTCCCAGATCGGCACATAGTGCCAGATGAAGAAGAACAGCAGGCCCGGCGCCATCATGGCGTAGTAGGGCCACCATTGGCGGACGGCACGCAGAAAGCCACCAGCTTGCTGCAAGCTATCTGCAGGCAAACCGCCGGCATGCTGACCGCGCTGCCTGTCATCGGCGGGAACGTTCCCATCCGATAGCGCAGCAGCAACCCGTTGTCCGTCACTGGCAACCATGGTCAGACCCTCCCTGCCCCCGCAACGCGTTTGGGGGACTCAGCCGACAGATCGGCGAGTGAGCCTCGCTCCATCAGTCGACACGGCATGTAGATGCGCCGGTGTTCCGGCTTGTGTTGTATTTCGTCGAACAGGCTTTCGACGGCCCTCTCGCCGATATCCCGGCCTGGCTTGGCCACCGTCGTCAAACCCGGCCAGGCGAATTCGCCCGATGGAATGCCGTCGAAGCCCAGAATGGAAACATCGCGCGGGCAATCGAGCCCGACATCGCGCACGGCCATCATCGCGCCCAGCGCCATCATGTCGTTCGCGGCGAACACGGCAAGGTGGCCGACCCGCGGTTGGTCGAGCAACCGGCGCATCGCCAGGCGACCACCTTCGACGGTATATTCGCCATCTTCGATGGCAAGGATGGCCGGATCGACATCGCGCTCGATGCAGTGCTCATGCACCGCCCGCAGGAAGCGGGCCCGCGCCAGGCGCGACTTGGGCCCCAGGATCAGCGCCGGCGCCATGTGCCCCTTGGCCACAAGATGGTCGAGCCCCAGCCGCACAGCCTGGGCAATGTCCGATCCGACGCTCGAAACATCGGGAAAGCGCTCGGCGCTCGAGCCGATGAAAACGCAGGGCAAGCCGAACCGGTCCAGGTCGTCGAAATTGTCGGACACCGGATTGACGATGGCGCCATCGACCCGCGCCCGGCGCAGCGTCTTGAGGTGCGTCGCCTCGGCCTCGGGGTCCCAATCGGACGAAAACACCAGCAGCGATGCCCCGGCTCGCGCCGCCCGGTCCTGGGCCCCGCGCGCCACATCGGCCCAGAATGGGTTGGTAATATCGGGGATCACTAGTCCCAGCATGCCGCTGCGGCCCGAACGCATCCCGACGGCCAGGTGATTGCGCTCGTAGCCCACCGCAGTCGCGGCGGCGACCACACGCTCCCGCGTCTCGTCGGTAATATTGGACGAACCGGCCAAAGCCCGCGCCGCGGTGCTCTTGGACACCCCCGCGCGCTCGGCAACATCAATAATGGTGGGCCGACGTGTCCGGCTCTGTCCCATGATCCATCCCAAGACGTCGGCCGCAATCAGCCCACATCATGGGAACGTTACCGCGAATGCTAAATTTGTCAACTGACACCCGTTTGAAAACTCGAACGTTCCCGAACAAAGGGTGGCATCGGCATCGTCAACCAGTGGCCGGCCACTCGGGATACACCGCTTCTGCGGAGAACTACCCAACAGCCTATCCGTGCCGCCCGCGAGTGCGGGTCGAACGTCCGCTATCGCACATCGGCCGCCCAAAGCTGCCATTCCGTTATCGGCCCGGGAACTGCGTTTCGACAACGCATAGGTCAGACCAGTGTTACGATCAGTCGAAATTCGACCGTCCCCTGCCACCACATGGGAAAGTTCGTGCCCCATTTGTTGTTGTAGAGATTGACACTAATCCCTGCGCCAAAGTCCGGGATCTCACTCCGGAAAGGCATGAAATCTGCCGAGGCGGGGCCGATAAGGCCAGCATCAAGCATACGGATTTCCAACGCGCCCGCCGCAGTCATTGTCCGCACCGCCTCCACCGCCTGCAGCTGGCCGCCGCCGCGACGGACGATGTTGCTGCCGTCGTGCCAAAGGCCCATCTTCAGAAGAGACCAATTCCTTGCCTGGGCCGGAGTGAAGCAAAAGAAACCGGCCTCAGGCATCCGGTTGGCGGGCTTGTCGCGCAACACAAGAGCGACTTCGACCCGGTGCGCATCGAGCCCCCGAATTGAAAGTTCATGGCGATCCGGCCCCCCAAGCAAGGCCCGCGCATCTTCGGGCAGCCGGGCGACGGCGGTGCGCCCGTCGAGTCCGACACCCCCGTGGACCGGCGCGAAAACGGCAGTTCGTGCGGTGCGGGCATGGGCCAGACCGGGCTTGTCGTGGTCGAGAATGGCCCATTCGTCGCGATGCTGCAGGTAGCTGTCGAGATGGCGCTGCAACTCGGTCCAGTCGTAGCTTTCGTGTCGATAGCCGAGCAGCGACCCGGCCGCTCCATCGATGGCCTGGCCGCCGGGCGCGATGAGCCGGACGATGTCGCCGCTGACGGCGTCGAGTTCGGCCGTCCAGCCATTGTCGCGCAGGGTGGTGCCGGGCACGGGTTCGGCCGGCGCGGCCGGGGCGAGTTCGGCCAGCACGGCATCCGCCGCCAGGCGGTCGGCGGGGTCGAGGACTTCGAGCGCGGTCGCGATATAGCCCCGCTGTTCGGCCCAGGACTGTTCGGTATAGGTGAAGCGATAGTCGCTGCGGCGGGCGGCCTCGAAATCGGGGCGGTCCCAGGCGGTCTCGTCCCGCAGATAGGTCTTGATGTCGACGCCCCAGGTGTGTTCGGCCACCATGGTGAGGCCCCGACCGAAGGCCTGGCGCTCGGGCGTCAGCGTATCGAAGCCGTCATAGAGCCGCTGCAGGGCGCGGAAGCGGGCCAGCTTGAGCGGGTCGCTGGCAGCGCCGTGGATCCAACTGTCGCCGATGTCCTGGGTCACCACCGGAAACGGCCCGCGGCGCGCCCACATCTCGGCGCCAAAGGCATCGAGTGTCGAGGCGATGATTTCGGCCTCAGGCTGGGCGTGGCGGAGGGCCCGCAACGCCTCGACGGTCTGGCCGACGCTCTGCGGGCCGATATTGTCGTTGGTATGGGCAAAGCTCAGGCCCAAATCGGGGCCGGCGGGAAAGTCCGTGGCGCCATAGGAGGCCTGATACATGACGACGAGTTCGGAGCCGTCCGGCGCCTGCCAGCGGAAGATGGGCGGCACGTCGGGGACGGGGCTGGCGGTATTGACGCCCAGATGCAGGAAGCGGATGCCGGCCTCGGCCATGAGCGGCACCATGCCCAAGGTGTGGCCGGGTACGTCGGTCATCTTAGCGGCGATGGTGGTCTTGCCGAAGCGCCGGTCGAGTTCCTGCGCATAGCTCAGGCCGGCGCGGAACAAAGCAGGCGACATCAGCTCGGTATGGGTGGTGAAGGGCAGCGCATGCCAGGCAATGAGCCCGCGCTCGATGGCGCGCTCCAGCCGCGAAACGCGCGCGGCATCCTGGCTGTTGAGGTGATCCCAGATCAGCCAGGCGCCGGTGGTCCAGATGAAGGCGGGGTGCTCGGGATTCTCGGCGAAGAAATGCTCGCCGGTGGCGATGGCCTGGGGGATGAACTGGTCATGATATTGCTGGCGCACCCGCGCTGCATGGTCTGTGAAGCCGATGTCGAGATGGGTCTTGAAGACTAGGTGAATGCGCTTGTCGGTCATGAAAGGTCCGGTCAGCCCACCGTGCCGCGCACGACGAGCCTGGTTTGCAGGGTTTCCTGCAACGCGGGCGCAGCGGGATTGTTGAGCCGCCGCAGGATCAGCCGGACCAGAGCGCGCACGCGCTCCGCCAGGTCGAACTTGACGGTGGTGAGGTTGTAGCTTTTCCAGTGCGACTGGGCGATGTCGTCGAAGCCGACGACCTTGACGTCCTCGGGGACGCGCAGGCCCAGCTCGTGCCGCAGCGCGTCGAGCACGCCGAAGGCGCCAACGTCATTGGCGGCAAAGATAGCGTCCGCCCCCTGCCCGATGCGGAACAGGTCGAGCGTGGCGGCATAGGCCATGTCATAGCTGTAATCGCTGGGGGCGATGACCGGCGGCGGCAGGCCGCGCTCGGCCATTACCGTGCGCAGCATCTGCTCGCGGGCAGTATTGGCGCGTGACTTGCCCAGGCCCGACACATAGGCGATGCGCTGCGCACCATAGCCCTGCAACAGGGCCACCGCCTGTTCGATGCCGGCGCGCTGCAGCACGTTGAGCCGGTCATGCAGCGGCCCGGCCTCCTCATCGTCGGCCTCGCCGGGATAGGGATAGTGCACATAGATGGGCACGGCGCGGTCGAGAAAGCGCGCCAGCGTCGTCGGCTTGACGTTCTCGACAAAGGCGATCACCGAATCCGGATTGAAGCCGCGCATATAGGCCAGCAGCTTTTCGTCCATGCTGTAGTCGGTGCGCGTCTTGAACAGCAGGGTGGCGAAGCCCTCGTTCTGCAGCGCGGTGGTCAGGGCGTCGATTTCCTGGCTTTCCCAGTGGCTGCAGACGTCGGGCACGATGACGCCCACCAGGTGCGAGCGACCGCTGACCAGGGCGCGGGCGGCGCGGTCGGGCGTATAATTCAGCTCCTGGGCGATGCGCAGGATGAGGTCGCGCTTCTCGGGCTTGAGCGAAGTGTGGGGGTTAAAGGCGCGCGATACCGCCACGCGCGAGACATTGGCGCGCTGGGCCACCATCTCCGCGGTGGCGCGTCCGCGGGTTATGCCGCTCTCATCGCTCAACTGCCCCTCCCGTCACCGCCGTGGGTGAAATCGTGTTCAAATCTCTGACCCTGGGCCCGCGAACTGTCAAGCCGCCGCTTGGCCAAAGCGTCCACCAAATCCGCCGATGTCATGGAAGCGTTGCAGAAGGCTGGCAAAGCTGGCGCGCATTTTCAATGCAGACCGTCCGTCGCGAATTCTCCGCATTGACGGAAAATGAAAACGTGTTCATTCTTTGATGGCTACTCCCCGCCCGGGGAGGCCAAAGCCGGCTACCGGAGAATTCGGAGCCATACCATGGGAGGAATTTGCGATGAGCAATCGTCTGCGCAGCCTTGCGCTCAGCCTGATCGGCGCCACGGCCTTTGTCGGCCCCGCTTTCGCCGTCGACCTGGACATTACCTGCCGCTGCGTCATCGGTGGGGTCAATAGCGGCACGGCCGAGTGGATCGAGAATAGTGTCATTCCGGCTTTCGAAGCCGCCAATCCCGATATCAATGTCAATCTCAACCAGTTCGGCGGCGAAGACGCCCAGCTCACCCAGCAGCTGGCGCTCGATTTCTCCACCGGCGCCGGCCCCGACGTCACGGCCTTTGACGGCTTCCTGATCCCGAGCTTTGTGGAAGGCGGACTGCTCAAGCCGCTCGACGAAGTCGCCGGCCCAGAAGTCAACGACTGGTCCGGCTGGGCCGTGCTGTCGGATGGCTCGAAAGCGCTGATGCAGTACCAGGGCAAGTATTACGGCATCCCGCTCGGCACCGACGTGCGCATGATCCATACGCGCAAGGATATCCTGGCCGAGGCCGGCATCGACGCCGACACCTGGCAGCCCACCTCATGGGAAGAGGTTCTCGATGCCGCCCGCGCCATCAAGAAGGTCAAGCCGGACAGCTTCCCGATCCAGCTCAATGCCGGCGTCGCCATGGGCGAAGCCACCACCATGCAGGGCTACTGGCTGGCACTGCTGGGCACGGGCGAGACCGTCATGGACGAGAACGGCAAGTATGTCGTCTCGAGCCAGGGCATTCTCGACACGCTCAACCTCTACAAGACCATCTATGTCGACGAGCAGCTTGGCGACCAGCGCGCTCAGCTGCTTGCCGATGGCCGCAACCGCTCCTTTGCCAATTTCCGCGATGGCGTGACCGCCCTGCTGTTCGAGGGCGACTATTTCTATCGCTCCGTGACTTCGGAAGGCTCCGAATTCGCCGTAGCCAACCGCGATGAGGTCATGGGATGGGCCAAGGTTCCTGCCAAGGAACCCGGCGCCGGCATCCGCGGCCAGGATTTCGTGACCATTTCGGGTGGTACGGGCTTCGTGCTCAATCCGGCGACTGACACACCCAAGGAAGCGTGGGCCCTGCTCTCATTCATGAACGAGCCCGAGATGCAGAATGCCTTCCAGGCGATCCAGCCGCGCATCACGGCCCGCACGGATATCGAAATCCCCAACAGCCCGTTCCTGACCGAAACCAGCCAGACCCTGCTGCCGCTGACCACCGCCCGTCCCAATGACGAGAACTACAATGTCGTCTCGGCGGAAATCCAGCGCATGACGGAAGCCGTGGTTTCGGGCGAGCTGTCGCCGGAAGAAGCCATGGCCCAGTACAAGGCCTCGGTCATCGGCATTGTCGGCGAAGAGAACACCGTCAGCCTGCTGTAACGCTGTTCCCCCAAGCGTCCGGCGTCTTTCGGGATGCCGGACGTGCAGCATTGAAATGCCAAGAAATCACCCAGACGACGCGACTTCCTAGACCTCATGGTGGGCGTGTCGAACCACGAGGTCGCAGCCGCAGACGTTCCGGGGCACGACCTCGTCCTTCGACAGGCTCAGGATGAGGTCTACTGAAAGGCGGCACGAGAACATCCATGACCACAGAACCCGCAGTCAGCAAACCCAAGCGCAAGGTCAAGAATTTTGCCCTCCTGTCCAACCGGGCGGGGGCGGCCTTCCTGACGCCGGCGGGCCTGTTGGTCTCGGTCTTCGTGATCGTACCCTTCTTCTGGGTCATATTCGTTTCCTTCACCAACCGGACGCTGCTCGGCCGCACGGCGCTCAATCCCGAATTTGTCGGGCTGGCCAACTATTTTGCGTTGTTCGACCCGGCCAATTTCTTCCAGCGCGGGCAGTTTGGCTTCTCGCTGATCCTGACCACGCAATTCGTGCTGGCCTCGGCGCTGCTCGGCCAGGCCCTGCTGGGCCTACTGCTGGCCTGGCTGATCCAGACCGTGCCGCCGTGGGTCAAGCGCATCACCGAGACCTTCGTCATCGCCGCCTGGATCCTGCCCGAAGTGGTGATCGGCTTTGCCTGGTTCGCCTTTCTCGATCGCGACCAGGGAACGCTCAATGCCCTGCTCGGCACGGTGGGCCTGCCACCGGGCGATTTCCTGCTGCAGCAACCGTTCTGGGTCATCGTGGTGTTCAACACCTGGCGCGGCGCGGCCTTCTCGATGATGCTGTTCAGCTCGGCCTTTTCGTCGATCCCGCCCAGCTATTTCCAGGCCGCCGACGTGGCCGGGGCCTCGTCATGGCAGAAGTTCAAGGATATCGGCCTGCCGCTGATCCGCGGGCATATCGTCACCGACCTCATCCTGATCACCATGTGGACGTTCAACACCTTCACGCCCTTCCTGCTCACCAATGGCGGGCCGAGCTACCGCACGGAACTGGTGTCGATCTACAATTACCGTGTGGCCTTCAACGACTTCCAGTTCGGCAAGGGCGCGGCCGTGGGCGTCATCATGATGCTGATCAACCTCGCCTTTGCGCTGATCTATCTCAGCATCGGCCGCAAGAGAAAGGCGAGATGACCATGAAGCTCACCCTGCCCGCCTTCATCGGTCGCATCGCCTTCTCGGCCCTGGCTGCGCTGATCGGCGCCGCCTTCGCCCTGCCGCTGCTGTGGTTCCTGTTCGCGCCGTTCAACGCGCGGGCCGAGCTGGGCCTCGCCATTCCAGACCCGTGGACGCTGTCCAATTTCGTCACCGTCTTTGGCAACAGCTTTGCCGTGCAGGCGCTGTGGAACAGCCTCATCCAGTCCGTGGGCGGGGTGATCCTGGTCGGTGCGGCGGCCACGCTCGCCGCCTATGCGCTGTCGCGCTCTTCGCTGCCGGGCAAGGGCGCGGTCACCTATATCCTGCTGCTGTTTTCCTCGGTCGTGTCGGGGTCGGCGGCCATGGTGCCGATCTTCCTCATCGTCTCCGCCGCCGGGCTGATCGACACCCATCTTGCGGTGATCCTGACCTTTGCCGGCGGACTCCTGCCCACCGCCATGTTCATCCTGCGCGACTTCATCGACTCCATCCCCAAATCCTACGAGGAAAGCGCCATGGTCGCGGGCGCCTCCCCCGTCCAGGCCTTTTTCGACGTGGCCCTGCCGGTGATCCGGCCCGGCATCGTCGTCGTGGTGGTCTGGGGTTTCGTCAATATCTGGGGCAGCTTTCTCATCCCCTTCATCCTGTTGCGCAGCGACGACCAGATGCCGGCATCGGTGGCCATCTACTCCTTCTATTCGGAGGCGGGCACGCCCATCGTGACCCTGCTGGCGGCCTATTCGCTCATCTACTCGCTTCCCGTCATCGCCCTTTATCTCTTCGTCAGCTGGAAGTTCGGCTTCCGGTTCTTTGGCGGCATCAAGGCCTAATCCACCATGGCATCAGTCGAATTCAGCAATGTCACCAAGATCTTCGGCAATTTCAACGCCGTGTCGGATGTGAGTTTTTCCATTGGCGATGGCGAGTTCGTCTGCCTGCTCGGCCCCTCGGGCTGCGGCAAGACCACGAGCCTGCGCATGATTGCGGGGCTCGAAACCCCAACCTCGGGCAAGGTGCTGATCGGTGGCGAGGACGTGACCCACTACCACCCCAAGGATCGCCAGATCTCCATGGTGTTCCAGGATTATGCGCTCTATCCGCATATGAACCTGGCCGACAATATCGCCTATCCGCTCAAGGTGCGCGGCAAGTCGGTGACCGAGCGGCACGGGCGCGCCAAGGAAGTCGCCGACGTGCTCAAGATCGGCCATCTCCTCGACCGCCTGCCCAGCCAGATTTCGGGCGGGCAGCAGCAGCGCACCTCGCTGGCGCGGGCCTTGGTCTATCCGAGCCAGGTCTATCTCTTCGACGAGCCGCTCTCCAATCTCGACGCCAAGCTGCGGCTAGAAGCGCGCGGCTTTCTCAACCACCTGCAGCGCGACATGGGCATGACTGCGGTCTATGTGACCCACGACCAGGCCGAGGCCATGGCGCTGGCCACCCGCATTGCGGTGATGGACCAGGGCAAGATCGTGCAATACGCCTCGCCCATCGAGATCTATCGCCGACCGGCGACCACTTTCGTCGCCAATTTCGTCGGCAATCCGCCGATGAACCTGGTGCCGGTCGAGGCGGTGCAGGGTGATGGGCAGCTGCGCCCATCCGCCGATGGGCTTGTGCTGAGGGGCCTCGCCATGTCGTCGGGCATCGGCACGGCTCTGGGCGCCGGCAAGACGCTGACACTGGGCATACGACCCGAGCATCTGTCTATTGCCGAGCCGGGCGCGGCCAATACCATCTCGGGCAAGCTCTTCGCCAATGAGAATATGGGCCCTGAAAGCCTCGTCACCATCGAGCGCCCCGACGGATCGCGCGTTACCGCCCGCATCTTCACCGATGATCATATCGCGCTGGACCAGGCGGTGACCCTGAGCTTTTCGAGCGAGCATGTGCATCTGTTCGACGGCGCGGGAAACCGTATTGCGGCCGATGGAGAAACGGCGCTGTGAGCCAGACGATCATGGCGCGGATCACCCGCGCCGACCAGGCCGCCAATCCCTATTTCTATGTGCCGTTCGACGTGCCCGAAGGTACGACGCGGATCGATGTCATCCTCGCCTATGCCAAGGCCGAGGACTGCGTCATTGACCTCGGCGCCTTCGATCCGCGCGACACCAGCTATCCGACCCGTGAGGGCTTTCGCGGCTGGAGCGGGGGGGCGCGCGACCGCTTTTTCATCGCCACCGACGATGCGACGCCCGGCTATGTGCATGGCGCCATCCAGCCTGGGCGCTGGACAGTGATCCTGGGGCTCTACAGGCTTCCCGAAGCGGGCACCGAAGTCAGCGTCACCATCGCGCTCGATGCGGCGCCGCGCACCCTCGAGCCGCAGCCGGCCCGGACCTTTCCGGTGCGCCGGCAGGCGGGCTGGTACCGGGGTGACCTCCACTGCCACACCTTCCATTCCGACGCCAAGGGCTCGCCCGAATTGCTGCATGCGGCAGCCCGGCAGGCCGGACTCGATTTCCTGGCCATTGCCGACCACAATACCACCACGCAGCGCCGCTATTTCCACCCGCAGTCCTCGCCCGAACTGGTCTTTGTGCGCGCCATGGAGGTGACCACGGCCGAGGGGCACGCCAATGTCTATGGCGTGGATGACTGGATCGACTTCCGCATGACGCGCCGAACCGACGCGCACACGCTGGCAGGGCTGGTGCATGAGAGGGGCGGGCTGCTCTCGATCAATCACGACAAGCCGCCCATTGCCTGGGAGTATGAACTGCCCGAGGCGGATTGCCAGGAAGTCTGGCAGAGCACCTGGATGGCCTGGAACTGGATCGCGCTGGAGCGCTGGCAGCAGCGCCTCGTTTCGGGGCTGCGCCTGTCGGCCATTGGCGGCTCGGACTATCACCAGCCCGCGCAGTTGATGCCGGAGGGGCCGCTGGTGCTGGCGCGGCCGACCACTGTGCTGTGGCTGCCTGAACTCTCCGAAGACGCGATCCTTGCCGCCATGAAGGCCGGCCAGGGCTACGTCACCGAAAGCCCCACGGGGCCGGCGCTGGTGATGACGGTGGATGGCCAGCCCATGGGCGCGACCGTCACCGCAGCGCGTATGGGGCGCGCCGAGATCAAGGGCGCCAAAGGCGACCGACTGGTCTGGATCGATGCCAGTGGCGACATTGGCACGGCGCTGATCGAAGCGGATGAGTGGTCCCATGACTTCGTGATTGACGATGCAAGGGGCTTCATCCGGGCCGAGATCGTCGCCGAGGCCAGTCGTGAGCGGCTGGGGGCAGAATTCCTGGCCCTGATCGAGGGGCGCGAACTGCCCTGGCAGTTGCGGGGCGTCAATCTGGCCGACCAGGCGATCCGCCGCGCGCTCGGCAATCCCGTCTATATCGAGGGCTGAGCCATGCTGATCGCCAACGCACCCTGCTCTTGGGGCATCGCTTATCCCACCGGCAACGCCGTCACCTGGCAGCAATATCTCGACGAAGTCGCCGCAGCCGGCTATCGCGGCACCGAGCTGGGCCCGTTCGGCTTCCTGCCCAAGGACCCGGCTCAGCTCAAGGACGAGTTGGCCAGGCGCGACCTGATGATGATTGGCGCCACGCATGTCCATACCCTTGGGGACCGCGCTTCTGCGCCGATCCTCATGCAGACATTGCGTGAACTGTCATTGCTGCTGGTCTCGCTGGGCGCGAAACATCTCGTCATCATGGACGAAAGCAACTGGTATTCGGCCGGCCATGAAGGCGTGCTCGACGAAGTCGGCTGGACCGGACTTACGCAGATGGTGCGTGAAGGGCAAAAGCTGGTCGAGGGCGAATACGGGCTCAAGTTCAGCTTCCACCCTCATATCGGCACGGCGGTCGAAAAGGAGCGCCAGATCGACCGCCTGCTGGCCGAAACCGAGATCGACCTCTGCTTCGACACCGGCCACCACGCTTTCTGGGACCAGGACCCGCTGGCCTATATGGAACGTGTCTTTCCCCGCATCGCCTATATGCATCTCAAGAATGTCGATGGCGCGGTGCGCCAGCGCGTGCTCGACGGACATCTCTCGATCGCGGATTCCTATGGCGCGGGGGTCATGTGCCCCCTGCCCGATGGCGTGGTCGATATCAGGGCCGTAATGCAGTTGCTCGTCGACCGCGGCTTTGCCGGCCCGATCGTGGTCGAGCAGGACGTGGCGAAGGATTCCGCCGAAACGCCGCTGCAGCTGGCTGCCCGGAACCTCGCCTATATGAATGCCATCGCCAGGTGACCAGCCGGCGCAAACCGTGCCTACCCAGAGCGGGCAAGGACCAGGGCAACCATAACTGTTGACAGCCCAGCTGCTGGGTGCGGGCGACCTCGTCCGGCTTTCCCAAGGCGAAGAGCACCGACCGGCCACACCATGATCCACCACTAGCCGTGGTCAGATCAGGCCGACGGCCTCTCTCCGTGCAATTGCCTCCCCGATCCGCTCTTAGTTGATGATTTTGCGCTCTCGCAGATCAGCAAAGATGGACAAGAACATCGCCGCTGTATCGATGTGCTCGTGGAATCCCAGGCGCCGCGCTTTGGAGCCGTCTGCGAAGAGGCACTACATATGAGTGTGGGTAACGCACAACCTCGCCAATGCATTCTGGCAGGGCGGACGGAGGCTCTGGTCAGGCCCGCGCACATTCTGCAGGAAAGCCGTGAACCGCACCCTGCTGAAACAGCTCTGTTCTCCCTTTGATATATGCGCATCGCGATGCTGACGGAATCGGCCAGCACCATCTCATGCTCCGCGTCCAAAGAGCTCCGGCCAGTCCTGGCGCAACTTGAGGCGCTGGGCATCGTGAGTGCCGTAGTAGACCTTGGACCCGATGACGGTGATCGGGGCGACCCGCACGCCTGTTCGTGCCCTGGCCTGTTCGGCTACGTCCGGCTGGGTGAGGTCATGTTCGACATAGACAACCCCCATCTGCTCGAACCACAGCTTGAGCTGGCGGCAGTCGGGGCAAGTGGGGGTCGTGTAGAGTTCGATGTGTGGAGAAGATGACGTCTGCATTTTGCACCTATTGGGCTGGTGCTGTCTGTCATCGGCCTTCCAACGCTGGCCGAGTCAAGACCGACGAGCTTTCATGAAGAGAGTGGCGGAGATGCTCATCTCCGCCAACGAGGTTCAAGCGGCGAGCTTGTGTGCGAGGCGGGAGGCGACCGTAGCCACGTGATGGCCCTGGAAGCGTGCGCCCTCGAGTTCTGCCAGGGTTGGCATCCGTTCGCCATCGCTGCCTACAATTGCTCCAGCACCATAGGGACTGCCGCCCTTGACCTCATCGAGGCCGGACTGCCCCGCGAAGGTGTAGGGCAGACCGACGACGATCATGCCAAGGTGGAACAGGGTTGGAATTGCCGAAAGAATTGTCGTTTCCTGACCCCCATGCTGGGTGCCCGAGGTGGTGAACATTGCGCCGACCTTTCCGACGAGCGCATTGCGAGACCAAAGTCCACCAGCCCGTTCCAGGAATGCCCGCATTGGGGCGGCCATGGAGCCGAAGCGGGTGGGCGTTCCGATGATGATGGCGTCGAAATCTGCGAGTTCATCGATATGAGCGAGCGGTGCCGACTGGTCGATCAGGTGGCCGTCCTTTTCGGCCACCGATAAAGGCACAAGGTCCGGCACGCGGCGGATGGAGACGGATGCTCCGGCCTGGCTAGCGCCTTCAGCGACGGCATGAGCCATGGATTCTATGTGGCCCCAGGCTGAGTAGTAGAGCACGAGTACGCGAGTCATTATGTGTATTCCTTTGAGATGGATCGACTGAAGTCGCCAAGGCCGATGTCCTTGAGCAGGTGCGGATTGGCGGGTGGCCATTTTGCCTTGCGTCGAAACCACGCATGGATGCCGATCCGACGCCGCACGGCCTGTGGCGGATCGAGATAAAATGAGAAATCTTCGAACATGCTGATTTGCCGGCGGGCGGCGGGCCAAAAGCCTGCCGCCCTTCGGGACTAGCCCACCGGCACCTCCCGCTGGGCGGCACTACCGCGGATGAGAACGAGCGTAGCCAGAGCCGCGATCGCCGCAACGATACCTGCACCCTGGAACGCAGCCTGGAAGCCTTCAAGCAAGTCGGCGACTCCCTGCGCCCCCACGCCACCGTGGTCAAGACCGGCGGTGGAGATCACCACCATGACGGCAAGACCAATGGCCGAGCCAATCTGGTAGGTGGTGTTGATGAGGCCGGAAGCCAGACCGGTTTCCTCGGGCTTGGCACCTGCCATGCCCGACATGGTTGCCGGGATATAGGCCAGGGCCATGCCCAACGCCGCCAACAGGGAAGCCGGCAGGACGTTGATCACGAAGGATCCATCCAGGGGCAGGTTGGCGAACATGATGAGGGATGCCCCCATCAGCAACAGGCCGAGGATGAGATTGGTCTTGGGACCGAACCGGCCAATCAGCTTGCCGGAGAAGCCCACCATGACGATCATGATCAGAATGGTCATCGGCAGGAGCGCAAGGCCGCTGGCGAGGGCCGACAGACCAAGAATCTGCTGCAGATAGAGGTTGAGGAAGAACCACAGCGGGATCCAGGCCGCGCCTAGAAGGGCCATGACCAGATTGCCGGCGGCCAGGTTGGGCGCCTTGAAGATGCCCAGGGGCAGCAGCGGTTCGCGGCGGACGCGCTGGGCGATCAGGAAGATCACGAAGAGCGCCAGGGAAATGCCGAGCAGCGACAGGATCAGCGGCGAACCAAGGCCGGCCGTCTCGATGGTGACAATCGCATAGACCAGGGAGACCAGCGCACCGGTGACAGTGATGGCGCCGAACCAGTCGACCTTGCCGCGTGCCCGTTCGGACTTGCGCAGAACAGCCGGGATGGCGGCCAGCACGATCAGGCCGAGCGGCACGTTGATGAGGAAGGTCCACTGCCAGGCCATCCACTCAGTGATGACACCGCCAAGGAAGACACCGGCCGAGCCGCCGGCGGCTGCAGCAGCACCCCAGAAGCCGAAAGCCTTGCCCAGCTCAGCACCATTGTGCCCGAACAGGCGCATGACGATAGTCAGGGCCGATGGTGCAATCAATGCCGCACCGATGCCCTGCAGCGCGCGGCCGGCAAGCAGGATTTCCTGGCTGGTGGCGAGGCCTGCCAGCAGGGAGGCGGCCGTCAGGATGACAAAGCCGGTCGTGAAGATGCGGCGGGCGCCGAACAGGTCGCTCAACCGTCCGCCGAGCAGCAACAGGCCGCCAAAGGCAATGACATAGGCGTTGAAAATCCAGCTCAGACCGCTGGCGGAAAAGCCGAGATCGGCCTGGATGGCGGGCAGGGCCACGCCGATGATTGAGGTATCGAGGATGACGATGAATTGGGCGGCACACAGCAATGCCAGAGCGGCCCATCTCTTCGGATCCGGTGTGAACTTTTGCATTGGAGTTCCCCAGAAAAAGGTTTCTCGCCGATTGCGATTAACCCCGGTGTCCGGCTTCCAACGCTGGTAGAGTCAAGGAGTGAAGAGAAATATTTCAAACAAAAAAAAGGCGGTGAAAAATCACCGCCTTAAATGATCAGTGGGTATACGGGTCAATTTCACCCGCAACGCCAAATCTTGGCTTTCTCCGGACCAGTACTTTTGGCGCCGGAGAAACAGCAAACTCTTCGATGATTGGGCAATCCGGCCTTTCATCGCCGTGACAATTATCCGCCAGATGCTCAAGTGTTCGACTCATTGCCTCAAGAGCTAGCGCCTTTTCTTTCAACTTGGCGACGTGCTCAAGCGCGATCGACTTCACGTCGGCGCTGGCGCGACTGCGGTCCCGCCAGAGCGCCAGGAGGTCTCGCATCTGCTCGACCGAGAACCCGAGGTCCCGGGCGCGATTGATGAAGCGAAGCGCATGGATGTCGTGATCGGTATAGACGCGATACCCGGCATCTGACCGGTGCGCAGGGGTAATCAGACCGATGGTCTCATAGTAGCGGATCATCTTGGTCGAGATACCCGTAGCCTTGGCAGCGTGTCCGATGTTCATTTTGCATACTCCAGCTCAAGCGGTGCAGCCGTACGGCTGTCGCTTGCGCCAACCTGCGCTCCAAAGGAGCGCAGGCGGAGGGCATTGGCGAGCACGAAGACGCTCGACAGAGCCATGGCGCCAGCGGCAAGGGCCGGCGAGAGCAGCATCCCCGTGAAGGGATAGGCAACACCGGCAGCAACCGGCACCAGTGTAGCATTGTATGCGAAGGCCCAGAACAGGTTCTGCTTGATGTTGCGGATGGTGGCCCGGCTGATCGCGAGGGCAGTGGACACACCGCGCAAGTCACCCGACATCAGGACGACGTCCGCACTCTCGATGGCAATGTCGGTGCCGGTACCGACGGCCAGGCCAACATCGGCCTCGGCCAATGCCGGCGCGTCATTGATGCCATCACCCACGAAGGCCAGCTTGCGACCATTGGCCCTGAGACGCTTGATGGCGTCGACCTTTCCCTCGGGCAGCACTTCGGCAACCACTTCGTCGATCCCCAACTGGCGGGCGATTGCATGCGCGGTGCGAGCATTGTCGCCGGTGATCATAGCCACTGTCAGGCCCTGCTCATGGAGAGCCGCAATGGCGCTGCGGCTGGTCGGCTTGATCGGGTCGGCCACGGCGATGATGGCAGCAAGCGTGCCGTCGATGGCGGCATAGAGCGGGCTCTTGCCTTCATCACCCAACTGGCGGGCATCACCGGCGAAGTGATCGACCGCAATGCCGGCCTTGGCCAGGGCGCGATCGGCGCCGACAAGAACCTTGTGACCGTCAACAATGCCGGAAATCCCGTAGCCCGGCGTGGCCTCAAACCCGAGGGGCGCCGTCAGAGACAGCCCGCCCTTTTCAGCCGCGGCAACGATGGCTTCGGCAATCGGGTGCTCCGAGAGCGTTTCAAGGCTCGCCACGTGACGCAGGACTTCGGTGCGATCAAAGCCCTCGGTTACGATCAGGTCGGTCAGTTCGGGACGGCCCTTGGTGAGGGTGCCGGTCTTCGAGGGCGATGACATTGACGTCGCGTAGGGTCTGCAGGGCCTCGCCCTTGCGGAACAGGATACCCAGTTCAGCCGCGCGGCCGGTCCCGACCATGATCGACGTCGGGGTCGCCAGGCCCATGGCACACGGGCAGGCGATGATCAGGACGGCAACGGCATTGACCAGTGCGAAGGTGAGCTGCGGCGACGGGCCAAAGACAAACCAGACGGCAAAGGTAGCGAGAGCGATCGCGATGACGACTGGGACAAAGACCCCGGTGACGCGATCGACCAGGGCCTGGATGGGCAGCTTGGAACCCTGTGCGGCCTCGACCATGCGGATGATCTGGGCCAGAAGCGTGTCCGAGCCAACCTTGGTGGCTTCGAACTCGAAGGAGCCGGTCTTGTTGATCGTGCCACCGACGACTTCGTCACCCTCGCCCTTGCGGACGGGAATGGGCTCGCCGGTAATCATGGCTTCATCGACATAGGACTCACCGGACCGCACGACACCATCGACAGGAACCTTGTCGCCGGGGCGGATCTGGATGCGGTCGCCGGCACGGACGGCCTCGAGCGGCAATTCAATCACGGCCCCGTCACGCACCACGCGCGCGGTCTTGGCTTGGAGGCCAACGAGGCGCTGAATGGCCTGGCTGGTGCGGCCCTTGGCGCGCGCCTCAAGGAGGCGCCCGAGAAGGATCAGCGTCACGATGACCGCTGCCGCTTCATAATAGACATTGGCGGTGCCGGCAGGCAGCAGGCCGCCGAAGAAGGTGGAGACGACAGAGAAGCCCCAGGCGGCCGACGTGCCCAGAACGACGAGCGAGTTCATGTCCGGGGCGCCGCGCAGCAAGGCCGGAATACCCTTCTGGAAGAAGCGCAGGCCGGGTCCAAAGAGAACCACGCTGGCCAGAACAAACTGCAGGTAGTGGTTGGTCTGCATGCCGATCGTGTTCATGATGAACATGTGCACTGCCGGGATGAAATGAGACCCCATCTCCATGACAAAGAGCGGTGCCGTCAGCAGGGCAGAAAGGCCAAAGGCCCAGCTGAGCTTGCGCGCCTCGGCCGCCTTGCGATCGACCACCGCGACTGGCGCGGTGCCGGCTTCGAGCTCGGTGTGGCGCACGGCATAGCCGGCACCCTCGACAGCACGCTCAAGCATCTGCTGCGTGACCAGGCCTCCAGTCGCACTGATGGTTGCCTTTTCGGTGGCGAGGTTCACGCTGGCGCTGACGACGCCCTGTACAGCGGAGAGGGCACGCTCGATCCGTCCCACGCAGGAGGCGCAGGTCATGCCCTCGATTTCGAGTTCCAAGTGCTCGAGGCTGGTTTCATAGCCAGCTGAATTGATGGCGGCGATGATTGCCCTGGGTTGAACCGATCCATCGGTTTCTACGCTCGCCCGCTCCGTGGCCAGGTTGACGATGGCCTTGATGGTACCGGGAACGGCGGCAATGGCCTTCTCGACGCGCAATACGCAGGAGGCGCAGGTCATGCCTTCAATGGGGAACTCGAAACTGGATCCGGAAGTAATGGTGTCCGTAGACATTTTGCAGTCCTTTCATTTCGACTGCCATTCCATCTGGAGCTTCCAACGTTGGTAAGGTCAAGCACCTTCTTGCGAGAAAATGGTGAGGTGAAAAAATCTGCAAATTGGCCTTGACCCTCCCACCGTGGGAACAACGATCTTGCATCGTGTCTCAACCAGAAAGGACACGACATGTACAACTTCACCGTCTCCGACATGACCTGTGGCCATTGCGCCAGCACGATCGAAAGGGCCGTCAAGGGCACCGATCCCGGGGCCAGCGTCACCATCGACATTCCCGCGCGCAAGGTTCAGGTAGAAACGGCTCGTCCGGCTCAGGATATCGCCGAGGCGATCAAGCTGGCGGGATATTCCGGAACGCTTGCGGCCTGATTGATTCAGGACAATGTGTGGAGGGCGAGGCGGCGCCATGGTGCCCTTCGCCCTGTCGCCATCGCGCAGGCACAATGTTCAGGTTTCATATGTACCGACCGTCTGAACCAGAAAGGATGCGACGATGCACACAAGACGTACCGTCCTGATCGCGGCTCTCAACTTGACAGGCGGGGCCCTCATTGGTCCGGCGTTCGCGCAAACGGCGTTGCCGAACATAACAATCCGAAAGGACCCCTGGTGCGGGTGCTGTTCAGGATGGGCGCGTCATCTCGAAATGGCTGGCTTCACTATCGAAATCGAGGAAATCGAGGAGATGGAAGCGGTCAAGGATACTTTGATGGTGCCCGATGCCTTGCGCTCCTGCCACACCGCTACGGTCGATGACTATGTGATTGAAGGGCACGTGCCAGCGGAGGCGCTCGTTGCCCTGCTGGAGCAGCGCCCGCCGATAACCGGCCTCGCGGTTCCTGGCATGCCCATGGGGTCACCGGGCATGGAAGGTCCACCCGGCAGTTCACCCGAGACCTTTGATGTTGTTGCCTTTGGCGGCCAAAGCGACGCCGTCTTTATGCGCTTTGCCGGTCAAACGCGTTTGTAGAGAGTTGAGCGGCAGCCCCTCGCCGATGGTGTTCATGCAATTTGTCGTTAGGACAGTTCTGACCATACTGATGGCATTGACGCTGAATGCGTCGATGGTCCTGGCCGCTGCTCCGCACCTGCCTGCACACTATTCCTCCACCGCTTCAGCCGCGCCTTGCGATCACCACGGCCATGGGCCAGCAGCCAAACCTGGCCACCACAGCGTGCCGAACGCCGATGACTGCCCGCAAAGGGCCTGCCCATCGTGTACGGGGCTACCATTGGTGTTAGCTGCATCCGTAAGTCCCGCTGATCAAGGCGCGACCGAACCGAGAACCATAAGCCACAACGTGCTGTCGTGGCGCCCCGCTTTGTTTCGTCCGCCCATCCATATCTGAAGTGTTTTTCGCCCGTCACGGGCCACCCAATTCTTCAGATTATGGAGTTTTTTCCAATGAGCGCTTTGCTCTCCCGTCGCGCCTTTATTGGCGCATCCCTTACCCTCGCCGGTAGCGTCGCCTTGCCGCGCTTCGGTCTGGCGCAGGACTTTCGTCCGCGAACCCTGGTTGCTGAACGTCGCGTCATCGATGTGCTGGGAAAATCCGGCAATGTCTACGGCATCCGCGCCGACAACGGCAGGCAGGGTCTGTTCCTGCCGTCCGGTGAGCGGTTCCTGGTCGATCTGGACAACCAGATTGGCGCTGAGACCATGATTCACTGGCACGGGCAAACGCCCGATCCTGCGCAGGACGGTGTGTCCGACACGGGCTACGTCTCTCCGTTGGCAGATGGTGAGAAACGTTCGTATGACTTCCCAGCCCGCGCCGGTACGCACTGGATGCACTCGCATCACGGGCTGCAGGAACAGTCCCTGCTGGCCGCGCCGCTGGTCGTCTACACCCCCGAGGACGAAGCGGCCGACCTTCAGGACGTAACGGTCCTCCTTCACGATTTTTCCTTCCGCACTCCCGAAGAGATCTTCTCGGAGCTGACGGGCGGGCAGAGCGCTGGTCACGACATGCACAACATGCCCGGCGGCGGAATGTCGATGGATGGAGGCATGATGATGGGCGGCATGATGTCCATGGACCTCAACGACGTCGCCTACGATGCCTTTCTGGCCAATGACCGGACGCTGGACGATCCCGAGGTCATCCGCACCGAGCCCAATGGCAAAGTCCGGTTACGACTGATCAACGGGGCTACATCCAGCGCCTTCTGGATCAATCTGGGCGATGTGGAAGCCACGGTGCTCGCCGTTGACGGCAATGATGTCGAGCCGATCACGGGGAACCGGTTCCCAATGGTTCCTGCCCAGCGGCTCGACCTGCTCATCGATATGAATGGACGAACAGTCGTGCCGGTTCTGGCCCAGGTTGAAGGCCTTGCGGACCGGACAGGCATCATCCTCGCGGTGAATGGCGCAGAGGTTCCGAAGCTGGCGCGGGTTGCCGACCAGGTGGAGGCGCCGGTCGATCTGTCCCTCGAACAGCGGCTGGTGGCGCGTTCGCCACTATCGGCAAAGGCCGCCGATCGTGTGCTGCAGACCATGGCAATGGGCAATATGGCGCCCTATGCCTGGAGCTTTGACAATGCCCCATGGCCCAATCGTCGCCCGCTCACTGTCTCGGAGGGAGAGCGGGTGACCATCGAGATCATGAACCATTCGATGATGGCGCATCCCCTGCATCTGCATGGGCATCATTTCCAGGTAACCGCCTTGAACGGCCGCGCGCTCAACGGTGCTGTCCGCGACACCATCTTCGTTCCGGCGATGGGGACGGTCCGCATCAGCTTCGACGCCGACAATCCGGGTCGCTGGCTGTTTCACTGCCACAATCTCTATCACATGGCCGCCGGCATGATGACCGAGGTGATCTACAGCTAGGATACGCAAGAGGCCCCCGCCGCCAACGCCTTTTCCGGCAAAGCGGCGGGGGAACCCGTTCAACATGTGCTAACGTTCAACCCGGAGTTGCACATCCAGCCCGGCCTTTGGATTGGCCCTTGACCTTCCAACGGTGACAGGGTGCAGGCTGTCAAAAACGGAGGTCCAGAGTGTCCGGAACCGGCGATACCAAGCACGATCATTCCCACCATCAGCATGGGCACCACCATGGTGGCGAGCATTCCGCTGTATCGCCAGGACCGACGGTGAAGGACCCGGTCTGCGGCATGAGTGTCGACCCGGCCAATGCCAGGCACAAGGTGACCTATGAGGGCACCGCCTATTATTTCTGCTCCGAGAATTGCCGCTCCAAATTCATGGCGGAACCAACAAAATACACTCAAGGGGCCTCTCCCCGCCCTGAGCCTGACCATGCCGAGGCATCCAGCGGGACCATCTGGACCTGCCCGATGCACCCGCAGATCCGCCGCCGTGAGCCAGGCTCGTGTCCCATCTGTGGCATGGCACTGGAGCCCGAGCTGCCAACTGAGGAAACAGGCCCCAGCCCTGAACTAAGGGACATGACGAGGCGGTTCTGGATCGGATCTGCCCTGACCGTTCCGGTGTTCGTGCTGGAAATGGCCGCCCACTTCACTGACCTCCACATGCTGATCCCGGGGCAGACCCTCAACTGGATACAACTGGTGCTCGCAACGCCAGTGGTGCTCTGGGCTGGTTGGCCATTCTTCGAGCGCGGCTGGGCTTCCATCCGCAACCGCAGCCTGAACATGTTCACGCTCATCGCCATGGGTATAGGCGTGGCTTGGGTCTATTCTGTCGTCGCAACCGTCTTGCCGGGCCTGTTCCCCGAGACCATGCGCGGCATGGACGGTGCCGTGCCAGTCTACTTCGAGGCGGCAGCCGTCATCGCCGCGCTGGCGCTCCTGGGACAGGTTCTGGAGCTTCGCGCGCGCGAACAAACGTCGGGCGCCATCAAGGCCCTTCTGGGCTTGGCGCCCAAGACCGCACGCCGGATTCGTCCGGATGGCAACGACGAAGAAGTCGAGATCGAGGTCGTCGTCGTTGGCGACCGTCTTCGCGTGCGTCCCGGTGAGAAAGTGCCGGTCGACGGTACGGTGCTGGAGGGACGGAGCGCCGTCGACGAGTCTATGGTCACGGGCGAGTCCATGCCTGTCACCAAGACAGAAGGATCAAGGCTGGTTGCCGGCACCGTAAACCGCTCGGGTGGTCTGGTGATGGAGGCGACCGGGATCGGACGCGACACCATGCTGTCGCGCATCGTACAGATGGTTGCCGCTGCGCAACGGTCGCGCGCTCCGATCCAGCGACTGGCCGACCAGGTCTCCGGCTGGTTCGTACCGCTCGTCATAGCTATCGCCATTTTGTCCTTCGGCGCCTGGATGATCTGGGGGCCTGAACCGACCTTCGCCCACGGCTTGGTGGCGGCAGTGTCTGTCCTGATCATTGCCTGCCCCTGTGCCCTTGGGCTCGCAACTCCAATGTCGATCATGGTGGGGGTAGGCAAAGGTGCCCAGCTCGGCCTTCTGGTCAAGAATGCCGAGTCGCTCGAGCGGCTGGAAAAGGTGGACACTATCGTGGTGGACAAGACCGGCACGCTGACGGAGGGCAAACCCAAGCTGACCCACATTCTGCCTTCCCAAGGCTTCGAGGAGCGCGACCTCCTCATGGCCGCGGCCAGCCTCGAACGTGCAAGTGAACACCCCCTCGGCGTGGCGATCGTGGCCGCCGCCGAGGAACAGAAGTTGTCGCTGTCGGAACCGAGCGACGTCGACTCGCCGGTGGGGAAGGGGCTCACGGGTGTCGTCGAAGGTCAGAGGGTGATGATCGGGAGCGCCAGGTATCTGGAAGCCGAGGGTGTTGAACTTGGTGACTGGAAAACGCGGGCCGACGAAATCCGTGCGAAAGGCGCCACTGTCGTCCTTGTCGCGTTGGACGGGCATATTGCGGGCGCTCTGGGCATTGCCGATCCTATACGACCGACAACGCCACGGGCACTGGCCGACCTTTGCGCGGAAGGAATCGGCGTGGTGATGATGACCGGTGACAATGCAGTCACTGCCAAAGCCGTCGCCAGTGAACTTGGTATCACGGAGGTTGAGGCCGATGTGCTTCCTGAACGCAAGAGCGAGGTGGTCTCGCGTTTACGCTCGCAAGGCAAGGTGGTGGCCATGGCCGGCGACGGCGTCAACGATGCTCCCGCACTCGCCGCCGCCGATGTCGGCATTGCCATGGGAACGGGCACGGACGTCGCCATGGAGAGCGCCGGCGTCACACTGCTCAATGGCGATCTCCTCGGCATTGCCCGCGCGCGACGGCTGTCCCGTGCCACCATGGGTAACATTCGTCAGAACCTGTTCCTGGCGTTCGTCTACAATGCCGCCGGAGTTCCCGTCGCGGCAGGGGTCCTCTACCCGTTCTTCGGGCTGACCCTGTCTCCCGCGATCGCCGCAGCGGCCATGGCGCTTTCCTCGGTTAGTGTCATAGGCAATTCCCTGAGGTTGCGATCAGCTAGTATCGAGTGATGGAGCCTACTCGGCGGAAGGCGAGGAACTGACACAGCGGTCGGCTGGCATGCGAAAGTGCCAAGGACATGGCTGCAGTCGTCGCCTTGCTCTTTGCCTCGCCTGTCGTGGCTGCGTCGGCGCGCCGCATCGACTTCGGGTCGATGCGGCGCATTTGGCTATCCCCCATGCATGGATCTGGCGAACCCCACGAGATCGAAACTGTGGGCTGCATAGCCAACAAGGCCGATGGCGATCAGCACGACGAGGGCGGTGAGGACGGTACGACGGGTCATTTGGGGTTCCTAGTTGTAGGCGAGGGTTTGGCGGATGGTGAGGCGAGCGGCCTGCCGGGCGGGCGTCAGGCTGGCGAGGACCGAGCCGACAGCCAGGATAAGGGCCCAGGTGGCGATTGCCTCGAGGGACACGGTCAGCGGCAACGGCAGTCCGAAGGACAGGGTCCCAACCAGTCGCCCGATGCTGTAGCCGAGCGGCACGCCGACCAGCAGCGCCAGGGGCAGGCTCAGGAAGGCAATCATTAGCCCCTCCGCCAGGATGTTGCGCATCAGCGCGCCGCCGCTGGCGCCAATGGTCCGCATGATGCCGAACTCGCGGGTGCGTTCGACCACGCTTGAGCCCTGGGATGCGGCAAGGCCAATGCTGCCGACCGCCGCCATCAGTAGTGCCATGGCCTTGAGCGCGATGATGAGGATGGCGACATGGCCCGATTGCGCCGCCGCCAGCGTGGCCTCGGTGGTCAGCTGTTCCACGGCGATGCCGGCCTGGGTCAGGGCTGCAGATGTCTGACTTGCAGTCTCGGCAACACGCGCATCGTCATCGTCGGCGAGATCCAGGCGAATGGCGGTGGCTCCACCGCCATGGTCAGCCAGATCGGCGAACAGCTCGGGCGGAACGAATACAGTTGCCGGGGTCAGGATCTGTCGCGCAATGCCTCCGGGCGTGGCCGCCACGGTCCGCCCCTCGACGGCCAATAGCAGCGGCGCATCGAGTGGTGGGCGACCGAGCAGGTTCCACGCCTGCTGGTTCAGCACGATCGCTGACGCGTCCTCGCCATGGCCAGCAAGGAAGACCGGGTCGGCCGGCAAGCTGCCGAGTGGTCGCAGCGACAGGCTGCCGTGGCCGCCATCGGGATAGGTGCGTACCAGCATCAGCCCATCCTCGCGCCCGGCTGCCGCTGAGATCAGGTCCGTCGGACGCAGGTCGGCAATGTTGGGCACGGAGGCCAGCGCCTCGGACAGTCGTATCGCCGATACCGGCTGCAGCAGGCTGATCTCGATGTCGTAATCGCGGCTATTGGCGGCCGCCACCAATTGCCCCTGCCAGGCCGCCTCGACATTGAGCGCGGCGATGAACATCGCGCCGGCCGTGCCCAGCAGGCCGATATTGAGCAGCAGTCGCCCGCGCTTGCGGAAGGCGTTGCGCAATGCCAGCAACAGCGTCCGATCGATGCCGGTAAACCGGCCGAGCAGGCGTTGGATCGGGTCATTGCGCAGGGCGTTGGCGGCGATGCCCTGGTCGGCCAGTGCCTCCCGCACCGTCGCGCGGGTGGCCTTGCGGATGGGAACCGCAACGAACCCCAGCGGCAGCAGCAGGCCGGTGGCGATCAGGGCGATGACGAGCCAGGCCGGCACCAGCGGCGAGACGATGTCGAAGTTGAGCAGTTGCGCGATCAGCCCGGCAAAACTTGCGGCCCCATACAGTCCCAGGGGAATGGCTATGGCGAGCGCCAATGCCGCCACGATAGCAATGCCGACCAGGTAAAGCCCGCCGACCTGCCGGCTGGTACCGCCGATCGCCTTCATAATGGCGATCTGGCGCACCTGCTGCGCCAGCAGCGCCGAGACCATGGCCGCGGTCAGCACAGCACTGAGAATGAGCGTCAGAATGGCAAAGAGCATGAACATGCCCAGGACGCCATTCATCTGGCTCTGGTGTGGATGCTGATTGACCGGCGGAATCTGCACCTGGTGCACGGTGGCGCCGAGATCGCGGAGGCGGCTGGCGACGCCACTGACGACGCCATCGATCCGATCCTGCCCAAGGGCAGCATCGCGAACGATCACCTTGACCAGTTCGGGCGCTAGCGGCAGGCCGAGCTGCGCCGCCGTCTGCGACGACAGATAGATATAGGCAGTCTGCTCCTGCCAGGCGGGCGCCAGGCTGGGGTCATGAACGGTACCGGCGACGGGCAGGTCAAGTGTGGTGCCGCCACTGGTCTGGATGGAGATTTGCTCGCCAAGGACCGCCCCGAGAAAGCCCATGGCTTCCCGTTCCACCAGGACCGTGCCGTCTGCAGGCGGAAAGCTCCCGGCTTCCGGAAAGGTAAGGCCAATGCTCGAGCTGGTGAAGTCGGGGACAATGAACAGCAAGGTGCGGTGCCAGGCCTCCTCGCCGACCCTTGCGCGCGCCACGACAATGGAGGCCGGCTCCGCCGCGGCAATGTCGGGATCGGCGGTGATGGTCGCCAGGATTTCCGGCGTCACCTCACCGACATCGATGAGGGCCGAGGCCGGATTGGTCTGGAGATAATTCCGCGCGATCTCGCGGCTCAGAATGGCATAGGCACCCGAGATGGTGGTCAGGGCGAACATGCCGATGGCGAGTGCGGCAAGCATGAGGGCGATACGGCCGCGGGTGGCGCCAAAATCGCCGATAAGCTTGCGCCAGCGAGGGGCGAGGGTCATGTCCGAGTTCCCTGACCGGTATGCGCGACCATCCGGCCGTCGGCCAGCTCGATCGTATCGGTGAAATAGGTGGCCAGGTCGCGTTCGTGGGTGACCATGACGACGGTCCGCCCCTCATGGGTCAGGCTCCGAAACAGGTCCATGACTTCGGTTGTGGTGCGGGAATCGAGGTTCCCGGTCGGCTCGTCGGCCACCAGCAAGGGCGGGTCATTGGCGAGGGCGCGCGCAATGGCAGCGCGCTGCTGTTGCCCGCCCGACAGGTCGGAAGGCAGCTTGTCGGCCTGTTCGGCAATGCCGAGCTTTTCGAGCAGGGCCAGAGCCCGCGGACGTCGGTCCTGGGGGCGGCCGACGTTGCAGAAGTCCATCGGCAACATGACATTTTCGATGACCGTCATCGTCGGCAGCAGCTGGAAAAACTGGAACACCACGCCGACATTGCGCCCGCGCCAGGCTGTCAGTTCCTCCTCCGACTTGCCGTTGAGCAGCACGTTGCCAAAGCGGATTTCGCCACTGGTGGCACTGTCGATGCCGGTCAGCAGATTGGCCATGGTCGTCTTGCCGCTGCCTGATTTGCCAACCACCGCGAGGAAGGCACCGGCCTTGAGGTCGAGATCGATGCCCGCGAGCGCGGCGAACGGGCCGGCCGGCGTGTCGTAGGTCTTGCCGATTGCCCGCAGGCTGACAATGGGAGCAGCGGCAACAGTGCGCGCGGCCGGTTTGAGAAGCGATGTAGGGGGCACGTTATGAAACTCCGTGGCGATCAGACATCCGTGTGATATTGAACACTTGTCTTGAAACGCAATCGACGCCGGGGCTGCTTATGTCCGATACTGAACACTGGCCGGGATTTGACCGGGAAAAGTCCGCACGCGTCTTGGCCGCGGATGAGCTGACCGACCGACGCGCCCGGCGCACCCGCCAGACCCTGCATGAGACGCTCATGCGATTGACGGTCGAGCGGGGCTATGACGAGCTCACGGTTGCCGACATCGCCGCCGCCGCGAATGTCGGTCGATCCACGTTCTATGCGCACTTCACCGACAAGGACGATCTGCTGCGCAGCGCCGCTGGCACCCTGCGCGCCGCGCTCATGCAGGAGCATGCGGCAGCCGGAATTGACGGCACTGGCACAGATCGCATGCTGGGCTTCAGCCACTTCATGACGGCCCACCTGGCAGAGCAAAGGGTGCTCTATCGAGCTCTGATGCGCGGCAGGGCGGGACCGATCCTACTCGACCTTATCCGCCACGCCCTGTGTGACATTGTCCGGTCTGAGTTGGCGCCCGGAACGAAATCGACAAATGCGCCACTCGATGACGAACTGACAGTGCAGTTTCTTGTCGGCGGCTATATGTCGGTTCTGACGTGGTGGCTTGATCGAGGCGGCATGGAACCGCCCGAGGTCATTGAAGCCGGCTTCCGACAGATGGCGCTGAACGGGCTCTCGGTGAACGACAAGGCCTGATGAAGACGGCCACCATCACCCCCATACCGAGCTTGCCGCTGACTGACTAATCGAGGTGAGAAATTCTTGAGCGCCAGCGGGATGCACTCATGGCGCAATCGTACCGTTCTTAGGTGGGCGGTATGGTGACGACGGGCAATGGCTGGGGTGCTAGGATTCGAACCTAGGAATGCCGGTACCAAAAACCGGTGCCTTACCACTTGGCGACACCCCAACGTGGCGCGGTTCCTACACGGTTTGGCAGGGCTTCGCAACACGGCCGCTATGCCCATAAAAACCCTGCGTTAGGCGCTTGAACGCGAGGGCAAGCGCGGCTATAACCCGGCCCATTGCGACAGGTGGTGACAGCCGGAAACGGCGCTCTCGCCCCACAAAACCCGTGTCGCCTTTCTGACGGAGTATAGCGCAGCCTGGTAGCGCACCTGCTTCGGGAGCAGGGGGTCGAGTGTTCGAATCACTCTACTCCGACCAATCAAGCCCGGCCTCTTGCGAGGTCGGGCTTTTTGTTCGCCCCGCGGAGGCTCGGGCTGTTGCCGACACCGCTCCGCGCTCCGCCACCGGGCGGCCCCTAGGTGACACCGACATCGAACGCTGCAATTTGGTGCCGTGATCAAGTCACATTTTAACGATGCTGTGACGCGACGTTGTTCGTGGTGTAAAAGGGTTTGTATGAGGGGGCGTGAATGGTCGAAATCGGCCCGGACGCTGGGCGTCTGGCCGAAGCGTTGTTGCGAGGTTGGCCTTGCTGTCCGAATCGACGTCTGCGCTCGCTGAACTGCTCGAACTCACGGCCCGGATGCTGCATTCGCGGGGCTATGCTGCGGACCTGTTTCCCGCGCAATGGGCGGCCCTGCGCTATTTCTCCCGGGCGCCCATCGGCCTGCGCACCGCCAGCGAGCTGGCGCGCTTCCAGGGACTTGCCAATGGTCCGGTCAGCCGGACGGTGCGCACCCTGGTGCAGAAGGGCCTCCTCGCCAAGACGGCTGAGCAGCCCAAGGGTCGGGCCGAGCTGCTGGAACTGACCGATGCCGGGCGGGCCATGCTCGAGCAGGACCCGACCCAGGCCGTGGAAGCGGTGATCAACGAACTGGGAGCGAGCGAGCGGGAGTGTTTTGCACGCTCGCTCGAACTGATCCTTGGCCGGCTTTCCGAGATGCGCCACGCCAATCCCAGTTAATTGCTCAATGAGCAATATATGGTCAAAAAGAAGGCCGGCACCGGGCCGGCCTTCTGCAGGCATTGTCAGATCAGCGCTTGGAGAGAAGGTTCCAGGCGCCGGTCACGGTCAGTGCAGCCAGGGCCATCTTGAGGATGTCCCAGATGATGAAAGGCTGGATCGCCTTGGCGAAGGCCGAAGCCACGACATTGGCCTGATCGATCCACTGTGCCTGGCCGGCCATCAGCACCAACCAGGCAAAACCGAGGACAAACAGGACAGCGTCGCCGACCAGCATGGCGGCGAACAGGGTCAGGGGCTTGCCCGAGGCACCGCGATCGGCTGCGTAGCCGACGATGGCAGCCAGCAGCAGGAAGCCGATGAGGAAGCCGCCGGTCGGGCCCGCGAGATAGGCCAGGCCGCCGCCGGTGGCGAATACCGGCAGGCCAAACGCGCCTTCGAGCAGGTAGAGGGCCACGGTGGCCACGCCAATGCGCAGGCCGAAGGCGGCCGCGAGCGCCGCGATGGCAAAGCTCTGCAGGGTCACCGGCACCGGCCAGACGGGCACGTTGATCTTGGCACAGATGGTGATGAGCAGCGTGCCGAGCACGACGGTTGCCAGATTGGACGCAAGGCGCGCGGCGTCGCCCTTGGGCTGGAATACGCCGAGCAGCGTATTGGGCGTGGTCAAAGTCACGGCCATTTCATACCTTCCATGCTTAAGCTGAACCGGCGTCCCCTCCCGGGCCGCGCTGTCGTTCAAATCACGACTTGTTTAGTCTCTCGGCAAAGTGAGTGCAATGGCGTCAGCCGCCCCCGCCCTGTCCTTCGAGCGGGCCTTCGACCCGCAGACCGGCCGCGCCATAGCTGTGGCGGCGGGCGTTGCGCGCGTCACCGCGCCCAATGCCAGCGCCTATACGTTCACCGGCACCAACAGCTTTCTGCTGGGCCGCGAACGGCTTGCGGTCCTCGATCCGGGGCCCGATGACCCCATCCATCTGGCGGCCCTCGTGGATGCGATCGGGGGCCGGCCGGTCGATGCCATCATCCTGACGCATACCCACCGCGATCACAGCGCATCGGCCGCAAGGCTGGCGCGCGACCTCGACGCCCCGCTCTGGTTCGGCGGCCCCCACCGCCTGTCGCGCCCGCTGCGCCGATTCGAACGCAATCCCATCCGCAAATCCTGCGACTGGGACCTGGTCCCCGATCGGACCCTCACCGATGGCGAGGCCATCCTGGCGGGCGACCTGTCCTTGACCGTCCATGCCACGCCCGGCCATTGCGCCAATCATCTCGCCTTCAGCGCCGGCGATATCCTGCTCAGCGGCGATCACGTCATGGGGTGGAATTCGACGCTGGTCTCGGTGCCCGATGGCTCGATGGCGGACTATCTCGCCTCGCTGGACAAGGTCATCGCCCTGCCCTGCCGCCAATACCTGCCGGCCCATGGCGGCCCCATCAGCGATGGCCCAGCTTACGCCAGCGCCCTCAAGGCGCATCGGCAGATGCGCAACCAGCAGATCATATCGGCCGTGCGGGCTGGCGCTCGTACCATCGGGGACATCGTTGCCGCGGTCTACCCGGCACAGCCCCTGCCGGTTCGCCTCGCCGCGCGCATGACCACGGCCGCCCATGTCGAATATCTGGAGGGACTGGGGGCGCTGAAGGTGTCGCGGGGATTGTTCGGAACGCGGATATCTTCTTCACCTCTCCCTTTGGGGGAGAGGTTGACGCGCAGCGCCGGGTGAGGGGGCTTCTTCCTGGCTTGGTGTGTGGAGAAGGCCCACCCGACCCAAGAGGGTCGACCTCCCCCCCAAAGGGAGAGGTGGGCCTCCGCCCTACTCCGTGCCAACAGGCGCCTCTTCTGGCTCCGCCTCCAAGGGTTGGTTGGCGTTGGGGTTGTCGCGCAGCAGCGTCGTCACCGCATCGTCGAGTGCGGCCAGAAAGTCCTCGATGCGCGAGCCGTTGGAGCCGAAATCGTGCAGCGCATTGAGCGAGGCCGAGCGCATATCGACCACCGACATCGTGAGGCTGCCCGTTACCCGGATGACGACTTCTTCGCGCCAGCCCGGCAGCGTCATGATCTGGGCGTTGAGCTGGCCGAGTTCCGAGCCTGAGCCCGGCTCGCGCAACAGCCTGATATCCCAGCCCTGATCGTCCACCATCGCCCGTATCAGCCCAAACGTCGGCACCAGGCCGAGTGGATAGGTGCGCGTCTCGACATTGGGGAAGGTGCTGGCCAATTCTGCGGCCGACAGCATCCTGGGCGGCGGCATGGCCTGCGTGCCCGGCTCGAAGACCAGTGGCATGAGGCCGCGATCGGTTGTGGCAATGTCGGTCACGACAGGGTTGGTCAGCGCCAGGCCACCATACCAGGCATAGGGCGACAGGCTCAGCACGCCGAAGAGCAGTCCGGCCAGCGCCAGGCCCCAGCCCCGGTCGCCAGTCTGCCACAGCCGTGCCAGCGCGATCAGCGCCGTCGCCACGGCAAGCAGGGCGACGAGGCCCGCCGCGACCGCCGCCACCAGGAACAGATCGCTCGTGATCAGCCGGAAGCGATGCAGCAACACGGAAATGACGACGAGCGGAATGGAGACGCTGCCAAGCCGGCGCGCCCAGATGGCCCATCGCGATGTCCGGATCAGAATGCGCACCGCACCGCCGTCACTTCACCGCTGGCACGATAGCCGCAAGGTATTGCGCGAATTTGAAGATTCTGCCGCGCCACAATCATTTGCTCTTGGTTTTGGGCGTTGTGCCGGCCACCGGCTCGCCGCACATTGAACGGATCGCCGCCCATTCGGTTGCCGTGAAGGGTGGCTCCAGCCCGGTCGGCCGCTGCTGGCTGAGGATTTCCAGCGCCGCCTTTCGGTCGTCGGTCAGCGGATGGGTGCTGAGCAGGGCCAGGGCGCGGGCAAACTCGTCATCAGCCCCGACGCGGTTGATCAGGTCCGCCAGTCCGGCCGGGTTGAAATCCATTCGTTCGGCGGCCCGGGCCGCGAAGGCGTCGGCCTGCCGCTCGGCATCGCGCGAAAACCGCGCATCGATGATCGTCGCGCCCAGGCCCGCCGCCACCGAAATGCCGGTCATGTCGCCCAGGATGAAGCCGATCAGGGCGCCGGTACCCGCCGTCGAAATGAGTTGCTCCATGCCGTGCCGATGCGCCACGTGACCGACTTCATGGGCGAGCACGCCGGCGAATTCGTCCTGGGTTTCGGCCTGGTCCAGCAGCGCCGAAAAGAAGAAGACCTGGCCGCCGGGCAGCGCAAAGGCGTTGGGAATTTCGGACTTCACCACCTTGATATCGAGATCGAATGGCGAGCCCGATCCCTCCAGCACCGCCGCGCCAAAGCGGGCAATGGCCCGGTTGGCGAGGCTATCGGGATCGGGATCGCAGGCCTCTAGGCCGCCGCTGTCGCCCAGGCTTGCTTCCATCTGCCTGGCCACCGTCTCGCCCAGGCTCTGTTCCCAGGCGGGCGGCACCAGGCCCACGATGCGGCTTGCCAGCAGCGGCACGCCATAGAGATAGGCGCCGATAACCGCCGCCAGCGCCACCGTGGCGGTCACCGCCAGCCGAATTTCGCGACCGGCCTGCTGGCGCCGCTTGGCATGCAGCACCGGCAATGTCGCCAGGACCCGCGCCACATCCACGCGGCCCCGCACCACCACGCGTGCGCCGGTCGGCTGCCCATTGGCACCCAGCCGCAGCTCGTCCTTACGGCCATGCAGGGCATAGAGATCGGTGGCGGGCCAGCGGCCCAGTTCAACCCCGTCCTCGTCGCGGATCACCAGCGTGCCGGTGGCGCCGGCATGCTCGTATTCGAGCCCCACCACATGCACCTGGGCCACCTGGCCATCATGGAAGCGTCCTGCGATCCCCATCAATAGGCCCCGACATTGAGCGCATCGGCCAGGCCTTCGCCGGCCAGCGCCGTATCCTCGCCACGCGCCTTGACCGTGCGGAGGCTATCAAGCCCGGTAATAGTCGCGCCGCGCGCCACCAATCTCCAGAAGCCCAGCCCGAGGAACAGTTCCACCATCAGGCTGAAGGCCCCAAGCAGCAGCAAGTAGCCGAAAATGATGGCCAGCAGCACGGTGATGCTGCTTTGCAGGGCCTGCATGAAGACCTGCGGGTCGAACGCCCCCCCGGCAAAGGCGCCGCTCGCCACCACGCCCAGCACAATCAGCCCGCCAATCGCCAGCACGATATAGCTGCCCGCCAGCGCCAGCCCGAACAGCAGGTATTGCCCGAGGAGGCTGCGGGCCCGCACGGTCACGCGAAGCGCCGCCTCGCCCAGCCGCACGGAGGAGAACATGCGGCTGATTTCCCGCGAGCGGTAGTAGAGCAGCATCAGGCCGATCAGCCCCGCGGCAATGAGCAACACCACGACGCCCCCGACGGTCGGGGTGGCACCGCTCACCGGCAAGCCGCCCATGGCCGAACCCATGCCCAGCCCCACCGCCCCGATGACGACCACGACCAAGTAGGTGAGGTAGAAAGGCCTCGCGAGCTGCTTCCAGCTGCCGACAAAGCCGAACTGGCGGTCGCCATACCAGCTGTGGCGATAGCGATAGGCCCAGAGGCTGGCCGCCATGAACGGATAGGCCAGGCCCGCCGTCACCAGCACCAGCAGCGACCAGAAAAAGCGCCGCCACGCATAGCCCCAGGCGCTGCCGCCCTGGTCGCAGCGGATGCCGCGCCACAGCGTGCGCGACAGCCGGAAGTCGCGTGCCCGATAGATGGCATAGCCCATGAGGAACCATAGCAGCACGGCCACGCCGGAATAGCCCGCTATCGCCGCCTCCGACGATTGGGTGGAGAGAAAGAAGAACAGCCCATAGAGCGGCACGAACACCGCCAGCGCCATCAGGAAGCCGAGCAGCAGCTGGATCGCATTGCCGGTATATTCCAGCGGATCGCCGTCGATCTCGGTATTGGCCCAGTAGAAGCGCCGCTTCCATGTGGTCAGCCAGAAGCGATAGAGCCCGATTGTGGGGATGAGCAGCCCATAGCCGCGCAGCAGCATGCCCGCCAGCTCCGACCTCGTGCCGGTAAACACCACCGGAACCGGCTGCTCCTGCACCGAACTCATCACCAGGTCCCCAAGCCCTCAATCGGTTCTATGCGAGGTCGCGGGGATTGGAAAGGTAGGGAGACGCTGTCCACACTCGATCGTCACCCTGGGGCTTGACCCGAGGGCACTTCACTTGCGGAGCGTCCGGCAAGTACAGGGCCCTCGGGGCAAGCCGAGGGTGACGTGCGGTGGGTGCGGTGTCCAACCCGATCAGTTCCTCCCCCAATCAGGGGGAAGTTGGGAGGGGGTATCCCCTAAGGATAAAGCCGCGTGCTCGTCCACCCGTCGCCATCGCGATCGAACCGCACCCGATCATGCAGGCGGAATTCGCCGTCTTTCCAGAATTCGATGCTGGATGGAATCAGCCGGAAGCCAGACCAGTGCGGCGGCCGTATTGCGGGGCCCTCCCCCACCGCCGCGCTTAGTTCTGCCACTTGGGTCAGCAGGGTCTGCCGGCTGTCGAGCGGACGCGACTGCTGGGAGGCGGTCGAAGCGACTTGGCTGCCAAGCGGCCGGCGGGCGAAGTAGGCATCGGCCTCAGCAGGCGTCACCACCTCGACCGGGCCGCGCATGCGCACCTGCCGCCGCAGCGATTTCCAATGCCAGACCGCGGCTGCCTTGGGATGGGCATGCAACTGCCTGCCCTTGTCGCTCTCGAAATTGGTGAAGAAGCAGAAGCCGCGTTCGTCGCGCGCATTGAGCAGCACGACGCGGACATCGGGCAGCCCATCCTCATCCACTGTCGCCAGCGCCATGGCATTGGGGTCGTTGGGCTCGGCCTCCGTGGCCAGGGCGAACCATTCCTCGAACACGGCGAACGGGTCCAGATCGGTGCGATCGCTGTCGTCGAACAGGCGCTCGGTCAGGGTCTGCAGCATTTTCGATTATCATCCCTTCGTCGCGGGAAACTGGACAAGGCGGGGTGCCGTCGCCATATAGGACTCCAACCGTGGGCGAAGCAACGCCCGACTCATTGAATGGACCAAATGCGCGATCCCTATACCGTGCTTGGGGTGCCAAGATCGGCGAGCGAGAAGGACATCAAGTCCGCCTATCGCAAGCTGGCCAAGAAGTATCACCCCGACCAGAACCCGGATGATCCATCGGCGCACGGCAAGTTTGCCGAGGCGACCAATGCCTATGATCTGCTCAACGATGCCGACAAGCGCGGCCAGTTCGACCGTGGCGAAATCGACGCCGAGGGTAACCCCAAGTTCGCCGGCTTCAATCCCGGCGGCTTCAGCGGCGCCTCACGCGGCGGCCGTCCCGGCGCTGGCGCCGGTGCCGGCGGTTTTTCGGCCGAGGATATCCTCAAGGAATTCATGAGTGGCTTTGGCGGCCAGCCGCGCGGCGGCATGGGCGGCCGCGGCCCTGC
>NZ_JACZKG010000052.1 GCF_014860165.1 Devosia sp.
CCTTGATCCCTCCCCACAGACGACTGCCCAACCGGCGGGCAGCTGCTTCCGTCTGAAGCTGTCAGCAGCCTTGCTGCCAAGAACTGTCAGCTGCCCTGGCGCATTGTCTCTCCAACGATAACGGAGAGCCGCCATGCCTACTCCCTTCACCATCGCCATCCCGGATGCCGAGATCGCCGATCTCAAGGCCCGTCTCGCCGCGACCCGCCTGCCACGCAGCGTCGAGGGCGCCGGCTGGAGTGACGGCATCGAAGCCGGTTTCCTGCAGAGCTTCGTGGACTATTGGGGCAACCGCTATGACTGGCGCGCTGCCGAGGCGCGGCTCAATGGCTTTGCCCAGTTCACCGAGGTCATCGACGGCGAGACCGTGCATTTTGTGCAGGCGAAAGGCCAGGGAACCACCAATGTTCCGCTCCTTGTCGCCAATGGCTGGCCGTCCAATTTCGTCGAACTGCTGCCGCTCGTTCCGCTCCTGACGCAGCCGGTCGATGGCGTCGCTTTCGACGTGATCATCCCTTCGCTGCCCGGCTATGGCTTTTCGGGCCAGCCGACCCGACCCGGCATGAACCTGACAAGGGTGGCGCCGCTCTGGGCCGAGCTGATGACAAAGCTGGGCTATGACAGATTTCTCGTTTCAGGCTCGGATATGGGCGCCGGCGCGGTGATGGCGTTGGTACGCGATTTTCCCGAGCGGCTGATCGGCGCGCATTACATCAACGTGTATTTCGGCTTCCCCAAGCCCAGCGACCCGACGCAAGAGGAACAGGCCTATTTCGACCGCCTCAACTACTGGCAGTTTGCCGAGGGCGCCTATGCGATGATCCAGGCCACCAAGCCAGCCACCCTCGCGGTTGGCCTCAACGATTCCCCGGCCGGTCTCGCCGCCTGGATTCTCGAGAAGTTCCGGACCTGGAGCGACAATGGCGGCGATGTCACCAATGCGTTCGATCTTGAAGACCTGGCGACGATCATCTCGATCTACTGGTTCACCCAGACGATCGGCAGCTCCGTGCGGCTCTACAAGGAGGCCTTTGCCGATAGCGAGCTGCCCAAGAAGCCGGCCCGGCACACGGTTCCGCATGCCATTCTCCTGCCGCAGGCGGATAATCCGGCGCCGCGCGCCTGGGGCGAGCGGAATCTGTGGAATATCGTGCGCTGGACCGAACTGAGCCATGGCGGCCATTTTCCGGCGCTCGAAATCCCCGAGACGGTGGCCCATGACATTCGTGCCTTCCATGGCCAGATTTCGTGAGCTTGCAGTCGACACCCTCCCCCTTGCGGGGAGGGATCAAGGGTGGGGGGCGTTTGGCCCGGATATCGGGACTCTCAACACAACCTCCCAACCTCCCCCGTCGAGGGCGAGGTGCCGCGCGGTGGTTGCGGCGGCGTCGGGTAGAGCCACGGATGGCACCCTTGGCGTCGCCAGCAGAATCTGGCATCAAGTCCTCCCAGAGGAGAACAAAGCATGGACAAGACCGAGCGTCTCTTTGCGGTCATGGATGCGCTGCGCCGCCATCGCCGGCCGGTTACGGCGGCCGCAATGGCCGAGGAACAGGGCGTTTCGGTGCGGACGCTCTATCGCGACGTGCAAACCCTTATCGGGCTGGGGGCGCCGATCGATGGCGAAGCGGGGGTCGGCTACATGCTGAAGCCTGGCTTCTTCCTGCCGCCACTGATGTTCTCGCCCGAGGAGCTCGAGGCGCTGGTGCTGGGCGCGCGCTGGGTCGGCGCGCAGCCCGATGACGGGCTGGGCGCAGCCGCGAAAAATGCCCTGGCCAAGATCGCCACCGCGTCGCCCGAAGACCTGCGCGACCGCATCAACGATACCGGGCTCTGGCCGGTGGCGGTGTGGAGCGCCGAGTCACGGCGGCCCATGCCCATTCTGGGGCAGGTGCGCCAGGCGATGCGCACCGAAAAGGCGCTGCAGATTTCCTATGAGGACGAAGGCGGTAACGCCTCCCAACGTACCATCTGGCCGGTTCAGCTGGCCTATTACGAGGGCAAGCAGGTGATCGCCGCCTGGTGCTGCCTGCGCACGGCCTTCCGCAATTTCCGCACCGATCGCATTGTCGAGCTTGAAGTGACCGAGGATCGCTATGGCAAGCGCCGGGCCGTATTGGAGCGCGAGTGGCGCGACAGCTGGGAGACGGATCGACGCTGGCAGGGCGGGGCGGACCACCGCTGAACTCAGTCCCCGAGGATATCCCTGATTCCGCGCCGCGCTGCCTTCAGCACGGCCGGATCGGTCCGGTAGAACCAGTTGCGGCCCTGCTTGTCGAGGGTCAGCAGGCCCGCCGTGCGCAGCACCTTGAGATGTTCCGATACGGTGGCCACAGCCAGGTTGGAGAGGTCGGCCAGCTCTCCCGCCGCGCGTGGCGCGTCGCGACAGGCGCGCAGGAACAAGCGGCGATCGGGATGCGACAGTGCGCGCAGCACCTGGTCGAGGTCGATATCCATCAAGCCTGGATCAATGTCAGCACATTGCCGGCTGGATCGGCGATCTGGGCTTTCTTCACCCAACCATTGTCGGTCTTGGGCAGCACGACGCTGCCACCTTCGCGCACGGCCAGGTCGAGCGCACTATCCAGGTCGACCACGACCACGCCGAAGGTCAGCGACGGCGTGGGCGTCTCGACTATAGCCCCGTTGGGACTGCCTTCGGGCGTCGCCACCATGGCATAGCCGGGACCTTGCGGCGCGACCTCCCAGCCAAAGAGGCTGGTATAGAAGTGCCGCAGCGGCGCCAGCTCGGGACCGGCAATGTCGAAATGGCCGAAGCCATTGATCTGGTGAGGTTTACGCTGTGGATGGCCCATCGCTGCTCTCCATATTTCGGGTATGGTCGAAATGTCATGCAACATATTTCGCCTTTTCCCGAACTGTCAAGCCGCCTTATCCCATCCGCGCATAGAGGCTCTCCGGCCGCACATTGTCATCGAGCCGGAAGCGATGATCGGCCGGCGGATGCGCCCGTTGCCCGCATTCCATCCTTGGACAGATGCGGCAGCCCACCCCGATCGGCACCACCTGGCTTTCCCCGGTCAGATCCATGCCATCGGAATAGATAAGCTCCTTGGCATGGTGGATCGAGCAGCCCAGCCCGATCGACAGGTAGCGGCGCGGCGCGTTGTAGCGGTGATCGCCCTTGGCAATGGCGCGGGCGATGCAGAAGTAACGCTGCCCGTCGGGCATCTGGCTGAGCTGGATGTTGATCCGCTCGGGGCTCAGGAAGGCCGAATAGATGTTCCAGCGCGGGCAGGCCCCCGAATGACGCGGGATGTGAATGCCCGAGAGTGAAAAGCGCTTGCTGATATTGCCGGCAATGTCGGTGCGCACCAGATGCAGCGGAATGCCCGAGGCGCCCTTGCGCTGCAGCGTGGTCATGCGGTGGCAGACCTGCTCGAAGCTGGCGCCGAAGCGCCGGCCGATGCGCTCGATATCGTAGCGATAGTCGCGGCAGGCGCGCAGGAACGGCTCATAGGGCATGACCAGTGCCGCAGCGAAATAGGCCGAGAGCACATTGCGGGCGAGGGCCGGCGCGTCGCCGTCGGGCAAGGCCGAATCGGCGATGATGGCGTCGATCTCGCCGCCCGCGGCCAGTTGCCCCAGCTGGTGGGCCACCAGGAACAAAGCCGATTCGGCCGGCAGGATATCGGACACCAGCAGGTGCTGGCGCCGCTGGTCGAGCTGGCGGGCAATGCCCTGGGGCAGGGAGGCCAGGCGCATCTCGACGCCGAAGACGTTGAACAGGTAGGTACGCAGCCCATAGTCGAAATTGTCGCCGCTATGGTCGATATCGGCGCGAATGCGCTCGGCCGCGGCTTCCAGCGAGGGAAAATGGTTGGCGTTTTCCTGGAGGAAATCGGAAATGGCGTCGGTGGCGAGGTGGAACGGCTCGGCTTCGCCTGACCCCACCGGCTGCGGACCGGACTTGGCCACAAGCCGGTAGCGATCATAGAGCTTGAGGATCGCGCGGGCGGCGGCAGGATTGGCGTGGGCCAGGTCGCGGATTTCAAGATTGGTCACGTCGCTATCGGCGAAGATGTCGTCGCCGAAGGCCTCCATCAGGTCACCGAGCAGGCGCCCCTCGTCGCTGTCGACCAATTCGCCCGGTTCGACGCCAAAATAGCCGGCAATGGAAAACAGCAAAGGCACCGTCACCTTGCGGCGGTTATGCTCGATGAGATTGAGATAGCTGGCGGAAATCCCCAGCGCCGTGGCGAGATCGGCCTGGGCCAGCTTCTTGCCGCGCCGCAAGCGCTTGATGCGTCCGCCGATCTGCATTTCCGCAGCGTCGTTCATCGTATCCTCCCCGGTGTTTCTTGACAGACTTTACAGCTTTGCCGCCGAAACTTGACCAGCGCTTTACAGCTTTACAGGCCCTTTGACCCATTCTTCTTGCATCCAACCCCGTTTTGTCAAATCTTTACATCAACGAGATGAGGAGACTTTCGGATGAGCCCTGCCATCAGCGAACGCGAAGAATACCTGACCATAATCGCCCCCACGGCGAGTGAAGCCATGGCGCAGTTCAAGGCCCGGGGCCTGGACACGATGGGCTATGCCATTGCCGGCAAGATCGGCCGCCACCAGTTTTCGCTGGTGGGCGGGGAGGGCAGCACGGAGCTCTTCTCCGGCAACGGCATGATCGCCGCCACCTTCAGCCGGAAGGTGATGGGGTGATCTAGTCAACTCCACCTGGCCCACCCTCCCCCTTGTGGGGAGGGACGCGAGATAGGACTTAGCCCTTCGTTAAGTCCGTACATCGAGCAGGGCGGGGGTGCGAGAGCCCCAATATCGCGGCCAAACAACCCCCGCCCTGATCCCTCCCACAAGGGGGAGGGTGTCGACTGAGACATCGAAGCCATCCCATTGCTTCACGTGAATCACTGAATCCGCCGTTCCACCGGACCGGCGAAGCCATGTCCCGAGGAGGAGACAAGAATGCTCGACAAGCCACATTTCCCGACGCCCGATTACGCGCCCGATCGCTGGCGCAATATCGCCCGCACCTATAGCCAGACCGATGTGGCGCGCCTTTCGGGTTCCCTGCCGATCCGCCATACCCTGGCGGAGAACGGCGCCAAGCGGCTGTGGGAACTCCTCCACACCGAGGATTTCGTGCCAACCCTGGGCACGTTCACCGGCAACCAGGCGGTGCAGCAGGTCAAGGCCGGGCTCAAGGCCATTTATCTGAGCGGCTGGCAGGTGGCGGCCGATGCCAATAGTTCGGGCAACATGTATCCCGACCAGAGCCTTTACCCGGTCGACAGCGTCCCCAGCGTGGTCAAGCGCATCAACAAGGCGCTGCAGCGCGCCGACCAGATCCAGACCATGGAACAGGCCGAAGGCATTGCCACGACCGATCTCGATTTCTTCGTGCCCATCATAGCCGATGCCGAAGCCGGCTTTGGCGGTTCCCTCAACGCCTTCGAGCTGATGAAGGCCATGATCGAGGCCGGCGCCGCGGCGGTGCATTTCGAGGATCAGCTCGCCTCCGAGAAGAAATGCGGCCATCTGGGCGGCAAGGTGCTGGTGCCGACCAGCCAGTTCATCCGCACGCTCAATGCCGCCCGGTTGGCCGCCGACGTCATGGGCGTGCCCACGCTGATCATGGCGCGGACCGATGCGGAAGCGGCGCGGCTGATCACCTCGGATATCGATCCCTATGACGCGCCCTTCGTTACTGACGAGCGGACGCCGGAGGGCTTTTACAAGCTCAAGGGCGGCATCGACGCGGCTATTGCCCGCGGCATCGCCTATGCGCCCTATGCCGACCTCATCTGGTGCGAGACATCAAAGCCGGATCTGGCCGAGGCCAGGAAGTTCGCCGAGGCGGTGCGCAAGGTGCATCCGGAGCAGATGCTGGCCTATAATTGCTCGCCCAGCTTCAACTGGGCCAAGCATATGGACGAGGCTGCCATGGCCAGCTTCCAGCGCGAAATTGCCGCCATGGGCTACAAGTACCAGTTCATCACGCTGGCGGGCTTCCACAATCTCAGCCTCACCACGTTCGAACTGGCCCGGGCCTATAAGGAAGACGGCATGGCAGGCTATTCGCGGCTGCAGCAGGCCGAGTTTGCCGCCGAGGCGCACGGCTTTTCGGCGGTCCGGCACCAGCGCGAAGTGGGCACCAGCTATTTCGACGCGGTCTCGATGGCGGTGAGCGAAGGCAAGAGCGCCACCACCGCCATGGGCGAGAGCACCGAGACGGCGCAGTTCCACTGAGGCGTAGCCACCTCTCCCTTTGGGGGAGAGGTGGCGCCAAACCGACGGGTGAGGGGGCCTTATTACCAGTCTGGCGAAGGGGAAGGCCCCCTCACCCGACCCGAAGACGGGTCGACCTCTCCCCCAAGGGAGAGGTGGGGAAGCCTACCCGGACACCCAGCCGAACAGCGCCCCCAGCCAGCCGAAGGCCAAAGCCGCCAGGCCCAGCGTATGCAGCAGGGCGATGCCCCAGGTGGTGGCGACGAAGCGGGGCTTGACCGTCTTGTGCCGGTAGACCTCCTGCGCAGCCAGGCCGCCGATAATGCCGAAGCACAGATCGACAACGTGGAGATTGGTCTCGCTGACCCGGTATTTGCCGGTCAGGGCATAGAGCTTGTCGAAACGGTAGAGCAGCGCCGAGCCTGCGCCCATGGCGGCATAGAGCAGGCCGATCCATTGCGGCGCCCGATCGGTGCCGATGGCCCACAGAATCAGCAGCGTCATCAGGGTGGCCGCCGCCGTGCGCAGGCCGAGCTTGTAGCGCGACACCCCGGTTGCGGGGCGCTTGACCTCGCGCAGCGTTGCAGGGCGTGGCGTGGGGTTGGTGCTGGCGATGGTTACATCCACGGCCGAAAGCCGCCCCTTGCGGCCGGTTGTGGTGGCGAATTCGAGACTATCCCCCAGCCGCGGCCGTGCGCCGGCTATGCTGGAAATGTGGACATAGTAATCCCGCCCCGTGTCATCCCGCACGAAGCCATAACCGCCCTTGTTGTTCCACTGGATCAGTTCACCCGATCGACGCATCGTTCATCCGCTGACACCTCACCATGACCAATATGAGGCAGTGGTTAAGCAGATATGACGGGGCCAACAAATGGTTGATCGTCAATCGACGATGGTGTTAACCTGACGGCCTGCTGAACAGATCATTGCTGCTGCCATGTCTGAATCCGCGAAGCGTTTTGTTCTCGGCCAGTTGCAACGGACCGGGGTCGTACTCAACGGCCCCAATCCGTGGGATCCGCAGGTCCATAATGACCGGCTATGGGCCCGCCTGCTGCGCGATGGTACGCTCGGGCTGGGCGAAAGCTACATGGAAGGCTGGTGGGACGCCGAGGCGCTCGACCAGTTCCTGTTCCGCCTGGTCGATGCCAGCATTCAGGATGCCTTTCCCAAGGACCTTGCCGTCATGTGGAGTCTGGCCCGCGGCCGGCTGCTCAACCTGCAGCGCCTGCGCGTGACCGAGGTGGGCGAGAAGCACTACGATATCGGCAACGATCTCTATGCCGCCATGCTCGATCGCCGCATGGTCTATTCCTGCGGCTACTGGCAGGGCGCCGACAGCCTTGAGGCAGCGCAGGAGGCCAAGCTCGACCTGGTCTGCCGCAAGCTGGACCTGAAGCCGGGCATGCATGTCCTCGATATCGGGTCGGGCTGGGGCGGTTTCCTGCACTTTGCCGCCGAGCGCTATGGCGTGTCCGGCGTCGGCGTCACGGTCAGCAAGGAGCAGGCTGCACTGGCCAATGAACGCACAGCAGGCCTCCCCGTCGAAACGCGGCTGCTCGACTACCAGGCGCTGGAGGGGCAGTTCGACCGGATCATCTCGATCGGCATGTTCGAACATGTCGGCTACAAGAACTATCGCGCCTATTTCGAGAAGGCGGCAAGCCTGCTCAAGCCCGACGGGCTGATGCTGCTGCATACCATTGGCGGCCACACCTCGACCACACATGGCGATCCGTGGAGCGAAAAATACATCTTCCCCAATGGCATGCTGCCCTCGATTGCGCAGATCGGCAAAGCCATTGAGGGGCTCTTCGTGATGGAGGACTGGCACAATTTCGGCGCCGACTACGACCGGACCCTGATGGCCTGGCGGGACCGGTTCGACGCGGCCTGGCCGGCGCTGGCGGGCGAAAAATATGACGAGCGGTTCAGGCGCATGTGGCGCTACTATCTCAGCAGCTTTGCCGCCGTGTTCCGCGCCCGCCATCTCAGCCTGTGGCAGATCGTGCTGTCGCCCCGTGGCGTGCCCGGCGGCTATGCCAGCCTCCGCTGAGGCGGATTCACGTGAAACACTTATCCACAGGCTTATGCACAGGCGGCGGCGGGACCGCTCGCTAATCCAGCGCGGTGACCAGCGCGCGAATCTTGGCCGCCTTCTCGAAATGATCGAGCCTGTTGGTGCGAATCCACCATTCCGCAGCTTCCATCAGCAATTCGGGGTCATCATTCCGGTTGGCGAAGAAGGCATAGAAGGAGAGGCCGACCTCGGGGCCCTTCTGGGCAATCTTGCGGTCGCACACGGCGATGATCTTGTCTCGAAGCGAGGGGGTCATGCGGCGGCCTTGCTAAAATAGGAGCTTGCGCAGGGGCAGTTTCACGGCACCGGGGAAGCCGGCGGCGAGATCGCGCGGGAAGCGGGTGCGCAAGGGCTCGGGAAAAACGTGGCCCTCCGGCAGCGCATCGAGGGCAAACCAGCCGGCCTCGACGATGTATTCGCCTTCGCCGGGGTTGTCGCCGACATTGAGCTCGCCCGAGACATAGTCGGCGAGGAACCAGAATTTGAGAATGCGCTGCGCCTCGTTCCAGCCCTCGTCGATATAGGCCAGGCGCGTCGCCACGACGTGGATGCCGGATTCCTCGAAGGTCTCCCGCTCGGCGGCACGGGCCAGTTCCTCATTGCCCTCGACGCCACCGCCGGGCGCGATCCAGAAATCATGCTGGCCGGGCTGCCGGTGGCGGACCAGCAGGATGTGGCCGTCGCGCACCACCAGGGCGCCGCAGGAAATGCGGTGGATCATCAGGCTGTCCCGAAATTAAGCCGATAGCTCAGCGCTTCGGCGATATGGGGGCGGCCCACCCGGTCGACGCCGGCCAGGTCCGCCAGCGTCCGGGCCACCTTGAGCACGCGGTGATAGGCGCGGGCCGAGAGATTGAAGCGTTCGGCCGCCTGCAGCAGCAGGGTCTGGCTCTCCTTGTCGGGATTGACCACGGCTTCGATCAGGGTCGAGCCCGCCGCGGCATTGGTGAAGACATCGGGCGCGCCATGCTCGGCAAAGCGCTGGCGCTGTCGCGCCCGGGCGCGCGCCACGCGCTCGGCCACGGCGGCCGAACTTTCGGCGGCATCGGCCGGCGCGATCATGTCGGCCGCCGTCACCGCCGGCACGTCGATGCGGATGTCGATGCGGTCGAGGAACGGCCCCGAGACCCGGCTTTGGTAATCGTCGGCGCAGGCCTTGCCGCGGCGACAGGTATGGCCGGGCGTGCCCGCCATGCCGCATTTGCACGGATTCATCGCCGCGATGAGCTGCACCCGGCTGGGATAGCTCACCCGCGCATTGGCCCGGGCGATGACGGTCTCGCCTGATTCCAGCGGCTGGCGCAGGCTGTCGAGCACATTGGGGGCGAATTCGGGCAATTCGTCGAGAAACAGCACGCCATTGTGGGCCAGGCTCACCTCGCCCGGCCGCACCCGCAGGCCGCCGCCCACCAGCGCCGCCATGGAGGCGGAGTGATGCGGCGCGCGGAACGGCCGGCGATCAGAAATAGCCCCGCCGGCCAGTTCGCCGGCAATGGACTGGATCATCGAGATATCGAGCAGTTCGCGCGGATCGAGCGGCGGCAGGATGGAGGGGAGGCGGGCGGCGAGCATCGACTTGCCCGATCCGGGCGGGCCGACCATCAGCATATTGTGGCCGCCGGCCGCCGCGACTTCGAGCGCCCGTCGCGCCACCTGCTGGCCGCGGACGTCGCTGAGATCGGGCAGGCCGCCCTGGGGCAGGTATTTGCGCGGCACCGGCCGGGGCGCCAGCTGGGGGCCGGTCAGGTGATTGGCCAAAGCCAGGAGGCTCTCGGCCGCAATGATGTCGAGGCCCTCGCCGGCCCAGGCGGCTTCGGCCCCGGATGGTTCGGCGCAGATCAGCCCGAGATCGCGGCCCTGGGCGGCGATGGCAGCCGGCAGGATGCCGCCGACATGGGCGAGGCGCCCGTCGAGCCCCAGTTCGCCCAAAGCCAGATAGCCGTCGAGCGCATCCTGCGGGATGGCGCCGATGGCGGCCATGATGCCCAGCGCAATGGGCAGGTCGTAGTGGCTGCCCTCCTTGGGCAGGTCGGCCGGCGCCAGGTTGACGGTGATGCGCTTGGGCGGCAGGCCGAGGCCCGAGGCGACCAATGCGGCGCGGACCCGCTCACCCGATTCCTTGACCGCCTTGTCGGGCAGGCCGACCAGGATGAACTGCGCCATGCCCGGCGCGATCTGCACCTGCACATCCACGGGCACCGCCTCGATGCCCTGAAACGCCACTGTCGCTACGCGGGTGACCATCGCCCATGCCCCAAGCCCTGAACCAGCCTAGCAAAGCCATCAGGCCATCACAAGAACGTAAAGCGAACGAAGTATGACCTGTTAACCACGCGGCTTGCCACAAAGGTAAACCTAATCCGGCGTTAACCGGCCCATGTTGAATCGAAGGCACAGTTTTGTAATGCGTAGAGTTCTGCCCGATGACCATCGCCTGGCCTTCGTTCTCCCCATCCGGATTTGCCAAGGGGACTGCCGCGACGCTGCTGGCCGCCCTGTTGGTGGCCTGTTCGTCCGGTGGCGGCCTCTATGGCCCGATCCAGGGCGATAACCGGCCGCATTCGGGCGTCGACCGGGCCCGCGCCATGCCGATCCAGGGGATCGACGTGGCGCGCTACCAGGAAAATATCGATTTCCGCCAGGCCTTTGCCTCGGGCACGCATTTCGTCTTCATGAAGGCGACCGAGGGCAAGGACTATATTGACCCCAATTTCCGGACCAACTGGGTACGGGCGCGCGAGGCCGGCATGCCGCGCGGCGCCTATCACTTCATGACCTGGTGCTCGCTGGCTTCGGAACAGGCAGCCTGGTTCATCCAGAACGTGCCCAACGATCCCGACGCGCTGCCGCCGGTGCTCGACCTTGAATGGAACAACCATTCAAGCTGCCGCAACAAGCCCAACCGCGCGGATGCGCTCGAAAAGGTACGCGTCATGCTCGAGGCGATGGAGCGCCATACCGGCAAGCTACCCATCATCTATACCGACATGAATTTCCATCGCGACGTGCTTGAGGGCGAGTATTTCCCCAATGCCTTCTGGCTGCGCTCGACCGCCGCCGAGCCGCATGAGCGCTATGGCAACCGCACCTGGACCTTCTGGCAGTGGACGCAGACCGGCGTCGTGCGCGGCGTGCGCGGCGAGGTTGACCGCAATGCCTTTTATGGTGGGCAGAACGAATGGATCCAGTTCCTGCTGACCGGCTGCGATCCGCGTGCCATCGCCTCGCTGGGACCGAGCGGCCGCTGCCAGTCGGCGAAGTAAATCAAGCCCTTGCCAGCCATTTGAGGCAGGTCTAGCCTTTGGCGGTATTCATCGGGGCCGAGTGCCCGACGCGAGGAGAACGTGAGATGGCCAAGGGTCAGATGCGCAGCAACAAGGAAGCCAAGAAGCCGAAAAAGGACAAGGTGGCCGCCGCCAAGCCGGTCACGGGCCTGGGTGCGGGCAGCGCCGGCAACACGGCCAAGAAGTAAGCCTCGACTTGTGGAATGGACGAGGGCGGCCGGCGCGAGCTGGCCGCTTTTGTTTTAGCTGGCGCTGGCCTCGAGCGGCAGCAGCATTTCGGAGCGGGCGACGGTGGCCTGGGCCGAGCCGGCAGCCAGCATGGCCAGGATCATCAGGGCAAGGGCAGCAGCGATACGCATGGTCCGGATCCTCGATGGGATATCTGGCACAAGCAGATGCGCCTCCCGGCCGCCGGGGTCAATGACAGCGTTAAGACTTGATTAACATAGCAATTTTACGAAATTACGACGCGAGGGTCAGGCGGCGCCAGCCAGGATGCCGCTGGCCTTGACGCCGTCGAAGACGAATTGCACGGCCAGCGCCGCCAGCAGGATGCCGACCACGCGCGACACCACGGCAAGGCCGGTGACCCCCAGCAGGCGCTGGATGGGGATGGCCACCAGGAGCGTCAGCCAGGCCAGGAACAGGATCACCACGATGGCGACCAGCACGGCCCAGAACTCGGCCGGGTTATGCGTGCCCGTGGTCAGCAGGATCACCGCGCTGATGGCGCCGGGACCGGCCAGGAGCGGCATGGCCAGCGGAAACACGGCGATATCGTCGCGCGAGCGGGCTTCCACCTCTTCCTGATCGGTAATGTCGGTGCCGCCGGAATGGCGGGCGAACACCATGTCGATGGCGATCAGGAACAGCAGCAGGCCGCCGGCGGTACGCAGGGCCGGAATGGTGATGCCGAAGACTTCAAGGATCGGATTTCCCAGCACGGCAAAGAGCAGCAGGATCAGTCCGGCAATGATGACGCCACGGGTGGCGAAGGCGAAACGCTGCTGGGCGGTATTGTGTTTGGTCAGCGCGGCAAAGATGAAGGCGATGTCGGCCACGCCCACCGTGGCGAACAGGGTCGCGAAGGCGACGAGGAATGTGGTGGTGGGCATGTGACGCCAGGCTCCGGTTTGGTCCAGCTTTACGGCATTTGCGCGCCGAGGCCAATTGCCAGCGCGCGATACGACCCCTAGGCTCCAGCCGCCCAGTCAGGAGCCTGTCGCATGCCCGATCCGTCCGCCATCCGCGGCATCCTGTTCGACAAGGATGGCACCCTGATCGACTTCAACCGCACCTGGTTCGGCATCATCATGACGCTGGCCCGCACTATTGCGAACGATGACGAGGCCGCGGCACGCAACCTGGCCGAGCAGGGCGGCTATGACTGGCAGCAGCAGCGCTTCGTCGGCGGTTCGGTGGTCGCTGCTGGTACCGTCGCCGACCTGGTCGATCTCTGGCATCCCAACCTCCCGGCTGCCGACCGCACAGCCCGCATTGCCGGCTATAACGACGTGGCCGTCGACGAAGGCAGCCGACGCGCCGCCGGCATTGCAGGTCTCGATTACACGCTCGAAACCCTTGTCGCGCGCGGCTTCCAGCTCGGCATCGCCACCAATGATTCGGAAGCGGGGGCCCGCGCCACGGCCACGGCGCTCGGGCTGACCGATTACTTCGCCACGATAATCGGCTACGACTCCGTCGCCCGGCCCAAGCCCTGGCCCGACCAGTTGCACCTGTTCGCCGAGCGCACCGGCCTTGCTGCCAGCGCCATTGCCATGGTCGGCGACAACACCCACGATCTCGAAATGGCCCATGCCGCCGGCGCCGGCCTCGCCATCGGCGTGCTCTCGGGCAACAGCACCCGCGCGGAACTGGCCCCACGCGCCGACATCATTGTGGACAGCATCGCCGACTTGCCGGGATTGTTTGGCTGAAGCCAGGCCGTCGCGCGTCAGAGCATCCGCGCACCCGTCGCGAGGCCAGCCAGCAGCAGCAGGGCGGCGCCGTCGATCCAGCCGCGCGAGCGGGTCAGCCAGGGCGCCCGCGGGCGGTCGGTGGGCAGGAAGCGCAGCAGCCAGACAGCGCCATAGGCCACCCAGGCGAGGAAGAACGCCACCATCACGAGATCAGCCCAGCCGGAACGGTTGAAGCCGACCATGATGCGGGTGACGCCGGCACCCAAGAGGATCGACAGCAGGTAGGCGCCGACAACGAACAGCGAATTGCGCCAATAGGCCGCCGACAGCCGCGGATCGACCGGCCAGCTCTTCCTGCGCCAGCGACGGAACAGGAACCAACCGATTCCAGCGAGGAGAGCCGCGACCAGCGCCCACATCAGGCGCGGCGCTTCTCGATGGCGTCCCAGATCATCACGGCAATGTCCGGGCCGCCGAAGCGCTTGATTTCGCGGATGCCGGTGGGGGAGGTGACGTTGATCTCGGTGAGGTAATCGCCGATCACGTCAATGCCGACAAAGATCATGCCGCGCTCTTTCAGGGCCGGGGCGATGGTGGCGCAAATTTCTCTTTCGCGCGCGGTCAGTTCGCTGAGTTCCGGGCGGCCGCCGACATGCATGTTGCTGCGCGCTTCGCCATCGGCGGGAATGCGGTTGAGGCCGGCCACCGGTTCGCCATCGATGATGATGATGCGCTTGTCGCCCTTGCGCACGTCTGGCAGGTATTTCTGGATCATGAAGGGTTCGCGGTAGTTCTGCTCGAACAGTTCGAGCAGGCTCGCCAGGTTATGGTCGCCCTCCTGAATGAAGAACACGCCGGCGCCGCCATTGCCATAGAGCGGCTTGACGATGATGTTGCCGTGCTCCTTGCGGAAGTCATAGATCATCGCCCGGTCGCGCGTCACCAGAGTGGGCGGCATCAGTTCGGGGAAGTCGGTGACGAGGATCTTTTCGGGCGCATTGCGCACGGCGGCGGCGGGATTGACCACCAGCACCTTGGGCTCCAGCTTTTCGAGCAGATGCGTCAGGGTGATGTAGTTCATGTCGAAGGGCGGATCCTGGCGCATATGGATCACGTCCTGGGTCGAGAGATCGACGCGAACGGCCTCGCCCAGTGAGAAATGCTTGCCCTTGGGCTTGTCGAAGACCTGGATGGGTTGGGCCAGAGCCGACACCGTGTGGCCACGCAAGGCCAGGGTATCGGGCGTATAGTGCAGCAGCTCATGGCCGCGGGCCTGTGCCTCGAGCATCATGGCGAAGGTGGAATCGCCGCGCGGATTGATGGATGCGACATGGTCCATCTGGACCGCGACTTTGAGTTTTTTTGCCATGATGCGTCTCGAACGGTCCTGAAATCTCAGTAGGCCTCATCCTGAGCCTGTCGAAGGACGAGGTCGTGGCAGGGTCGGCGGGACCGACCCCGGGGCCCCCACCCGAGTGGGCGAAGGCACCATGACATGGCGCGACCCGGACCGTGACGCAAGGGCTTTCAGACCGGAACGCTACGGATTGGCGCCTGTCACAATTGGAGCGCATGATGGCTGCGCTGTGGACTGCGGAGGCCATCATGAAGATCGCGGCATTCAATGTGGAGAATCTGTTCGACCGACCCAAGGCCTTCAATCTTGATGATCAGGCCAAGGGTTCGGCCATCACCGATGCGGTGGCCGAGATCAATATGCTTGTTAACAAGGACGAATACTCCGCCGCCGACAAGGCGCGCATGCTTGATCTGATCAGGCAGCTACAGCTGACCTCTCCCAATCCGCCCTTCGCCATCTTTCGCAAGATCCGCGGCGCGCTGTGGAAGAAGCCCAAGAATGGCCCGCTGGTCATCGTGGCCGAGGGGCGGGCCGACTGGGTGGGCTGGGTCGAGCTCAAGACCGAGCACAACAATGCCACGGCGGTGATGAATACCGGCCGGGTCATCAAGGCAGTCGCCGCCGATATCCTGGCGGTGATCGAGGCGGAAGATCGCGTCGCGCTCAAGCAGTTTTCCGAGCAGGTGCTGCTCAAGCTGGGCGGCGATCCCTATGACGAGATCATGCTGATCGACGGCAATGACGATCGCGGCATCGATGTGGGCCTGATGGTCACCAATGGCTATTCGGTCGGGCTGATGCGCAGCCACATCGCCGACATGATGCCCAATGGGCAGCGCGTCTTTTCCCGCGATTGTCCGGAATATGAGGTGATCACGCCGACAGGTGAGCGCATCTGGATCCTGCCCAATCATTTCAAGTCCAAGTTTGGCGGCAATGACCAGAGTTCGGTGAACAAGCGCGCCGCCCAGGCGCAGCGGACGGCCGAGATCTATGAGCGGCTGCGCGGCGAGGGCCAGGACAAGATCGTGGTACTGGGCGATCTCAACGATACGCCCGATTCGGTCGCTCTCAAGCGCCTGCTGCAGCAGACCGACCTCAAGGATGTGAGCGAGCATTCCGATTTCTCGCCCGGCACGTTCCAGGGCATCGGCACCTTCGGCACCGGCAACAATGCCAACAAGATCGATTACCTCCTGCTGTCCCCGGCGCTGTTTGCGCGGGTCAAGTCAGCCGGCCTCTTCCGCATGGGCGTCTGGACCGCTTCGGGGCGCTGGCCGATGTTTCCAGAACTCGAAAAATCCATCCACGCCGCCAGCGACCACCACCTGATCTGGGTGGAGATCGCCGACTAGAGGCCGAAGGCGTTGACGAGGTGACGCGGCCAGCGGCCGGGGGTCAGGAAGATGATGTCGAAGCGCAGCGGTGTCGCCGCCTTGGCCGGGTGGCGCGCCAGCCAGTATTGTGCAGCCCTGATGATGCGGGACTGGTTGACGCCTTCCAGGGTCTCGGCTTCGCTTGCCGCCTTGCTGCGCGCCTTGACCTCGACAAAGACCGTGGTGCCGAAGCGCTCGGCGATCAGGTCGATCTCGCCGACCGGGGTTTTGTAGCGGCGCTGCACGATGCGGTAGAGCTTGCAGCGCAGGAACAGGGCAGCCAATGTCTCGCCGCGATGACCGCCCCGATAGGCCTTGATCCGCGCCTTACTTTTCGGCTTTGAGGGCGAGGGCGGCATCATAGACCTCCTTGCGCTTGAGCCCGAATTTATCAGCCACCTCGTCTACTGCGGCCCGCAGGGGCTGGTCGGCCATGGCGGCCAGCAGCGCCGCCTGCCAGTCGGCTGCATCGGGTGCTGCGGCTTCGGCGGCGCCGGCCACGACGATAACGGCCTCGCCCCGGGTCTCGGTATCGGCAAATTGCACGGCCAGTTCAGGCAGCGTGCCGCGATGCACGCGCTCGAAGCGCTTGGTCAGTTCCAATGCTACTGCGGCCTGCCGCTCGCCCCACAGTTCCGCCATCGCCGCCAGAGTATCGTCGAGCCGACGCGGACTTTCGTAGAAGACCAGCGTTTCACGTGAATCGCTCAGTGCCTTGAGTGCATTGAGCCGCGCGCCGGCCTTGGGCGGCAGGAAACCGTGGAACGCAAAGGCATCGGTGGGCAGGCCCGCCACCACGAGCGCCGATAGGAGAGCCGAGGCGCCGGGAATGGGAAAGACCGGCTGGCCGGCCTCAGCCATGGCCCGGATCAGCGGAAAGCCGGGATCGGACAGCAAGGGCGTGCCGGCATCGGAAATCAGCGCAATCGCTGCGCCACCCGCGATCCGACTGACGATCTCCTCCGCCTTGGCCCGCTCATTATGCTCATGCAGCGCGATACGGCGGCCTCTGATGCCATAGTGATCCAGCAGCCGCGCCGACATGCGGGTGTCTTCGCAGAGGATCACCGAGGCGGCGGCCAGCGTCTCCAGCGCCCTTATGGTGATGTCGCGCAGGTTGCCGATGGGGGTGGCGACGACATAGAGGCCGGGCGCCAGCGGCGGGGCGGGGAAGGCGGTTCCGGCGATGAAATAGCCCGAATTGGTGTCGTTCATGCGGAGCGGTTCCGGCCGGTTGAGACTTGGTTAAGAAATGCGGTTCTAAATGTTAACAGTCTGCTAGCATTTCGGGGCCGGGCGTGACCACGCATCGACTGACATGTCATGGCATAGCCGGGGCCCTCATGGCCATGGCGGTGCTTGCCCTCAGCGCCTGCTCGCCCATCCAGATCGGCTCGCGCACCCTCGATTTCGGCGGCGGCGGTCCGTCGGCCCAATCCATTCCCAGCCAGCCGGCGCCAATGATGCCCAGCGGCCCGGTCCAGAGCTTCGGGCGCGGCCCGGTGCAGGTGGCGCTGCTGCTGCCACTGACGGGCGATCCGGCTGTCTCCGGCGTCGGCCAGTCGCTCGCCAATGCCAGCCGGCTCGCCATCGCCTTCATCGAGGCCAATCCCAATATTGCCGAGAACATCACCATCAGCCTGCGCGATACCGGCGGCACGGTGGGTGGCGCCACCGCCGCCGCCAGCGCGGCGGTGACGGCAGGCGCCAAGCTGATCCTCGGCCCGCTCAAGACCGAAGAGGTGACTGCAGTGGGCGCCGTCGGTCGCTCGAGCGGCGTGCCCGTCATCGGCTTTTCCAACAATCCTGCCGCTGCCAGCCCGGGCGTTTACCTGCTGAGCGTGCTGCCCGACATGGAAATGAAGCGCTCGCTCAACTGGATCAAGGCGCAGGGGCGGCGCGGCATTGCCGGCGCCTTTCCCGCCACGCCCTATGGCCAGGCGCAGGAAACCGCGTTCCGCCAGCAGGCGGTCATTGCCGGCTTCGCACCAACGGCGGTCTATACCTTCTCCTCGGCCGGGGAGGCCCAGCAGATCGTCAACCAGGCGATGGACCCGATCAAAAGGGGCATGATCGACACGCTCTACCTGCCCGACCGCGCCACGGCGCCCAGCTTTGGCGCCTCGCTGGCACAGGCGGGCGTAACACCCGACATGTTGCAGATCGTCGGCTCGGCCGACTGGGAGGGCGACCCGGCCATTGCTGGCGCGCCCCAGCTCAGCGGCGCCATCTATCCGGCGGTCGATCCGGCGGGCGTGGCGGCGATATCGGCGGACTATCAACGCCAGTTCGGCGGCCCGCCGCATGCGCTCGCGACTATCGCCTATACGGCAACGATCCTGGCCAACGTCAACACGCTGTCGATGGCCAATCCGCCCTACAATCCCGTGCTGATGACATCAGCCCAGGGCTTCAACGGACGGGATGGCGTGTTCCGGTTTTTGGGGAACGGCAAGGCGGAATATGCGCTGGTGCTCAAGAAGGTGGCGCCAGGCGGAACGCAGGTGGTGGAGCCGGCAGGGCTCTAGGATACTAAGCCGCCAGGTCTGCCACAACGGCATCCAGTACCGGAAAGCCCTTGTCCGTCACGCGCAGGTTGCCGTTGGGCAGGGTTTCGAGGAAGCCGTAGCCCTTGAGCGCGTCGATCTGGCTGCGCGAAATCTGGCGGCCGGAAATGGCGGTGAAGCGGGCCGGCGAAATGCCCTCCTTGAGGCGCAGGCCCATGACGAGGAACTCGTCGCCCTGCTCTTCCCAGGTGAGGACATCATCCACCACCATGCCGTGGCCCTTGGTCTTGACGAGCTTCTGCCAGTCGAAGGGCATTTTCTCGGCGGCGGTGGCGTGGCGCTGGTTGTTGATCATCAACCGGCCATGGGCGCCCGGACCGATGCCGGCATATTCGCCATAGCGCCAATAGAGCATGTTGTGGCGGCTTTCCTGGCCGGGACGCGCATGATTGGAAATCTCGTAGGCCGGCAGGCCGGCGGCAGCCGTCAGCTCCTGGGTCAGCTCATAGAAATCGGCCGCGAGGTCTTCGCCCGGCATCTGCAGCTTGCCGGCCTTGTGCAGGTCGAAATAGCGCGTGCCCTGCTCGATGGTGAGCATGTAGAGGCTGATATGGCCGCGGGCGAGCCAGAGACCTTCCTTGAGCTCGTCTTCCCAGTCTTCGAGGGTCTGTTTGGGGCGGCCATAGATCAGGTCGAAGCTGCTTCGCTCGAACACCGACTGGGCGATACGCACCGCAGCAATGGCCTCGTCCACCGTATGGCGGCGACCCAGCTCGGCCAGCGGGCCTTCGCGCAGCGACTGCACGCCGAGAGAAACGCGATTGACGCCGGCGGCGCGATAACCCTTGAAGCGGTCGACCTCGACGCTGGTCGGATTGGCCTCGAGCGTGATCTCGGCATTGGCATCCATCGTCCAGTGTTTGGCGATGGCATCGAGAATCCGGCCGGTCGATTGTGGGTTCATCAGCGAGGGCGTGCCGCCGCCGAAAAAGACCGACTGCACGACCCGGCCCGGCGCCAGTTCGGCCGCATGGGCAATCTCGCGCTCATAGGCGGCGACATAGTCGATCTCGTCGAAGGGCCCGCGATGGACGTGGGAATTGAAATCGCAATAGGGGCACTTGGACGCGCAGAACGGCCAATGCACGTAAACGCCAAACATGTCGTTCGGCTTACCGCTCAATCTGGTTCTCCACGAACTTGGCGAAGGAGCGGGCGCGGTGGCTCAGGCCCTGCTGGCCGGGGGACCAGGAGTGCTTCATCTGCGGCGACATCTGGCCGAAGGTGATGTCATAGCCATCGGGCATGAAGACCGGATCATAGCCATGGCCCTGGTCGCCGCGCGGCGGCCAGACCAGGGTGCCAAAGCACTGGCCGTGATAGATGACATCGCGACCATCAGGGTGGGCAAGGCAGAGCGTGGCGTTGAACGAGGCCTTGCGCTGGCCGGGCGAAGTCGCATTGGCCGCCTGCAGCGCGTCTTCCACCCGCTTCATGGCATGCCCGAAATCGCGCGGCACGCCCGCCCAGTCGGCGGTATAGACGCCCGGATCGCCGTTGAGCGCGTCCACGCACAGCCCCGAATCATCTGACAGCGCCAGCATGCCCGAGGCCTGCGCAGCGGCATGGGCCTTGAGGCGGGCATTCTCGGCAAAGGTGGTGCCAGTTTCCTCGGGCTCGGGCAGATCCAGCTCGCCCGCCGAAACCAGTTCGAGACCATAGGGCTCGAACAACTCCTGGAATTCCCTGAGCTTGCCCGCATTATGCGTGGCCAGCACCAGGCGGTCACCTTCGCGGAGGCGGGGAATGGTGGTCATTTGGTGACGCCCTTGGGCTTGGCGTCGAGCGCCCGCGCCACATCGCGCCACAGGGCGCAGTTTTCGGGCGAGGTCTGGCGCGGCGTTTCGACCGGCTTGGGGGCCGGCCTTGCCGCGACTTTCTTGAGGAGCCAGCCGATCATGCTGAAAGCGCCGCTTGCTGCAGCAGGGTCAGCTCGCCAATACCCTGCTCGGCCAATCCCATCAGCGCATTGAGTTCATCGCGGCTGAAAGGCACCTGTTCGGCCGTGCCCTGGATTTCGACGAATTTGCCCGAGCCGGTCATGACGAAATTGGCGTCGGTATGGGCCTCGACATCCTCGAGATAATCGAGATCGAGCACCGGGACGCCGCGATAGACGCCGCAGGACACCGCGGCGACCGATTCGCGCAGGGCCTTGCCCTTGGTCAGCTTGCGCTCATCCATCCAGGCAATGGCATCGGCCAGGGCGATATAGGCGCCTGTTATAGACGCCGTGCGGGTTCCGCCATCGGCCTCGAGCACGTCGCAGTCGATGGTGACCTGGTTTTCACCCAGCAACTGCATATCGACCACCGCGCGGAGCGAACGGCCGATCAGGCGCTGGATTTCCTGGGTGCGGCCCGATTGCTTGCCGGCTGTCGCCTCGCGGCGGGTGCGCGAGCCGGTGGCCCGGGGCAGCATGCCATATTCGGCGGTGACCCAGCCCTGGCCCTTGCCGCGCAGCCAGCCGGGAAGGCTGGTTTCGACCGAGGCGGTGACGAGCACCTTGGTATTGCCGAATGAGACGAGGCAGGAGCCCTCCGCCTTCTGGGCGACATTGCGCTCGATCGTCACGGCGCGCATCTGGTTGGGCTCACGTCCGGAAGGTCGCATCGGGAATCCGTCAGAAATTACTGTTAACCGCCTCTTAACCCTAGCCGGGCCCGCTCACAAGCCGCGGGCGCTTGGCGGGAGCCTGCAATGCGCTTAAATGAGGGGGCAGGGTTAAAGCGGACGATTTTATCGAACACCATGATCAGACCGCCCGAAGACTTCCTCAGCGTGCTCAACGCCCGCAGCCAGGACATTTTTAAGAAGATCGTCGAGCGCTACCTGGATACGGGTTCGCCCGTCGGATCGCGCGACCTATCCCGCATGCTGCAATCGGGGCTGTCACCGGCCTCGGTGCGCAATGTGATGGCCGATCTTGAAGATCTCGGGCTGATCGCGGCGCCGCATACTTCCGCCGGAAGAGCGCCGACGCAGGAGGGACTGCGCTTTTTCGTCGATGCCATGCTCGAAGTCGGCGCCGTCAACGAGGCTGAGCGCAGCCAGATCGCCAAGTCGATCGAGGGCCAGCATCGCGGCCAGGTCGAGGATGTGCTGACCGAGGCCAGCCAACTGTTGAGCGGCCTCAGCCAGGGGGCCGGCGTCGTCATCGCCACCAAGGCCGATATCGTGCTGCGCCATATCGAATTCGTGCGGCTCGATGCGGCGAGGGCCATGGCGATCCTGGTGGGCCAGGACGGGCAGGTCGAAAACCGCATCATGGACGTGCCCCCGGGCCTCACCGCGAGTGCCCTGACCCAGGCGGGCAATTACCTTGCCCATCACGTGGTCGGCCGCACCATTGCCGAGGCGCGCAAGGCGCTGTCGGAACTGCGGGCCGAACAGCGCCAGGAGCTCGACGAGCTGACGCAGAAGCTGGTCGATGCCGGCATCGCCACGCTGGCCCAGGCCTCGCCATCCAGCCAGCCCACGGTGATCGTGCGGGGTCGCGCCAACCTGATCAACGACGCCATGGCCTCGGACGAATTGCTGCGCATGCGGCAATTGTTCGACGAGCTCGAAAGCAAGGACGGGCTGCTGGAGCTGCTGGGCGACGCCGAGAAGGCGCAGGGCGTACGCATCTTCATCGGCTCGGAGAACAAGCTGTTTTCGCTCAGTGGCTCGTCGGTCATCCTCTCGCCCTACAAGGATGCCAATGACAAGGTGGTGGGCGTGCTGGGCGTGATCGGGCCGACCCGGCTCAACTATGCCCGCATCGTGCCTGTGGTGGATTATACGGCTAACGTGATCAGCGCGATGATGGCGCGGCAGCGATGAGCTTCGGTAAAGTTGCGCTGGCTGTTACAGGCGCCGTGATCGTGGGCATTGGACTACTCCTCGGCCCCGCCTTCATTGGCTGGCGTCCGCGGTTTGGCCTTGAGGCAGATTTCCAACAAGTCATTCGCGACGCGGCGGTATCGGACTACTACGGAAACCCGGGTTGGGACCGGGAGGATGTGACGGAGGAAGTTTGTCCCCGGGTCAATGTTGCGGTCCTGAAAGGGTTGGGCATGAACGACAAGCCGATCTGGCCGATGCCCTTCGATGGGGAGCCGGCTCGCCCAACCTACCGTTGGCGCATGGTGCAGGACGCTGGGTTGGTTGATATCTGTCGCACGCGTTCGAACCGGTACATAGAGATCAATATTGACGCTGAGACGCTGGTTTGCGCCGCCGAAGTATCCGTCTTACCGCAATGTGACATGTAGCACGGCATATGCCTATGTAGCGTCGGGCTTGAAAATGCGGCCGCATTGGCCGATATGCGGGGCAAATCCTCACACTCTTTGCGGAACAGAACAATGATGAGCGACGAAAACGCCGCCTCGGGCGAGATGCCTGAAGTCGAAGTCCCGGCGCAGCCGGAAGTCGATCCGGTGGAAGCTTTGCGCGTCGAGAATGCCGAGCTCAAGGACCGCCTGCTGCGGACCATTGCGGAGATGGAAAACCTGCGCAAGCGCACCGAGCGCGACGTCAATGACACGCGCAGCTATGCCATTGCCGGCTTTGCCCGCGACATGCTCTCGGCCACCGATGCGCTGAGCCGCGCCCTGATGGTGCTGCCGGCGGAGGCGCGCGAGAACGGCGACGCCACCACCAAGAGCCTGATCGAAGGCATCGAGATGACCGAGCGCGAAATGCAGCGGCTTTTGGCCAAGCATGGCGTCAAGCCGATCGAGGCCGAGGGCCAGAAATTCGATCCGCATCGCCACCAGGCCATGTTCGAAGTGCCGGACCCCAGCCGCCCTGAAGGTACCGTCGTTCAGGTGGTGCAGGCGGGCTTTGCCATCGGCGACCGGGTTTTGCGCCCCGCCATGGTCGGCGTCGCGAAGGGTGGCCCCAGCCATGCTCCGGCCGACGAGGCCATCGACAAGAGCGCCTGATCTCATCAGGAGCGTTTCACGTGAATCCCCGCGCAAGCGGGGATTTTTGTTTTGAGCACATGGTGTCCGCCGCTATGGCAGCAGCACTTGTGGAAGTTCTGTCGGGTCGTAACGTTGCCCGTCATTCACGCGCAACTCATTTGCTTGAACCAAGGCTACAACCCATATCGCAGGCGCTAGCAAAAAGAGCACAAACTGGCCGCTAAGGAAGGCCGATGCGAGGCAACCGAGACCGACGAGAGGCAGGATGCCGAAGGTGAAAAATTTGGTGGACTTCCTCGCACGAGCAGCGGTGAAGACGATCTCCGCTGATCTGGGGATGGCAAGGAGGTGTGCGTGCACCAGTCGCACGAACTGCTGATAGGTCTCCTCGGTCCCGATGTCCCCCGAAAGGCAAATCACCGACAACGGGGCTCCGGAGTCGAACTCGATCCGACACCGCCAAGCGGTACCACCTCGCGGAAGACCGAATTGGCCCAGCGTCAGCGATCGTATTTCGTCAAGCCTGCGTAGTTCCCGTGTCCCGTCGCCAATCTGCCAGCTCAACTCGCCAGGTGTCAGGGTAAAGGAGGTTCTCGGTCGGACCGCCAACGGTCCATTACTTTCCGTGCGCAGGGAGAAATCGGCAGTTGACACGATAGTGTCTGCCAGGCTCATCCCAGAATATCCTTGCTCATCACCCGCTCCACGCCGGCCTCGGCCATATCCACCCAGGCCTTGGCGAGGCTCCCCCCATTGTCGATGGCGCGTGTCGCGTCCTCGATCACGGTGACGTCGAAGCCCGCGGCGGCGCCGTCGACGGCGGTCCAGCCGACGCAATAGTCGGTGGCGAGGCCGACAAGGTAGAGCCGGCCGACATCGCGCTCGTTGAGATAGCCGGCAAGGCCCGTCAGCGTTTCGCGATCGGCTTCCTGGAAGCCTGAATAGGAGTCGATCAGCCGGTTATAGCCCTTGCGGATGATGAGCTGGCCATGGGGCACGTCGAGGTCGGCTGACAGCGCAGCGCCATGCGTGTTCCAGACGCAATGGTCGGGCCACAGGACCTGGCTGCCATAGGGCAGGTCCACGGTCTCGAACGGGGCCTTGCCATAGTGCTGGCTGGCGAAGGAAATGTGATCGGCCGGGTGCCAGTCCTGGGTGAAGACCACATTGGTGAATTTTCTGGCCAGCGTGTTGATCAGCGGCACGATCTCGTCGCCACCGGATACGGCCAGGCTTCCGCCCGGCAGAAAATCATATTGCACGTCGACGACGACCAGCACGTCTTCCGGGGTGATCTCGATCGTCATCGGCCGTCTCCTTGATATTTGACCCATTCGGCCCGCAGCAGCCCGCGCACCGAATTGCCGAGCCAGATTGCCTCGGCGGCCTCCAGGTCGGCAAGGGTGAGCACCTGCTCGATGGCCCTGCCCGAAGCGAGCAGCTCCGCGCGCAAGGTGCCCGGCAGCAGGCCGGAGGCGAGGGGCGGGGTAAGCAGCATACCACCGCGCTCGACGAAGAGATTGGTGATCGAGCCTTCGGTGAGCTCGCCGCGCTCGTTGCGGAACACCACCTCGTCGACGCCGTGCTCGGCATGGGCGGACACGCGCGGCTCGTCATAGAAGGCGCGGTGGGTCGTCTTGTGCGCCAGCCACAGGCTTTGCGAATCGAGTTTTTCCGGCGCGATGGCGAAGCGGAAGACGGGTGGATTGGGCGGCAGTTGGACCGCGGTGAGATCAGGTCCGGATGCATCCAGCGTCAAGCGGACGCGCATCCGGTCGGCCGGGAAGGACTGGCCTTCGAGCAGGGTCAGCACCGCCTCCCGGTCGAAGGGCAGGGTGAAATAGGCGGCCGAATCCGCCATGCGGTCGAGATGCCGCCCGAGCAGGGCGTAGCCGGGGCCTCTCTCCCACAGCAGGGTTTCGATCAGGGTGACCGGCCGGGCCGGATCGGTGAAGAATGCCATCTTGAGCAGGGCCTCGCGATATTCATCCCCGGCGACGCTGTCGGCGACGATGCCGCCGCCAATGCCGATCTCGCCACGGCCATCGGCATCGATCACGGCGGTGCGGATGGCGACGTTGAGGGTGAGGTCGCCATTGGGGGCGAAGTGGCCGATCGAGCCGGTATAGACGCCGCGCGGGCCGGCCTCGACCGCGTGGATGATTTCCATGGCGCGCAGCTTGGGGGCGCCGGTAATGGAGCCGCAGGGGAAGAGGTTGGCGAGCAGCTCGGTCGTGCTCACATCGGCGCGACGCCGAGCCTCGATGCCCGAGGTCATCGTGTGCAGCGTCGAATAGGTTTCCACCGTGAAGAGGTCGGTGACCTTGACCGAGCCGATCTCGGCGATGCGGCCGAGGTCATTGCGCAGCAGGTCGACGATCATCAGGTTTTCGGCGCGGTTCTTCTCGTCGGCGAAGAGGGCGGCGCGGCCGGCCGCATCTTCGGCCAAAGTACGGCCACGCTTGAGGGTGCCCTTCATCGGCCTTGCCGTGAGCTTGCCGTCCCGGCTTGAAACGAACAGTTCGGGCGAGCGCGACAGGATCCACTGCGTGCCGGTATTGATCAGCGCGCCATAGGCGACGGGTTGCTTGCGCACCAGCTCGCGATAAAGCGCCACCGGATCGCCCTCGAGCCGGAAGCCGGCCTTGAAGGTGAGGTTGACCTGGTAGGTATCGCCAGCCGCGATCAGCGCCTTGACCTGCTCGAAGGCGAGCGCGTAGGCGGCCTCATCAAGGCGGGGCGCGATATCGATGGCGCTGCCGGCATGGGTCCCGGCCATGGCGGCAAGCCGGCGGTCGACCTCGGCCGCAGTCAGCCGTTCGGGTGCGTCATAGAGGCCCAGCCAGAGCAGGGGCGTCGTTCCGGGTGGCGGCAGGCGGTCGAGCAGGCGTTCCTCGAAGACAAAACCCAGCTCGTAAGCCAGAAAGCCTGCGGCATGCAGGCCACTTTTCCCGGCAGCTTCAAGCTGCGCCAGGGCCGCCTGCACACTGGCGGCGTCATGGGCAACCAGCACCTCGCGCGGCGCCGAAAACAGCAGATTCTCGCCCGCGGGGTCGAGCGTATCGTGGAGCAGCACTGTGCCGGGAGCAAACATGGCGCGTTTCTAGAGCGTTTCGCCAGCGCCGTCACCGGGGCTCCGCCCCCGTGAACAGGGGTTGGAGGGCGGCATCGCCGGAGTCAGATTTCGCGCCTCGACCGCAGGACGCAGGCCGATCATCTGGGGACACATCATGAATACGATCATCAAGGGCGCCGCCGCTGCCCTGGTGCTGCTGGGCAGCGCCTTGCCGGCGATCGCCGAAGACATCTATTTCACGCTCTACAACGAGAGCAGCCGCTCGCTGCATTATTTCTATGCCAGCCCGAGCGCCTCGAGCAGCTGGGGCGGCGACCTCCTGGCTGGCGGCCATACGCTGCGCGCCGGCTACAATGGCACCGTGACCATCGCCGATGGCTCGACCGAGTGCTATTACGACTTCAAGTTCATCATGGCCGACGGCAGCCAGACCGAGGTCGGTGAGGTCAATATCTGCGAGCTGGGCAGCTATACGATCTACGACTGAGAGCGCAACATAGTCATGGCTGTTTAAGGCCGGTGTGTTAAGCAATCGCCCGGCTGGCGGCAGGTGCCGCCGGTTTGGGAGATTTTTCATGACCTTCAAGCTCAAGGGCGCCGTTGTCGCCCTGGCGCTGTTCGCCGGCGCCCTGCCGGCTGCCGCGCAGACCGTCGAATTCACGCTGATCAACAACAGCTCGCAGTCGCTGCATTATTTCTACACCACCCCCAGCAATGAAGACAGCTGGGGCGAGGATCTGCTGGGCCCGGATGGCACGCTGGAAGCGGGCTATGAGGGCACGGTGACCATCGGCGACGGCTCGGACCAGTGCCTTTATGACTTCCGCTTCGAAACCGGCGAAGGCGCCCTTCTCGAAGTAGCCGAGGTCAATATCTGCGAACTGAACAGCTATACGCTGACCGACTGATTGGAGCATCTGACATGCGTCTCACCTTGATCAGCGCAGCGGTGCTGGCAGGCCTCGCCACGCCGGCCGTCGCGGCCGACTATGCGTTTGAAGTCACCAACAGCACCCAGTTCGACCTGGTCGCGATCCACGTGCAGGGAGGGAAGGTCAACGACTTCATGACCGTCCGCTCCAATGGCGAGCGCCAGTTCACGCTGTCGCTGCCAGCAGGAGTCTGCAAGACGCGCCTCAACGTTATCTTCAACGATTCCGATTCGGTCGTGTTCGACAGCTATGATGCCTGCGAAAAAGGCGGCATCGCCATCGGACACTGACGGCGCAAATCTATGCCGGACGCGCTTGAAGCGTCCGGCGCACCCCCCTATATAGCCCTCAAGCCCGGATGCGGGCGCATTCCAGTGTAGGAACCCGGCCTTCGCGTGAGGCCAAGGGGCTGCTTCGCGAGAGGGGCCACACAATGGGTTTGCTGAAAGAGAGGCTAGAGTAAATGGCAAAAGTCATCGGTATCGACCTGGGCACCACCAATAGCTGCGTCGCGGTTATGGACGGCGCCAATCCCAAGGTCATCGAAAACGCGGAAGGGGCGCGCACCACCCCCTCGATGGTCGCCTTTTCCAAGGATGGCGAACGTCTGATCGGCCAGCCGGCCAAGCGCCAGGCGGTCACCAACCCCGAAAATACCCTGTTTGCCGTCAAGCGCCTGATCGGGCGCCGGTTCGATGACGCCGTCGTGGCCAAGGACAAGAACCTTGTGCCCTTCAAGATCGTCAAGGCCGACAATGGCGATGCCTGGGTCGAAGCCTCGGGCGACAAGTATTCGCCCAGCCAGATCTCGGCCATGGTCCTGCAGAAGATGAAGGAAACCGCCGAATCCTATCTCGGCGAGACCGTCACGCAGGCCGTCATCACGGTCCCCGCCTATTTCAACGACAGCCAGCGCCAGGCCACCAAGGACGCGGGCAAGATTGCCGGCCTCGAAGTGCTGCGCATCATCAACGAGCCGACTGCGGCAGCGCTCGCCTATGGCCTCGACAAGAAGGCCGCCGGCACGATCGCGGTCTATGACCTGGGTGGCGGCACCTTCGACGTGTCCGTCCTCGAAATCGGCGACGGCGTCTTCGAGGTGAAGTCGACCAATGGCGACACGTTCCTGGGTGGCGAAGACTTCGACATGCGCCTCGTCGATTACTTTGCCGACGAGTTCAAGAAGGAGCAGGGCATCGACCTGCGCAACGACAAGCTGGCCCTGCAGCGCCTCAAGGAGGCTGCCGAAAAGGCCAAGATCGAGCTGTCGGCTTCGACGCAGACCGAAATCAACCTGCCCTTCATCACCGCCGACGCTTCGGGCCCCAAGCACCTGACGCTCAAGCTCAGCCGCTCCAAGTTCGAAACGCTGGTCGATGACCTGATCCAGAAGACGGTCGATCCCTGCAAGCAGGCCCTCAAGGATGCCGGCCTCACCGCCGCGCAGATCGACGAAGTCGTGCTGGTGGGCGGCATGAGCCGCATGCCCAAGGTGCAGGAAGTGGTCAAGCAACTGTTCGGCAAGGAGCCGCACAAGGGCGTCAACCCGGACGAAGTGGTGGCGCTGGGCGCTGCCATCCAGGCCGGCGTGCTGCAGGGCGACGTCAAGGACGTGCTGCTGCTCGACGTGACCCCGCTTAGCCTGGGCATCGAGACCCTGGGTGGCGTCTTCACCCGGCTGATCGATCGCAATACGACCATCCCGACCAAGAAGAGCCAGACCTTCTCGACCGCCGAGGACAACCAGAGCGCGGTGACCATCCGCGTGTTCCAGGGCGAGCGCGAAATGGCCGCCAATAACAAGCTGCTGGGCAATTTCGACCTGGCCGGCATTCCGCCCGCACCGCGCGGCGTGCCGCAGATCGAAGTGACCTTCGACATCGACGCCAACGGCATCGTGCAGGTTTCGGCCAAGGACAAGGGCACCGGCAAGGAGCAGCAGATCCGCATCCAGGCCTCGGGTGGTCTTTCGGACGCCGACATCGAAAAGATGGTCAAGGAAGCCGAGCAGAATGCCGAGGCCGACAAGAAGAAGCGCGAAGCGGTCGAAGCCAAGAACCAGGGCGAGAGCCTGATCCACTCGACCGAGAAGTCGCTCAAGGAATATGGCGACAAGGTTTCGGCCGAGGACAAGGCCGCCATCGAAGCCGCGATCACCGACCTCAAGGGCGTGATCGAGGGCGAGGATGGCGAAGTGATCAAGGAAAAGACCGACGCACTGGCCCAGGCCTCGATGAAGCTGGGCGAGGCCATGTACAAGGCCAGCCAGGCGGAAGCCGAAGCCAAGGCCAGCGGTACGGCCGATGAGGACGACGACGTGGTCGATGCCGACTTCGAAGAGGTCAAGGACGACGACGACAAGAAGTCGGCCTAAATCCTGGGCGATGCATTGAAGGGGTCCGGCGCAAGCCGGGCCCTTTTTGTTGCCTCGATGTTTCTCTGCCGGAGCAAGGAAGGCGATCGGAGCCCAATATGCCACGGGCGCGTCATCGGCTTGACTTCACTGCCAATCGCGAATTCCGTTATCATTGGCTATTTGCCGCCCGATGCCGTAGGGTCAGGAATGAACATTCCAGACCCCAAGACATTCACCGACCCCGACAAGCTGCGCAAGCTGATGGCCAATGCCGTTCGCCTCGGCTATGTGGACCTCGCTTTTGGCTGCCAGCTGCGCATCGCCGAGCTGGCCGGCGCCGCCCATAGCGACGCTATCGACCGCGCTTTCTTCACCAACCTGGTCGCGGCGGAAGAATTCCGCACCGCCGACAATGGCCGCGCCACCAAGCTCATCAATGTCCGGGCGCGCCACAAGAAGTTTGGCGCCGTGCGCGTCCTCTCCGACATGATGATGGCCCCCGAAGTCAGCGACGGCTTTGCCAAGCTGGTGGAGCATGAGCGCAGCGACCTGACCGGCGAGGCCATCGTGCTCAGCCATGAGGACCAGTTCAGCGTCGATGTGGTCAATGCCGCGCGCAAGAAGCTGATCGGCCATGGCGTGAGCCTGGGCGAGCCGGCGTAGCTGTCTTACTCCGCCGAGACCCTCGGGCGAGACCCGGGGGTGAGCGATGGCGATGCGTTTCACGTGAATCCATCCCCGGCACCGTGACAGGTGCCGCAAAATGGGCGCAATGGCGCCCAACTCCCTCCCGGTTTTCGCGGTCCAAGTGAGGCTCACGAATCCGCGAGGCCACCATGACCGATTCCAGCACAAATCCCACCGAGGGTCAGTCCGGTGATTCCATCGGCCGGCTGGCCGAGCTGATTTCCGGCGATCCGATGACGCGGCTCGATGCCGACATGAAGCATGTGCTCGACCGGCTGGCGGATCTGGGGGCGCGACCGCTCGAACTGCTGACACCCGACATGGCAAGGCGCCAGCCCCGCCCGGCGGAAGCCATCAGCGCCGTGCTCGGCCAGCAGGGCCGCGAGCGGCCCGAAGATGGCGTGGAGGTCGAAGACCTTGCCATCTCCGGCGCCGAGGGCGAATTGCCCGGGCGCATCTATCGGCCGATTGGGCTCCTCAGCCGGCTCAACCCGGTGGTGCTGTATTTCCATGGCGGTGGCTTTGTCACCGGCGATCTCGACAGCCACGATGCCTCGGCCCGCGCCCTGGCGCGGCGTACCGGTGCGATCGTGGTCTCCGTCGCCTATCGGCTGGCGCCCGAGCACAAATTCCCCGCCGCACATGACGACGCCTGGGCTGCCTGGCGCTGGCTGACCGAGCAGGTGCGCGACCTGGCCGGCGATGTCAGGCGGCTGGCGGTGGCCGGTGAAGATGCCGGCGCTAACCTGGCCGCCTATATCGCCCTGCGGGCCCGCGACGACGGCGCGACCCGGCCCGTGCATCAGGTGCTGATCCACCCCATTGCCGGCAACGATCTCGCCACCGCCTCCTATGGCGAAACGCTGCGGGCGCAGCCGATCGGACTGCCGGCGATGCGTTGGCGGTTCCGGCAGACCTTTGCCGACGAGGCCGAGTCCGCCGATGACCGCATCAACCTGGTGGCGCGCGAGGATCTGGCCGGCGTGGCGCCGGCGACGATCGTGCTGGCAGGGATCGATCCGCTGCGCTCGGAGGGCGAGGCGCTGGCCGAAGCGCTCGAGCAAGCGGGGGTCACGGTGAATTGCTGGACCTATGAGGGCGTGACGCAGGGCTTTTTCGGCCTGGGTCTCGTGGTCACCAAGGCGGTGTTCGCCCAGTCCGACACGGCCGATGCGCTGAGCAAGGCCTTCGCGCCCGGCCGCCGCAGCTAGCCGCCTCGAATCACCATCATTGAAGCCCGTGCCCGCTCTTGCTACATGAGCGGCCGGTGGTTTTGCCCTTGATGCGCCATCACGGCCCCAGACCCCCTTGCGGGGCGTGGGGTCGATTGCCATCTAGGGGCTAGGTTTCTGGTGGGGCGCGCGCGACGCGACCGGCCGCATGGAGAATGGGTTTTTGGCCAAACGGGATTTCTACGAGGTACTCGGCGTACAAAAGGGCGCCGATGACGCGGCGCTCAAGAGTGCCTATCGCAAGCTTGCCATGCAGTTCCACCCCGACCGCAATCCGGGCAGCAGCGAGGCCGAGGGCAAGTTCAAGGAAATCAACGAGGCCTATGACACCCTGAAGGACGGCCAGAAGCGCGCCGCCTATGACCGGTTCGGCCATGCCGCCTTCGAGAATGGCGGCGGGCGCGGCGGCGCCAACGGCTTCGGCCCCGAATTCACGTCCTCGATGTCCGATATCTTCGACGACATATTCGGCGACTTCATGGGCGGCCGGCGCGGCGGTGGCGGCGGGGCCGCCAAGCTGCGCGGCAGCGACCTGCGCTATAATCTCGAAATCAGCCTCGAAGAGAGCTTTGAGGGCCGCACGGTCGAGATCGACGTGCCGACCCTGGTGGGCTGCACCACCTGCGATGGCTCGGGCGCCAAGCCGGGCACCGGCACCCATACCTGCCGGCAGTGCAATGGCCATGGCAAGGTGCGCGCGGCGCAGGGCTTCTTCACCATCGAGCGCACCTGCCCGGTCTGCCAGGGCCGCGGCCAGATGATGGACCAGCCCTGCACCGATTGCGGTGGCCAGGGCCGGCGGCAGGAAAACCGCAAGCTTTCGGTCGATATTCCCAGGGGTATCGAAGACGGCACCCGTATCCGGCTCGCCAATGAGGGCGAGGCCGGCCTGCGCGGTGGCCCGCCGGGCGATCTCTATATTTTCATCTCCATCCGCCCGCATGACCTGTTCCAGCGCGATGGCGCCGACCTTTATGCGCGCGTGCCGATCGCCATGACGACGGCTGCCCTGGGCGGCGAGTTCGAAGTGCCGACGCTCGACAATGCGCGGGCCAAGGTCAAGGTCGCGGCCGGCACCCAGCCGGGCCAGCGGGTGCGGCTCAAGGGCAAGGGCATGCCGGTGCTGCGCAGCAAGGATGTCGGCGACCTCTATGTGCAGCTCGATATCGAAACGCCGCAGGCGCTGAGCCGCCGGCAGCGCGAGCTGCTGGAGGAATTTGCCCGGCTCGAGACGGAAGAGACCAGCCCGACCTCGGGCGGCTTCTTCACCAAGCTCAAGAAGATGTTCGAGGCCTAGTGCGCGACGAGGCGGGCACGGTCGAGATCGCACTGACCTTCGATGACGGGTTCTGGGCGCCGTGCTACGCCACGATGCGCTCGATCTGCCTGACGACGCATCATCCCGAACGGCTGCGCTTCCACCTGCTGCACCAGCAGCTGACGCCAGCGCATCGCGCCGCCCTGGAAAGCATCGAGCACGGCTATGGCGCGCGCCTCAATTTCATCGATCTGGACGCGGGCAATGTGCTGGGCGAGCGCATCGCCGGCTTTCCGCGCCTTCGCCTGCGGCGATTCAGCAAGGTCATCTATGCCCGGCTGTTTCTGGCCGACCTGATCGATCCCTCGATCGAGCGCATCCTCTACCTTGATTGCGACGTGTTCGTGCGAACGGCGCTCGATCCGCTGTTCTTCATGGACATGCAGGGCCACGCCATCGCGGCGGTGCTGCAGCCCGACCGGATGCACTGCATCGCCGGAACCGACCTCAAGGGCCGCAACGCCTTCTCGATGGCCGATCCCTATTTCAACTCGGGCGTCATGCTCATCGACATGACCCAATACCGGCAGGTCGATTTCGTCGCCACGCTGGAGCGTGGCCTGAACGCGGCCGAGCTGGCCATGTTCTACTACGACCAGGACATGATCAATTTCTGCTTCAAGGGCCGGATTCTCGAACTGGATGCGCGCTGGAACCTGCAGAATGCCGTGCCGGCCCATGAGGCCTTCAACCCCGCCATCGTGCACTATTCGGCCAATCCCAAGCCGTGGTTCATCTGGTCTCGCGTGGCCTTCAAGCGAACCTATCGGCACCTGATGACCAATGCCTACTTCTACCAGTATCGGCGGGAACGGGTGGTCCGCCTGATCAGGCGCGGGCTGCGCCTCGCCTGAATGCAGCGGCCCACCACCGCAACCCGGGCGGTTCACCCCTGCACGAATCCCGGGTCCATCCAGATGAACTCCCAGATGTGGCCATCGAGATCGGTTATGGCGCGGGAATACATGAAGCCGTGATCCTGGAAGGGCCGGGGCTCAGTGCCGCCGGCCGCCAGAGCGGCCTCGGCGATCTGGTCCACCGCGGCACGGCTGTCGCGTGAAAGTCCATAGAGCGCCTGGGTGCCTGTCCTGGCATCGGCGATGGGCAGGGTGGTGAATTCGGCGAATTTCGGCTTGGTCAGCAGCATGAAATAGATGGTGTCGTCGATCACCATGCAGGCCGCGGTGTCGTCGGTAAACTGCGCATTGAAGCCGAAGCCGAGCTTGCCGAAGAAGGACTTGGCGGCGTCGAGGTCCCCAACGGGGAGGTTGACGAAGATGGATGTGGGCATCGGGCTCTCCATTACTTAAGTTATGACTTAACAATATGATCCATGACGAGGCGAGTCAAGAGCAGTCGCGCCGAGGCTTGCGCGCGGCCGGGAGCCAGCGCAGAATTGCGCAGCAAATTCAGGACCCTCACCCATGACCACCGCGCTTACGCTGTCCGGCTCCATCCGCAAGGGCTCTCGCAACCGGATGCTGCAGCAGCATGTCGGTCGCAAGCTGGAAGCAGCAGGGGTCGCCGTCACCGCCATCGAGCTGGGTGACTTCGACATGCCCATCTTCAATGAAGACCTCGAACCGGACCACGTGCCCGAGGCGGCAGGAAGGCTGGCGGAACTCTGGCGGAGCCACGACGCCGTCTTCATTGCCACGCCCGAATATAATGGCGGCCTGCCGCCGCTGCTGGTCAACACGCTGGCCTGGCTCAGCCGGCAGAAGCCGAGCCCGTTCCGCCACCCGGTCTTCGGCATTGGTGGCGTCAGCTCGGGCAAGTACGGCACCATCTGGGCGCTGAGCCACCTGCGCGATTCGCTGAGCAAGGTGGGCGGGCTGGTGGCGCCAGGCCTGCTCGGCATCGGCCCGGACGAAACCGCCTTTGACGCCAATGGCGACTTTGTCGAACCGGCCATTATCCGCAAGGTCGACCAGCTGGTGCACGACCTGACCACGATCCGCCGCGGGTGAACTGCCGATGCGCGCGCTATACGTGACCCATCCACAGGTGAGCATGGACGCCAATGTTCCTGTGCCGCTCTGGGGCCTGTCGCCGCTGGGGCGGGAGCGGGCGCTGGCCTTTGCAGCGCGCGGCGTGGTTCCCCCGGGCGCCATGATCTTTTCGAGCCGGGAAACCAAGGCCATGGAGCTGGCCGACATCCTTGCCGCGCCGGTGGAGGCGCTGGTACTCAGCGACCATTTGATGGGCGAGAATGACCGCAGCGCCACCGGCTTCCTGCCGCCTGCCTTGTTCGAAGCGACGGCCGACCGTTTCTTTGCCGAACCGCAGACCAGCGTCGAGGGCTGGGAACGCGCCATCGACGCGCAGCAGCGAATTGTCGATACGGTGGCCACGGCCCTGGCCAGCGTGCCCGAAGGTGTGCCGGCCGTCTTTTGCGGCCATGGCGCGGTGGGCACGCTGCTCAAATGCCATGTCGGCCGGCGTCCGATCGCCCGCAGTGAGGACCAGAGCCGCCATGCCGACCGGGGTGGCGGCAATTGCTTCAGCTTCGATCTTGCGGCCATGCAACTGGGTTGCGAGTGGACCGCGATGGAGAATTTCGCGCCGGGCTGGTTCGCGGCACCGGTTGCGAATGCAGGCGATATGGTCTAGTCCCGAGGCATCATCGACATCGGAGGAAGACCCATGGCTGGCCAGTTGATCGTGGGCCTCGACGTTTCGTCACGCGCGCGCGCCGAGGAGATCGTGGCGCTACTCGACGGGCAGGTGGATTTCTTCAAGATCGGCTACCAGTGCTTCTATGGCGCCGATGGCTTCGCCCTGGGCAAGGAACTGCTCAAGGCGGGCAAGAAGGTGTTCTTCGACCTCAAGCTGCTCGATATCGACAATACGGTCGAAAAGGGCGTTGCCGCCATCGCCGAAACCGGGGCCACCATGCTGACCGTGCATGCCTATCCGCAATGCATGCGCGCCGCGGTCCGCGGCGCGGCGGGTTCCGAGCTCTGCGTGCTGGGTGTTTCGGTGCTGACCTCGATGGATGATGCCGACGTGGCCGAGGCCGGCTTTGCCCGCGATACAGCGGGCCTCGTCGCCCTGCGCGCGCAACAGGCCCGGGACGCCGGCATTGGTGGCGTGGTCGCGTCGCCGCATGAGGCGGAAATGGTGCGCACCATTATCGGACCGCGCATGGCCATCGTCACACCGGGCATCCGCCTGCCGGGCGCCTCGGTGGGCGACCAGAAGCGCGTCATGGGGCCGGGCGAAGCGCTGGCCGAGGGCGCAACGCATCTGGTGGTGGCCCGTCCGATCATCGAGGCTGCCGACCCCGCCGCCGCGGCGCGCGCCATCCTCGCCGACATGAACACGGGTACGCGGCTCGCATGACCCGCTTTTCCGCCTGCATCGAAATGCTGTTCGTGCCTGAAAGTGCCGATCCGGCCGAGCGGATCCGGCTCGCCGCGCGTGCAGGCCTCGACGCGGTGGAATTCTGGCTATGGTCCAACAAGGATCTCGACGCCATCGAGCGGGCGCTGGACGAGACCGGCGTCACCCTGGCCGGCATCGTGGCCGAACCCTTTGCCGAGCTGACGCGCGAGACCGACCACGAGCGCTTCCTGCGCGGCCTCGAACAGAGCCGCGACGTGGCCCGGCGCCTGGGCGCCCCGGTGCTGATCTGCCAGTCCGGCCCGCTGCTTGCGGGTATCGAGCGGGCCCGCCAGCATGACGGGTTGACCCTGGCCATGGCGCGCTCGGCCGATATCCTTGCTGGTTCCGGTGTGCGGCTGGGGCTCGAGCCGCTCAACGACCGGGTGGATCACCCGGGCTATTATCTCACGAGCTCGGCAGAAGCCTTCGCCATCGTCGATGCGGTCAACCGGCCCGAGATCGGACTGACCTATGACCTCTACCATTCCATGGTGATGGGCGAAGACCCCCAGACCGTGGCCGGCGGCCATCTTGAGCGCATCTTCCATGTGCACCTGGCCGACCATCCCGGTCGCAACCAGCCGGGCAGCGGCGCGCTCGACCTGGCGTCCCAACTGCGCTGGCTGGATGGCCTTGGCTATGATGGCTTTGTTGGCCTCGAATATCGGCCGACCGGCAGCACGGCCGATGCGCTGGCGCAGACCTGGGCGAGCCTGGCCTAGCGGTCAGCCCGCCAGCCCATGCACACGGGTCAGGTCCTCGAGGTCGAGCTGCGGCCTTGCGCCGATATGGCTGATCACCTCGGAGGCCGCCAGGCACCCGGTCTTGAGCGCCGATTCCAGCGTCTGGCCGCGGGCCATGCCGAGCAGGAAGCCCGAGGCGAAGAGGTCGCCGGCGCCGGTAGCGTCGACCACCTTGTCGACATTGAAGGCCGGCACCGAGGTCACTTCGCCATTATAGACCGCCATGGCGCCATCGGCGCCCATGGTGATGGCGGCCAGTTCGGCATCCTTGGCGATCTGGCGCACTGCCTCGCCCAGGTCGTCGGTCTGATAGAGCGATTTCAGCTCATGCACATTGGCAAAGACATAGTCGACGGTCTGGGAGCGAATCAGATCGAGGAATTCGGCGCGGTAGCGATCGACGCAGAACGGGTCTGACAGCGTAAAAGCCGCGGCGCGCTCGTTCTTGTGCGCGTAATGGGCGGCCAGCACGAAGGCCTTCTTGGCTTCGACCGGGTCCCAGAGGAAGCCTTCCATATAGGTGATGGCCGCCGAGCCGATCTCGTCGGGGCTGATATCGCGCTCGGTCAGTTCATGGCAGGCGCCCAGATAGGTGTTCATCGTGCGCTCGCCATCTTCGCTCAAAAAGATCATCGAGCGGGCGGTGAGGGCGCCGTTCTTGAGGCGGCTGGTATTGTAGTGCACGCCGATGGCGTCGAGATCGGCCTCGAATACATCGCCCAGCAGGTCATCGGCCACCTTGCCGACAAAGGCAGCGCGGCCGCCCAGCGAGGCCACACCGGCCGCCGTATTGGCGGCGCTGCCGCCCGATATCTGCTGCCGGCCCAGCGGCATCTTGCCATAGAGGTCTTCGGCCCGATCGGTGTCGATCAGGTGCATGATGCCTTCCTGCATCCCCTCCCGCTCGATGAACCCGGCCTCGACCGGCGCGATGATGTCGACGATCGCATTGCCAATGGTGAGAACGTCGAAGCGGGTCTGGGTCATGAGGAGGTCCGGCACAGGGAAAAGCCGTCAGCCGGTTTAGAGGATGAAAGAAAGCTCGGCAACCTCAAGCGCGCGTTGCACCCCTGTCCAACGCCTAGTGCCTGTCGATGATCTGGGTGATCAGCGCCTCGATGTCCTCGCCGGCCTCGATGGCGATCTGGCCATCGAGCAGCAGCACGGCCAGGCCATGTACCCGCGCCCAGGCAGCCAGCGCCGCCACGCGGCCGGCCCTGGTATCGCCGCCGCTGACCCGGCGGAGGGTGGCAAAGGCCGCGTCGGCGGCCATGCGCAGGCCGGGGCGATTGTCGCGGCGCAGCTGCGGCGAGAACATCAGGCGAAACAGCGCCGCATTGTGGAGCGCGAAGAGCACATAGGTCTTGCCCATGGCCGACAGCAGATCGGGGGGATTGGCGGCAGCAACCTCGTCCATGGCCCGCGTGAAGCGCTGGAAACCGGTCACGGCCAGGGCTTCGAGCAGTGCCGCCCGGCTGTCGAAATGCCGGTAGGGCGCGGCGGGGGACACCCCGACGGCCCGTGCGAGGTCGCGCAGGCCGAGCCCGGCTTCGCCGTCGCGCTCCAGGATCACCAGCGCCGCCTCCAGCAGCGCGTTGCGCAGATCGCCATGGTGATAGGGCGCATTCTGACCAGATGTTGACATTGCTTACTTCTGCGTGAATATATGTAAGCAGCGATAACATATGACGTAGAGGACCTGCAAATGGATATCGACCTGCTCCTGGCCATTGGCCATCACCTGGTGGTATTCCTGTTGGTAGGGATTCTCGCCGCAGAATTCGCCGTGCTGCGTCCGGGGCTCTCGGGCTCGCGCATCGGGCAGCTGGCGCGCATCGACGCCGCCTATGGTGCCGTGGCGGCGCTGGTCATCCTGGTGGGCGTCTTCCGGGTGATTTTCGGCGCCAGCGGCTGGGAATATTACGTGGCAAACTACGTGTTCTGGGCCAAGATGGCCGCGTTCCTCGTCATGGGCCTCCTCACCATCCCGCCGACCCTGGCCATCCGGCGCTGGCTGAGGGCGAGCCAAAGCGATGTCGCCTATCGGGTGCCGGAAGCCGAAATCGCCTCGAGCCGGCGCTACATCCACCTGCAGGCAGGCGTGCTGGTGCTGATCCCCATCTTCGCCGCCGCCATGGCGCGGGGCTATGGTATCGCCTAGCTCCCCTTGGGCGCCGGTGTCTTGGGCTCGAAGCGGCACCATTCGCGGATGGCGCAGCGCCAGCATTCGGGCTTTCTGGCCTTGCAGACATAGCGGCCGTGCAGGATCAGCCAGTGATGGGCATGCAGCAGGTATTGCGGCGGTATCACCTTGAGCAGCTGCTGTTCCACCGCCAGCGGCGTAGCCGCCGGCGCCAGGCCGGTGCGATTGCTGACTCGGAACAGGTGGGTGTCGACGGCAATGGTGGGCTGCTTGAAGAAGATGTTGAGCACCACATTGGCGGTCTTGCGACCGACGCCGGGCAGGGCTTCCAGCGCCTCGCGGTCGTCAGGCACCTCGCCGCCATGCCGCTCGATCAGCAGCTGGCTGAGGGCAAAGACATTCTTGGCCTTGCCGCGATAAAGGCCGATGGTCTTGACCAGCTCGGTGATCTGCTCGACGCCCAGCGCCACCATGGCCTGTGGCGAAGGCGCCAGCTCGAACAGGCGTTTGGTGGCCTTGTTCACCCCGGCATCGGTGGCCTGGGCGGACAGCACCACGGCGACGAGCAGGGTGAAGGCATTGACATAGTCGAGTTCGCCCTTGGGTTCGGGCTCGATGTCATGAAAGCGCGCGAAGATCGCCTCGACATCGGCCTTGGACAGCGCCTTCACTTTTTTTGGCACGGCCATTCTCTCGCCCCTGATTCTGCGCCTATAGTCAGTGTTCAAGAGTTCGCCATGCCAATGCAAGCCACAACCACCACGCCGCTCTTTGCTGCCGCGCTGAAGCCGGATCGCTCGCCGCGCCTGATTGGCGGCTGGCTGGCGTTTGCCGTGGCCGGCATGGCGGCCACGCCGCTGGCCGTGCTGGTTCCCGGTGTGCTGCTTCCGGCGACAGTTGCCTTCGGCATTGGCGGGATCGCGCTGGCGGTCCTGTCGGTGCGCCAGTCGCGGCGGCGCCGTATCGCCCAGCAGGTGACGCTGTGGGCCGACCAACTTGAGATCGCCACCATCGACCACCAGGGCGCGCGCCTGCTGCGCCGGTTCGATCCCAAGACGGTGCGGCTGGTGCTTGATCGCGACGAAAACGAAAAGGCGGTTCGCATGCGCCTGCGCTCGGGCAAGGACGAATTCGAGCTCGGGGCCTTTCTCAAGCCCGAGGACCGATCGAGCCTGGCGAAGGCCTTTGGTACCGCCCTGCGCCGCGCCCGGCAGGCGGCCTGAACCGTCAAAAGCGGGTCGCTTCGCGCGCCCGACCCTCCTAGACAGACACCCAACAACCAATGGGTGCCACGATGAACCAGATCACGCACATGACCCCCGCGACGGACTATGACACGATCCGTGCCGCCATCCGCTACCTCAGCGAAAATGGCCCCGACGTGGCAGACCTCAGCCGCTTCGCGCGCACGCTCGGCCTTTCCGAACGGCAGCTGACGGACCTCTTTCGTCGCTGGTGCGGCCTCACGCCCAAGAGCTTCTCCCAAGCCGTGGCGCTCGACCATGCCAAGAGCCTGCTGCGATCAAAGGAAAGCGTGCTCGACACCACCTATGAGGTCGGCCTCAGCTCCACCTCGCGCCTGCATGACCTGTTCGTCACCTATGAGGCCATGCCGCCCGGCATTTTCCGGGCCGGCGGCGCCGGCATGGACATGGTGTGGGGGGCGGCGCCATCGCCCTTCGGCATGGCCGTGGCGACGGCGACCGATTACGGCATGTCGGGCCTCGGCTTTGCCGATGGCGAAACCTCGATCAGCGAGGCCTTCCAGGATCTCGCCAACCGCTGGCCCAATGCACGCTTTGTCAGGGACGACGCGCGCGTCGCGCCGCTGATTGCCCAGGCCTTCGATCCGGCGCGCTGGTCACCCGAGCATCCGGTGAGGGTCGTACTGATCGGTACCGATTTCGAGGTGAAGGTCTGGGAGACGCTGCTCAAGATTCCCTGCGGCAAGGCCACGACCTATCAGAGCGTTGCCAACCATATTGGCCGGCCCACCGCGGCGCGCGCCGTGGGCGCCGCCGTGGGCAAGAACCCGATTTCCTTCGTCGTCCCCTGCCACCGGGTGGTGGGCACGTCAGGCGCGCTTACCGGCTATCACTGGGGCGTGCCGCGCAAGCGCGCCATCCTGGGCTGGGAAGCCGGGGTGATCTCGGCGGCGCATTAGTTTCACGTGAATCGCGGCTAGTCGCACACGCTCCTACACCCACCGGGCGTCACCCTCGGGCTTGACCCGAGGGCTCTTCAGTTAGCTGAACGTCCTGTAAGTACAGTGCCCTCGGGTCAAACCCGAGGGTGACGTGAGTGTGGGGGGACGCACGTGGTCTCCCAGGCCGCAGCCTAAAGCTCCAACCGCTCCACCAGCTTCCCATCCGGTCCGATCCGGTAAACCGTCGGCTGGCCGGTAGCGATTTCGCGCTTCAGGATCTGTTCGGGCGTCAGGTTCTCGATGGCCATCACCATGGCGCGCAGCGAATTGCCATGGGCGGCGACCAGCACGGTCTTGCCAGCCTTGAGCTGCGGCACGATTTCGGCCTCGTAATAGGGCAGGGTGCGCGCCGCGGTATCCTTGAGGCTTTCGCCGCCCGGGGGCGGCACGTCATAGCTGCGGCGCCAGATAAGCACTTGTTCCTCGCCCCATTTTGCGCGGGCATCATCCTTGTTGAGGCCGCTGAGGTCGCCATAGTCGCGCTCGTTGAGAGCAACGTTCCTGATGATGGTAACATTGTCGATGCCCATTTCCTCGAGCATCAGGTCGAGCGTGTGCTGGGCGCGGCGCAGGGCAGAGGTGTAGTAGAGATCGGGGACAATGCCCTTGGCCTTGAGGGCCTTGCCGGTGGCGCGGGCTTCCTCGATCCCCTGCTCGGTCAGGTTCGGGTTGCGCCAGCCCGTGAACAGGTTCTGGAGGTTCCACTCGCTCTGGCCGTGGCGCACGAGGATCAGGGTACCGGTCATCAAAGCATCCTTGCTGGTTGGTCTGGTTGCGCCTTGCTGGCGGCGCTGGGTCAGTCGAGGCCGAGGACGTCGGCCATGGTGTAGAGGCCGGCCGGCTTGCCGGCGGCCCAGAGCGCGGCGCGCGCGGCGCCGCCGGCAAACATGGAGCGGTCCTCGGCCCGGTGATTGAGCTCGATGCGCTCGGCGGGTCCGGCCAGGATCACCGAGTGGTCGCCGACCACGGTACCGCCACGCAGGGTGGCAAAGCCGATCGTGCCCGGCTCGCGCGGGCCGGTATGGCCGTCGCGCACCCGCACGGAATGATCCCTCAGGGCAATGTCGCGGCCCCTGGCAGCGGCCTCGCCGAGCAGCAGCGCCGTGCCCGAGGGGGCATCGACCTTGCGGCTGTGGTGCATTTCCAGGATTTCGATATCGTATTCGGGCAGCATGGCCGCAGCCTTGCGCACGAGGCTGGCCAGCACATTGACGCCGAGCGAGAAATTGCCCGACTTGACGATGCGCGCGCCATTCTGCGCGGCCTGGGCAATGGCTGCGTCATCGGCCTCCGAGCAGCCAGTGGTGCCGATGACATGGATGAGGCCCCGCTCGGCAGCCTTGCCGGCAAGGTCGACACTGGCCTGCGGGGCGGTAAAATCGATGATGGCATCGGCACCATCAAGCGCCGCGTCGATATCGTCGGTGATGATGATGCCCAAGGCGCCGATGCCGGCATAGAGACCCGCATCCTGACCAATGGCGGGGGTGCCGGGGCGGTCGACGGCACCGTGCAGCCGCGCCACCGCGCCATGCAGGTCGAGGCCTCCAAGCGCGGCCACGGCGCGGATATTGGCCGCACCCATGCGCCCGCCGGCACCCGCCACCACGACCTTGATCTCCGCCATACCGCTCTCCACCTCTTCGGCTTCGCCTATAGCAGCGCCATGGCAAAACGCCAACAGCGGTGCCCCATTGTGGTCACCATGCTAGAGTTGAGCTTGGAGCAGAACCCAAGGATGCTGATTTGACCATCACCAACGCGCTGGCCGGAATCGCGGTGGAGGACATTGCCGAGGCTCTCGACTTCTACGAGCGGCTGTTTGGTCGACCTGCCGATGCGCGGCCGATGAACGACCAGGCCGAATGGAAGCTGCCGGGTGGTGCCTGGGTGCAGGTGCATACCGATGCCGACCGGGCCGGGGCCTCGGTGCTGACGCTGGTGGTGGACGATCTCGGCGAGGAGCTGGGTCGGCTGGCCCTGCTGGGGCTCACGCCCGTGTCCAAGGCCATGGGTGGCTTCTTCAAGACGGCGAAGTTCCGCGATAAGGACGGGAACCAGATCGTCCTCAGCCAGCCGCAACCCGGGACGTATTGAACTTCTTACCTCTCCCTTTGGGGGAAAGGTGAAGAGGCTCACACCCGCCGCAACTGCACCGTCTCGATCAGGTGGTTCTTGCCCTTCTTGAGTACCAGGTCGGCGCGGCCGCGGGTCGGCAGGACGTTTTCCAGCAGGTTGGGCAGGTTGATCGTGCGCCAGACCATGCGCCCGAATTCGCCGGCCTCGTCCCGGCTCATCTCGGCGAAGCGCCTGAAGAACGAGGTCGGGTCCTTGAAGGCGGTCTCGCGCAGGCGGAAGAAGCGCTCCATGAACCAGGCTTCCAGATCGTCATTGTCGGCGTCGATATAGACCGAGAAATCGATGAAATCCGAGGCGAAGACGATGGGCTTGCCATCCCTGGGCAATTCCCCCGGCTGGAGGATATTGAGCCCCTCGACAACAAGGATATCCGGGCGGTCGATGGTGACTTCGCTCCCCGGCACGACGTCATAGACCAGGTGCGAATAGACCGGGGCCTGCACATTAGCCTTGCCCGACTTGATATCGGAGAGGAACTTGACGAAGCGCGGCCGGTCGTAGCTTTCCGGAAAACCCTTGCGCTCCATGATGCCACGTTCGGCCAGGATCGCGTTCGGATAGAGAAAGCCATCCGTGGTCACGAGATCGACCTTGGGGCTCGACGGCCAGCGCTGCAGCAGCGCCTGGAGGATACGGGCGGTGGTCGACTTGCCCACCGCGACCGAACCGGCAACGCCGATGATGAAGGGCACCTTCTGGTCGGGCGTCTCGAGGAAGCGGGTCGAGACATTGTGCAGGCCCTGCACGGCCTCGACATAAAAGCTCAGGAGGCGCGTCAGCGGCAGATAGACCTCCTCGGCCTCATGCAGCGAGATCGGATCGCTGAGCGTGCGCAGCCGCTTGATATCGGCGGCATTGAGCGTCATCGGCTCGTCGGCGCGCAGGGCGCTCCACTGGGCCTTGGTGAAATGGTGATAGGGCGCCAGGACTGATGAACGCCGCGCCATCAGGCTTCTGCCCCGCGCGAAGCCTTTTCGGCAAGGCCCGACTGGGCGGTGCGGCTATCGAGCTCAGCCATCACCTCGACCAGCGGCAGATCGGCGGCGCGCAGCACCACCAGCAGGTGATAGAGCAGATCAGCGCTCTCCTTGACCAGCTCGGCGCGATTGCCCGTCACTGCCGCGATCACGGCTTCCGTGGCTTCCTCGCCCAATTTCTGCGCGCATTTTTCCATGCCGCGGGCGATGAGTTTTGCCGTGTAGCTTTCATCGGGCGAGGCGGCCGCGCGCAGGGCGATGCGGGCTTCGAGGTCGTCGAGGGTCATAGGCACAGTCTCCCGTAGATACCGGGAGTCATTCCGGCGAAGGCCGGAATCCATGTATCGAACCATCAACGCGGTGGGCGCCATCGTTACGGACATGGACCCCGGCCTTCGCCGGGGTGACGCGGTGGGTTTTGAAGGCTTAGAGCAAACTTTCGTCGTCGCGTCACTACGACCTAAGCCGCCCGGTCCATGCGCACGGCGACACCATGGTCGCGCAGATATTGCTTGGCCTGGGGAATGGTGAAGGTGCCGAAGTGGAAGATCGAGGCCGCCAGCACGGCGCTGGCATGGCCCTCGATCACGCCATCGACCAGGTCCTGCAGCTTGCCGACGCCGCCGGAGGCGATGACCGGCACTTCCACGGCATCGGCAATGGCGCGGGTCAGCTTGAGGTCGAAGCCGGACTTGGTGCCATCGCGGTCCATCGAGGTCACCAGCAATTCGCCGGCGCCGCGTTCGACCATGCGAACCGCGAATTCCACCGCGTCGAGGCCCGTCGGCTTGCGGCCGCCATGGGTGAAGATCTCCCACTCGGAGCGATTGTCGCCACCGACGCGCTCGCTGAGCCGCTGCTTGGCATCGACGGAAACGACGATGCACTGGTTGCCGAACTTGTCGGCGGCACGGGAAATGAAATCGGGGTCGTTCACAGCCGCCGAATTGATCGCCACCTTGTCGGCGCCGGCCAGGAGGAGCTTGCGGATATCCTCGATGCTGCGCACCCCGCCACCAACGGTCACCGGCATGAAGCAGTGATCGGCCGTGCGCGCCACCACGTCGAAAATGGTGTCGCGGCCCTCGTGGCTGGCGGTGATGTCGAGAAAGGTCAGCTCATCGGCCCCCGCCGCATCATAGGCCATGGCGGCTTCGACGGGGTCGCCCGCATCGCGCAGGTCGACGAATTGCACGCCCTTCACCACGCGACCACCCATCACGTCGAGGCAGGGAATGAGGCGGGTCTTGAGCGTCATTGACGGGGTTCCTTATTGGCCTTGAACCGCTGCATCACCGTGCGGAAGACGGTGAAGAGCAGCGAGAACAGCCACATGAAAAAGGCAAAGACGGCGACGAGCAGTGCCCATGATGGCAGAACATTGATGAGGGCCGCATACCCCACCGCCAAGATGGGAATGATGGGGACGAGATACCACCACCAGGTGACCTTCTCGATCATGATGTGGCGCGGCGCCCTCACTTCTTGCGCACCATCTCATGGACTATCAGTATTGGCAGCACGACCGAGGCGATAAGGCCGATAATCATCGCCACCCCAAATAGGAGAATGTACGAGAGGGTACCCAAACTCATTAGCGAGCCCACATCGGCACCCATGACGACGCAGACGGGATTCGATTTTAGGTTCCATTCCGGGCAGACGTATAATCTGAGGAATTCTGGAACAATCGCGCCGAGAACCGCCAATGCCGCGAAAACCAGAGCGATCCCGACAACAAATTTGAGGCGCACAGAACTTGGTTCGTCGTGGGTCATCACGCAGCGGCCTTCAGCATGGCCAGTGCTTCAACAGCCAAGATGGGGATGATGGGGACGAGATACCACCACCAGGTGACCTTCTCGATCATTACTTGACGCGGGGTCTTCATGGCTGGTTCGTCCGATTTGGCCAGCTACCCCGATGCACTCCCAGCACGATCATGCAGCAGACAAACAGCGCCAGGGCCAAGGGAACAGTACCGACCAGATACCAGAACGTCATGCCCATTTGGTAAAGCGCACTTCCCCAATCCGACCCTGCAATAACACAAGGGTTGGTGAACCCCTCATGCAACTTGCAGCCATTCACGCTAGCCAAAGTAACGGCTAGGGCCGTCGGCACTATCGGGAAGAAGGCGAATATCGCAATCGCCACAAGCGCAATGCGATACCTTCGCATCGGAAATCCGTCGGCCCGCTCCATCACGCAGCGGCCCTCAGCATGGCCAGTGCTTCACGTGAATCAATGCGGCCGTCATAGAGGGCGCGGCCGGAAATGGCCCCTTCGAGGATCTGGTAGTCCGGTTGCACCATGCGCTCGATATCGGCCATCGAGGCGAGACCGCCCGAGGCGATGACCGGGATGGAAGTCGAGCGCGCCAGCTCCAGCGTCGAGGGCCAGTTGATGCCAGCGAGTATGCCGTCGCGGTCGATATCGGTATAGATGATGGCCGCCACCCCAGCGCCTTCGAAGCGCTTGGCCAGTTCGATGATTGATAGTTCCGACGTCTCGGCCCAGCCCTCAACCGCCACCATGCCGCCCTTTGCGTCGGTGCCGACGGCCACCTGGCCGGGCCACTTGCGGGCGGCTTCCTTCACCAGATCAGGATCGCGCACCGCCACGGTGCCCAAGATGACGCGCGCAAGGCCCTTGTCCAGCCAGCTCTCGATATGGGCAAGCGTGCGGATGCCACCGCCCAGCTGCACCGGGAACTTCACCGTCTTGAGGATGGCCTCCACCGCCGCGCCATTGACGCTCTCGCCGGCAAAGGCGCCGTTGAGGTCGACGACATGGAGATACTCAAAGCCCTGATCCTCGAAGCTCTTCGCCTGCGCCGCCGGATCGTCGTTGAACACGGTCGCCTGGTCCATGTCGCCCAGCTTGAGGCGCACGCATTGGCCGTCCTTGAGGTCGATGGCGGGGAAGAGAATCACGGCGTCCACCTCAGGAAGTTCTCGATCAGCTGCAATCCCAGCGCCTGGCTCTTTTCCGGGTGGAACTGGGTGCCGAACAGATTATCGCGGCCGACACAGGCGGTGACCTGCCCGCCATAGTCGGTCGTTGCCAGCAGCGTATCCGGGCTCTCTGTCACCAGGTGATAGGAGTGCACGAAATAGGCATGCTGTCCGTCCGGGCCATCGGGGATGCCGGCAAAGAGCGGATGCGGCCTTGTCACCGAAATGGTGTTCCAGCCCATATGCGGGATCTTGAGCGCAGGATCGGATGGCCTGATCCTTTCGACCGCGCCGGGGATCCAGCCCAGGCCCGGTGTCACCACCTTCTCGCGGCCCTCAGACGCCATCAGCTGCATGCCGACGCAGACGCCCAGGAAGGGCACGCCAGAACGGATGACGCGTTCCTCCAGCACCTCGACCATGCCGGGCACGGCGTCGAGGCCCGCCTTGCAGTCGGCAAAGGCGCCGACGCCGGGCAGCATGATGCGGTCGGCCATGCGGACGCGTTCGGGGTCGGCGGTGACTTCCACCGTGATCCCGAGCGGCGTCGCCATGCGCTCGAAGGCCTTCTGGGCCGAATGCAGGTTGCCAGCGCCATAGTCGATGATGGTGACGAGACTCATCGGATCGCCTCCAGTTGCGCCATGTCGGTGCTGACAGCGACGCGCTCGCCGCGGTGGGTCCAGCCGCGCCAGGCGAGGGCGTGGCGGCGGAGGCCGGGTGCAGCAAAGCCCAGCCAGGCGGCGCCCAGGGCATAGAGCAGCACGGCCGCATCGTCCCCGATGAAACCGGACAGCACGACGAGCGCCAGCACGGCCAAGACCCAGGCGACCAGCTCCAGCCAGAGCCCATGCGCCAACAGGAACAACGGCGGCAGCAGGGCGGCAAACCAGGAGAATGTCTCCGGAATCGCAGCGGGCAGGTCGGTCTTGCCGGGCTTGGGATCGAAAATGGCGTAGAGGGTCACCGGACGCTCCAAAGTGCGCGATGTCATTCCGGCGGAGGCCGGAATCCATCTCGATATGTCAGGATGGACCCCGGCCTTCGCCGGGGTGACACCGTGGTTGTGGGTGAATTAGTGCAAAAGGCCGGAAAACAAAAGCCTAGAGCGTGCCCTTGGTGCTCGGCACCCGGTCGCCCACGCGCGGGTCGATCTCCACCGCCTCGCGCAGGGCCCGTGCCACCGCCTTGAACATGGACTCGGCCAGGTGATGGTTGTTGTCGGTGTAGAAGTTCTCGATATGGAGGGTAATCCCGGCATTCATGGTGAAGGCCTGGAAGAATTCGCGGAACAGCTCGGTATCCATCTCGCCGACCTTGTCGCGCGAGAATTCGGCCCGGAACACCAGGAACGGACGGCCCGAAACGTCCAGCGCAGCGCGGGTCAGCGTGCCGTCCATGGGCAGGTCGGCCGAGGCGTAGCGGCGGATGCCGCGCTTATCGCCCAGCGCCTTGGCAATGGCCTGGCCCAGCGCGATGCCCACATCTTCCGCCGTGTGGTGGAAATCGATATGCAGGTCGCCCTTGCAGGCAATATCCATGTCGATGAGCGAGTGGCGGCTGAGCTGGTCGAGCATGTGATCGAGAAAGCCGATGCCGGTCGCCATGGCATGCGCGCCCGTGCCGTCGAGGTTCACCGAGACGGAAATCTCGGTCTCGTTGGTCTTGCGGGAAATGCTGGCGCTGCGCATGGCGGTCTCCGGGAATACGGCGGCTCTCTAGCAGATAGGCATGATGACGTGAAGATTGGGTTGCGGTCCCCTGATCGCAAACTTATCCACGCCCTGCCATCCCGGTTCATACTGGCCCCGTTCCCGCACAACACTGCGCGGTCGCGACGAACGGTCGTGTGCGGGAATGCCGGTGGGGTCGGAGTCGTCCGGCCCGGCGGGGGGAACTCGGCAGCTGCGCTTGCGATACAGCGTACCTGGCCCGGACCCGTCTCAAATCCCGGCGTGACGGCGAGGCTTTGCCTCTTTCATTTTGCGGTCTGCCCGCTCGGGGCAAAGCCTCGCCATCACGGCAGCACATCCGGAGGCCCGCAGGCCGACCGGCGCTTCGGCACGCATTGCATTCCTTGGCGACGCTCCTAAATATCAGCCAACAGTTCTGGAGTACCTCCCCAAATGAGTGACAGTGCATTTCCCGGCTGGCACGGGACGACGATCGTTTCCGTGCGCAAGGGCAACAAGGTCGTGGTGGCTGGCGATGGCCAGGTTTCCATGGGCCAGACCGTGATGAAGCACGGCGCCAAGAAGGTGCGACGCCTGGCCGGTGGCAAGGTGATCGGCGGCTTTGCCGGGTCCACCGCCGATGCCTTCACGCTGTTCGAACGCCTCGAAGCCCGGCTCGAGCAATATCCTGATCAACTGATGCGCGCCGCGGTCGAGCTGGCCAAGGACTGGCGCACCGATCGCTATCTGCGCAAGCTCGAAGCCATGATGATCGTGGCAGACAAGCGCGAGACGCTGGTGCTGACCGGCACCGGCGACGTGCTGACCCCCGACCATGGCGTCACCGCCATCGGCTCGGGCGGCAATTACGCGCTCAGCGCCGCGTTGGCGCTGGCCGATGCGACCGAACTCGACGCCGAGGACATCGCGCGGCGCGCCATGAAGATTGCCGAGCAGGTCTGCGTCTACACCAATGGCAATGTGACGCTCGAAACCATCGAGCTGGACGCGTGAGCTATTCGATCCGCCAGCTGACGGGTGCCGATGTTACCGCCTATCGCGCCATCAGGCTCGAAGCGCTGGTCAATCACCCCGAATCCTATGGCACGTCGCCCGAGGCGTTCTCGGCACGGTCGGATGCGACGCTGGTCACCCAGCTGACCAGCCTGACCTATTTCGGCGTCATCACCGATGCCGGAGAATTGGCCGGCATCGCCGCCTTCGCCATCGATGATGGCGAGCGGGAGCGCCATCGGGGCTGGGTGATGCAGGTCTATGTAACCCAGGCCATGCGCGGCACTGGTGCAGCGCTAGCCATGTTGGAAGCGGTTGCCGAGCATGCCCGGGCCCATGTCATCCAGCTCCACCTGATGGTGGGTGCCCACAATGCGCCCGCTATCCGGCTCTATGAAAAGGCGGGGTTCAAGACCTACGGCACCGATCCCCGCTGCCTCCAAGTGAACGGTCGCTATATCGACGAACACATGATGGTGCGCTTCCTCGACGAGGCACCAGGAAAGACGAACGAGAATGTCTGAAACCAACTTTTCCCCACGCGAGATCGTGAGCGAGCTCGATCGCAATATTGTCGGCCAGCATGACGCCAAGCGCGCCGTGGCCGTGGCCCTGCGCAACCGCTGGCGCCGGCAGCAGCTTTCGCCCGAGCTGCGCCGCGAGATCACGCCCAAGAATATTCTGATGATCGGGCCAACCGGCGTCGGCAAGACCGAGATTTCGCGCCGCCTGGCGCGCCTGGCCCAGGCCCCGTTCATCAAGGTGGAAGCCACCAAGTTCACTGAGGTGGGCTATGTCGGCCGCGACGTCGAGCAGATCATCCGGGACCTGGTGGAAGCCGGCATTGCCGTGTTGCGCGACAAGCGCCGTGCCGACGTGCAGGCGCAGGCCCATGCCAATGCCGAGAACCGTGTGCTCGACGCCCTGGTGGGCAATTCGGCCGCGCCCTCGACCCGCGATAGTTTCCGGAAAAAGCTGCGGGCCAACGAGCTTGACGACAGCGAGATCGAAATCGAAATGCAGCCGGCGCCCAATACCGGGGGCTTCGAGATCCCCGGCATGCCCAATGGCGGCATCGGCATGATCAATCTCAGCGACATGTTCAAGTCCGCCATGGGCGGGCGCGGGGTCAAGCGCAAGATCAAGGTCAAGGACGCCTATGAGCCGCTGATCGCCGAAGAGGCCGACAAGCTGCTCGACCAGGACCAGCTCAAGAGCGAAGCCATCGAGCTGGTGGAAAACCACGGCATCGTCTTCATCGATGAGATCGACAAGGTGGCCCATCGCGAGGGCGGCGTATCGGGCGGTCCATCGCGCGAGGGCGTGCAGCGCGATCTCCTGCCGCTGATCGAAGGCACCACGGTGTCGACCAAATATGGCCCTGTCAGCACCGACCATATCCTGTTCATCGCCTCGGGCGCATTCCATGTGAGCAAGCCCAGCGACCTGCTGCCGGAACTGCAGGGCCGCCTGCCGATCCGGGTGGAGCTCAAGGCCCTGACGCGCGAGGATTTCATCCGCATCCTCAGCGACACCGACAACAGCCTGATCAAGCAATATGTGGCGCTGATGGGCACCGAGGGGGTGACGCTGGACTTCACCAAGGACGCGATCGAGGCCATTGCCGACGCGGCGGTCAAGGTCAACAATTCGGTCGAGAATATTGGCGCAAGGCGCCTGCAGACGGTGATGGAGCGGCTGGTGGAAGACATCAGCTTCGAAGCGCCCGACAAGCAGGGCCAGACCATCACCATCGACGCGGCCTTCGTTGCCGAGAAGGTGGGCGTGCTGGCGGCCGATCAGGACCTGAGCAAGTTCGTGCTGTAGGGTCTGGTGTCTTCCCCTCTCCCCCTGAGGGAGAGGGACGGCCTGACGCGTTCAGCGGAAGGCCGGGGTGAGAGCCTCAGATCAGCGCCGAAATCCGCGCATCGGTCAGCGCATAGAGGCATTCGTTACGCGCTTCGCTCAGCGCCGGGTCCATCACCGCGGCGACCTTGACCAGCGCCTCGTCGATGAACGCTACCGCCTCGAAGAGCGACACCTCTATGTCGTTATCCCCGCAGATATCGGCGGCACTATAGTGATCGGCAGCCAGCACATTCAGCACGCCGGCCGGATTGGATTTGAGCGCGCGAGAGAGGCTGATGGTGAGGCTTTCCGACGTGCCGGCATCCGTACCGGGAGCCAGCAGCGGCACGAGGTCGATCCAGCCGCGATCACCGGCCTCGACATGGGCCAGAAATCCGTTCCAGACGCTTTCATCGAGCGATCGCACCACCGCGGTCGCGTCCTGCCCCTCCAGCAGGGCCCGGATGGCGCTCGGCGTCAGGTCGGCGGAGAGTGTGGGCATGGTCAACGCGGCAAGGATGGCCGCGACACCTAAAGTGCGCATGATAACCTCCTCCTGCAGATATCTTGAAAATACGCCCTATTGCTGTGCTTTTCCAGCGCCTCTCAGGCGCGCGACTTGCCCGAACGGCGGACCAGCTCGTTATGAAGGAACTTGAGGTCTTCAGCATCGAGCTTGCCGATATCGGCCGCCAGCCGGTTGGTCAGTTCCGTCGCCTCGGGCACGAGGCCACCGGTGTCGATGGTCACCTTGGGGTCGCTCATTTCGGCCAGGCGCTGCAATTCCTCGGCCTCGTCCCAGATGACGTTGAAGAAGGCGATGATGCGATGCAGCAGGAAGCCGGTGGGCTTGCCGCGCCGGCCATGCTCGAGGGCGGAGAGATAGGCGCTCGACACATTGAGCGCCGCCGCCATCTGCTTGAGCGAAATGCCGCGGGCCTCGCGCAATTCGCGGATCCTGGCGCCCAGGGGGGTCATGCGCGGCGCAGGCGCACATACCACGCCCCCTCTCCACCGTGACCGCGCGCCGCAACGCTCCAGCCCGAGACCATGGGCGCCAGACCCGGCTCGTTGAGCCAGACTGGCAGCATGGTGCGCAGCACGCCGCGCTCGGTCATGGCGGCGATATAGTCATTGTCGGTCTTGGCGCCCTTACCGGTAATGACCAAAACCGTGCGGTCGCCCCGGTTGAAGCGGGCGCGGATGAAGCCATGCAAAGCCGATCGCGCCTCGTTCTGGGTCATGCCATGCAGGTCAATGCGCCCATCGATATCGATACGGCCACGGCCCACCTTCTTGCGGATGGCCGGATCGACGGCCTTGTCGGGCAGGGTGGCGGATGGCGATGGCGCCTGATAGGGCGGCAGGAAGGGCTGGCGGGGCGGCTGGCGCCTGGGCGGGGCCTTGGTGGCCACCGCGGCAGGCGCCGGCTCTTCGGGCGGCAGCGGCAGGGGCACGCTGCCGAATTTCAGCAGGCCCTTGCGGCGCAGCGGGTCAACCGTCGATGCCACGGCCGTCCACAGGTGGAAGTCATGCGGCAGGCGCCTGGGATCACGCTTGGACATGGTTGTGTGACGCCGCCGGGCCGCCCTGTTGGATCAGTCGAGCTGGCTGGTGGTGACGACCTTCCAGTTCGGGTCGCGCGATTTGGGATTGCGGGCGAAGGTCCATTCATCGGCGATGGTCTGCACCTGCTCGGCATGGCCCTCGACCAGGGTGCCATCCTTGTCGCGGGTGGCCGACACCACCTCGGCATGGAAGCGCACGGTGATCAGGACGTTCTTGCGATCATATTCGGCCTCGGAGATTTCGACCTTCGGCAGGCCGACAAAGGTGAAGTCCACGGTCTGGCCGGCGGCCTCGCGCTCGGCGATGGCGCGCTGGAAACCTTCGAACACGTCCTTTTCCAGCAGGTTCTTGAGCGTCTGCCGGTCCCCGGCGGCATAGCCGGTGACGATCATCTCGTAGGCCTGCTTGGCCCCGTCGAGGAAGGATTTGGGGGTGAAGGTCGGATCGGCCTCGACCACGGCCCGCAGGCCGGCGGCCAGTTCGGCATCGCCATGGGAGAGCTGCTCGATTTCGGCCTCGGTCTTGCGGGCGCGGCGCTCATCGTCGAGCTCGGGGGCAGCCGTGCCGCGGGGGCGCAGCGGCACCACGGTTTCTTCGGCGGACTCTGCGGGTGCGGGCTTGCGCCGCTCCACCGGCGGCCGCTCAGTGCCGGTCCTGGTGCCCAGTACCGACCGCAGCCGGAACAGCACGAAGACGGCCACGGCAATCACGATGAGGGTGGGCAGGTCGAAGAATTCATCCATTGGGCAATGCACCTTACCTGAACGCGCCGGAGAAAATCGACGCTGCAGCGCTCGTTGAGCGCTTCATTTGGCCTATATATAGGCAAAGCCTCACCCCAAAACCAGTTCACACTGGGGAGAGCAAGCGTTTTGCCGCATAGGCGGAGAGAAGGAAACCCTGACCTTGGCACGATTTTTAGCCCTCGGCCTCATTGCCCTGCCGCTTATCGAGATCGCCATCTTCATCAAAGTCGGCCAGACCATCGGGCTCTGGCCGACGCTGGCCCTGGTCATTGGTGCGGCCCTGCTGGGCGGATTGCTGCTGCGCCAGCAGGGGCTGTCGGTGCTCGGGCAGTTGCGCAGCAATGTCGACAGGGGCCAGATGCCGGGCCGTACCATTGCCGACGCCATGATGATTGGTGTCGCGGCCCTCTTCCTGGTGCTGCCGGGATTCCTCAGCGACGTGGTGGCACTAGCGCTCCTGCTGCCGCCGGTGCGCGGCTGGATCTATGCGGCCCTCGCCAGCCGGGTAACCGTGGTCGAGACATCGAGCTTCCGCCATACATCGGGCCAGGCCGGGCCGCGGCTTGGGGGCGAGGGCAGCATCGACCTCGACCAGGACGACTACCGGCCACGCTAGGCAGCGCCAGCTTGTCGCTTCCCGGCAAAGATGCTAGCCACGCCCCCAGCAATTTCCTTGTGAAGGACTACAGCATATGGCTGACGATACCCAGGGCAGCGCGGCCCCGAGCCCAGCAAACCTGCCCTCGATGAACCTGGTAGGCCAGTATATCCGCGATCTCAGCTTCGAGAATCCGGGTGCGCCCGGCTCGATCATGGCGGGCGGCGGCAATCCGGCCTTCAACGTTTCCATCTCGGTGGGCGTCAAGAAGCAGGCCGACGACATGTATGCGGTTGAGCTGACGCTCAATGCCAAGGCTAACAGAGAAGCCGTGGTGCTGTTCAATGTCGAGCTCGTCTATGGCGGCGTGTTTCGCCTCAAGAACGTGCCCGAGGCCCAGCTCAGCCAGTTGCTGATGATCGAATGCCCGCGGCTGATCTTCCCGTTCGCGCGTCAGGTGCTCGCCAGCACCACCCAGCAGGGCGGTTTCCCGCCGCTGATGATGGAGCCGGTCGATTTCGCCGCCATCTATCGCCAGAACCTGGCCAAGCTGGCCGCCCAGCAGGGCGCAGCGCCGCTGACCGCGTCTGCAGCTGAGACCGATAAGCCCAACTAAGGGGCTGGTGATGTGAGACTCAAAGCCCCGCTCCGGCGGGGCTTTTTTCATTCCGCCGCGACGTTGTTGTCCCCGCCATCCATGGCGCCGGCATATTTGGCCCAGATCGAATCGGGACCGAGCGACGCAACGAGGCGTTCATGCGCCGCAAATTCATCGGCCAGGAGGCGGGATGGCAGTGGCGCCGGACGGGGCGCGGCAACAATGCGGGTGGCGATGGCTTGGGCGCCCGACACCCGGGATTCCGAGATCAGCGCCAGGCTCACCTGCTTGCCGCCGATGAGCTCGAGATAGACCTCGGCCAGGATCTGGCTATCGAGCAGTGCGCCATGCAGCGTGCGGCGGGAATTGTCGATGCCGTAATGCTTGCACAGCGCATCCAGGCTCACCCGGGCGCCCGGATGCTTGTCGCGCGCCAGCATCACCGTATCGATGACCTGGTTGCCCAGCGGCCGCTGGCCTGATCGTTCCAGTTCGGCATTGAGGAAGCCCATGTCGAAGGGCGCATTGTGGATGACCAGCGTGGCATCACCTAGGAAGTCGCGGAAGTCCTGCGCCACGGACTTGAACAGGGGCTTGTCGGCCAGGAATTCGTCGCTCAGCCCATGCACGCGAAACGCCTCCTCGGGCATGGAGCGCTGCGGATTGAGATAGACGTGGTAGTGGCGGCCCGATGGGATGTGGTTGATCAGCTCGACACAGCCGATTTCGACCAGCCGATCGCCCATGGCGGGCGACAGGCCGGTGGTTTCGGTATCGAGAACGATCTCGCGATTCAATGCTTTGGCCCTTTGGCTCGGATGCTCGCAACAAGCGCGGCGACCATGTCCACCGTCTTCGATTTCGGCATTCCGGTATCGAAGAGATAGGTGGCACGTGCCTTCTTTTCCGCCTGTGGCAGCTGTCGGGCAAGGATGGTATCGAGCTTTTCCCCGCTCATTCCGGGTCGCGCCAAGGCGCGCTGTCGCTGGATGGCCTCATCGACCCAGGTGACGGCCACGGCATCAAAGCCATAGTCGTAGCCGCTCTCGAACAGCAGCGGCACTTCCACCACCGCCAGCGCATGCCCGGCTGCCTCGGCTTCGTCCATGAAGCGCGCTATGCGGGCGCGGACCAGCGGATGCACCACGGCTTCAAGCCGTTTGAAACCGGTGGGATCGGCGGCAAGGCGCTGAGACAGCAGGGTTTTGTCGACATGACCGCCAGTGGTAACTCCGGGGAAAAGCGCTTCGACCGGTGCCACCGCCTCCCCCGCATAGAGCTCGGCGACCGCTTCATCGGCCGAGAAAACCGGCACGCCCAGATCGGCAAAGGCCTTTAGCACCGTGGATTTGCCCGTCGCGATCGAGCCTGTAATGCCGATCCGCCACATGGTCAGTGTCCCAGCGTCGCTTCGACGCGCGCCCGCAGCTCCGGCGTCACTGTGGGCCGGACGCCGAACCAGGCCTCAAAGCCGGGTGCGGCCTGATGCAGCAGCATGCCCAATCCGTCAACCGTGCGGAGGCCCCGCGCCCGGGCCTCGGCCAGCAGCGGCGTTTCGAGCGGCACATAGACGATGTCGGTGACAAGCGTCTTGCGCGGCAACAGCGCGAGATCAAGCCAATCGAAGCGACTACCATGCATGCCGATCGAGCTGGTATTGATGACAATGCCGGTCCGCGGCGCCAGCTCGGCAAAGGCGTCAAAGCCATGCGCCTCGAATGGGCCATCGATCTCATCGACCAAAGCCTGCGCATTGGCCAGTGTCCGGTTGAGCACATGCACCTTGCCGCCGTTGCGCCGCTGCAGCGCCACAAGCACCGCACGGGCGGCGCCCCCCGCACCGATCACCATGGCATCGTCTGGCCCGTCCGACCAGCCGGGCACAGCGGCATCGAGATTACCGAGAAAACCCAGATAGTCGGTATTGCTGCCGAACACCTTGCCCTCGCGCACCACCAGCGTATTGACCGCACCGATCTTGCGGGCCAGCGGATCAACTGCGTCACAGAGGCCGAACACGGCCTCCTTATGCGGGATGGTGACATTGCCGCCGGCAAATTCGCCGGATCGCAGCCGTTCGAAGAAGGCAGGCAGCGCCTCCGGCGGCACATCGATCGCTTCGTAGCTGCCGTCGATGCGGTGCTCGGCCAACCAGGTCTGATGAATGAGCGGCGAGCGGGAATGGTTGATCGGATGGCCGATGACGAAGGCTTTTGTTGTCACGTGAGGGTCTCGGGGGCAAAACTGCGCAGGGCGGCCAATAGGGGCAGCAGCGGCAGGCCCAGAATGGTGAAATAGTCGCCGGTCACGGTTTCGAACAGGCGGATCGAGGGGCCTTCGAGCCGATAGCCGCCGACCGAGGACAGGATAGCATCGCCCTCGCGAGCCAGCACGTCATCGCGTTCCTGGGCAGTGAAGTCCCGCAGGGTCAGCTCGGCCGTTTCGACGCCCGACCACAGCAAGACATCGTCACGGACCAGCGCCACAGCGGCGTGCAGGCGATGGGTCTTGCCGCGCAGATGATCGAGCTGGGTGACGGCGGCGGTTCGGTCGGCCGGCTTGTGCAAAAGCTCGGTACCAAGGCTGAGGGTCTGGTCGGCACCGATCACAATGGCGCCGGGATGGTCGGCAGCGACGGCGGCGGCCTTGCGTTTGGAGAGGTGCTGGGCAACGTCGCGGCCATCGCCGCCGGCCGCTATTACAGCCTCCTCGAGGCTTCGCTCATCAATGCTGGCCGGCTGGCACGAAAACACCAATCCGGCCTGCTGCAGCAGGGCTTTGCGGGTCGCGCTCTGGGAGGCCAGGATCAGCATGGGGACGATGTTTTCCACACTGTCATCCCCAGCTCAAGGGCCAGCCTGTGACAATGACTCATGGTTTTGCCGCTCGGCCCGATTTGTTCGACTTGGTTACCGAATGATTAACACCTGGACTCGGTGAGCGGTCCACGGAAGCGGTGGGATAGGTCTGGGGATAAACCCAGACGCACCGAACCTGGCCGCCAAGCGGTTTTGCACATGCCAATCCGAATCATTGACTCCGGAGTCCGCCCGTTAAGGTCTGCTTAACCATTAAGGCCGGGGCGGGGCTCGCTATGATTCACAGGGGTCGTTAACACCTCGTTTACCATCGCCCTGCGCGGTTGTGCCGCCACGAGGGCGATTGTGGACGGCGCTGAATTGGCCCAAAACACCGCCATGATAATACTGATACGAAGTCAGAAAGACTCTTTAGGGGTTTTGAAGGGAAGGTTGACGTGACCCATAAGCCCCTCTTGGCAACCGTGCTTGGCCAGCGCCAGGAACGGCCTCCGCTCTGGATCATGCGCCAGGCGGGCCGCTACCTGCCTGAATACCGTGAGGTCAGGACTCGGGCGACGAACTTCCTCGAGCTCTGCTATACGCCCGATCTCGCCACCGAGGTGTCGCTGCAGCCATTGCGCCGTTTCGATCTCGATGCCGCGATCCTGTTCTCCGACATCCTGGTCATTCCCGACGCGCTCGGCCAGTCGGTGCGCTTTGAGGCTGGAGAGGGTCCTGTCCTTGATCCGGTTGATGCCGGCAGCATCGCCGGGCTGGGGAAGGAGATGGATCCGCTGGATCACCTGGCGCCGGTGCTGGAGACCGTGCGACGCCTGCGGGCGGCCATCGCACCCGATAAGACGCTGATCGGCTTCTGCGGCTCTCCCTGGACCGTGGCGACCTATATGATTGGCGGTAAGGGGTCACCCGACCAGGCCGCGGCCCGATTGTTTGCCCTGCGGCATCCGGAAGCTTTTGCGGCTCTGCTGGATGTGCTGGTCAAGACCAGCATTGATTATCTGGTCGCGCAGCTCGAGGCCGGCGCCGATGTGGTGCAGCTGTTCGAGAGCTGGGCGCTCAATCTCGACGATGCAGCCTTTTCTAGCCATGTCATCGAACCAAACCGGCGGATCGTTGCCGGGGTGCGGGCCCGGGTGCCCAATGCGCCCATCATCGGCTTTCCGCGGGGCGCTGCCGGCAACCTGGCGCGCTATGCGCAGGAAACGGGGGTCAATGCGCTCGGGTTGGACTACGCGACGCCGCTTGATTCTGCCCGGACCTTTTCCCCGGGCCTGCCGGTGCAGGGTAATCTCGATCCATTGCGGCTGGTGGCGGGTGGTGCCCAGATGGACGAGCGCATCGACGCCATCATCGCGGCCTTTGCCGACCGCCCGCATATCTTCAATCTGGGCCACGGCATCGTGCCGGAAACGCCGATCGCGCATGTCGAGCGGCTGGTGGCGCGGGTCAAGAACCGCTAGAGCCGCGAGGGGCAAAGCGGCCATGAACTGTCGGGGAGTTCTGCATGTATGAGTGGGTCAAGGCGCTGCATGTCATCTCGGTGATCGCCTGGATGGCCGGGATGATGTATCTGCCCCGGCTGTTCGTCTATCACGCAGAATCGACGGTCGGGTCGGAGAAGTCCGAGACCTTCAAGGTCATGGAACGCCGGCTTTATCGCGGCATCATCACGCCGGCCATGCTCGCCACCTGGATCTTTGGCCTCTGGCTTGCCTTCGGCTTCGGCATTGTCGATTTCTCGATGGGCTGGATGTGGCTCAAGGCGGCGATGGTCATCGCGCTGAGTGGCGTTCATGGCTGGTATGGCTCGCTGCTGCGGGCTTTCCAGCAGGATCGGAACACGAGAAGCCACAAATTCTATCGTGCCATCAATGAAATCCCCTTCGTCATCGCCATCGTCATCGTCATTGCGGTGATCGTAAAACCGTTCTGAGGGCGGCGAGGAGGGGCTGTTTCACGTGAATCTGGGCAGGGCGCGACGGTTTCATCCTTGAAACTGCTCCCGGATCGCGCTACATGCCTAGCCAACGCATCCCAAATCTAGCCGACCTCCCCGGTCGCTGCGCGGTGCCTACCCCTCCCAGATATATCGCCTTCCTGACGATTACCGCTTCCCAATAGGGTCTCCCGCTACATGCAGAATATGAAGCTCAGCGAGCTCAAGGCCAAGTCCCCGGCCGAACTCCTGGTGTTCGCTGAAGAACACGAGGTCGAGAATGCCTCGACCATGCGCAAACAGGAATTGATGTTTGCCATTCTCAAGGAACTGGCCGCCCAGGAAGTCGACATTACCGGCGAAGGCGTCGTCGAAGTCCTCCCTGATGGTTTCGGTTTCCTGCGTTCCCCGGACGCCAACTATCTCCCGGGCCCCGACGACATCTATGTCAGTCCATCCCAGATTCGTCGCTTCGGTCTCAGAACCGGCGACACGGTCGAAGGCCAGATTCGGTCTCCCAAGGATGGCGAGCGCTACTTTGCGCTGCTCAAGGTCAACACCATCAACTTCGAAGATCCCGAGGCGGTCCGCCACAAGGTCAACTTCGACAACCTGACCCCGCTCTATCCCGAAGAACGGCTCCGCATGGAGCTGCCCGATCCGACGCTGAAGGATCGTTCGGCCCGCCTGCTCGATCTCGTTGCCCCGTTGGGCAAGGGTCAGCGTGCGCTGATTGTTGCGCCACCGCGTACCGGTAAGACGGTATTGTTGCAGAATATTGCACAATCGATCGCCACCAATCACCCCGAATGCTATCTGATCGTGTTGCTGATCGACGAGCGGCCGGAAGAAGTGACAGACATGCAGCGCTCGGTGCGCGGTGAAGTCATCTCCTCGACCTTTGACGAGCCGGCTTCGCGTCACGTCCAGGTCGCCGAAATGGTGATCGAAAAGGCCAAGCGCCTGGTCGAACACAAGCGCGACGTGGTCATCCTGCTCGATTCGATCACCCGCCTCGGCCGCGCCTACAACACCGTCGTGCCGAGCTCCGGCAAGGTGCTGACCGGCGGCGTGGACGCCAATGCGCTGCAGCGCCCGAAGCGCTTCTTTGGTGCTGCGCGCAATATCGAGGATGGCGGCTCGCTGACTATCATTTCAACGGCGCTGATCGATACCGGCTCGCGCATGGATGAAGTGATCTTCGAAGAGTTCAAGGGCACCGGCAACTCGGAAATCATCCTTGACCGCAAGGTCGCCGACAAGCGCATCTTCCCGGCGCTCGACATCACCAAGTCGGGTACGCGCAAGGAAGAGCTGCTGGTCGAGCCGGACATCCTCAAGAAGATGTATGTGCTGCGCCGCATCCTCAATCCGATGGGGACGATCGACGCGATGGAATTCCTGATGGACAAGGTCCGCCAGACCAAGACAAATTCCGACTTCTTCGATTCGATGAATACCTGATCGCCAGCGCGGCGATTGACGACACTCCCGAGAGCGACATGCACCAGCGTGTCGCTCTCTGCTTTCGGAGAACCCATGATGAGCGGCGATACGATCGTGGCGCTGTCCTCTGGAGCCCCACCCTCCGGCGTGGCGGTCATCCGCCTCTCCGGACCTGCCACGGGCAGGATTCTCCAGGACATAGCCGGCACCATCCCCGAGCCGCGGCGGCTGACGCTGCGGCCCATCGGCCGCGAGTCGATGCTTGATCGCGGCCTCGTCGCCTGGTTTCCGGCACCCCACAGCTTTACCGGCGAAGACTGCGCCGAGTTGCAGGTGCATGGCTCCCCGGCCGGGGTCCGCTCGATCATCAAGCTCATTACCAGCAAGGGGGCCCGCCTTGCGGAGGCCGGCGAGTTCACCCGGCGGGCCTTTGAGAATGGCAAGCTCGACCTGGTGGAAATCGAGGGCCTGGGCGACCTCTTGGAAGCCGAGACCGAGAACCAGCGACGCCAGGCCTTGGCCCGGTTCGAAGGGGGCCTGTCGCAACGGATCGACGGCTGGCGCGATCAATTGCTTGATCTGCGGGCCGAGATCGAGGCTCGGCTGGACTTTTCAGACGAGGGCGATGTCGGCGATACCCTGCCCGAGGACTTCGGCCGCAGCCTTACGGCATTGCGCAATGACATCGCCATGGCGCTGGCCTCGGTCGAGCATGGCCGCGTCGTTCGCGAAGGTATCCGCGTGGCACTGGCGGGGCCGCCGAATGCCGGAAAATCCAGTCTGCTCAATGCCTTGGCACAATCGGACATCGCCATCGTGACGGAGGAGGCCGGGACGACCCGCGACGTGCGCGAGGTGCCGCTCGACATCAACGGTCAGCTCTATATCCTGCTCGACCTGGCCGGCCTGCGCGAGACCGACAGCAAGGCCGAGGCTGAAGGCGTACGCCGGGCTCGGCAGGCCATCGACCAGGCCGATATCGTCCTGTGGCTCAGCGCTCCGGATCTGCCAGCGGTGGAAATTCCGGAGACTGACAACCGCCACATCCATGTCAGCACCAAGCGTGACCTGGGCAGGGTGACCGGTGCCGATATTGCCGTGTCCGCGCAGAGCGGCGAAGGGCTCGCCGAGCTGCTGGGGCGAATTGAGCAACTCGGCCAGACGCTGTCGAGCGGGGAGCCATCCCTGCTCAGCCGGGAGCGGGACCGCATAGCGCTACAGAGCGCCATCGAGGCCCTGGAGGCTTCGGCGAAACAGCTGGCAATGCCTGAACTGGCAGCCGAGAGCCTGCGGCTGGCATCGCAGGCGCTGGAGCGCCTGGTCGGTCGGCTGGATGCGGAGCGGGTGTTGGACCGCCTGTTTACCAGCTTCTGCATCGGCAAGTGATTCACGTGAAACACGGCCGTGATCGCGGTCGGAATTGATTCACGTGAAACATTGGCCTATTGAGGCCAGCCTTGGAGACATGCCATGAGTGACTATGCCGTCATCATCGTTGGAGGTGGTCACGCCGGCTGCGAAGCCGCGGCGGCATCCGCGCGTCTTGGCGTGCCCACGGCTCTGGTCACCCACAAGTTCGTCACCATCGGCGAAATGAGCTGCAATCCGGCCATTGGCGGGCTCGGCAAGGGCCACCTGGTGCGCGAGATCGACGCGCTCGACGGGTTGATGGGTCGCGTCGCCGACGCTGCCGGCATCCAGTTCCGCGTGCTCAACCGCCGCAAGGGTCCCGCGGTGCGAGGCCCCCGGGCGCAGGCGGATCGCAAGCTCTACCGGCAGGCCATGCAAGCCGCCATCACGGCCCAGCCCAATCTTGACGTCATCGAGGGCGAGGTCGACGATATCGAGGTCAGCGACGGCGTGGTGAGCGGCGTGGTGCTGCTGGACGGGCGCCGGTTTGGCACGAGGGCCGTGGTGCTGACCACTGGCACTTTCCTGCGCGGCCTGATCCATAGGGGCGAGGAGACAACACCCGCTGGCCGCCTGGGAGAGCGACCGGTGCTTGGCCTCTCTACCCGCTTGGAGGCGCTGGGGCTGCGGCTTGGCCGGCTCAAGACCGGTACACCCGCGCGGCTGGATGCCACCAGCATCGATTTCTCGTCGCTGGAAGAACAACCCGGCGATGATCCGCCAGAGACCTTCTCGGCCCTGACGCGGGCGATCACCACGCCCCAGGTCAGCTGCCACATCACCCGCACGACGGCCGAAACCCACCGGATCATCTCGGATAATCTGCATCGTTCGGCCATGTATTCCGGCCGAATCCAGAGCCGGGGCCCGCGCTATTGTCCGTCCATCGAGGATAAGGTGGTGCGCTTTGCCGATCGCGATAGCCACCAGATTTTCCTTGAGCCAGAAGGACTTGACGACCCGACGATCTATCCAAACGGGCTCTCGACCTCACTGCCGGCAGACGTGCAGGAGGCGTTCCTGCGCTCCATGCCGGGGCTCGAGAATGTCCGCATCGTCCGCCCCGGCTATGCGATCGAATATGACTATGTCGACCCGCGCGAACTGCGGCCGACGCTGGAGGTCAAGCGGCAGCCCGGGCTCTATCTGGCCGGCCAGATCAACGGCACGACCGGCTATGAGGAGGCGGGCGCCCAGGGTCTGCTGGCCGGCGCCAATGCCGCCCTTGCGGCATCGGGCCGGGATGCGATGGTCCTGTCACGGACTGAGAGTTATCTGGGGGTCATGGTGGACGACCTGGTGACCCGGGGTGTGTCCGAACCCTACCGCATGTTCACCTCGCGCGCCGAGTTCCGGCTGCACCTGCGAGCCGATAATGCAGATCAGCGCCTGACACCGCTTGGCATTGCCACGGGCCTGGTTGGGGAGGAACGTGATGGGCTGTTCTCTGCCAAGGCCGAAGCCCTGTCGCGCGGTCGGACCCTGCTGACCACGCTCACGGCCTCGCCCAATGCAGCCCGCAAGGCGGGAATTGCGGTCAATGAAGACGGCAAGCTGCGCTCGGCCTTTGACCTGTTGTCTTATCCCGATGTCACGCCTGACGACGCGATGCGGCTGTGGCCGGAGATCGGCGCCATTCCAGCCCCTGTTGTCGAGCAGCTGGTGGTCGACGCGCAATATGCGGTCTATCTCGACCGGCAGCGCGACGACATCGAGGCGGTGCGCCGCGACGAGCAGAAGCCGATCCCGGAAGATATCGACTACGCAGTCATTCCGGGCCTGTCGATGGAGATTCGCCAGAAGTTGCAGCAGTATCAGCCGCAAACCATCGCCCAGGCCCAGGCCATGGACGGCATGACTCCCGCCGCCGTCACGCTCCTGCTGGCGGTAATCCGTCGCGGTGAATTCCGCAGGGCGAGCTGATGTCCGGTCGGGAGGCGATTGCGCCTTACGCGCGGCATTTCACCCGATCCCTCGACGAGGTCGCTGCGGATTTGGAATCCTATGCTCAGCTGCTGGCGAAGTGGCAGGCGGTGCAGAATCTTGTTTCACGTGAAACACTGGGGGAGGTCTGGTCACGGCACTTTGCCGACAGCCTGCAGGTGCTCAAGCTGTTGAAGGAGGGTGACCGGGCGTTCCTGGACCTCGGCAGCGGCGGCGGCCTTCCGGCCCTGCCCCTGGCCATTGCCCTCAAGAGCCCGAATCACCATTTCACTCTGATCGAACCGAATGGGCGCAAGGTGAGCTTCCTGCGGGCAGTGGCGCGGGAACTGGGCCTGATCGTCACGGTCGAGGGTCGCCGGAGCGATCAGGTTGATTCACGTGAAACACCGGCGCCCGACGTGATCACCTCGCGGGCACTGGCCGCCCTGCCGACATTGTGTGGCTGGATGAAGCCGTTCTTTGCCCCACAAACACGGGCAATCCTGCACAAGGGGCGGGAACATGGTGAAGAACTGATGGAAGCCGCTACGCATTGGGACTATGACGTGGTAGTAACCTCAAGTGACATCGATCCAAGTGGTGTCCTGCTCACGCTTTCGAATTTGCGTGCGAAATCAGTTAGTTAGCGGCGAACGAGCTGGAGGCCAATAGTGGCGCCCCGTATCCTGACACTGGCCAACCAAAAAGGCGGCGTGGGCAAAACCACGACTGCGATCAATCTCGCCACCGCGCTGGCCGCGGTGGGTGAGCGCGTGCTGATCATCGACCTCGATCCGCAGGGCAATGCCTCGACCGGGCTCGGCATCTCGCGCACCGATCGCGAAGTGTCCTCATATGACCTGCTGGTGGGTGAGGCGACCGTCGCCCAGGCTGCCATCATGACATCAGTGCCCAATGTGGCCATCGTCCCGTCGACCATGGATCTGCTCGGCGTCGAGCTGACCATTGCCGGCCATGCGGACCGGGCCTTCAAGTTGCGCAACGCCTTCAAGCAACTGGGCGAGCTTGCCATCAACGACAAGCCGGTGAGCTATATCCTCATCGATTGCCCACCGTCGCTCAACCTGTTGACCGTCAATTCGCTGGTGGCGGCCGATGCCGTGCTGGTGCCGCTGCAATGCGAGTTCTTCGCGCTGGAGGGTCTGAGCCAACTGCTTCAAACGATTGAACAAATTCGCTCGACGCTCAATCCGCGCCTGTCCATCCAGGGCGTGGTGATGACGATGTTCGACAAGCGCAACAATCTCAGCGAGCAGGTGCTGCAGGACGTGCGCCAGGAAATGGGCGACCTGGTCTACGACACGGTCATCCCCCGCAATGTGCGATTGAGCGAGGCGCCGTCCTATGGCAAGCCGGCTTTGCTTTATGACCTCAAATGTGCCGGCAGCCAGGCCTATCTGCGGCTGGCCACCGAAGTGATCCGCCGCGAGCGGCAGCTCAACGCGGCATAGGAGCCCGATATGAACGACAAACCCACACGTCTTGGTCGCGGGCTCGCGGCGCTGATCGGCGACATGGCCACGGTGGAAGGCGCACGCGTCACCGAATCGGGGGGCGTCAAGAAGCTGCCCGTCGAATTCATCATCGCCAATCGCGCCAATCCGCGGCGGACCTTCAACAGCGAGCAGCTGGAGGAGTTGACCAACTCGATCCGCGAAAAGGGCGTCATGCAGCCGCTGCTGGTACGTCCCAGCGATGATCCCAACATTTTCGAGATTATTGCCGGCGAGCGCCGCTGGCGCGCCGCGCAGAAGGCCGGCCTGCATGACGTGCCTGTCATCGTGCGCGATGTGGGTGACAAGGAAGCGCTCGAGCTCGCAATCATCGAGAATGTGCAGCGCGCGGATCTAAATCCGCTTGAAGAAGCAATGGGTTACGGCCAGCTGATCGAACAGTTCGACTATACGCAGCAGGACCTGGCGCAGGTGATCGGCAAGAGCCGTTCCCATGTCGCCAATACGCTGCGACTGCTGCGGCTGCCCGAGGATGTGCGCGAGATGGTCTCCAGCGGCACGCTGACCGCCGGTCACGCCAGGACGCTGATCACCGCCGAGGATCCGGCAACTCTGGCGCGCCAGATCGTGTCCGGCGGCCTTTCGGTGCGTGAGGCCGAGGCGCTGAGCCAGCAGCGCGACGTGGCCGGCAAAAAGAAGCCGAGCGAATCTCAGGCCGATCGCGATGCCGATACGGTGGCGCTGGAGCGCCGGCTGTCGGATGCGCTGGGCCTTTCGGTGTCGCTGGCGCATAGCGAACGCGGCGGCAAGCTCGAGATTCGCTACAAGACGCTGGAACAACTCGACGGCATCTGCCTGAAACTGACCGGCTACGCGAACTAGGTTTCCGTTGTCAGGGCAGGCCGTTTCACGTGAAACGCAGTCGTTACTAATGCGCGGCCGCCATCATGCAGATGGCCAGCAGCGCCCGCCTGAGCCCGGCTTCCGCCAAAGCGGGGCGCCGCCGGCTGTCGGCCGTAGCTTGCAGGATGCGCTCCGACGCGGTCGCCAGCGCACTGTCCGACCACAGCCGCAATTGCTGTTCGAGCGCCGAGACCCGCGAGAAATGCGGCTTGGGCCGCAGCCCATCCAGCACCATGCGCGGCGTCTTGCCGGCATCGACCTCGATGCGCCAGCGCCGCAGGTTGGCGAAATGTGTCGTGCACATAGCCAGCAGCCGCTGCGGATCGACCGCCGAGGATAGCGCCCGGTTCAGCGCCAGTTCCAGCTTCTCGGCATGGCCACCGCCGGTCGCGTCGAGAATTGCGTCGATGACGAGCATCCCATTGTCAGCGCACAATAAAAGAACGTCCTCACGGGTCAACACCTTGCTTGACGCCGCGTAGAGACAGAGCTTCTCCAGCTCCCGGCGGGTGATCTCCCGGTCATTGCCCAGGATTTCACGCAGCGTCGCGACCACGTCGCCATCGATGCGGATGCCTTGCTGGTTGAAGACCTCGCGAATCAGCGCCTGCAGCGTTTCGTCGCTATCGGGATAACAGGGCAGGGCCCGGCCGAGCTTGGCAGCCTCCACCAGAGCACGCAGCGCATCCTTGGGCGCCAGGTTGCCGGCTTCGAGCACGATGGCGGCGCCGGCAGGATCGTCCCGCAACTCGGTCAGCGTCATTACCAGCGACTTGCCGGCGCCGCGCACGCGAACAATGCGTTTGCCGCCAAACAGCGACATGGTGCGTGCTTCCACTGCGAGAATGGATGGGTTGGCGTCGACCTCGGCGCCGTCGAGCGTCACGATGCTGGCCGATTCGGGGTCATTGCCGCTCAATTGACGGATCAGGCGCTGTGCCGTCTCGCGCACCAGACCGGCATCGGGACCATAGGCGAGGAAAATGCCCTCGCTGAGGTCCGGACGCGCCAGGAAGCGGGCAACTTCGTGTGCCTTGAGGGCCGTCATCAGCGGCTGAGCGAGGCCAGCATGGCCAGCCGCAGCGATTCGGCAGCGGCCTTGGCGGCGCGTTCGGCGGCTTCATTGCCGGCAGCGGTATCCGCCAGCACCTGGCCGCTGGTGGTGTATTGCGCACTGGCCTGTCGGGTGAAGGTGATCGGCGCCGCGTCGCTGCCGTCGCGACGGGTTACGGTGACCGAAGCCGTGACGGTCAAGCTGCTGAGCTTGTTGGGGTTGGCCGTTGCCGAGAGGCCGACGGCGCCAGACGACGCCGCGACAGTGACCGTGGCAAGCGGCGCGGTTGGCGCCACGGAGGAGCCGAAGCGCAAAGCCAGCTCCTGGTAGATGACCTGTTCCAGCCGGCTCGCGGGTTTGGCAAAGGCCAGGTCCAGCATGGGCTGGCTGGCCAGCGTGCCGCTATAGACCGGCGAAAAGCTGCACGCGCCCAGCGCGACTGCGGCACCCAGCAGGCTGCCGGCAAGAGCGATGGGGCGAACGAGCCTAAACAACGACATTGACGATCCTGTCCGGGACGATGACGACTTTCTTGGGCGCCTGGCCATTCAGAATGCGGACTATCTCGTCCATTGACAAGACTTGGCTCTCGACCTCGGTTGCCGGCGTGCCCTTGGCCACGGTGATCTCGCCGCGGCGCTTGCCGTTGACCTGAATGGGCATGGTCACGGTGTTGTCCACCAGCAGCGCCGGATCGACCGGCGGCCATGGCGCATCGGCCACCAGGCCCGGCTTGCCGAGCGCCTCCCAGCAGGTTTCGGCCAGGTGCGGCATCATCGGGGCCAGCAGCTGGACAAGTCGCTCCACGCCCTCCTGCAGCGCGCCGATACGGGCTGTGGGGGCTTCGGCCACCAGGCCAGCCGAACGCACCAGCGCATTGGTCAGCTCATAGATCTGCGCCACTGCGCGATTGAAGCGCAGGCCCTCGATATCGCCACCGACATTGTGCACCGCACGATGCACGATCTTGCGCAGGGCCCTGGCCTCATCGTCATCGGAAGTGCGAACAGTCTCCGGAGACTGTTTCGCGAACTCGATCGTCTCGCCGACCAGCCGCCAGATGCGCTGCTGGAAGCGGCTGGCGCCTTCGACGCCGGCCTCGGTCCATTGCACGTCGCGTTCGGGCGGGGAGTCCGACAGCATGAACCAGCGCGCCGTATCGGCGCCATAGGTGGCGACGATCTCATCGGGGTCGACCACGTTCTTCTTGGACTTGCTCATCTTTTCGACCGAACCGATGGCAATCGGCTCACCCGAGTGGATATGGCGAGCGCGGCGCAACTCGCCAGTGGTTTCCAGCAGCACTTCGGTGGGCGGCACCCAGTCGCCTGACGGCGACTTATAGGTCTCGTGCGTCACCATGCCCTGGGTGAACAGGCCCTTGAACGGCTCGCTGAGCCCCACATGCCCAGTCGCCTTCATGGCGCGGGTGAAATAGCGCGAATAGAGCAGGTGCAGGATCGCGTGCTCGACACCGCCGATATACTGATCCACCGGCAGCCAGCGGTTGGCCACTTCAGGAATGGTGGGCGTATCGGCATCGGGCGCGGTGAAGCGGGCAAAGTACCAGGACGAATCGACGAAGGTGTCCATGGTGTCCGTCTCGCGGCGGGCCGAGGCGCCACACTGCGGGCAGTTGACATGCTTCCAGGTCGGATGGTGGTCCAGCGCATTGCCGGGCTTGTCGAAGCTCACATCCTCGGGCAGCACCACGGGCAGGTCCTTCTTGGGCACCGGAATGGTGCCGCAGACCTCGCAATGGATCACCGGGATGGGGCAGCCCCAATAGCGCTGCCGCGACACGCCCCAGTCACGCAGGCGATAGTTGACCTCGACCTTGCCCTGCGGCTTGCCATCGACGGTCCGGTCGGCGAAATGGGCGGCAGCGGCCTTCTTGGCCTCGGCAATGCCCAGCCCGTCGAGAAAACCGGAATTGAAGATCACGCCGTCATCGGTAAAGGCCTCGTTCGCCACGGCAAAGCCCGCATCTGCGTCGGCCGGCCGTACCACCGGCAAGACCGGCAGATCATATTTGCGGGCGAAGTCCAGATCGCGCTGGTCATGGGCCGGGCAGCCGAAAATGGCGCCGGTGCCATAGTCCATCAGCACGAAATTGGCGACATAGACCGGCAGCGTGGCTCCCTCGACCACCGGATGCTTCACGTGCAGCCCGGTGAAAACACCCTTCTTCTCGGCCTTTTCCAGCGTTTCGGTGGCGGTGCCCTGGCGGTGGCACTCGGCGATGAATTCGGCCAGTTCAGGGTTGCTGGCCGCCAGTTCAGTGGTCAACGGATGATCGGGCGACAAAGCGATGAACGAGGCGCCGAAGATCGTGTCCGGCCGGGTGGTGAACACTTCGACGCTGGTGGCAGCCGTGGCATTGCCGGGCACCATTTCGAACAGCAGGCGCAGGCCTTCGGACTTGCCGATCCAGTTGCGCTGCATGGTGCGCACCTTCTCTGGCCAGTCGGTCAGCCCGTCCAGGGCCTCGAGCAGTTCCTCCGCCATGTCGGATATCTTGAAGAACCACTGGGTCAGCTCGCGCTGCTCCACCACGGCGCCCGAGCGCCAGCCGCGGCCGTCGATAACCTGCTCATTGGCCAGCACGGTCATGTCGACAGGGTCCCAGTTGACCTTGGACTGCTTGCGGGTGACCAGGCCTGCCGCCATCATGTCGATGAACATGGCCTGCTGGTGCCTGTAATATTCCGGTTCGCAGGTGGCGATTTCGCGGGTCCAGTCGATGGCCAGGCCCATGGACTTGAGCTGGGCCTTCATGGCGGCGATGTTCTGGCGCGTCCAGGTGCCCGGATGGGTCTTGCGCTCGATGGCGGCATTCTCGGCCGGCAGGCCGAAGGCGTCCCAGCCCATGGGGTGCAGCACATTCTTGCCCCGAGCGCGCTGGTAGCGGGCCACCACGTCGCCCATGGAATAGTTGCGCACATGGCCCATATGGATGCGGCCGGACGGATAGGGGAACATTTCGAGGACGTAATAGGGCTCGCGCGGGTCATCGTTGGCGCTGACGAAGCTCTTGGCGTCGTCCCAGACCTTCTGCCACTTGGGTTCCATTTCGCGCGGATTGTAGCGTTCGCCGCTCACTGGTTTCGTCCTTGGATGATCTGTTGCAGGCGCGGCGTAAAGTCCGGCACGGCTTGCGTTTGGGAGGGATTTTGGCTACCGGACCATCACCAGAAATACCCTTCAAGGTCAACAGGAACAGGGCGAAAGCATGGATGCCGATGCCGCCAGCAATCTCGCCGCCATAAGAGATCGCATCGCCAGGGCGCAGGCACGTTTCGGCCCGCCGCCCGCCGCGGTGACGCTGGTCGCGGTGTCCAAGACCTTTCCGGCCGAGGCGATCGAGCCGTTTCTGGCTGCCGGGCAGCGGGTGTTCGGGGAAAACCGGGTGCAGGAGGCCAAGGACAAGTGGCCGGGCCTGCGCCAGCTTTATCCCGATATCGAACTGCATCTGATCGGACCGCTGCAGACCAACAAGGCGCGCGAGGCGGTGGCGCTGTTCGACGTCATCGAAACAGTGGATCGCGAGAAACTTGCCAGCATTCTCGCGGCAGAAATGGCGCGTGCCGGCCGCATTCTGCCCTGCTTCGTGCAGGTCAATATCGGGCTCGAGGAGCAGAAGGCGGGTATCGCCCCCGCCGAGACCGTGGCATTCGTCGAGCGTTGCCGGAGCGTGCATGGCCTCGATATTGTCGGCCTCATGTGCATTCCCCCCGATGGCGTGCCGCCGGGCCCCTATTTCGCGCATCTTGCCACGCTGGGTCGTGCGGCTGGCGTCGCGCAGCTCTCGATGGGGATGAGCGGCGATTTCGAGATCGGCATCGCGATGGGGGCCACGCATATCCGCGTCGGCTCGGCGCTGTTCGGCCATCGGCCGCCTGTTGCCACCGGGTTTTAGGTTGCACCGGAAGCAATTGCTGCGCCCTCGAGCGGCCAACTGCAACTTCTCAGCCCCACACTCGTTGCTTCAGAGTGTAACGCCGATGTGATTGGCTGGCCGAAAACCCGTCGCAATATTGTGACGATTGGCGGGGTCGACGCGAAAAGTCCGGAGAAAACAATGAACAAGCGACGTATCCTGCTGGTGGACGACGACGCTGATCTGCGCCAGACGCTGGTCGAACAGCTCGAAGCGCAACGCGAATTCGAGGTCATGCAGGCCGGGACCGCCAATGATGCGCTCAAGGCGACGCGCGAGAACAATGTCGACCTGATGATTCTGGATGTCGGGCTGCCCGACATGGATGGGCGCGAGGCAGTCAAGGTGTTGCGCAGCGAGGGCTATAAGAGCCCCATCCTGATGCTGACCGGACACGATACCGATGCCGACCAGATCCGCGGCCTCGATTCGGGCGCCAATGACTATCTCACCAAGCCATTCCGCTTTCCGGTGCTGCTGGCGCGCATCAATGCGGCTCTGCGCCAGCATGACCAGAGCGAGGACGTGGTGTTCACCATCGGCCAATACAGCTTCCAGCCTTCGGCCAAGCTGCTGGAGGCCAATGATGGCGGCAAGGTGCGGCTGACCGACAAGGAAACCTCCATTCTCAAGTATCTCTACCGGCAGGGCCCCAAGACCATTACGCGGGACGTGCTGCTCAAGGAGGTCTGGGGCTACAATAACCGGGTCACCACGCATACGCTCGAGACCCATATTTACCGGCTGCGCCAGAAGATCGAGCGCGACCCGTCCAATGCGCGGCTGCTGGTGACGGAAGACGGTGGCTATCGGCTGGTGCCCTGAGGGCGACATGCACTGGTCCGAAAACCGGTTTCCACTTTTCGGGTGCATGCCGTAAAGCCGTGGACCGCCACAAAATCCGGTACAAAGCTCGTCAAAATGCCCTATAGGATGAGGCGGCTCCGCTCCCGGCGGGGCCGCTTGCGCATCCGGATGGGTTCATGATCAGGGACGATGCGGCTGAGGCGCTGGCCCAGGCCGAATTCTTCGATATCTGCGACGACGAGCAGCGGCGCATGCTGGCCTTTGCCGGCGACATCAGGCATTTCGATCCCGATGCGGTGCTCTACAAGGCCGGTGACATGCCAATGGGCGCGTTCGTGCTGGTCGAGGGTACGCTCAAGGCCAAGCCCGAAGGGCCGGGCGCCGGCAAGCCCTATGCGATTTCCGAGCCGGGCAGCGTGGTTTCCGCCATGGCGCTGATCCTTGCCAAGCCGCGCCCGGTGACCATCACCGCCGTCACCGACACGCAGACGCTGTTCGTGCCGCGGACGGCTTTCCTCAAGCTGGTGCAGCAATCGCCCGAACTGGCGCAACGCGCGGTGGCGCGGGTCGAGCGGGACCTGGGCAATTATCTGGGCGCGCTGGAACCGGTGCGGCGGAAGATGAAGGGTGGGCAGGGCTGAGGTTCGTCTCGCCCATCCACCAGCCGCGACACCCCCGGGCTTGTGGTGAGGCCGGGAGAAAGAACCGGCTCCCTCACACCCCCGCGAACTTCGCGATGACAGGCACGTGGTCGCTCGGTTGCGGGGCGTAGCCGCGGAAGGCCTTGACGATTTCGGTGCCGATGCAGTGCTCGGCGACATCAGCCGTGGCCCAGATATGGTCGAGCCGGCGGCCCTTGTTGGCCAGTTCCCAATTGGCGCTGCGATAGCTCCACCAGGAATAGAGTTTCTGGTCATAGGGCACATGCTTGCGCACCAGGTCGGTCCAGCCATGGCCGCCATTGAGGATGGCGTTGAGCGCCTCGGTCTCGACGGGTGTGTGGCTGACGATCTTGAGCAGCTGCTTGTGGCTCCAGACGTCGTTTTCGTGCGGGGCGATGTTGAAATCGCCGGCAATCAGGTGCCCGCGCTGGAACATGGGCTCGGCGAACCAGCTGGTCAGCTCGCTCAAAAAGCCTAGCTTGTGCTTGAATTTGGGGTTGATCTCGGGGTCGGGCTCGTCGCCGCCGGCCGGGATATAGAAATCATGCAGCGTCACCGGGCCGTGGCCGAAATCGGTCAGCGCCGAGACGTGGCGCGATTCGGGGATGTCGCAGAACATCCGGCTCGAGACGTCGGTCAGCGGAAACTTCGAGACGATGGCGACGCCGTGATAGCCCTTCTGCCCATGCACGGCCATATGCGGATAGCCGGCATCGCGGAAGGCGTTGCGCGGGAACTGGTCGTCCAGGCACTTGATCTCCTGGAACATGATCACGTCGGGCGCATGCTGCGCGATGAAATCGAGCACCATGGGCAGACGCAGGCGGATCGAATTGATGTTCCAGGTGACGATCGAGACGGGCATGGGAGACTCGCGGGCGCGGCGGGAGGCTTCTTATTGCGGAGGCGATGGGGGAGGACAAGCCGGAAATGGCGGCGTTCGCGACGCTGGCCACATGCTCGATCGTCACCCTCGGGCTCGACCCGAGGGCACCGTACAAACTAGACACTCCGCAAGTGTAGAGCCCTCGGGTCAAGCCCGAGGGTGACGGCCGGTGGGCTGGCGACAGAATGCCCCGTATTGTGTGCGACGGCCGTCACCACTTCGGATTGTCCGCTGCAAATCGTTCGATGGCAGCGATTTGTCCTTCGGCCAGCTCGAAGTTTCACGTGAATCCATGACTTCCTCCAACGAAAAAGCCCGGCCACCTTGCGGGGGCCGGGCTCTGAATTTGGTTCAGGCAGGGGCGGGTATGGGAACCCGGCTTACTCTGCCTTGGGTGCTTCTTCAGCGGCTGCAGCAGCAGCGGCCTCGGCGGCCTTGGCAGCGGCAGCGGCTTCAGCATCCTTGGCAGCCTGTTCAGCGGCAAAGGCCTCGGCAGCGGCGATCTTTTCGGCTTCGCGGGCTTCGCGTGCGGCCTGGGCGGCCGTGCGCTCGCCGGCTTCGATCTTCTTGGTGCGCGAATTGGTCGATTCGAAAATGCGGGCCGATTTACCGCGACGATCGCGCAGGTAGTACAGCTTGGCGCGACGGACCTTGCCGCGCTTGAGGACTTCGATGGAGGCCACGTTCGGGGAATAGAGCGGGAATACGCGTTCCACGCCTTCGCCGTAGGAAATCTTGCGCACGGTGAAGGAAGAGGTGATGCCGCCGCCGTTCATGGCAATGACGACGCCTTCATAGGCCTGCAGGCGTTCCTTGTCGCCTTCACGGATCTTGACCCACACCTTGATGGTGTCGCCATGGGTGAATTCGGGAAGCTCGCGCTTGGCCGAGAGAGCCGCGACCTGCTCGGCCTCGATCTGCTGGATGATATTGGTCATGTCGATTCCGTTCTGAATCTTTTCAAAGGAGCGTTTATCGGGCCTTTCGGCTCGTCGCCCGGTCTTGGTTGGTAACGGAGGTTTTTCGTCTTTTTATTGATGCGCCACGGGTCCGATTAGCCCAGCAACGCGGATAGTGGCGCGGCTATAGGGGAAAAAGCGCCGGGAGTCTAGGGTTTGCGTGTCATCAGACTATCAAAGGCCCTTTGCCGACGCTCCCAGCACAGGGTCATTCCCGCGTAAGCGGGAATCTCCATTTCTCCTGCGCTATCGCAAAACAGAGATTCCCGCCTTCCCGGGAATGACGCGGTGGGGAGAGTAGGCCCATGGTAGGAGGTTGTGTGGCCTATTTCTTCAACAGGTCCGGCCGCCGCGCCGCTGTCAGCGCCTGGCTCTGCTCGGCGCGCCACCGGGCGATCCTGCCATGGTCGCCCGACGTCAGCACCGCCGGGATCTCGGTGCCTTCAAAGCTCTGCGGGCGGGTATATTGCGGATATTCGAGCAGGCCGTTCTCAAAACTCTCGTCGGCATGGCTGTCGGCGCTGCCCAGGACGCCCGGGATCAGCCTCACCACCGCCTCGAGCAGCACCATGGCGGCCACTTCGCCGCCAGCCAGCACATAGTCGCCGATGGAGATTTCCTCGAGGCCCCTGTTGTCGATGACGCGCTGGTCGATGCCCTCGAAGCGGCCGCAGACGATGACGGCGCCTGGGCCTTCAGCGAGTTCATGGGCGCGGGCCTGGGTCAGCGGGGCGCCGCGCGGGGACATCAGGAGGCGCGGGCGCGGATCGCCCGCGGGCGAGACGGTGTCGATGGCTTTGGCGAGGATATCGGGCTTGAGCACCATGCCGGCGCCGCCGCCCGAGGGCGTATCGTCGACCGTGCGGTGACGGTCGGTGCTGAAATCGCGCAGCTGGACGGCCTCAAGCGACCACAGGCTGTCGGCCAGGCCACGCCCCAGTACTGATGCGCCCAGCGGGCCCGGAAACAGCTCGGGAAACAGTGTGATGATGGTGGCGGAAAAGCTCAATCGGGCTCTTCCTCGCCCTCGGGCGCATCCATGGGCACCACGATGGTGAGAAAGCCCCCGGCAATGTCGACATGAGGCACCACGGCCCGGGTGAAGGGGTAGAGAAAGGTATCCCCGCTTTGTGGATCGCGGACCTCGATCAGGTCGCCGGCGCCAAAATTGGGCACGGCCGAGACCTTGCCGATGGTCACGCCGCTTTCGAGCCGGGCATCCAGGCCAATCAGGTCGGCATGGTAGAAATCGTCTTCGTCCTCGGTCTCGGGCAGTTTCTCGCGGTCGATATAGAGGCTCACGCCGTTGAGCTGCTCGGCGGCCGTGCGATCGGAAATGCCCTTGATGTGAGCGATGACCACATTCTTTTGCAGCCGAACCTTGGTCAGGGTGATGGTGAGGCCGGGCCGGTCGGTCTCCAGCGGGCCATAACTGCCGATGGCCTCGGGGTCCTGGGTGTGGGTGGCGATGCGCACCTGACCCTTGATGCCATGGGCCGCGCCGATCTGGCCCAGAAAAATCTTGTTTGCCTTGCTGTCCATGCTCGCTCCGCCAGCTTTGACAGCGTCTTAGCAGGCGACGGTCACGTTGGGAATTGTTGCGGAACCAAGCAGGACAGGCGACACTTGTGCAAGCAAGAGCAAACGGGAGCCGCGCTTATGGCCAAGACACTTACCAACCGCGACGATATCCGCCTATGGGCCGAGGCTCGGGGCGGCAATCCGATGCTGATGGATACCCCCGACGGCACCGGCATCCGCACGCTGCTGCAGCTGACCTTTGGCCAGCATGCCATCAATACCGAGGGCAATGAGGGGCCCGACCGCATCGGCGGCTTTCACCTGGTGAGCTGGGAGGAATGGTTCGCCGCCCTCGACGAGGGCAAGCTGGCGCTGCGTGTCTCGGATGATCCGTCCGGCGGAAACGAGGCCGAGTTCGAGTTTGTGCCGCGGGACTAGGCGCTGGCGACCCGATTTGCCGCTCGACCTGGCCGGTGCGCCGCCGCGGTGGCGTCACTGGCGACAACGACCCGGTCGCGGCCAGCGGCCTTTGCCGCATAGAGGGCTTCATCCGCCCGACCCATGAGGCCATGCAGGGTCTCGCCGGGCTGGTGAATGGCGATGCCCGCACTCATTGTCACGCCCCAGCCGACAGCATCGCCGAAATCGGCCGATGACAGGCCCGAGCGGATTGCCTCGGCATAAAGCCGGGCGGCGGCCAGGTCGCTGCCGGCCAGGATGACGGCGAACTCCTCGCCGCCAATACGTGCGGAAATGCCGTGCGTCAGTGACATTTCGCGCAGCAGCTGGCCGAGGCGGGCGATGACCTGGTCCCCGGCGGCGTGTCCCGCCGTGTCATTGATGCGCTTGAAGTGGTCGATGTCGAAGAGGATGGCACAGACCGGGCGCAGGCCGGTTTCGCCCAGGCGCAGGGCGGCCGCCTCTTCAAAGGTCACCCGGTTGAGCAGGCCTGTCATGGCGTCGGTGGTCGACCGCTCGCGCATCCGGTTCAGCTCCGCCATCACATTGCGCAGTACCAGGGCAATGGCCAGCACCAGCAGCGCCGCCAGGGTGATCAGGGTGATGGTCAAGGCGTGCTCTACGGGCGGGCGCGGGCCAGGCGGAGGGGCCAGGTCGAAAAGGCCCCTGGCGGGCGGAGGCGGCTGTTGCAGGGGAATGCCCGCGCCCGGATTGGAGGCCGGCGCAAAGCCGCCGCGCAGGACTGGCGGGGGTGGCGGTGGAGGGTTGAGGAGACGGGAAAAGCCACCCGGATGGAAAATTGAGCGGATGGCGATGGCGACGATGCCGAACACCATGGTCAGGCCATAGCCCCAGGAACCGGCGCGGAAGACCAGCGCCGCCGACCAGACCATGAAGACGAGGACGGGAATGGGGCCGAACAGCATCCAGTAATGCGGGGCGGCGTTCAGCACGGTCAGGGCCGTCGCGATGGCCACGAACAGCACGCCCCCGGCCACCATGCGGGCAAGCGGATTGGCGCGGGTGTCGCCGCTCCGGTGCAGGCCGTAGGCGACAAGGCAGGTCGCGGCATAGAAGCTGCCCCAGCTCAACCATTTGACCCAGACGGCGGGCACGCCCAGTCGCATGGTCACCGTGGCCAGCGACAGAGCCAGCAGGGCGAAGGCGCCGGCCCACCAGCCAAAGGCGGTCAGGCTGCGATTGATCGCATAGGCGATCAGCAGGCCAGCCGCCAGCAGCAGGGCCGTGATTGCAGCTGCCAATGAAAACACGTCAAATTGCGCCAAGGCGTCCACCCCTCGTCGGGCGCGAGCATAGGCAGCGGGCGTTAACGCAAGGTTTGGCTGTCGGTGAACCGCATAGGCGTTCTGCCAATTATTCGGCGTCGGCGGCCGCCTCGATGGCTTCCATGTCCTCGTCGGAAAAACCGAAATGGTGGCCCAGTTCGTGGATCAGCACATGGGTGACAACTTCGCCCAGGGTGTTGTCGTCATTCTCGGCCCAGTAATCGAGGATGGCGCGGCGATAGAGATAGACCGTATTGGGCAACTGGCCGGTCTGGGGCACGGCGCCATCTTCGGTCAGGCCAATGCCTGAAAAGAGCCCCATCAGCTCGAAGGGGCTCTCCATGCCGAAGCCTTCGAGCACGTCATCGTCGGCAAATTCGGCGACCGAGCAGGTGACGTCAGCGGCGAGCGACTTGAACGGCTCGGGCAGGTCCCTGAGCGCCTGGCTGGCCAGGGCCTCGATATCGTCGAGGGTAGGCGCGAAACGATTATGCCAGCCTTCGCTCGAAATGCTCATCCCGGACGCTCCATGCTACCGTCATTGTCCGGCTTGTCCGGGCAATCCACTTCTCCGCTGACGCTCAAGCATGGATCACCCGGCAAGCCGGGTGATGACGAAGAATTGGGAGTCAGCGCCTTACTGCCACTCGCGGATGTCGACGAAGTGGCCGGCAATGGCGGCGGCGGCGGCCATGGCGGGGGACACGAGGTGGGTGCGGCCCTTGAAGCCCTGGCGGCCTTCGAAATTGCGGTTGCTGGTCGAGGCGCAGCGTTCCTGCGGCTTGAGCTTGTCGGGGTTCATGGCCAGGCACATCGAGCAGCCGGGCTCGCGCCATTCGAAGCCGGCATTGAGGAAGATGGTGTGCAGGCCCTCGGCTTCGGCCTGATCCTTGACCAGGCCCGAGCCGGGAACGACCATGGCGCTGACCGTGGGGGCCACCTTGTGGTCGCCGATCACGGCAGCGGCAGCGCGCAGGTCCTCGATGCGGCCATTGGTGCAGGAGCCGATGAAGACGCGGTCGATGGCAATATCGGTGATCGGGGTGCCCGGCTTGAGGCCCATATAGTCGAGCGCCCGCCACTTGCTGGCGCGCTTGTTCTCGTCGGCGATGTCATCAGGATTGGGCACGGCGCCGGTGACGGTGATGACGTCCTCGGGCGAAGACCCCCATGACACGATCGGCGGCAGCTTGGCGGCGTCGAGGATGACCACCTTGTCATAGACTGCACCCTCGTCGGTATAGAGGGTCTTCCAATAGTCGAGCGCCATGTCCCAGGCCTTGCCCGTCGGGGCGCGGTTGCGGCCCTTGACGTATTCGAAGGTCTTTTCGTCGGGGGCGATCAGGCCGGCGCGGGCGCCGCCTTCGATGGTCATGTTGCAGACCGTCATGCGGCCTTCCATGCTGAGCGAGCGGATGGCTTCGCCGGCAAATTCGATGACATGGCCATTGCCGCCGGCCGTGCCGATTTCGCCGATGATGGCGAGGATGATGTCCTTGGCGGTGACATGGGGCGGCAGCGTGCCATCCACGCGCACCAGCATGTTTTTGGCCTTTTGCTGGATCAACGTCTGGGTGGCGAGGACATGCTCAACCTCGGACGTGCCGATGCCGTGGGCCAGGGCGCCAAAGGCGCCGTGGGTCGAGGTGTGGCTGTCGCCGCAGACGATGGTCATGCCGGGCAGGGTGAAGCCCTGCTCGGGGCCGACGATGTGGACGATGCCCTGGCGCTTGTCGAAGGGATCGAAATATTCGATGCCGAAATCGCGGGTATTTTCGGCCAGCGTCTCGATCTGGATGGCGCTTTCCGGGTCGGGATTGGGCAGCGAACGGTCGGTGGTGGGCACGTTGTGGTCGACCACGGCCAGGGTGCGCTCGGGGTGGCGCACCTTGCGGTTGTTCATGCGCAGGCCTTCGAAGGCCTGGGGGCTGGTCACTTCGTGCACCAGGTGCCGGTCGATATAGAGCAGCGAGGTGCCATCCTCGTTGTTCTGGACCAGATGGTCGTCCCAGATCTTGTCGTAAAGCGTGCGGGCCTTGGTCATATCGGTATTCCGGCAGGGGAAGTTCGGAGTGGTTCTAAGCCGGGACGGAGGAGCGGTCAAGCATAACCGTACTCATGGGTACGGCTCGTTTCAGCCGGCCCGGCGGATGGAAAACACACCCAGGAGGCTGGTATCGAGGCCGATGCGGAAGCGGCACCAGAGCGCGATGGCGACCTGGGCGACGATGCGTGCGCCCATATTGGCGGCGGCGGCGCCGACAATGCCGAAGGCGGGGATTACGGCGATCTGCACCAGGAAGCCAAGGCCCATGATGAGCCCAAAGATGGCGACATAGGCGCGCTCATGGCCGGTCATCATCATGACGATCTTGGAGGGGCCGGTGGCGGCGTCGAACAGCAGGCCAAGCGAGAGCAGCACCAGCACCAGTGTGCCCTCGGCATAGGCCGGGCCGAAGAAGCTGAGGATCCACTCGCCCCACAGGGCGAACATGGCGAAGACCACGAGCGAGAAGACGAAACCGGCGCCGGCGCCAAGGGCGGTGATGGCCTGGGCCTGGCGCATTTCCCCGGCATGGAAATGCCGCGCCACCATGGGCGCGATGACCAGCTCGATGGCGAAGGTGAAGAGCGTCATCAGGCCCGCGGTGCGGAAGGCGTTGAAATAGAGGCCCGAGCTTTCGAGGTCGAGCATGAGCCCGACCAGGATCACATCGGCATTGAGTGCAAAGGTCTCGATCAGCGCGCCCAGCATCAGCCAGCGGCTGATGCCGCCCCAGTTGGCCCAATAGGCTTTGACGCCCCGCATGACCGGGGTCAGCACATAGCCTGAGCGCATGGCCTGCCAGAATTGCAGAGCCAGCATGCCTGCCAGCAGGGCCGCCGACAGCACGAGGGCATCGGGACCGCTCAGCACCACGCCGATGGCGAAAAGCCCAAGCACGGCGGCGGGCAAAGCCAGGCGCCAGAAGATGTCGCGCGGCACCAGAGCGGTCCAGAGCGAGCCCTGCGCGCGCAGCGCCGAGGAATTGTATTCGGACAGCGCCATCGGCAGCACAAGGAAGGCGGCGCCATAGACGTGGTTGGCGGTCTCCTCGAAGGTCACCACCTGCACCGTGACAAAGGTGACGATGCAGAGTGCCAAAGCGATGGCGAGGCTGGCAGCGATGGTCAGGGTCGAGCCGGCGCGCACGGCCCTATCGGCACCATCGTGATCGCCGGCAACGGTTTCCTGCGACCACAGGCGCAGCACGGCCATGGGCTGGCCGATGCCGGCAGCGATGGCAAGGACCGTCGCCAAAGCCAGGCCAAAGGCGAAGCGGCCATATTCGCTGGGGCTCATGGTGCGCGAGAGCACGACATAGGTGAGATAGGTGAGGCCGGCGGTGGCCACCTTGATGCCGAGCGAAGCCACCGAGCGCCAAAGCCCGGTCCGGAGCAAAGCCGACAGATCGGCGGGAATGGTCAACCGCATGGACAGGCCTCGGGGTCGCGGTTGCACCACCGCGATGCCGGCAATCTGCCATGGCAGTCTTAGGAAGCTCTTACCCGGGATGACTGGGCGTATCACCGATCGGTGAGGTTCTCACCTCTCCCCCAAAAGGGAGAGGTGAAGATCAGTGCCGGAAGTGGCGCATGCCGGTCATGACCATGGCGATGCCGGCGGCGTCGGCGGCCGCGATGACTTCGTCGTCGCGCATCGAGCCGCCCGGCTGGATCACGGCGGTGGCGCCGGCGGCGACCAGGGCTTCAAGACCATCGGCGAAGGGGAAGAAGGCGTCGGACGCGGCGACCGAACCCTGCGTCAGCGCGCCCTCGATCCCCGCCGCCCTGGCGGCGTCTATCGACTTGCGGTGGGCGGTGAGCGCCGAATCGACGCGGGACATCTGTCCGGCGCCGATGCCGACCGTGGCGCCGGATTTCACATAGACGATGGCGTTGGACTTGACGTGCTTGGCCACCTTGGCGGCGAGGCGCAGGTCGGCCATTTCGGCTTCGGTCGGCTGGCGCTTGGTGACGACCTTGAGGTCGCAATCGTCGACGTTGCGGTTGTCGCGGCTCTGCACCAGCAGGCCCCCGGCCACCGACTTGACCAGCAGGCCTTCGGCCTTGGGGTCGGCGATGCCGCCGGTCAGCAGCAGGCGCAGGTTCTTCTTGGCGGCGATGATGTCCTGGGCTTCCTGGGTCGCCGAGGGGGCGACGATCACCTCGGTGAAGACCTTGACGATTTCGGTGGCGGTGGCGGCGTCGATTTCCCGGTTGGTGGCGACGATGCCGCCAAAGGCGGAGACGGGGTCGGTGCGCAGGGCATTGTGGTAGGCGGTCAGCAGGTCGCCGGCCACGGCGACGCCGCAGGGATTGGCATGCTTGATGATGGCAACGGCGGCGACCTGGGCCGGGTCGAATTCGCTGACCAGCTCGAACGCCGCGTCGGTATCGTTGATATTGTTGTAGCTGAGGGTCTTGCCCTGCACCTGGGTGGCGGTGGCGACGCCGCGGCGATCCTCGCCATTGGCGTAGAAGCCGGCCCATTGATGCGGATTCTCGCCATAGCGCATGACTTCGCGCAAGGTGCCGGCAAAGCTGCGCCAGGGGATATCGGGGTAGTCGATGGCCCTGGCGAACCAGGTCGAAATGGCGCTGTCATAGGCGGCGGTGCGGGCATAGGCCTTGGCGGCGAGGCGCTGGCGCATCGCGAAGGGCACGCCGCCGGTCTCTGCTATGGCGGCGAGGATGGCCGGATAATCCGCGGGATCGACGACGACGGTCACATAGGCGTGGTTCTTGGCGGCGGAGCGGACCATGGCGGGGCCGCCGATATCGATATTCTCGATGATGTCATCGTAGCTGGCGCCGGAAGCCACGGTCTTTTCGAACGGGTAGAGATTGACGGCGACGAGGTCTATGGCGCCGATCTGGTGTTCCGCCATCGAAGCGGCATGGTCGGGCTTGTCGCGCACCGCCAGCAAACCGCCATGCACCTTGGGATGCAGCGTCTTGACGCGGCCATCCATCATTTCGGGGAAGCCGGTGAGGTCGGCGATCTCGCGGACCGGCAAGCCAGCGTCCTTGATCAGCTTGTGGGTGCCCCCGGTCGAGACCAGTTCGACGCCGGTGGCGGCCAGTCCCCTGGCGAAGTCGGCCATGCCAGACTTGTCGAATACCGAAAGCAGCGCCCGCCCGACCTTGACCGTCTTGCTCATGAGGATTTTTCGCCCTGTGATGTGATTTGCGGGCTCGCTAGCACGAAGCGGGGAAAAGGCCAACTAACTTGAGAGGCTGTCGTCCGTGGGCCGAGCACGGGAGTCGGACTCCCTCCCCCTTGAGTGGAGGGC
>NZ_JACZKG010000053.1 GCF_014860165.1 Devosia sp.
CGCGGGGCGTTCCTCGCTGCCTTCAGCAGAGGCGGCGGCGGCGGGCGCGGCCTTGCCGCTTTCGAGATAGTCGATCGGCTTCTGGATCAACTTGAGGATGGCATCGAGATGCTTGCCATCGGCTGGCGCCACCAGCGTATAGGCAACGCCTAGGCGACCGGCGCGGCCGGTGCGGCCAATGCGGTGCACATAGTCTTCGGCATGCACCGGCACATCGAAGTTGAACACATGGCTCACCGCGGGAATATCGAGTCCGCGCGCCGCGACATCGCTGGCCACCAGCAGGGTCAGCCGGTTGTTCTTGAACGCATCAAGAGTCTCGGTGCGGCTCTTCTGGTCCATGTCGCCATGGAGGGCTCCGGCCGAAAAGCCATGACGCTCCAGGGATTTGGCGAGCGTCGCCACTTCGCGCTTGCGGTTGCAGAAGATGATGGCGTTGGTCAGTCCGTCGGACGCCCGGATCAGGTCGCGCAGCGAGGCGCGCTTGTCTTCGGGCTTGGAGCCGACCTTGACCAGCTTTTGGTCGATGGTGTCAGCGGTCGAAGCCGCGCGCGACACCTGCACATGCACCGGATCCTTGAGGAACTTCTTGGTGAGGCGCTCGATCTGCGCATCCATCGTTGCCGAGAACAGCATGGTCTGCCGGCGCGGCGGCAGCCGAGAGCAGATCTTCTCGATATCGTCGATAAAGCCCATGTCGAGCATGCGGTCGGCCTCGTCGATGACGAGGATTTCAACGCCGTTCAACATTATCTTGCCGCGATCGATCTGGTCGAGCAGGCGGCCGGGGGTGGCGATCAGGACGTCGACGCCGCGGTCGAGCTTCTTGTTCTGGTCTTCGAATGACACGCCGCCGATGATCAGCGCCATCGTCAGCCGGTGGTTCTTGCCATACTTCTCGAAATTCTCTGAAACCTGCGCGGCCAGTTCGCGCGTCGGTTCGAGAATGAGCGTACGGGGCATGCGGGCGCGGGCGCGGCCATTTTCCAGCAACGTCAGCATCGGCAGCACGAAAGATGCCGTCTTGCCGGTGCCGGTCTGGGCAATGCCGATCAGGTCCTTCTTCTGCAGAAGGTGGGGGATCGCCTGCGCCTGGATCTCGGTTGGGGTGGTGTAGCCGGCCGAAGTCACCGCATCGGTTACTTTGGTAGAGAGGCCAAGGCTGCTAAAATCATCAGTCAATCAGGTAATTCCACTCAGAAATTGTGGCCCGGGGCCGGATCCAGTCCGAGACATTCGAACGGTGCGCCGGGGTCTTCAGCAGTGGACTGGAAAAGCCAAGTTACGCGAACGCGTCCACAACTGGATTGGCCACCGAACGGGATGCTGCGAGTGCAGCAGCGGAGTGGCCCTGAGGCACCTTGGCAAGGGCGGGTGATGTCGTGATGACAAGCCGTCAAGCCAGAAATGCTCCAGCGGCGCGGACCATAGCGCAAACCCCTTTGGTGTCAACGGGTTTGCGGGAGTTAGGGTTATTGGGGAGACTTTACCTCTCCCTTGGGGGAGAGGTCGGCGCGCAGCGCCGGGTGAGGGGGCCCTTTCTTGGTGCCGAGTAGGGGGAAGGCCCCCTCACCCGACCCAGGAGGGTCGACCTCTCCCCAAAGGGAGAGGTGAAGAGCGTCGCCTAAATATCCAGGTCCGTCACAAACGCCGCATTTTCCTGGATGAAATCGAAGCGTGCCTCGGGCTTGGTACCCATCAACCTGTCGACGCTGATGCGGGTCGCATCGAGATCGTCGCGCACCTTGACCTGCAGCAGGGTCCGGGACTTGGGCGACATCGTCGTTTCCCGCAGATGCGCAAACGGCATTTCGCCCAGGCCCTTGAACCGGGTCATGTCGACCTTGCCCTTGCCGGTAAACTCGGTCGCCATCAGCTCGGCCTTGTGGGCGTCGTCGCGGGCATAGAGCGTCTTGCCGCCCTGGCTGATGCGGTAGAGCGGGGGCAGGGCCAGGTAGAGATGCCCGCCATCGATCAGCTTGGGCATTTCCTGGAAGAAGAAGGTGATCAGCAGCGACGCGATATGGGCGCCGTCCACGTCGGCGTCGGTCATGATGATGATCTTGTCGTAGCGCAGGTCGTCTTCGCGGTAGCGATCCCGCGTGCCGCAGCCCAGCGCCTGGATCAGGTCGGAGATAAGCTGGCTGGCCTGCATTTTCTCGCGGCTGGCGCCGGCCACGTTGAGGATTTTGCCGCGTAGCGGCAGCACGGCCTGGCTGGAACGGTTACGCGCCTGCTTGGCGCTGCCGCCGGCCGAGTCGCCTTCGACGATGAAGAGCTCCGCCCCTTGTGCCGCGGTCTGCGTGCAGTCGGCCAGCTTGCCTGGCAGCCGCAGCTTGCGCGTGGCGCTGGCGCGGTCGATTTCCTTTTCCTTGCGGCGGCGAAGCCGTTCCTCGGCGCGCTCGATGGCCCAATCCAGCAACTTGCCGGCCTGGTTGGGCGAAGCCGCCAGCCAGTGGTCGAAGGCGTCGCGCAGGGCAGTATCGACGAGGCGCGTGGCTTCACCCGATGCCAGCTTGTCCTTGGTCTGCCCGACAAATTCTGGTTCGCGCACGAAAACCGACAGCATGGCGCTGCAATGGGCGAAGATGTCCTCGGCCGTGAGGATGGCCGCGCCCTTGTTCTTGGTCAGCTCTGCATAGCTCTTGAGACCGCGGAGCAGGGCGGTGCGCAGGCCGGCCTCATGCGTGCCGCCATCGGGCGTCGGCACCGTGTTGCAATAAGAGGAGACCCCGCCATCACCCAGCGTCCAGGCAATGGCCCATTCCACCGCGCCATGCGTGCCGGCCTTGCCGTGCACGCCATGGAACAGCTCGTCCACGATGCGCGTCTCGCCCTCGATGCGGGCGCTCATGAAGTCCTTGAGCCCGTTGGGATAGTGGAACACCGCCTTGGCCGGCGCGTCCTCGGTGACGAGGCTCTCGTCGCAGCTCCAGCGCAGTTCCACGCCGGCAAAGAGATAGGCCTTGGCGCGCGTCATCCGGTAGAGCCGGGCGGCCGAGAAATGCGCGTGATCACCAAAAATCTGCGGATCGGGATGGAAACGGGTGGTGGTACCACGCCGGTTCTGCACCCGACCGAGCGCCTCGATCTCGCCCACCGGCTTGCCACGCGAAAAGGCCAGCCGGTGTAACTGCTGCTCGCGCGCCACCTCGACGATCAGGCTGTCGCTGAGAGCGTTGACCACCGACACGCCGACGCCATGCAGGCCGCCAGAGGTTTCATAGGCCTTGGAATCGAACTTGCCACCGGCATGCAGCACGGTATGGACGATCTCCAGCGTCGAGCGCCCCGGATACTTCGGGTGGTTCTCGACCGGAATGCCGCGCCCGTTGTCGACGACGGTGATGAACCCGTCGGCGCCCAGATGCACCTCGATGCGGGTCGCGTGGCCGGCAATGGCCTCGTCCATCGAGTTGTCGATGACTTCGGCGAACAGATGGTGCAGGGCATTGGCGTCGGTGCCGCCAATATACATACCCGGCCGCCGCCGGACCGGCTCAAGTCCTTCCAGAACCTCGATATCCGCGGCCGAATACGAGCCGCTGCCCGTGCTCGGGTTAGCCTTGGGCGCCGGCCGTGCCGGTTCCGGCAGCGCGCGCTCGGGTTCATCTCCGCCAAAAAGGTCTTCTGCTTGCGACATCCGCATCCCGTCTCTGCGTCCGAATCGGACGATTCCGCCTTTTAGCATATCCCAGCCGAGTGCTGTCCCACCCTGGAACCACTGGGCGTTTGGGGCTTTGTCCACAAAGCTGAACGGCAGATGAACGGGCGGTTACGCTTCGGTTCAAGGCCGGCGGCCCATGGTGACCGATCGCACCAGGATATGGAGGCCTGTCTTGACCAAGTCCATCGCTATCGCCCTGGCGGCATTGCTGCTCGGCACCGCCGCCACTGCACCTGTCCAGGCCCAGTCCGTCAGTTTTGGCATCTTCTTCGGCGACGAAAAATCCGACTTCTTCCCGGAGCACATCACCTGCATGGGCGACTACCAGGTACGCCAGGCAGTGGCCGGTCGCGGCTACACCAATATCTATCTTAACGTCATGAACGACAAGCATGTCGAAGTTCGGGCAACCCGCGACGGCTGGGTCTACCTGCTCGATTTCAACTACTGCACTGGACGGATCGAGAAGCGGACGCAGTTGCGGCCCGCAGGGTAGACAGGCGAACGTCGGCCGATCATTTCAATACAAACCCGTCCCAAGATCGGGCGCTCGATTTACGTTCCGTTTGCTTCTTGAAAGCACTTTCTTAAACGCGCGCTGCTAAAACGTAGTCATACGGTTTTTGTCTGGAGTTGCCGTATGCGAGCCGACCGGGATCATAGTTCTGCGTACCAGGTCCCCGCTGGCTCTTACGTCTTCGGTGTTTGGCCGCATGCCGGGTTTTCAGGTATTGCGTACCGGCTGGCCAAGCTCACCGCCCCACGTTCCGGGGTGCTGGCGCTCGTTGCCGCCATGTTCTACCTCCTCTGATTGTCCGGCGATTGATTTCCCAGCGCCGCCCGGTTAATCATTGCCTACGCCGTAACCAAGGGAGGGCGCGATGACATTGCTGTACACGCACCGCTCTCGTGGCCCTGTTCACGCCCTGTGGCATCAGCTGCAGGGCTGACCGGTACTGGTTCGGACGATCCCTTTGTCTCTCCATTCTGGTTTGCCCTTCGTGGCGGTCACCTGACCGCCGTTCAAGGACATTTGGCGCTAGCGCCACACCGATGAGACAATGATATGGGCTCCATCAGCCTCCGCAATGCCGGCCTCGTGGCCACGGACACGCTCTTTTCCAACCTCAACTTCGTCATCTCGGACGGCGATCGAGTCGGCCTCGTCGCCGGCAATGGCCGCGGCAAGACCACCTTGCTGCGTGCCATGGCGGGGCAGGGGGAACTGACCTCCGGCGATATCGTGCGCTCCCGCGGTCTTACCGTGGGCTACGTCGAACAGGACATGCCTGCGTCGAGCATGGGGCTGACGCTCTACGACGCCGTGCTTGAAGCCCTGCCGCCGGCCGAGCGCGACACCGATAGCTGGCGCGTTGATGTCGTACTCGACGAGTTCGAGACGCCCGACGCCATGCGTAACCGCAAGCTGACCGAATTGAGCGGCGGCTGGCAGCGTATCGCCCTCATCGCCCGCTGCTGGGTGCTGCAGCCTGACGCCCTGCTACTGGACGAGCCCACCAACCATCTCGATCTGGGCAAGCTGTTCCAGCTCGAGAACTGGATCAACCAGGCGGCCCGCAACATTCCCGTGGTCATCGCCAGCCACGACCGGCAATTCCTCGACGCCACCACCAACCGCACCCTGTTCCTGCGACCCGATGCCAGCCACTATTTTGCCCTGCCATACAGCAAGGCGCGGATCGCGCTGGCCGAGGCCGACGAAGCCGCCGAGGCCAAGCGGGAGAAGGACCTCAAGGAAGTCAGCCGACTGCGCAAGCAGGCGGCCAAGCTCACCAATATCGGCATCAATTCCGGCAGCGACCTGCTGGTGGTCAAATCCAAGTATCTGCGCGACCGGGCGGCCAAGATCGAAGCGGCGGTGCTCTCCGTCCACAAGGAGCGCAGCGGCGAGATCAGGCTCGGCAATAGCGGCGCTCAGGCGCGGGTGATGCTGGCCATCGAGAATATCGATGTCACCAGCCCGATCGGCGACAAGCTTTTCCACATCGACAAGCTGCATGTGTTCCAGGGCGACCGCCTGGTCATCCTGGGCCGTAACGGCACCGGCAAGTCGCAATTCATCGGCCTCGTGCACCGCGCCATGACGGGCACCGACGCGGCGGGCATCCGCGTCAGTCCGCAGGTCGTGCCCGGCTATGTCGATCAGGCCATGAGCTTCCTGCCGTCCAGGGAATCTCCGCTCGGCTACATTACCGGCCGGTTCGATCAGGGCGACCAGCGCAGCAAGGCCCTGCTGGCGGCGGCCGGCTTTGCCGTGGAGAAACAGGAACGGCCTATCGCCGAGCTATCCTTCGGCCAGCGCGCCCGGCTGGGCCTGCTGGCTATCCGCCTGCTGGAGCCCAATTTCTACCTGCTCGACGAGCCGACCAACCATGTCGACATCCCCGGGCAGGAGCGGCTGGAGGACGAGATCCTTGCCCATGGCGCGACCTGCATCCTGGTCTCTCACGATCGCAGTTTCGTTCGTGGTCTGGGCAACCGCTTCCTGGAGATCGAAAATCGTCGGCTCAAGGAGGTCGATAGCCCCGAGCCGCATTTCGCCGCCATGGCGCGTGAGGCAACGTGACGATGGCCAATTGCGGGGCGGTGCTAACCGTCCAATAACCATGCATCAAACCCATGCGCGCGCGGGCATCGGCGACCCCGGCACAATAGGATAAGTCCTTAAGGACTGGGCCTTACGCTCGGTAGATCGGAACGAATGGGTGGGGGTCCCATGTTTCAGAACGTAGACGGCGACAGTGCGCCGTCACGCTCACCTTTCGATTGGCACGACGTCCGCTTCATCGGTGCGGCCGCCGGTCGCTACGCGCTGCCCGATCGGCGCGCGGACGACACCGGCAAGGTCGCCGTCTATGCCTGCCGCCTGTGCTCCATATCGACGCGGATCGCCGTTATCGTCGGGCCGGTGGTTGGCAAGGAAGGCGAGACCGTCACCGCCCATTTCGACGACTTCGGTATCCTGCGCGGCAAGATCTGCCGCAAGCTGCAGTCAGGATTCGCCGTGCGCCTGACCCTGAGTGACGCCGAGCGCAACAAGCTCGGCGGCAAGATTGTCTGGCAGAAGAAGAAGGTTCACGAACAGGTGCCGGACAAGCGCGAGCACAAGCGCATCCTGCCGCGTGACCCGCGCACCATCCTGACGCTCGCCGATGGCACTCAGATGCCCTGTTTCGTGATCGACATCTCACAGTCAGGCGTTGCCATCTCGGCCGAGATCTGGCCGGGACTTGGCACCCCAATGGCCGTTGGCAAGCTCGTCGGCCGCGTGGTCCGGTATCTCGATGTCGGCTTTGCCCTGCAGTTCATCCAGTTGCAGGAGCCGGGCCAACTCGAAATCCTGATGGCGCCGCCCGCCGGCATTGCTGAGGAATCCGGCGCGGTAGGGTGAAGCGTTTCTTACCCCAATAGAGAAAGCTGCTGGCTGCCCGTGAGGACAGTCTTTATCGGCCCTGCGTTACAGTGCCCGAACTTGCTCTGCACCGGGGGTCGCCATGCCCGCAGCCGAGATGAGTCTTGGCATCGACAATATCAGCGCCGTCGCCGGGCGCTATGTACTGGGACATCAAGCGCGCCGACCCGGCGTCAACATCCTCGCCTGCCGGCTGCGCGCCATTTCGCCCACTGGCTTCACCGCCGCGGCGCCCGTCATCGGCGCGGTGGGTGAGGAAGTGTCGGCCAGCTTCGCGCCGTTCGGCACGCTGCACGGGCACATTTTGCGACATGTTGCTGATGGGTTTGCCGTTGAGCTCGATGGCGGTGCCGATGTCGCAGATGCGCTTGCGGACCGGATCGAGGCGTTCCGGCATCGGACATGGCACGGCATGGCTGACCGTCGGGCGGCGAAGCGCTTCATGCCGGCCGAACCGCGCTCGGTGCTCATCCTCGAGCACGGTACCGTCCTGCCATGCCTGATCGTCGACTATTCCGCCTCCAGCGCCGCGGTCTCGGCCGACATCCACCCTCCAGTGGGAGCATCGGTCACAGTGGGCCAGGTTCCTGCCCGTGTGGTTCGCCAGTTCGATGTCGGTTTCGCCGTGCATTTCGAGCTGCCGCCAGCCGAGGAGCTCGAATCCATGCTGGAAACACCACCGGAATGGCGCGATACCCTGGCCGTGGTGCCGCCCCAGCACATCGACACTAGCGAACCCGATGACACGCCCGCCGAGGGCTACGGCTACGACTGACTGTCGCGAGCGCGCTGTACGCGCACCGCTCCAACGAGAAAGGGCCCCGCAGGGCCCTTTCGTATAGCGCATTATCAAGGCTTAAGCCGAGTAATACATCTCGTATTCGACCGGATGCGGGGTGTGCTCGAACTTGATCACTTCCGTCATCTTCAGCTCGATATAGCTGTCGATCTGGTCGTCATCGAACACGCCGCCGGCCTTGAGGAACTCGCGGTCCTTGTCGAGGTTTTCCAGCGCTTCGCGCAGCGAGCCGGCCACGGTCGGGATGGCGAGCAGTTCCTGGCGCGGCAGCTCGTACAGATCCTTGTCCATCGGGTCGCCGGGATGGATCTTGTTCTTGATGCCGTCCAGGCCGGCCATCAGCAGCGCGGCAAAGCCCAGATAGGGGTTTGCCAGCGGATCGGGGAAGCGGACTTCCACGCGCTTGGCCTTCGGCGACTGGCCGAAGGGGATACGGCAGGAAGCCGAACGGTTACGGGCCGAATAGGCCAGCAGCACGGGGGCTTCGAAGCCGGGCACCAGGCGCTTGTAGCTGTTGGTGGTCGGGTTAGTGAAGGCGTTGATCGCCTTGGCATGCTTGATCACGCCGCCGATGTAATACAGCGCGTCCATGCTGAGGCCGGCATACTGGTCGCCGGCGAACAGCGGCTTGCCGTCCTTCCAGATCGACTGGTGGCAGTGCATGCCCGAGCCGTTATCGCCATAGACGGGCTTGGGCATGAAGGTCACGGTCTTGCCATAGGCATTTGCGACCTGGTGGATGACATACTTGTAGATCTGCACGTCGTCGGCCGACTTGATCATCGGCGCGAACTTGATGCCGAGTTCGTGCTGGGCCGAGGCCACTTCGTGGTGGTGCTTCTCGACCACGACGCCCATGTCGGCCATGGCGGCCAGCATTTCGCCGCGGATGTCCTGCGCGCTGTCCAGCGGCGGCACCGGGAAATAGCCCTTCTTGAGACCGATATGGTGGCCGGTATTGCCGGCTTCATAGGCGGTGTCGTTGTTGGAGGGCAGTTCCGGATGGTCGACTTCGAAGCCCACCTTGTACGGGGTGTTGGAGAACTTCACGTCGTCGAACATGAAGAATTCCGGCTCGGGGCCGAACACGACCGTGTCGCCGATACCGGAGGCCTTGAGATAGGCCTCGGCCTTCTTGGCCGTGGTGCGCGGATCGCGGTTATAGGGCTGGTAAGTCAGGGGCTCGAGAATGTCGCAGTTGATGGCGAGGGTCGAGGCGCCGAAGAAGGGGTCCATATAGGCCGAAGCCGGATCGGGCATCAGCACCATGTCGGACTCGTTGATGGCCTTCCAGCCGGCGATCGAGGAACCATCGAACATGGTGCCTTCTTCAAAAAGGTCCTCGTCGACGACACTCACGTCCATGGTGACGTGCTGCAGCTTGCCGCGCGGGTCGGTAAAGCGCAGGTCGACATACTTGATGTTCTCGTCCTTGATGCGCTTGAGGATGTCGCTTCCGGTGGTCATTAGGTCTTCCCCTGTCTAAATCGGAATGCTTGTTGTTACGTCACGGCGGCTGCGCCAAGGGCCTCGCGGTCCCTAGAGCGCGTCGTCGCCGAATTCTCCGGTACGGATTCGAATGGCCTGCTCGATCGAGTAGACGAAGATCTTGCCGTCGCCAATGCGACCTGTTTGCGCCGCATTGCGGATGGCTTCGATCGCCTTCTCGGCCAGTTCGTCGGGGCATACGACCTCGACCTTCACCTTGGGCAGGAAGTCGACGACATATTCGGCGCCGCGATAGAGCTCCGTATGGCCCTTCTGCCGGCCAAAACCCTTGGCCTCGGTCACGGTGATGCCTTGCAGCCCGACCTCCTGAAGTGCCTCTTTGACTTCGTCCAGCTTGAACGGCTTTACGATAGCCTCGATCTTTTTCATTTGAGCCTCCACGTGCCGCAAACGGCGGATACCGCACACCCGTATGCACGGCCTGTGCCACGGTGCCGGGGAACGAAAAATGCTTGTTCGACGAAAGACTTACTGCGATATGCTCACGCAGTTGCGGCCACCATTCGGGCGGTCGATGTCTAAAACATCATCAGCTTGCACAACATTTGTGCATCCGTCTAGCGGGTATGGGTCGGGGGAGATCAACAATGGCGCTTATGACGCCACTGGAATGCGTCGAACGGCAGTTCGCAGCCTATAACCAGCGCGACCTGCCGCGCTTCCTCAGCGCCTTCGCCGATAATGTGCGCAGCTACCGCCTGCCTGACATGACGCTGCTGCTCGACGGCAAACCCGCCTATGGCGACTTCTACGCCAGCCAGCGCTTCATCCATGCGGGCCTGCGCGCCGAACTACTCAGCCGCATGGTCATCGGCAACAAGGTCATCGACCACGAACTGATCCACGGCCTGGGGCCGCAGCCGGTCGAGACGGCGGTGATGTTCGTGGTGGAGGAAGGACTGATCAGCACGGTGTTCGCCATTCCGGCCAAATCCCCACTCTAGCCTTTGACTGGCTTCCGCACTTCATATAGATGCAACGCCAACCCGGCCAGCGGGTACCCTTGCGGGTGTGGCGGAATTGGTAGACGCACTGGATTTAGGTTCCAGCGCCGCAAGGCGTGGAGGTTCGAGTCCTCTCACCCGCACCACAATGTACCTGGCCCATGTGATCAATGAATACGGGACAAAACCGAATGCAGGTTACCGAAACCCTCAATGAAGGCCTCAAGCGCAAGCTGAGCGTCACCATTCCGGCCGCTACTCTCAACACGCGCCTGGGCGACAAGCTCGAAGAGCTGCGTGGCCAGGCCAACATCAAGGGCTTCCGTCCCGGCAAGGTGCCGCTGGCCCATATCAAGAAGATGTTTGGCCGCTCGGCCATGTCGGAAGTCATGACCGACGCGATCAATTCGACCGTGTCCGAGACCCTGGACGAGCGCAAGGAACGCGCCGCCGCCCAGCCCAAGGTCGATCTGCCGCAGGATCAGGCCGTCATTAACGACGTGCTCGACGGCAAGTCGGACCTGGCCTTCGAAGTCGAGTATGAAGTGCTGCCGCCCGTCGAGCTTATGAAGCTCGAAGGCGTCAAGCTCGACAAGCCCGTTATCGAGATCACCGACGAGGAAGTCACCGCCGAAGTGAACCGCGTGTTCGCCCAGAACCGTGGCTATACCGACAAGGGCGACGAAGGCGTCGTCGAGAATGGCGACCGTCTCGGCCTGTCGTTTGTCGGCAAGATCAAGGGCAAGCCCTTCGAGGGCGGCACCTCCGACCATGCGCACCTGACCGTCGGTTCGGGCGAGTTCATCCCGGGCTTCGAAGAGCAGCTCATCGGCATGAAGAAGGGCGAGACCCGCGAGATCGAGGTCACCTTCCCCAAGGACTACCAGAGCGACGAACTGGCCGGCAAGAAGGCCCAGTTTGAAGTGACCGTGCTCCATGTCGACGGGCCCAACCAGGGCGAGCTGGACGACGACTTCGCCAAGCGCCTCGGCGTCGAGAACGTCGAAGCCATGCGCGCCGCCGTCAAGACCCAGATGGAAGCCGCGCTCGCCTCGATGAGCCGCCAGCACATGAAGCGCCAGATCCTGGACGCGCTGGACGAAGGCCACAAGTTCGACGTTCCGGCCCAGCTGGTCGAAGCCGAGTTCAACACCATCTGGCAGCGCGTCGAGCACGAAGTGCAGAGCCACGGCCGGTCCTTCGAAGACGAAGGCACCACCGAGGAAGCCGCGCGCGAACAGTACCGCAAGATCGCCGAGCGTCGCGTGCGCCTGGGCCTGGTGGTCGCCGAGATCGGCAATCAGAACGACGTGAACGTCACCGAGGAAGAGCACCAGCAGGCACTGATCGCCGAAGTGCGCCGCTTCCCCGGCCAGGAACAGCAGGTCTACGACTACTACCGCAAGAACCCGCAGGCTCTCGCTGGCCTTCGTGCTCCCGTGTTCGAGAACAAGGTCGTCGATTTCGTCGCCGACAAGGGCAAGATCACCGAAAAGAAGATGACCCGCGCCGAACTGGCCAAGCTGATCCAGGCCGACGAGGACGAGGTTCCGGAAGAGCACCACCACTAAGGTGCCCTGACGCAGGAATTCAAAGCCGCCCAGAAATGGGCGGCTTTTTGTTTTCCACGGCGTCATTCCCGCGCAGGCGGGGATCCATTCTTCACCGCCCACCAAATCCAAAGGGTGGATTCCCGCCTGCGCGGGAATGACGTATTGAAAATGCTTGGGTCTTTGTTTCGCCGTCATCACCGGGCTTGTCCCGGTGATCCATCTTCGGCTAGCCCAGATGCAGGGGTGGATTGCCGGACAAGCCGGGCAATGACGACCCCCTAGATAGGCGCGCAGCATGACCCACGCCCCAGCCGATATCCTGCTCACGCCGCGCCAGATGGGCGAGGCCGACCGTCTGGCCGTGCAGGCCGGCATCAAGTCGCTCAAGCTCATGGAGGCGGCCGGCAAGGCCGTCGCCGAGGCCATCATGGAGCGCTACTACCAGCGCTCGGTGCTGGTGCTGTGCGGCCCCGGCAACAATGGCGGCGACGGCTTCGTGGTCGCCCGCCTGCTCAAGCAGAAGGGCTGGCCGGTCCAGCTTCGCCTCATCGGCGAGCGCGCGGCGCTCAAGGGCGATGCGGCCGCCATGGCCCAGCAATGGACGGGTCGCATCGAGGCGCCCGATGCCGCCGATATCGATGGCGCCGACCTCATCGTCGATGCGCTGCTGGGGGCCGGGCTTGACCGTGATGTCGAAGGCGACTTCGCCAGCATCATCGAGGCCGTCAATGCCAGCACCCGCCCGGTGGTCAGCATCGATATCCCGAGCGGTGTCGACGGCGCCACCGGCGCCATCAGGGGCACGGCCATCACCGCCGACATGACGGTCACCTTCTTCCGTCTCAAGCCGGGACACCTGCTGCAACCGGGCCGCAGCCTGTGCGGCGAGGTCGTGCTGGCAGAGATCGGCATTCCCGAAAGGGTGCTCGAACCCATCGCCGCCAATGCCTGGCAGAACACCCACGGCCTCTGGACCATTCCCGAGGCGAGCAACGAGGGCAACAAGTTCCACCGGGGCCACGTCGTCGTCGTTTCCGGCGGACCATTGCAGACCGGGGCCGCGCGTCTTGCCGCCATGGGCGCATTCCGCATCGGGGCTGGTGTGGTGTCCCTGACCGGCTCCGAGACCGCACTGATGGTCCATGCTGCCCATGTCACCGCCGTCATGCTCAAGCCCGCCGAGGATGCCGGCGCGCTGGCTGAACTGCTGGCGGACAAGCGCATGAATGCGGTCGTTATCGGCCCGGCCGCCGGCATTGGCAGCGAAACGCGCGACAAGGTCCTGGCTGTCCTCGGCTCCGGCGCCGCCACGGTACTCGACGCCGACGCCCTGACCAGCTTTGCCGATCGAGCCGACACGCTCTTTTCCGCCATCCGGGCAGCCGCCCGGCCGGTGGTGATGACCCCGCATGAAGGCGAGTTCCAGCGCCTGTTCGGCGATGTTCCCGGCGGCAAGCTGGAAAAGGCCCGAGCCGCCGCCGCTCATTCCGGCGCCATTGTCATTCTCAAGGGCAGCGACACCGTCATCGCCAGCCCCGACGGCCGCGCCGCCATCAACGCCAACGCCCCTGCCTGGCTCGGCACGGCCGGCTCAGGCGACGTGCTGGCAGGCATGGTAGCCGGTTTGATGGGGCAGGGCATGCCCGGCTGGGAGGCCGCCTGCGCGGCCGTCTGGGTCCACGCCGAAGCCGCCAACCGCTTCGGCGGCCCTGGCCTGATCAGCGAGGATTTGCCCCTGCTGGTGCCGGGGGTGCTGGCGAGCTTGTAGTAGGCAGGAGCCTGCGCCCTCCACAAACTCGATCGTCACCCTCGGGTCTGACGCGAGGGCCCTGCGCTGACCGAACCCTCAGCAAGTGAAGAGCCCTCGGGTCAAGCCCGAGGGTGACGGCCGGTGGTTGCTGAAGCGCCGGGCCCACCCCGAACGTCGGGACCTACCGCCAGCTCACCATCAGCCTTTCCAGCCCATGGAAGTGGTACACATCATTGTACCGCGGCGCCTCGGCGATCCGCAGCTTGGGCAACCGCCGGAACAATTCGCTGAACGCCACCTGCAGCTCGATCCGCGCCAGCGGCGCGCCGATGCAGAAGTGTATCCCGGCGCCGAAACTCACATTGGCCCCGTCCGTCCGGAACGGATCAAACCTGTTGGCATTGGCGAACTGCTTGGGGTCGCGATTGGCCGCCCCCAGCATCAGCCCGATGACATCGCCCTTGCGCAGATGCAGCCCCCCATATTCGAGGTCGCTCAAGGCGTAACGGGTGAACAGGTGCAGCGGCGCATCGAAGCGCAGACACTCCTCCGCGGTCGCCTCTGTCTGTTCCGGGGTCGAGAAAAGCGTAACCGGATCGATACCGCTTTCAAGGATCGATTTGACGCCGTTCCCCGTCGTATGCACCGTCGCCTCGTGGCCGGCATTGAGCAGCAGGATGGCGGTGGACATCACCTCTTCGTCGCTTAGCCGATCGCCATTGCGATCAGCGGTCAGCATATGGCTCAGCAGGTCCTCGCGCGGCTGCTTGCGTCGCTCCCTGATGGCGTCGCCAACGAAATCCATGAAGTCCTGCGAGGCCTGGTTGGCGTCCAGCTCCGTCTCATGGCTGACCCCGAACATGTACATGGCCACCATTCGGTTGGACCAGGCGAGCAATTGCGGCGCGCTTTCCGCCGGCAGTCCGATCATCTCGGCGATGATGATGGCGGGAATCGGCGCCGCAAACGCCTTGATGAGATCGACCGATTCCTCGCCCTCGAACCCATCGATCATCTCGTTGGCCAGCCTGACGATGCGGGGGCGCAATTGCTCGACATGCCGCGACACGAAGGCCCGGTTCACCAGCGTCCGCAGCCGTGTGTGAGCAGGGGGCTCGAGGTTGAGCAGGGAGTGCTTCTCGGTCAGGTCGAACGCTGCGGTATGCGGCTTGGGCTCGGGCATGCCCAGCTCCTCGCGCGTTGCCACATGCAGGATTTCCCGGCCGAAGCGCTTGTCCCGCAGCAGCGCATTCACATCCTTGAAGCCGGCAAAGCACCAGTGGCCATACTGCTCCCAGAAGAAGGTCGGGTTGTCGGCATGGAGCCGGTCATAGAAGGCATAGGGGTTCTGATAGAAAGCCGAATCGCGCGGGTCGGCACTGGCGCGCCTGGTGTCGGGAACGTCGGTAACGGGCTTGAGCTGGAGGATGGCGGCCATGGAAATCAACAACTTGGGAAAGGCAAACTGACCTTACGAGGTCGCCGCGACGAAGCAAACGGCGGAGATGCCTTGCTCCCGCCGAAAAAATCGCTAGTGCAGGGGCAAGAGATTTCGCGGAGCCCGCCATGAGCGACCTGACCCTGAGTCAAGCCATCGACAACATCTATGTGTCGATCAAGAACAACAACGAGGACCTGGACGCCCACATCGCTGCCCTCAAGGCCGCCATGGCCCGCGAAGGCGCCAAGGAAGCGGTGTTCGAGCCGGCCAAGCTGGCCCAGTCCAATCGCCAGGGCCGCAAGATCATGCAGGCCTATTTCAAGAAGAAGGGCGTGGCCGTCGCTTTCTCGGCCTGAGGACCACGCCCATCCGTTCAGGCGGTGGCGCCGACAACCCCAGTGTTGTCGCGACGCAAGGCGATCAGCAGCAGCGCAGTAAACAACGTCGCGTTGAACATCGGGAATGCGGAAACCGCCAGTGGCAGCACGCCGGTGCCCGTATAGTACAGCCCCGCAGCCAGATCGACGAGCTGGATGCCGATCATGGCCTGCAGCCACAACGGCTCGACCGACTGGCGTCGCGCCAGCACCACCAGCACGACGCCGAACACCAGGAAGCGGGATGCCAGCATGCCGACGAGGTAGAACGTGTCGGCAGGCGGGCTGGCCAATCCCATCGCCGTAAAGAAAAATCCCGGCGCCAGCAGCGTCAGCGCCCCCAGTGCCAGCTGCGAAATGGCGATAATCGAAAGCACGATGCGAAGGTATCTCATTTTGGCTCCTTGCCCAGGTGAGGTTGCCGGAACCTAGGTCCAGCGCTATACAAAAGGAAGTAATTACAAAAAGTATAGCGGACACCATGGTGAAGACGCTCGAAACCTGCCAGCCGGATTGCCCCGTCGCCGCGGCGGCAGCCGTGCTCGACGGCAAATGGACGACCCTGATCTTTCGGGAATTGCTCACCGGGACCCGTCGCTACAGCGAACTCCAGCGCGGGCTGGGCGGCGTGACCCCGCGCATGCTGGCGCTTCGCCTGAGCGAGTTGGAGGCCGCAGGGCTGGTCGGCAAGACCATCTACCCCACCGTTCCACCCAAGACCGAATATGCCCTGACCGAACTCGGCCGCCAGGTTGAGCCCGTCATCGCCGCCATGGCGGAGTTTGGGTCACGGTTGCAGAAGGGCCGGGTTAACCCCGCCGCCTGAGATTGGGCGCCGCCCTATTGAAGCCCGCCCCAATGCCGCCTATCTGTGCCTTTACCCGCTCTTAAGGCGGGGTAGTCTGCTATCGACCGTCGCGTCGATTCGATTTTTCGGCATGATCCCCGAACCCCCGATGTCCGAGTTCGGGACGGGATCGTGTTTCAATCTAAGCTGAACGCCAGCCCGGTCCGCGACCCGGCACGGCAAAAGGGGCATCACATGCGGGATCCGCACGATATCTACATGAACACGCTCGTTCCGATGGTGGTCGAGCAGTCGAACCGCGGCGAGCGCGCCTTCGACATCTATTCGCGCCTGCTGCGCGAGCGCATCATTTTCGTCACCGGCGTGGTCGAGGACAACATGGCCTCGCTCATCGTGGCGCAGCTGCTGTTCCTCGAATCGGAAAACCCGAAAAAGGAAATTGCGCTCTATATCAATTCGCCCGGCGGCGTCGTGACATCGGGTCTTTCCATCTACGACACCATGCAGTTCATCCGTCCGGCCGTCGCCACCATGGTGATGGGCCAGGCCGCCTCGATGGGCTCGCTCCTGCTCGCCGCTGGCGAGAAGGGCATGCGCCACTCGCTTCCGAACTCGCGCATCATGGTCCACCAGCCCTCCGGCGGCTATCAGGGCCAGGTCACCGACATCATGATTCATGCCAAGGAAGTCGAGGGCTTGAAGCGTCGTCTTAATCAGATTTATGAGAAGCACACTGGCCGCACCTACGAGGAAGTCGAGCGCGCTCTCGAGCGCGATAATTTCCTCTCCCCCGAGGAAGCCAAGACCTTCGGCCTGATCGACGCCATCCACGAAAAGCGCATCGTTCCGGATGCAGCGAGCTGATTGGCCTGCGTTAATCACATTGCCGATGCGCCGTGGACTGTGATCCGCACGCAATTGCACCGAGCCGGAACGGTCTTTAGGATCGTTTCGGCTTAGACTTTGTTTATGCCTTCAGCGTTACGGTTTCCGATAACGCTGGTTTTGGGGGCGCTCTGCTCCCGGGAGTGACAGGATGTCCAAAGAGACAACGAACGGCGAAACCTCCAAGAACACGCTTTATTGCTCGTTCTGCGGGAAATCCCAGCATGAGGTTCGCAAGCTGATCGCCGGTCCGACCGTGTTCATCTGTGATGAATGCGTCGAGCTGTGCATGGACATCATCCGCGAAGAGAACAAGACCAGCATGGTCAAGTCCTCCGATGGCGTGCCGACCCCTGCCGATATCTGCAAGGTGCTCGACGACTACGTCATCGGACAGTTCCGCGCCAAGCGCGTGCTGTCCGTGGCCGTCCACAACCACTACAAGCGCCTGCACCATGCGACCAAGAATCAGGACGTTGAACTTTCCAAGTCCAACATCCTGCTGATCGGCCCCACCGGTTCGGGCAAGACCCTGCTGGCCCAGACGCTGGCCCGCATCCTCGACGTGCCCTTCACCATGGCCGATGCCACCACGCTCACCGAAGCCGGCTATGTCGGCGAGGACGTGGAGAACATCATCCTCAAGCTGCTTCAGGCTGCCGACTACAATGTCGAGCGGGCGCAGCGAGGCATTGTCTATATCGACGAGGTCGACAAAATTAGTCGTAAATCCGACAACCCTTCGATCACCCGCGACGTCTCGGGCGAGGGCGTGCAGCAGGCCTTGCTCAAGATCATGGAAGGGACCGTCGCTTCGGTGCCACCGCAAGGGGGACGCAAGCACCCGCAGCAGGAGTTTCTCCAGGTCGATACAACCAATATCCTGTT
>NZ_JACZKG010000054.1 GCF_014860165.1 Devosia sp.
CCTCAAGACCGTCGGCAGCGTCTGACCATGAGCGACAATGTCAGGTTCCCCCTCCCCGACATTGTCCGCCGCCGCGCCGAGACCGAAGGCGCGGACGGGCGAGCCTGGCTGGCAGGCCTCGACCAGACCCTCTCCGAACTCGAACACGAATGGGGCCTCACGATCGGCGAGGCGATGCCGGGCGGCAGCACGGCCTTTGTCGCCGAAGCCACCGATGCCGCCGGCGACACTTTCATCATCAAGCTCCCAACGCCGGCCAGCCAGCTCGGTCGGCAGGAGATCACCGTTCTCGCCCTCGCCCGCGGCAAGGGCTATGTGCGGCTGGTCCGCCAGGATGCCGCCCGCCACGCCATGCTACTCGAACGCCTGGGCGGCCGCCTCGATGAACACGACATGCCCTACAGCACCAAGATCGACGTCATGTGTGGCACCCTGCTCGATGCGTGGATGCCGGTTCCCCCCGGCTTCACCTGGATCACCGGGGCCGAAAAGGCCAATAGCCTGGCCGCGGCCATGCTGCGGCTCTGTCAGGCGCTGGGCCAGCCATGCTCCCAGGCCGTGCTCGACACCGCCTTGATGTATTGCCGGGACCGCGCTGCCGCCTGGCGGCCGGAAAATGCCGTACTGGCCCATGGCGACCCGCACCCTGCCAATATCCTGGAAGTGCCCGGGAGCGCCGGGCGACATTGGAAGTTCATCGATCCCGATGGCCTCGTCATCGAGCCCGCCTACGATCTGGGTGTCCTGCTGCGTGCCTGGCATGAAGGCGTCACCGGCCGCCACGCCCACGACATCGCCCGCAGCCATGCCCGCCACCTCACCTCGCGCACGCAGGTTCCGGCCGAAGCCATCTGGCAATGGGGCTATATCGAACGGGTCTCCACCGGCCTCCACCTGATGGAAATCGGCGAGACGGCAACGGGCCGGGAATACCTCACCGTCGCAGAAGCCCTGACCCTCTAAGGAGCCGCGAAATGTCCGACAAGGTCCGTCTCGATGGCTATCTGGAAGTACCGCCCGACCGCGCCGCCACGGTGACCCAGGCGCTGCCCGATCATATCGCCCTGACGCGCGCCGAACCCGGCTGCCTTGCCTTCGACGTCACCCCCAGCCCGAGCGAGCCGAACCGCTTTCTCGTCTCCGAGGTCTTTGCCGACCGGGTCGCTTTCGAAGCGCATCAGGCGCGGGCCAAGGCATCGGCCTGGGCCGAGGTCACCGCCGGCCTGCCCCGTCACTATACCATCCGGGTCGAGCCGTAGCGGCGACGCGGGCTGCCACGGCCGGCGAACCTGGACGAGCCGCTGGCGCGCCCGTCGATCAATGCGCGGGAAAACCGGCCGGCGGCGTCGGCTGGGTCACCTCAGCCTCTTCTTCGGACCGGTCCAGTTCCGTTTCCTCGCTCAGTTCGCGCTGCGCGCGCAGCCAGTAGTCGAGCGCCCGCCCCTCTGGCGAGCCATCACTTTCCCACAGCGCATAGGCGCGGGTGCGGATGTCGGTCTCATGTAGTGTGTGCATGGCGGTATCCTCCTCAACCGGTCATAACGGCGCCGGCCGGCATCGGGTTGCCGTCAGAGGCTCCCGGAATTTCAAGCCCGGCTATCGCTCCGTCAAAGCCAGCCTGGCCCCCAGCAGCACGAAGGCGCCGGCAAATGTGCGCCGCATCCAGACCATGATGGCCGGCCTGGAAATCACGTGCCCGCGAATGGCTGCAGCGAACAGTCCATAGGCCGCAAACACCACAAACGTCATCGCCATGAACACCCCGCTCAACTCCAGCATGCGCATCAGTGCATTGTGTGTTGCCGCAGGAACGAATTGCGGCAGGAAGGCGAAAAAGAAGATCGAGAGCTTCGGATTGAGGATGTTGATCAGCACCGATTCAACGATCACCTTGCCCGCCGATTTCGGCTCCCGGTCCGCCTCCACGCTCAGCGCGCCGGATTCCCTCAGGGTCGCCCAGGCCATGTAGAGCAGATAGGCAACGCCCAGATACTTGATGATCTCGAAGGCCAGCGCACTGGTATGCAGGATCGCGGCCAGCCCGGTAATGGCGGCCAGCATGTGCGGCACGATGCCGAGCGTACAGCCAAGTGCCGCCCAAAGGCTGGCCCTGTGGCCCCTGCTCAACCCAGCCGCAATGGTGTAAAGCGCACCAGTGCCGGGCGATACGACCACGATCAGCGTGGTGACGAGGAATTCGATGCTCATGCCTGGTCTCCATTGGGGCCGAAATGTCGACCATGCCCACGATTGACCTGCCATGCCAGCGCGCAACCTGCATAATCCCCACGGAACGCGCCCCTGCCCGGGCGCATTGATGCAGGCAATCCCGGGGCCTTCCATGAAACTGTTCGTCTGCGACCATTGCGGCAATACCGTCTATTTCGAGAATGCGCTGTGCGAGCGCTGTGGCCATCAGCTCGGCTATCTGCCCGAGAGCAACGCGCTGGTCTCGCTGGTCGAGGACGGCGGGCTGTGGTCGACACCGGCCTTCCCCGATGACGCCTATGTCTTCTGCGAAAACGCCCATCACGGCGCCTGCAACTGGCTGATCCGCGCCGAACCGGGCGGCGACATCTACTGCGCCGCCTGCCGCCACAATGACACCATCCCCGCCATCGCCGACCAGCGCAACCTGCTGCGCTGGCAGATCATCGAGCGCGCCAAGAAGCGCCTGATCTATTCCCTGCTGCGCATGGACCTGCCGCTTGAGACGCGCAACGAAAACCCCGCCCATGGCCTGTCCTTCCGCTTCCTGGCAGACCTCCCGGTCGCCGCCGGTCCGGTGCTGACCGGCCATGAGGGCGGCGTCATCACCATCGCGCTAGCCGAAGCCGACGACGCTGAGCGCGAGGCGCGACGCGCCAGCATGGGCGAGCCCTACCGCACCCTGCTCGGCCATTTTCGCCACGAGATCGGCCATCATTACTGGGATCTGCTGGTCGATCGCCAGCCGTCACAGGATCGCTTTCGCACTTTGTTCGGCGACGAGCGGGCCGACTACGGCGAGGCGCTGCGAGCTTACTATGCCAGCGGCGCCCCGGCGGGCTGGCCGCAGAACTATATCAGCGCCTATGCCACCGCCCATCCATGGGAGGATTTCGCCGAGACCTTCGCGCATTATCTCCACATCACCGACACCGTGGAAATGGCCTCGGCCTTCGGTGTGCGCGCCCGCCCCCGCACCGAAGATGTTGGCCTTGCCGTGCATGTCGATTTCGACCCCTATGTGCAGCGCGACGTGCAGACCATCATCGACAACTGGGTGCCGCTGGCCTCCATGCTCAACAATCTCAACCGCGCCATGGGCCACCCGGATGCCTACCCGTTCATCCTGACGCCCGCGGTGATCGAAAAACTGGGCTTCGTGCACGACCTGGTGCATGGGCGCCGCCTGCCCCATTAACCAGTTAGCGCGCTCTTAAGCCTGTCGCTCGACGAGCCATTCCCTGCCCCGGCATTTGCGCTATTGTCGGCGATGTCGGGCAGCTTGCGCGCCCATGGCAGCGCAGCACCCAGAACAAAAACCGCCAGGGAGGCGGAGAAGGCCGATCTCGTTTTCGAGGTCGGCCTTTTTCAATTCGTCATCGGTCAGCTCGACAAAAGCGTCGGAACATCTCGCGCAGTCGTCGCGTTGTCGAGGCATCATGGGCCGCACGGTGCTCCACCGGCAAAGTTTTGCACCGCACGGCCCGTTCACCTCAACGATGAACCTACGGAGCCTATAATGATCCGCACCCTTTTGGCCACCACCGCCCTTGCCGCACTGCTCGCGGGCGGCGCCATCGCCCAGGATGCCACGCCTGCCGCTGATCCGGCGGCCCCCGCAACCACTGAAGCTCCTGCCGATCCGGCAGCCCCTGCCGACGCAGCTGCGCCGGCCGCAACCGAGGCCACCCCGGTTGAATCGGGCGCCATGGAAGAAACCGATGTCAACGAGCCCTGGGACATGTCGGCCGGCTATGTCGCCGCTGATACCGACAATCTCGGCACCCGCCTGATCGGTCAGCCCGTCTATTCCAGCGCCGGCGACGACGCCGAGGAAATCGGCAATATCGACGATATCGTCTTCGACGAGAACGGTCAGATCAAGGCCGTGGTCATCGCCGTGGGCGGCTTCCTCGGCATCGGCGAAAAGGCCGTCGCCGTCGACTTCCAGCAGCTTGAATTCACCCTCGCTGCCGACAATACGGAACGCTGGGTGCTCCCTACCACGGCTGATGCGCTCACCGCAGCACCGGATTTCGTCTGGTCGGACGATGAGCCCGTCGATGCTGATGAGGTCGATGCCAACGCTGACGCCGTAGATGCCGAGACCGACGCAATGGCTCCAGCCGATCCGGCCGCCCCTGCTGCCCCGGCAGCGGATAACGCCATGGCCCCGGCCGCTGACGGCGCCGCGCCGATGGCCCGGGAAGGCTATGAGCCCCTTGAGGCCGAAGCCCTGACGGCCGAGAACCTCACCGACGCCACCGTGATTGGCCCCGATGGCGACGACATTGCCGAAGTCGAAGACCTGCTGCTGACCCAGGATGGCAAGATCGACGCCATGCTGGTCGACTTTGGTGGCTTCCTCGGCATTGGCCAGAAGCGGGTTGCCGTGGGCATGGAAAACCTTGAATTCGCTGCCAATGCCGATGGCGATCTGCTGGTCTATAGCGACTTCACTCGCGAGCAGCTCGAAGCTGCCCCCGAATATGACGAAGCCGCCTACGCGGCCGATCCTAGCCTCCGCGCCACCGACCTGTAGTCGTTGGCCGGCCGCTCCGGCAACCAACTGGTCCCTCGCGGATTATCCCCTGGATGGGCCGGCCCTCGGGCCGGCCCATCTGCGTCACAGGAGACCCCATATGCTGCGTTCGCTCGTCACTGCGCCGGCCATGACCTTGTTGCTGCTGCTCTCCCCCGCTTTCGGGCAGGCCGCTGCGCCGGCCACCGAGCTGGAACAGAGCGGGCTCACGCCACCCACCGTGCTCTCGCAAGGCTATGCGGCCAGCGGCCAGGACGTGCTGGTCACCCGCCTGCTGGGCGAAACCGTCTTTTCCTCGATCGAGGATTCCGCCGAGGAAATCGGCACCGTCAGTGACATGGTGGTAACATCAGGGCTCGGCATATCAGCGGTGGTCATCAGCGTGGGCGGTTTCCTCGGCGTCGGCGAAAAGGATGTGGCTGTTGATTTCGCCCAGCTCAAATGGGCCCAGCGCGAGCACGGCTCCCGCCGCTGGGTGCTTGCCACCACGGCCGACGCGCTTGCCGCGGCCCCCGCCTTCGCCTGGTCCGACAGCGAGGCCATGACGGGCGAGACCGCGCTGACCCCGCAAGAGGAAGAGGACCAGCTGGTCGACGGCGACCCCAACGACACCACCGATATCGACCCCGCTTTGACCACCGATCAGTCCGAGCGCCCCACCATCACCACCCCGCTTGACCGCTCCGGCTTTTCCGAATTCGACGAAGCCGGCCTCACGGCCGAGGACCTGCGCGGCATCGGCGTCTATGGCATTAATGACGAGCAGATCGGCACCATCGGGGATGTCATCGCCAACCCCGATGGCAGCTTCGACGCCGTTATCGTCGATGTCGGCGGCTTCCTGGGCCTGGGCGCCAAGCCCGTCGCGGTGGGCTACGACAACCTGGTCTTCTCCGCCGATACCTTCGGCAACCGCTACCTGTTTCTCAACACGACGCGCGAGCAGCTCGAAACCCAGCCCGCTTACGATCCGGCAACCTATGCCGACCAGCGCGAAACCCAGCGCATGTCGATCGCGCCCTGACCGCCGCCAGCGAGTCGCTGCCAACCCCTTGAAATCGGCAACAGAAATACCAGATCGATATTGCCCGGCGGCTGCCGGGTGAGAGCTGAAGCTTCTCCCTGTATCTATGTTGCTCAATTGAGGATGTAGCTATGAGGACTGACCTCGATCTCGTTACCAATCCCTTCGACATCGCCGAAATCACGCGTGCCGACTTCGTCGGTTACTACCACCCCCGCGAAATCGTCGCCGATCCGCTGCTGACCATCGCCCGCAAGCGGGCGCTGCTGGCGCGCTGGCTGTCGGACGCCAATGCCCTGCCCAACGCGCCGGCACTTCGGCGGTCGCCCGCAGGCGTAACCGCGACACTCGATGAAATCAGGCTGGCCCTGGACAAGCTCGACGAGATGGTCGAGGCCATCGTGCTGGCCGGTGGTGGACAGACCAGCGGCATAGCCGCCTAGCAATCGCGCCCGCGCCCCGGCTGCCGGGGCGCTTCCGCCCAGACACTCGCCATAAGTCAGTTACTGCCGCGAAAACCGCAGTCGGCCGATCTCGTCATATTCGCTTTGCTCGACCTTGAGCTGCTCGGCAGCCTCGCGCTGGTGCTCGCGCTGGTCCAGCAGTTCGACCTTCTTGAGGTCTTCGAGCGCCTCGGCCAGTCCATCCTGGGCCGCTTCGAGCTTGCCCCGCATGTCGCTGGCGGAGTTGAGCAGGTTGTCGCGCCGCGTCAGCGCGGCCTTGGCAAAGGTCGAATAGGCGAAATGGGCGACGTCGGAAATGCCGGTCTTGGTGTGCTCGATTTCGATCTGCTGGTCGAGTTCGGACGCCATGCGTTCGAAATCGGCAATCATCATTTCGATCTGCGCGACCTGACGGCGCTTCTCATCCACCTGGAACTTCTTGAGCCGAATGAGGCTCTCGCTGCGCGATTTCAAGACCTGTACTCCTTACACACCAAGTCAGTTCCGGGACAAATACACTGTCCCATCAGCCCGCCGCACCCGCCTCGTCGACGATCGCTTCGAGCATTTTGTAGCCCTCGGCGATGGTCGTCGTCTCTTCCCGCTGCTGCCCGAGAAACGCCTCGAGCGCGGGATTGATGGCGATCGCGCGGTCCACTTTCGGATCTGACCCTTTCCGGTAAGCCCCCAGCCGGATCAGTTCCTCCATGTCCGAATAGATGGACATGAGCTCTCGCGCCTTTTGCAGGACGGGCCGGACTTCGACCGGCACGCACCCTGGCATGGTGCGCGAGATGGACCGGAGCACGTTGACCGCCGGGTAGCGTCCCCGCTCGGCGATCCCGCGCTCCATTACGATGTGCCCATCCAGAATACCGCGCACGGCGTCCGCAATGGGCTCATTGTGATCATCACCTTCGACTAAAACGGTAAACAGTCCGGTAACAGAACCTGTCGTGGCTGTGCCTGGACCCGCGCGTTCGAGCAATCGTGGCAATTCGGTGAACACCGTCGGTGGATAACCCTTGGCCGTCGGAGGTTCCCCGATGGCCAGGCCAATCTCGCGTTGCGCCATGGCAAAGCGGGTCAGGCTGTCCATCATGCACAGCACCCGCAGGCCCTGGTCGCGGAAATATTCCGACAGCGCCAGGCTCATATAGGCCGCCTGCCGGCGCATCAGCGCCGCCTCGTCCGAGGTGGCGACCACCACCACCGCATGCGCCAGCCCCTCCTCGCCCAGATATTCCTGGATGAATTCGTGCACTTCGCGGCCGCGCTCGCCGATCAGCCCGATGATCGCCACATCCACATTGGCATTGCGCGCCAGCATGGACATGAGCACCGACTTGCCCACGCCTGAGCCGGCAAAGATGCCCATGCGCTGGCCCTCGCACAGCGTGGTGAACGTATTGAGGCACCGCACCCCCAGCTCCAGCGGATCGCCCACGCGCACCCGGTCATGCGCCAGCAGCGGGTTCTGCCGCAGCGGATAGGGCGTCGCCCCGCGCGGCAGCGGCCCCTTGCCGTCGATCGGCTCGCCATCGGCATTGATCACCCTGCCAAGCCAGCCCTGCGACGGAAAGGCCGCGCCATCATGGCGCTGGAACACTGCCTTGCAGCCCAGTCGAACCCCGCTCAGCTGCCCAAACGGCAGGCAGAGCGCGTGCCCATCCTTGAAGCCGATGATCTCCGCGCCCAGCCGCTCGCCATTGACGGTTTCGATCTGCACCCGGCCGCCTACCCGCAACTCGCGCACTGGGCCGACGATTTCGATCAGCAGCCCCTGCACGGATTTGACGCGGCCGAACACCTCGACATCGTCAATCGCATCGATCGCAGAGATCAGTGCCTTCATTTCGCGTTCAGCTTCCCTTCGTCGACATCATCAAACTATGGTTTCCCGGTCGCTCGAATCGTCTCAGGCCACGAATCACACAGTAACCGATCATTAAGCAAAACGCGCTATTTGAGGGTTTGGCCCCGTCCGTCCGCCACTTCGGACCGACCACCCGCCAACCCCCTGACATAGCCACAATTGCTTGAGTCGAAAGAGTCGGTTGAAACCTCTTCTTAAACCATTTTCTTAAGAAAATTCAATAAGATTAACCCTTAAATTTCAACGACTTAGACTTAATTTACCCTAACGTCGTTTGCGTATTGCCGAACCGAATTAAACTTTGTTAACTATTTGGGCTTAGGGTTCAGTCATATCCAGTAGGGTTGGCGTGGGCAGTCGAGGTCCCACGGTTCCAGCAGGAACGAATGGCAAGGGGAATATAATGCGGGTACTCCTTATTGAGGACGACAGCGCTACGGCGCAGAGCATCGAGCTGATGCTGAAGTCCGAAAGCTTCAACGTCTACACCACCGATCTCGGTGAAGAAGGCGTCGATCTTGGTAAGCTCTATGATTACGACATCATCCTTCTCGACCTGAACCTGCCCGACATGAGCGGCTACGAGGTGCTTCGCACCCTGCGCGTCGCCAAGGTTCAGACGCCGATCCTGATCCTGAGCGGTCTGGCCGGTATCGAGGACAAGGTTCGTGGTCTCGGCTTCGGCGCCGACGACTACATGACCAAGCCCTTCCACAAGGACGAACTCGTGGCCCGCATCCACGCCATCGTCCGCCGGTCCAAGGGTCACGCCCAGTCGGTCATCCAGACCGGCGATCTCACGGTTAACCTGGATACCAAGACCGTCGAAGTGCAGACCCAGCGGGTGCACCTCACCGGCAAGGAATACCAGATGCTCGAGCTGCTCTCCCTCCGCAAGGGGACCACGCTCACCAAGGAAATGTTCCTCAACCATCTCTATGGTGGCATGGACGAGCCCGAGCTCAAGATCATCGACGTGTTCATCTGCAAGCTCCGCAAGAAACTCAGCGTGGCCACCGGTGGCAAGAATTACATCGAGACCGTCTGGGGCCGCGGCTACGTGCTGCGCGAGCCCGATGCAGACGAAGTCTATAGCGAGAACGTCGCCTAGGCTCCCAGGCTCCGGCGTCAACAAAAGCCCCGCGCGATCACTCGCGCGGGGCTTTTGTTTGTGCCCTGTGGCGCCTCGCCGCTGCGACACCATTTCGTAGGCGCCGCCGATCGATCCGCCTCTATGCTGCCTTCATCGACTGACGGAGGATCGGCATGGCCCGCAACTATGACTATCCCGCAAAGGGTCTGCTGCGGCGGTACTACGCCAACGGCGACTTCCTCGACGGACAATCGGTGCCACTGCCCCACCCTGCCCCCGACGCCGCCACCCTCACCATCGCCACCTTCTTCAACATACCGCGCTGGGTTGTTGCCTTGCTGGCGCTGCGCGACAGGCTGGTCACCCCCCTCGGCCTCAAGACGGGCACCGAGCTTGATTTGCGGCCCCCGACGCGTGACGAGATCGTCTCGGCCACCTATCCCGGCATTTTCGCTGTCCACGCCGCCACCGACGACGAGGTCATCCTCGGCAGCGATGACAAGCACCTCGATTTCCGCATCTCCATCCTGCGCTCGCGGCAGGATGACCTGGTGGCCCTCAGCACTTGGGTGCGGCCACACAACCTGCTTGGCCGCACCTACCTGACGCTGGTCTACCCATTTCACCGCCTCATTGTGGCCCGCTGCCTCGCCAACGCCACCGGTCTCGGCATTACGAAACAGTCACCCGCCTCGACCTGCTAGCCCTGCGCAAGCGGCTTGAGATCGGGCAACAGCAGTTCGATCGGAACCGGTTCGCCCTGAGGTGTCTGGCCGCGCCGGAACAGCGACAGCGTGGCGTAGCCATGCACGGTCGACCACACCTTGAGTTCGTTGATACCGGGGCCGGCAGGATCCGGCTCGAACAGGGCGCACACGTCGACCAGAACGTTGTAGGCGCGTAGCGAGGCCGCCTGCAGGTCGCCATCGGGATGGTTCTTGTACTCGAAGCTGAAGTTCAGGCGGAACAGGGCCCGCTGCTCGCGCGAGAACCGCAGGTAGCCACGGCAGATGCCGAACAGTTGCTCGCGCGGCCCGGTTCCCTGGGCAAAACGATCTTCCAGCATGTAGTCGCGAAACCGGTCGAAACCATGGGCCGCGATGGCGACGAACAGCCCTTCCCGGTTGGCGAAATGATGCGCGGGCGCGGCATGTGAAACGCCGGCGCGGGCCGCCACCTTCCGCAGGCTCAGTCCCTCCAGTCCCTCCTGGTCGAGTATGTCGAGGCCGGCGAGCACCAACGCATTGCGCAGGTCGCCATGGTGATAGTCAGAACCGCTCATAGAAAATGCATATCAATCTTGACAGCGCAAAGATAGCGCTTCATCTTGCAGAAACTTTACACTGTCTAGATGGATACCATCATGCTGATGCAGCGAGCCTCGACCGGGCTTTTCTGGTTTCTCTCCATCGTCATCGCGGCACTGGCCTTCGTTGTCGTGACACTGGCAACCGCCATCGGCTTCGATCAGGCAGCACCACACTTGGTTCATTACCTGGACAGCGAGAAGCTCCCGCTCTACGCCCATATCGTTTTTGCTCCATTGGCGCTGCTGCTGGCACCCTTCCAGTTCTGGGCCGGCCTGCGCAACGGGCATCGTCGCATACACCGCGCCATCGGCTATGCTTACGCCGTGTCCATCGCCATCGCCGCCATCGGCTCGCTGCTGATGCTGCCGCGTTTCCAGGGCTCAACATGGGCCACAACGGGCTTTGCCCTGCTGGCCGTAATCTGGGTGGCAACCACCGCCCGGGCCTTCCTGCTGGCACGCGCGCGCCGGATCGCGGCGCACAGGGCCTGGATGATGCGCTCGGCAGCGCTGACCTTCGCAGCCGTCGTGCTGCGGCTGATGATGCTGCCGCTTATGGCGACAGGCATGCCGATGCTTAAGACCTATGACATCACCGCCTGGGCCAGCTGGCTACTGCCGTTGCTCGTCGTTGAATGGCTGCTGCGCCGGCCCGGACGGATGGTGCAGCAGCCGGTCTAGTTTCAGGTCAGTCGCCGGTTTCCTGCATCACCGCCACGGCATTGACCACGCCATCCTCATTGGCGCGGAAGGTCAGCTCCTGCCAGATCTCGAAAGGCGCGGTGGCGGCCGGGGTGAGGTTGACGCTGCGGAACCAGCCGTACTCGTCCGGCTGTCCGGTCAGGTAGTTGCCGATAATCACGTCGGTGGGCAGGCCAATGCCCATGATCCCCAGATCGGCATTCATGTCGGCCGGCCAGGTGCCGCACTTGGCCGAGGCAGGAGCCGCATCGCGCACATCGATGCCCACGCCCGTCACCGCGCCATCGCCCATCTCGCCATCCGAATAGAGCCAGAGCGTTTCCGCATTGCGGCTGAGGCAGGCCCAGCTGACGGCCTCGCCGGCCTCGCCCCAATGCTGCGCCTCGGCGCCGAGCCTGGCAGCCAGATCGGCAAGCTGGGTTTCCTCCAGCACAACGGATTCCGAACCAATGGTGACGCCATAGACCTGCTTGACTGTTCCCCACGGCTCGGGCGCAGCCGGACCGCTGCGCGACACCTGGTCGATCCAGGTATTGGCGATGGGCGACTCCTCGGCCAGAACAGGAACGGCCGAAGCCGCGAGCAGCAGGCAGGTAAAGGCAGTGCGACGCATTGGTGTTGTCCCCTTGTTTGGTGGCGCCGCTATAGCGACGCTAGGATGAACCCAATCTGACAGCAGCCGGGGACCAGTGCAGATTATTTTCGTTGGCCCGTCGAAGTGCCACGCAGCCACTCGTCGTTCAGGCAGAAGCGCGGTCGGGAGCCGCGCGCCAGCCAAGGAGACAAGAATGATCCGCCCTGCCATCACCATTGCCGCAGCCATCCTCATGAGCGCAGCCGCCTTTGCCCAGTCCGAGCCCGTGGGCCAGACGGTCGAGGTCAACGGCATGCAGATGTATTATGAAGTCAGCGGCGAGGGTGAGCCGCTGATCGTCCTGCATGGCGCCTACATGAACATCCCCACCATGGGTGAGATCATCCCCAGGCTGGCCGAGACCCACAAGGTCTACGCCCTTGAGTTTCAGGGCCACGGTCGCACCGAGGATATCGACCGGCCCATCACCTATCCCAATCTCGCCAGCGACGTCGCCACCTTCATGGACGAGGTCGGCATCGAGAACGCCGACATATTCGGCTATTCCATGGGCGCCGCCGCCGCCCTGCGTCTCGCCATCGACCACCCCGAAAAGGTTGATCAGTTGGTGACGGCCTCCGTGGGCTATGACGTCTCCGGCTGGCAGCCGGCATTCACCGCCTTCATCCCCCAGATGTCCCCCGAAATGTTCGTCGGCACCCCCATGGAAGACGAGTGGAAGAAGCTCGCGCCCAATCCCGACGGCTTCCGCGCCGTGGTCGAGAGGTTGATTGACCTCGAGCACGAGCCCATGGCCTGGGAGGCGGACGTCAAGGCGCTCCAGACCCCAGTGCTGATCATAGCCGGCGACGCCGATGTCTCCACCCTTGAGCACAACGTGGCCATGTTCCGCCTGCTGGGCGGCGGAGAAATGGGTGACATGGGCGCGCCGCTCTCCCCCTCTCGCCTGGCCATCCTGCCCGCGACGTCCCACACCGCCGTCATCAATCAGGTCGACCTGCTCCATGGCTTCATCGAGCCATTCCTGCAGGGCGAAACGCCCGCCGGCTTCATGGGCCAATAGGCCGTGCCGCAATGGGAGGCAGCGGCCTCCCATTTTCCTTCGCCACGAAGTGGTTGCGACTGGACACCGATGCTGGTTTCATCCGCCACCATGAGCGAATCCGAAACCCATCGCGCCATCACCAGCGTCTGGAAAATCGAGCAGGCCCGGCTCATCGCGGGGCTGACCCGCATGGTCCGCGACATCTCGCTGGCCGAGGAACTGGCGCAGGACGCGCTGGTCATTGCCCTCAGGAAGTGGCCGGAAACCGGTGTTCCCACCAATCCTGGCGCCTGGCTGATGCAGACCGCCAAACGACGCGCCATCGACTATTTCCGCCACCGCAAGATGGCCGCCACCAAGCTCGAAGAAGTCGGCCGCATCATCGAGGACGATGCACCCGACCACGAGGCCGACATCATCGAGAACCTCGACGACGATGTCGGCGACGACCTGCTGCGGCTGATTTTCACCTCCTGCCACCCGATTTTGCCAGCAGAATCAAGGGTCGCGCTGACGCTGCGCCTGCTGGGCGGCCTCACCACCGAAGAGATCGCCCGCGCCTTCCTCGCCGCCGAACCCACCATCGGCCAGCGGATCGTCCGCGCCAAGAAGGCCATCGCTGATGCCGGCATTCCCTTCGAAGTGCCTGTTGGCGCCGAGCGCGAGGAACGGCTGGGCTCGGTCCTGGGCGTGCTCTATCTCATCTTCAACGAAGGCTATTCGGCCACCTCGGGCGACGACCTGATCCGCCCCCAGCTGTGCGAGGAGGCCATGCGCCTGGGCCGTACGCTGGCCCGGCTGTCGCCCGATGACGCTGAAGTCCATGCCCTTGTAGCCCTGATGGAAATCCAGGCCTCTCGCACTGCCGCCCGCACCGACAGCCGGGGCGAGCCGGTGCTGCTGCTCGATCAGGATCGCTCGCGCTGGGATCAGTTGCTGATCCGCCGCGGCCTGGCGGCGCTCGACCGGGCCATCGCCCTGGGCGGCGAGAATGCGCCCTATGCGCTCCAGGCCGCCATCGCCGCCTGCCACGCCCGCGCCCGCAGGGGCGCCGATACCGACTGGGCCCGGATTGCCGCGCTCTACGCCACCCTGGCCCGGGTAACACCGTCGCCGGTGATCGAGCTCAACCGCGCCGTGGCGGTGTCCATGGCCGAGGGCCCGGCCGCCGCCCTGGTGCTGATCGATGCCATCAAGGACGATCCGACGCTCCGCAACTATCACCTGCTCTATGGCGTGCGGGGCGACCTGCTCGGCAAGCTAGGCCGGCATACCGAGGCAATGCTGGAATTCCGCCGTGCCGCGGAACTGACCCGCAACGAGCGTGAAAAGACCTATCTGCTTGGCAGGGCTGAAAAAATCGCCTAGGCGGCGAGCGATGAACCCAGGTCGAACTTGGCTTCGAGAATGGTGCGGTCGAAGGGCTTCATCATGTAGTCGCTGGCGCCGGCCTTGAGCGCCATGGCGATGGCGCCGATGTCATTCTCGACGGTGCAATAGACGATATGCGGCTTGTCGCCGCCGACATAGGCCCGCAGCAGCTTGAGGAATTCCAGCCCGCTCATGATGGGCATGTTCCAGTCGAGGAAAATGGCGTCCGGCATTTCCTGGCGGCATTTGTCGAAGGCGTCCTGCCCGTCTTCGGCTTCCTCGACGATATAGTCCATGTCCTCGAGGATGCGGCGCGCCACTTTGCGCACCACACTCGAGTCATCGACGATCAGGCAGGATTTCATTCCCGAGGGACTCCGCGGAGGCTAACGCTCGTTCGATTATGAGTAGCACATCCTAGGAATTGGTTAGCAGACTGCTGACGTTTGGCGTCACCTCATCACGCTGTCGGCTGTTCCAGCGCCGCGCCGGCCGGTTTGGGCGTGGCGGTGAGGTAGAACATGTCGTTCTCGATGCCGATATTGATCTCCATATCGGTCATGCGGGCCAGCAGGCCCGTATAGAACGGCTGGATGCCGCGGGCATCGACAAAGCCTTCTTCGGGCATGCCGGACAGCAGCCCCGCGGCGCCCGAGGGCACCAGCGTCTTCTGCCGCTTTTCCGGATCGCTCTTGGAGGTGAACTCGAACTTCTCGTTGCCAGCATCGCCGATGATCGATGCCGTCACCTGGCCGCCGCGCGGCACCGACATGGCGGCGATCAACAGCATGTTCATGAACAGCTTGGCCTTGTGCTTGGGCAGAAGGATCAGCGGCACGTTCCATTCGAGATCGGCCTTCTCGATCTCGAACAGGATGCGCGCCACGCGCTCGCATTCGCGCGTGTCGATATCGGTACCCGAGGTGGACGATGCCCCATAGGCGAGGCGCGCGAATTCGAGCTTGGCGCGGCTCTGCCGGGCGGCGCTGGCGATCAGGTCGCGCGCCCCCTCGGCCATATCGGTCTGGTTGGGATCAGCCAGCACTTCGAGCCCGTTGCCGATCGCCCCGATGGGGTTGATCAGGTCATGGCAGACCCTGGAGCACAGCATGGCCGCCAGATCGGTTGCCTTGAGCTCGATGATGTCCATCCGTGCAGTCTCCATAGAATCAGTTTCCCAGACATTAGAGGGTGATCGGCAATAGTGGACAGGCGAAATGCGCGCCCTGTGCCGACCTAGTTGATCGACAGGTCCTTGGACAGCACCGCCCAATTGGCCTCGGCCGCGATTGCCGCCGCATCGGGCGCCAGCAGGAAGGCCTCGCGATTGGCAGCCGAATAGAACAGGTAGAGGCGCTGCTTGAACACCACGTAGATCGAAGGATTGCTGTCCGCCACATAGCCACGGGCCATGCCCATGGCACCATGGCCGCCAAATTGCGGCGCATAGATTTCGGGCGAGCCCTTGAAGATGTCGCGATTGGCCGCGGTGACGAAATGCCAGGGCACGTTCTGCCAGATATACTCGAAATCCGCCCGCCCCTGCAGCGGCTCGGGCTCGGTGAAATAGCTGACCGGGTCCATGCCATAGATACCCACGCCCGTCAGCGGATTGGTGACGAAAAGCGTCACCACCGACTGCGCCCGAACCGGCAGAATGGCGAGCCAGGCCATGCCCAATAGCGGCAAAACAAAGGCAAGCATGGTTAAGATTTGTTTAGAGGTTTGCTTCATCATTGATCCAATGATCGGCATGCCGGCGACCAAAGTCCGCCTTACAAAACTACGGTTCAAGCCTTAACGACTCCGTAACCGCCCGCTTTGCCTTCGCCCGGGAGATTTCGATGTTCAAGCGTCTAGCCCTTTTTGTCGCCCTGGTGGCCGCCCTGGCCGCACCGGTGCCCGCCGCCTTCGCCCAGGGCTCGCTCAGCGACACCTATGCCGGCGAAGACCTGGTCGAAAGCGGCAAGGAATTCTTCGGCTCTGCCAGCCAGGGCCTCGCCTCGCTGGTCGAGCGCGCGGTCAGCCAGTTCGGCCTGCCCAATGGCTACATTCTCGGCGAGGATGCCGGCGGCGCCCTGTTTGCCGGCGCCCGCTATGGCGAAGGCGTTCTCTACACCCGCAATGCCGGCGAATATAACGTCTATTGGCAGGGCCCCTCGGTTGGCTTCGACATTGGCGGCGATGGCTCCAAGGTCATGATGCTGGTCTATAACCTCAACCAGATCCAGGACGTGCTTGGCCGCTTCGTCGGCGTCGATGGCTCGGCCTATATCGTGGGCGGCTTCGGCATGACCGTGATCAAGCGCTCCAACATCGTGATGGTGCCCATCCGCTCCGGCGTCGGCGCGCGCCTCGGCATCAATATCGGCTACCTCAAATTCACCAACGAGCCGACCTGGAATCCCTTCTGACGGCCACGTCCGGCCGCTGGCCATCGGCCCTGCGGGTCGGTAACGTCAGGCGCATGTCAAATAGCATTGGCAGGACGCGAGATGCATGTAGGACGGTCATATCGGCTGATCGATTTTGCGCTCTGGTCACGGCGCAGTGTGATCTACATGATCGTGGTCAGCCTCCTGGCGATCGGGGTCTATCATATTCCCGGAATAGCCGGATTCAGCGTGCCATGGCCGGTGGTCATCATGCTGGGCACCACCGTGTCGCTGATCGCGGGCTTCAAGAATGCCCAGGTTCTCGCCCGTAGCGGGGAAGCCCTTCAGCTCTTTGCGCAGATTTCGGCCATCAGCCGAGTATGGGCGAGCCTCTGCCGGGACTTCGCTGACCCCGATACCGCGCGCGCCCTCATTCACCGGCATCTGGCCTGGCTCACCGCATTGCGCTTTTCGTTGCGCCGCCCCATGCCCTGGGAAACGATGGCGCGGCCGAGCAATGCCGAGTTTCGCAAGCGCTACCATATCGCGGAGGACGAGAGCTCCCTGCAGACGGAGATCAGACCCTTGCTGACGGCCGAGGCCGAGATGGTCCTTGAGGCGCGCCATCCCGCCCCGCAGGTGCTCGATCTGCAGACCCGCCACCTCAACCAGTTGTTCAAGGAAAGCGCCCTCCCTCCGCAGATTTACGGCGAGCTGATGAAGTCGATGCGCGAAATGCATGACCTGCAGAGCCGAGCCGACCGGATCAAGAACAATCCCTACCCCCGCCAGTACGCCATCGTCGGCACGATGTTCGTCGCCATATTCTGCACGATACTGCCGTTTGGCGCGGTGCCCATCTTTGCCGATCTCGGCAAGGCCGGCGCCGTGCTTGGTGCGGCTACGATCTGGCTGGCGATTCCGTTCAGCACACTGCTGGGATGGATGTACCTGTCGCTCGACCAAGTCGGCGAAAGTACGTCCAATCCTTTCGAGGGGAATGCCAACGACGTCCCCATCAGCCAGATTTGTCGCGACATCGAAATCGAGCTGCGCGGAATGCTTGGAGAGCCGAACCTGCCAACGCCGCTGCCCGCTACCAACGGTTTTGCGACCTAGAATGCCAGCTTGGCCGTGACGCCGAGCCCCAAACCCGTTAGGGTTAACCGCTGGCAAACATGGCGGCCGCCTGCCATTGCTGCCAGATAGGGATTGCCCGTATTGCAGGCCGGTGCGGCTGCGGAGTTTGGCCGATGGTCATCGAGAACATCATGTATTTCGCGCTGGGCCTGCTGGTTGCGGGCCTGGTGGCGCTGATCATCCTGCCGGCAGTGTGGAAGCGGGCGGTGCGCCTCACCAAGCGCCGCATCGAGGCCGCTACGCCCATCACCATGGCCGAATTCCGCGCCGACAAGGATCAGCTGCGCGCCGAATTCGCGCTCTCCACCCGCCGGCTCGAAATGAATGTCGAGACCCTGCGCAAGCGGCTCGCCGAACAGCTGGGCGACGTCAACCAGAAGCGCAGCGACCTGGGCCTGCTCAAGGCCGAGCGCGACCAGCATCTGGCCGTGGTCCGGGAACTCGAAGCCCGTGAAGCCGAACTGCGCGCCCGCGTCGCGGAACTCGAGCGCGAGGGCACCGACCTCGCCCAGCGCCTGCGCATGCGCGACCGCGAGCTCGATACGCGCAGCGAGGAAGTCGCAAAGCTGCGCGACACGCTGCGGGGTGGCCTGCCCCGTGGCACCGACGCCGACGGCAAGCCGCTGACCGGCGACTATGACGAGGACATCGATCGCCTGACCACCACCCTCGCCATCGAGCGCAAGCGCGCCAGCTTCCTCGAAGACCAGGCCCGCAGCCTTTTGGCCCGGCTCGAGACCTCCGACCGCCGCAGCGTCGAGGCGACAGCAGCCATCGCCCAGATGCGCGCGGCGCTGACCACCAGGGACGACAAGAAGGACGCCCAGGCCGATAGCCTGGTGGTTGCCGAGGCCCGCATCGCCAGCGCCGAGAACCGCCTCAACGCCCTGCTGGCCGAAACCAGCCAGGTGGTGGAGCAATCCGAAGGTCGCGCCGAGCTGCTGCTGGCCGACAAGCTCAACCTCGAAGCCGAGTTGGAGACGCTGCGCAAGAAGGTGAGCAACGTCGAATCCACCATCCTGGCGGACTGGGATACCGAGCGGATCGAGGAAGCCTATCTGCGCGAAAAACTCAACGACATTGCCGCCAGCGTCAGCCGGCTGGTCTATGCGGTGGATACCGAGACAGCAGTGCCCAGCGCCAGCGAGGAAAGCCTGTTCGACCGCGTCCAGCGTTTCGCCGACGACGGCGAGGGCAGCGACACGCTGCCGGCCAAGCCCGCCAAGGGCGACCGCAAGCGCGGCTCGGTGACCGACCGCATGGCGGCGCTCAAGGAAATCCAGGGGCGGTAGCGGAGCGGCGCTTCGCGTGCCCCACCACCAGCCGTCACCCTCGGGCTTGACCCGAGGGCACTGTACTTAACAGTGCGCCCCGCAAAGTGAAGTCCCCTCGGGTCAAGCCCGAGGGTGACGATCGAGCTCTGGGAGGGAGAGGTGGACTCCACTACTCCCCGATCACCACGCTCCGCGTCAATTCCCCCGTCGCCTGGTCGAACAGCGCCAGCGTCGTGACCCCGTCCGCCGTATAGGTCACATTGATCGCGCCTTCGCTGACCACGGCCGAAACCACCTCGACGCCATTGGGCAATACCACGCGTTCCGCTACCGCCGGTGGCGGCGCATCGCGCATCACGCGATAGACAAGGGCGATGCCAATCGCCATAAAGCCCAGCAACAGGATGCCGATCGAAATACCGAACGAGCGGCGCGCCTTCCCCAGCATGGCAATGGCTTCCGGCGTCAGCGGCGCATCGGCCTTTTGTCCAGTCTCGTTAGGATCGCTCATGGTCGAAAATACCGCACTAGAGTTCGAGGGCGAGGAAGTCGAAGTCGTCGTCGATGCCGGCATGGCCGGCGAACGGCTCGATGGCGCCCTGGCCAAGGCCCATACCGTGCTAAGCCGGAGCCGCATCAAGGACCTGATCCTGTCCGGCGCCGTCAGCATCGACGGCACGACCGTCAGCGAGCCCAAATACCGGCTAAAGGCGGGCGAGACAATCGTTCTTCTTGCCCCACCCCCCGAGGATGCCGAACCCCATCCCGAGGATATCCCGCTCGACATCCTCTACGAGGACGATCAGCTCATCGTCGTCAACAAGCCGGTCGGCATGGTGGTCCATCCCGCCCCCGGCTCGCCCGATGGCACGCTGGTCAATGCGCTGCTGTTCCATTGCGGCGATAGCCTGGTCGGCATTGGTGGCGTCAAGCGCCCCGGCATCGTGCACCGGCTCGATCGCGACACATCAGGCGTCATGGTCGCCGCCAAGACCGAGAAGGCGCACAAGCACCTCAGCGAGCAATTCGCCGATCATGGCCGCACCGGGCCGCTGCACCGGGCCTATATCGCCTTCGTCTGGGGCTCCACCGAAACCGCCAAGGGCACGATCAACGCGCCCCTCGGCCGCGACCAGAACAATCGCCTCAAGCAGGCGGTGCGCAAGGATGGACGCGAGGCCATCACCCACTATTTCGTCGAGGCCCGCTTCGGCGATGTCGGCTGGGACATCACACGGGTGCAGTGCCATCTCGAAACCGGCCGCACCCACCAGATCCGCGTGCATATGGCCCATATCGGCCATCCCCTGGTCGCCGACACGGTCTATGCCGCCGGCTACGCCACCAAGATCAACAAGCTGCCGCCCGACGTGGCCGGTCCGATCCAGACCCTCGGCCGCCAGGCACTGCACGCTGCGGAACTGGGCTTCGAGCATCCGGTAACCAAGGAGGAGATGTTCTTCGAAGCCCCGCTGCCGCCCGATCTGCAGGCGCTGGAGGATGCGCTGGAGAACTACGACAAGGCATTTGCGCGGTAGCTCTTCTCACCTCTCCCTTTGGGTGAGGTAAGAGGGAACCTTCCTCAACATTGCGCATTTGTAATCTCTTGGCGCTCTTACAATCGCCCAATTGCGTCCTATATAGTTCATCGTTGTTTGCCGATGGGCCGGTTACGGCCATCGCCAGATACGCTTCCGCCCGTGCCATACGGGGGAACCAGAAAGGGGTGCGTCCATGGCCCAGACCAATCTTCCAGTCCTCTCCGCCGAAGGGGGCTTGAGCCGCTATCTTCAGGAAATCCGCAAGTTCCCCATGCTGGAACCGGATGAAGAATACATGCTGGCCAAGCGCTACAAGGAACATCAGGACCCCGGTGCGGCCCAGAAACTCATAACCAGCCATCTCCGCCTCGTGGCCAAGATCGCCATGGGCTACCGCGGCTATGGCCTGCCCATTTCCGAAGTCATTTCGGAAGGCAATGTCGGCCTCATGCATGCGGTCAAACGTTTCGAGCCCGAAAAGGGCTTCCGCCTGGCCACCTATGCCATGTGGTGGATCCGCGCGGCCATCCAGGAATATGTGCTGCGCAGCTGGAGCCTGGTCAAGATCGGCACCACCGCCGCCCAGAAGCGCCTGTTCTTCAACCTGCGCAAGGTGAAGGGCCAGATTGCCGCCCTGGACGACGGCTCGCTCCATCCTGACCAGATCAAGCAGATTGCCACCACCCTCAAGGTGACCGAGGATGACGTGGTATCCATGAATGCGCGCCTCTCGGGCGACGCCTCGCTCAATTCGCCGATGCGTGCCGACGAAGGTTCGTCCGAATGGCAGGATTGGCTGGTCGACGATACCCCAAGTGCTGAAACCAGCCTGGGCGAAAGCCAGGAATTCTCGGAGCGGATGGGTCTGCTGACCAGCGCCATGGACGTGCTCAACGAGCGCGAGCGCGCCATCTTCCAGGCCCGCCGCCTGCAGGACAATCCCGCGACGCTCGAAGAGCTGGCCCAGCAATATGACGTCAGCCGCGAGCGCATCCGGCAGATCGAGGTCCGCGCCTTCGAAAAGGTGCAGGACGCGGTCAAGGAAGCCGCCGCGGCGCACTGAGCGCCCCCGACACAGTTGGAAAGGGCCACCTTCGGGTGGCCCTTTGTCATTTCGTGATGGTCTGCTTGTCGCGCTCGCGCGTTTCGGTGAGCAGGCGGGTCGTTACATTCTGGCAATGGGCACAGGTCGAGGTCACGGTGACCTCATAGGTGTCCTCGATCCATTTGGTCATCACCTTGCCCGGCTTTGCAGGCGCGGCGCTGAGCTTGGCTTTCGTCTTGTCGACGGCTTCCGCTGGCACGGCCTCTTCGACCTTGCTCCTAGGTTCGCTTGACACCAGCCGCTCGCTGCGTCCGCTCTCCCTGACGCTGAACGGCGTGCCGCATTTCTCGCATTGCGCCTGCTTCGACCCTGAGCCGAAAATGCCGCGATAGCTGGCGAACCCGACACCACCAGCGGCGATGACCGCGATGGCCGCGCGCGGCAGCATGTCAAGGCTCCCCGCAAGCCAGTAGCCCAATCCACCCACGACCAGGCCGGCAATGCTGCCCCAGATCAATCCGCTCTTGTGAATACTGGCGCGCAGCGCCGCCTGCTCAACCGACAGATCGCTCATGTCCATGTCCCCCAACACTGGGGCGCAATCTTACCGTAGCCACGAGGCCGGGCAAGTCATGTATGTGCGGCCATCAAGTCCCACAGCCGCTCCTTGCCCAGGATGAGCAGCCAGGGCGTTGCATCAGCAGGCACGATCTCCACAGCGCCACCAGTGCCCTCGTTCGACGTGCCGATCAGCCCGCCCGGCTCCAGCAACAGCCCATCCATCGGATAATACAGCCCCGTCGAATGCAAAAACCGGATCGGCAGCAGGGGATGGATCGACACGCGCTCCCTAGGCCCCGCCTCGAAGCGGATCGGGCCCACGACCGCCAGCGCCACGTCGACCTCGTCAACCAACAGCAGACGGCGCGTCGGGGCATATTGCAGCACCGCGCTGAGCGCCGCCAGGGTGTGGTCGAGCCTCTTGCCCGTCATGCCCAAGGCCAGCGTCACCGGGGCGCTGGTGGAATAGAGCGCCTTCTGGAAATCGGTGGTGATCTGCTCGGGAATGTGGATGACGCGGGTGCGCTCTTCCCACACGGTCCTGTCGGCCAGCGAATCGAGGTCGCCGATGATAGCCGCCGGCATCAGGCCGGCGTCGCCGATGGCGTCGGCGCCGCCATCGGCGCCCACCAGCGCCACACCGCGATCCGCCAATTCGCGCAACAGCGCCGGGTCCACCGCCCCGCCGCCCACAATGGCCATGGGCCCTTCGAATACGACCATTGGCGCATCCGCCGCGGGCACGGAAGTGTCTTGCACTGTCACAAAGCTCTCATTAAGTGTGGGGCGTCTCGCTGGGGTGTTCCGGAAGTTCCGGAGCTGAGAATTACCCATTGAACCTGAACCAGGTCATGCTGGCGGAGGAAGTTCGAGATGGCAAGGGCGTCTCGGCGTCCTCTCCATTGACGCTATCCCTTCACTCATGGCCGTGACACCAAACGAAGGGAATGACCCATGGTCAAATTCACCCGTCTGGCGCTTGCGGTCCTATCCGGACTGTTCGTCGCGCCCGCTTTCGCCGAAGAAGTGCCAATCCTGCGCATCTACACCTATGACGGCTTTGCCGCCGAGTGGGGCCCAGGGCCCGGCCTCAAGGCCGGCTTCGAGGCGATCTGCGGCGGCTGCTTTGTCGAATTCATCGCCGCCGACAGCTCCATCGGCACCCTGCGCCGCGTGCAGCTCGAAGGCGACACCACCGAGGCCGACCTTATCGTCGGGCTCGATACCGCCATCGCCGGCGAGGCCCGCGCCACCGGCCTCTTTGCCGATCATGAGCTTGATCTCTCCGGCCTCAGCCTGCCCGGCGAGTGGACCGACACGCAGTTCGTGCCCTTCGATTATGCCCACTTCGCCTTCGTCTACGATACCGACACCGTGCCCAATCCGCCCAAGTCGTTCGAGGAACTGATCGCCCTGCCCGACGACTTCAAGATCGTGGTGCAGGACCCCCGTTCCGCCACACCGGGCCTCGGCCTCGTGCTGTGGATCGCCGCCGCCTATGGTGACCGCGCCCCGGAAATCTGGGCCGGCCTCAAGCCGCATATCCTCACCGTCACGCGCGAGTGGAGCGAAAGCTACAACCTCTTCCTCGAGGGCGAAGCCGATATGGCGCTGAGCTATTCAACCTCGCCCGCCTACCACATCATTTCCGAGGGCGACGACACCATCAAGGCCGCCCTGTTCGAGGAAGGCCACCTGGCCCAGACCGAAGTGGCCGGCGTCCTGAAATCCTCGCATGCTCCGGCCTTGGCACAGAAGTTCCTCGCCTATCTGACGTCGCCCGAGGGCCAGAAGCAGATCCCATCGACCAACTGGATGTTCCCGGTCATCGACCTGGGGGCCGACCTCGATCCGACCTTCGCCACGCTGCCGCAGCCGGAAAAGACGCTTGTGCTGAGCGACGACGACATCGCCGCCAACGGCCAGCGCTGGGTGGATGAGATGCTGGCGGCCGTGCAGTAGGGACACAAGGGAGATCGCGGCTGTGAGCGGCAGGTTGAGCACCGCGTCACCTCTCCCTTTGGGGGAGAGGTCGACCGTCTTCGGTCGGGTGAGGGGGCCTTCCCCACACGCCGAGCCAAAAAAAGGCCCCCTCACCCGGCGCTGTCGCGCCGACCTCTCCCCCAAAGGGAGAGGTGAGCTGCGGCGCTTGGAATCGGCCCCTTGCTGACCCTGCCCCATCGCCCCATCCGTATCGCAGTCGCCATCACCCTGGCCGTGGCAATAACCGCGCTCATCGCCCTCGTCCTTTGGTCGATCCTGACGGCGGCCAGTGGCGGCGCCACCGGCTCGCGCATCGACATCCCGCACCTGTTGCGCATGACCTCCATCCAGGCCGGCCTCACCACCGTCCTCTCCATAACCGTGGGAATTGCCCTGGCCTGGGCGCTCAATCGCCTGCGTTTCCCCGGCCGCGACCTGGTCGTCGGCCTCTTCGCCTCGGCCATCGTCACGCCCGGCATGGTGGTGGCCTTCGGGCTGCTGTCAATCTGGGGACGCAACGGCTGGATCAACCAGGCCAGCGAGGCCTGGTTCGGCATATCGATCGGCAGCCCGGCCTACGGCCTTTCGGGGATCCTGCTCGCCCATGTCGTGCTCGACGGCGCCCTGGCCGCCCGCATCATGCTGGCCCGGCTCGACGCCATTCCCACCGGCCGGCTCAAGACCGGCCAGTCGCTGGGCCTGTCCGCCTTCCAGCGCTTCGCCATTATCGACTGGCCGGCCCTGCGCGGCACCATACCCGGCCTTGCCGCCATCATCTTCCTCCTCGCCTTCACCAGCTTTCCCATCGTGCTGCTACTAGGCGGCGGCCCCGCCAACCAGACACTGGAAGTCGCCATCTACGCTGCCGTGCGCCAGGATTTCGACCTCGCCGGTGCCGTGCTGCTGGCCGCCACCCAGATCGCCGTCTGCTCGCTGGTCATCCTGGCCGCCTCGGCCCTGGCGCCCATCCCCACCAACTTTGGCGCCTCGACACCGCCGCGCTGGCGCGACAGAGGCCCGGCCCGGTCGCTGCAGGCCCTGGTTCTGCTCGGCTGTACCATTGGCTTCCTGTTGCCACTGACCGCCGTGCTGGTCGACGGCGTGGGCGCGGGAATGGGACGTGTCGTGGCCCAGCCGGCCTTCTGGTGGGCAGCAGCAAGCAGCCTTGTCATCGGCACGACCTCAGCCCTGCTGACCCTGTTGCTGGCCCTTGCCCTGGCCCTTGGGCGCGGCGCCACCGGCAGCGGCACCCTGCGCACGCTGCTGGGCATGCCGGCCTTCGCCTATCTCGCGGTGCCCGCGGTCGTGCTGTCGCTGGGATTCTTCCTGCTTGTGCGCACTCTCGGCATCGCGCCGTCCACGGCCGCGCCCTTCGTCGTCATCCTGGGCAATAGCCTGTTGGCGCTGCCCTTCGCCATGGCGACCCTGGGCCCGCCGCTCGAAGCCATTGCCCGCACCCGCGGCAAGCTCATCCGCTCGCTCGGACTGTCCGGCTGGCGCCAGTTCGCCCTGGTCGAATATCCCCTGCTCGGTCGGGACATCGGGGTCATGCTGGCGCTCGCCTTCTGCTTCTCGCTGGGCGACCTCGGCGTCATCGCCCTGTTCGGCACCCAGGATTTCCAGACCCTGCCGCTGATGATGTTCCGCGCGCTCGGCTCCTATCGCAACAACGACGCTGCCGCGATCGCCGCCATCCTGCTGATCGGCACCATCGCTGCCTTTGTCGGTCTGCCCAAACTGTTCGAGAGGATCGCCGATGCTGCGCGTTGAGAACCTGACCTACGCACATCCCGGCCAGGCGGCTCCCTACATATTCTCCTTCACTGCCGAAGCCGGCGAGGTCACCGCCATTTCGGGGCCTAGCGGCTCAGGAAAATCGACCTTACTCGACCTGCTCGCCGGCTTCCTGTTGCCAAGCGCCGGCCGTATCGAACTCGACCGGCAGGACCTGCTGCCCCTGCCCCCCGAGGCCCGGCCGGTGTCACTGCTGCTGCAGTCGGAAAGCCTGTTCGAGCACCTGACGGCGGCGCGCAATATCGGGCTTGGCCTGCCGGCCGGCCTCGACCGCGCGCAGGCCCGGATGCAGATCGATGCGGCCTTGGTGGAGGTTGGTCTTGAGGGAATCGGCGACCAGGTGGCCAGCACGCTCAGCGGCGGCCAGAAACAACGCGTGGCCCTGGCACGCACGCTGTTGCGCGCCAGGCCGGTGCTGCTGCTGGACGAACCCTTCTCGGCCCTGGACGACGACACCCGCATTTCGGTGCGGGAGCTGGTGGGCCAGCTAACGGCGCGCCACGCCTGGCACACCATCCTCGTCAGCCACCACGCCGACGACATCGCAGCCCTCGCCAGGCGGCGCTATGTTCTGTCCGAGGGGAAATTGCGGGCCGTAACGCCCTCCCCCTGAACGAGGGGAGGAGCAGTTGCGCTTGCAGGATACTTGTCCCCACCAGGGGCGGGGGAATCGTATCTACTCAGCCCAAGCGGAGAACACCTTGTCGAACAGGGCCTGCGCCGCCTCATCCTTTTCCAGGGTGATAATGGCATTCCGCCCGGTGCCGTAGACGACCGCCAGATCCATCCAGCGGCGGTTTTCCAGCAGGTCGGTATTGGTTTCGGCATCGGCCGGCGTGGCACTGAGCGCGAACAGGAACGAGTTGCCCACCACGCGTGCCGACGCACCCACCAGCGCTGTGCCCGGCACCAGTTCCTCGTCCTTGAGCAGCACGCCCGGCAGCGTGGCGATGGTGCCCCCGATGAAGGTGTCGTTCACCTTGAAGTCGACTTCCATCAGATGGCTCGCGGGCAGGCTCGGATCGGAATTCTTGCGGATGGTGATATCGACGCCCAGGTTGCGCGCCGGAATGCTCGCCGTACCGATCAGCGTCGGCAGCCCGAGCTCGTCCACGCCTTCGCTCCACTCAACCGTGCCCGAGAACGGCACGGCGCCTGTCGTGCCGTCCTGGCTGGCCTCGAGCAGCAGCGACTGGCTGCCGGCGAGAACCGCCGGATCGACCGAGGCCGCGGGGTCGGCGATGGCGAGCGGGGTCGTGTCCTCGCCTGTCAGCCGTTCCTCGCTCTTGATCTCGCCAGAATTCACATCGGGCAGCACGGTCTCATTGCCGGTCGGCTGCACAGGTTGCGGCGTCGGCTCAAGCCGATCCTCAATCTCAAGTCCGCCGAGCTCCGCATTGGCATTGCCAGTCGGGGTGACAGGCGCCGTGTTGCCGGGTCCGACCACGGCGTCACTGGTCGTTTCTGCCGGCTGCACCGGGTCGAGCGTCGGCGTCGAATTGGCTGCGTCCGCCGTCTCGGTCACGGGCGCCTGCGCCTGGCCGAACATCTGGTCGAGATCGACATAGCCCTCGCGCCACGCCCAGAAGCCCGCGCCGCCGACACTGGCGAGCAGGATGGCGAAGACGACAAGGAAGATCGTGAGCCCGGCGCCACTGCGCTGGGCCGGGGCGTCGGTAAAGCCGGCATCGTCGCTCTCGTCGGCTACCGGCGGCTTGGCGAAGGATGCAACGGCAGGCTCGGGCAAGGCGGGTGTCGGCTCGCCGCGCGCCTCGCGATCCAGGACTTCGATGGCACGCTCGATGACACCCTGCGCCTCGGTAGCGTCGGGCTCGACATCGACTTCCCGCACGCTCGAGAGCGCCGCCTCGACCGGTACGGGCTCGATGACGGGCGTCACGACCTGCTGCCGCGCCACGGCATGGTTGCCGATCGACGGCTCGATCCGCGCCGTGACCCGGGTCGCCTCGGCCGAGGAATTGGCCGCCAGCGGAATGGCATCGCGGCGCGGCTCGAAACTGGGCCCCTTGAGGGGCGATTCCAGCGGACGGACGTTGGAGGATTGCGGCACGGGCGAGGTCGGACCCGTCCGGTTCGCCTGCACGCGCGCCACGATGGCCGGCATGACCCGAATTTCGGATTTTGTCTCGGGCTTGACCTCGGATTCGGTCTCCGCCTTGCCCCCCGCGGGCTCCGCCGAACCCTCTGTCACGGCCGATGCCTGGCTGATGATGTCTTCGATGGACATGGGTGCCGCAGGCTTTGGCGTGACACTGACCGGCGTACCGGCCTCGGCCGGTACCGGCGCCGCCCCGATCGTCGCGGCCTCAGGTCCGGATGCCTCGACGGGCGCGGGCTTTGGTGCCTCGACCGGCGCCGGCTTGGGTGCCACTGCGACCGGCGGCGGGGTCGGTGCGGGATCGGCAACCGGCGCCGACGCACGCGGCGCTGGCGGGTGTTCGCGCCCGAGCGTGATGACGGCCTCGCTGGCTTCCTGCTCGACCTGGCGGATACAATCTTCGAGCTGCAGGCGATGCTGGGTGATGTCGCGTGCCGGCAATGGCGGCGTAATCGCACGCAGCTGTCCGACGAGGGCCGAGCGGGCCTTCTCGTAGACTGCCCGGCGGGCCGCCCCATTGTTCTCCGGCAGCGCCGATATGGCGCGGCGCAACAGCTCCTTGTAGTCCGCCATGTGTTACTTGATACTCACAATTGCAGCGATGTGTTGTAACAAAAAATCTCAGTCTTGGAATGGGTCAACCACCAAGATGGTATCCAGCCGTTCCGGGCTCGTCGACAGCATGGCGACCGGCGCCCCGATCTGCTCTTCAATATAGCGGACATACTTGATCGCCTGCGCGGGAAGATCGGCCCAGCTCCGGGCGCCGGCGGTGGTGTCCGACCAGCCTTCGAGCGTCTCGTAAATCGGCTTAACGCGCGCTTGTGCCCCCATTGAGGCAGGCAAATAATCAATCCGTGATCCATCGAGTTCATAGCCGACGCAGACCTTGATCTCCTTGAGACCATCGAGCACGTCGAGTTTGGTCAGCGCAATACCCGTAATGCCCGAGGTCTTGACCGTCTGGCGGACCAGCACGGCGTCGAACCAGCCGCAGCGGCGCGGCCGCCCCGTATTGACCCCGACCTCGCGGCCGACCGTCGCCAGGTGGCGCCCGATCTCATCGTCCAGCTCGCACGGAAACGGACCTTCGCCGACGCGGGTCGTATAGGCCTTGGTGATACCAAGCACATAGCCGATCGCCGTGGGCCCCAGGCCCGAACCGGCCGCCGCCTGGCCGGCGACGGTATTGGACGAGGTGACGAAGGGATAGGTGCCGTGGTCATTGTCGAGCAAGGCACCCTGCGCGCCCTCGAACAGAATGCGGGCGCCAGCCCTGCGCTTGTCGTCGAGCACTTTCCAGACCTGGTCCATGAAGGGCAGGATTTCCGCCGCCACTGAAGTCAGTTCGTCAAAAATCTTCTGCGCTTCGATCTCGACCAGGCCCATGCCGCGGCGCAGCGCATTGTGGTGGCCGAGCAGGCGTTCAATCTTGACCATCAGCGTGTCCGGCTCGCTGAGATCGATCAGCCTGATGGCGCGTCGGCCGACCTTGTCTTCATAGGCCGGGCCGATGCCCCGCTTGGTGGTGCCGATCTTGAGGCCCGAATTGGAATCTTCGCGGATGGCGTCGAGCTCGCGATGCAGCGACAGGATCAGCGGCGCATTGTCGGCAATGCGCAGGATCTCGGGCGTGATCTTGACGCCCTGGCCGCGCAGTTTGGCCATTTCCTGGACGAAGTGATGCGGGTCGACGACCACGCCATTGCCGATCACCGAGAGCTTGCCCTGCACAAGGCCCGATGGCAGCAGCGCCAGCTTGTAGCTCACCCCGTCGATGACCAGTGTGTGGCCGGCATTGTGGCCGCCGTGATAGCGCACCACCACATCGGCGCGCTCGCTCAGCCAATCGACGATCTTGCCCTTGCCCTCGTCGCCCCACTGCGAGCCGACGACAACCACATTAGCCATAGAATTACCTTCTCCAGGATAGGCGCGACACAAAGGGCCCGGCCGCCACGGCCGCACCCTTATCCACTTGGACGTCTGTCCTCCCGGCCACCTTGGGTAGAAATTTTGCCGATGGCCGAATAACTGCTAAGTCCAGACGTCCATACATCACCAAGACGACGATGACAAAGCCGCAGACCCACGAAAATCGCGGCATATCGGCCCGCCTGCTCGACCAGCCCTACCTGCTGCTGATTCTGGCCCCGCTGTTTTGGGGCGGCAATGTCGTGGCGGCCAAGCTGGTGGTCGGCGAAATCGACCCCTTCCTGCTGCTGGCGGCTCGCTGCGTCGGCGCGACGCTGTTCATCCTGCCCTTTGCCTGGCCCTATCTCAAGGCCGACTGGCCGGTGATCCGCAGGACATGGCCACAACTGATGGCTTTCGGCTTCGTCGGTTATGCCCTGTTCAACGTGCTGCTCTATCTGGGGCTCAGCACCACATCAGGGGTCAATGCCGCCATCGTGCAGGCATCGCTGCCCATGCTGATCCTGCTCGCCAATTTCGTGGTGTTCCGGGCCCGGGCAAAGGTCCTGCAGATCGTAGGCGTGATCATCGCCATATCCGGCGTCATGCTGACCGCCACCCACGGCAATCTGGGACGGATACTCACCCTCGACATCAATGTCGGCGATGGCTTCGTCATCCTGGCCTGCCTGGCCTACACTGCCTACACGCTGGCCCTGCGCTTCCGGCCGGATGTGCACATGATGAGCTTCATGGCCGTGGCCTTTTCGGGCGCAGCCATCAGCGGCGTTATCATGCTGCAGCTCTTCGGGGACGGGGTCGGACAGTTCGCCACCATCCCGTCCATGTCGGCCACGGTCTGGATTGTGCTGATCTATGTGATGATCTTTCCGTCCATGTTCAGCCAGGTGGCCTATGCGCGCGCCGTCGACCTCGTCGGCCCCAACCGCGCCGCACCAAGCCACAACCTGATCCCGGTTTTCGGCGCCATTGGCTCCGTGTTGATTCTTGGGGAGCGATTGGAGCTCTACCACTACCTGGCAGCGGCGATCATCATCGGCGGCATCGTGCTGGCCGAATGGGCCGCACGGCGGCGACGGTAAAATGCAGAAGGCCGACGCAATCGCCGGCCTTCCGGAGCGGCAAGACTTGCTTCGCCGCTAGAACCGCAGGGCCTTGGCCTGCTTGACGCCTTCGAGCGAAGCGATTTCGGCCAGCTGGTTCTCGGTCAGCGTGCCGTCGATGGAGACAAGCGCGATGGCGTCGGAACCGACATCGACACGGCCGAGGTTGAAATTGGCGATGTTGATGCCGAGCTTGCCCAGGAGCGTGCCGAGGCGGCCGATATGGCCAGGCTTGTCCTCATTGGTCACATAGAGCATGGACGGCGTCAGTTCGGCCTCCATGTTGATGTCCTTGACCTGGATGATGCGCGGCTTGCCGTTGGCGAAGATGGTGCCGGCCACGCCGCGCGTCTGCCGCTCGGTGGTCACCGTCAGGCGGATATAGCCCTCATAGGCGCCCTGGCGATCGCGCGTGGTGGTCTCGACGGTAATGCCGCGATCCTTGGCGATCTGCGGCGCCGAGACCATGTTGATATCGCCCAACGAGGGCTTGAGCACGCCGTTGATGGCCGCAGCGATCATCGGCTTGACGTTGAGCTCGGCAACATTGCCTTCGAACTCGATCTTGATGCCGCTGATCGCCGTTTCGGTGAGCTGGCCGGCGAAAGAACCCAGCGCCTCGGCCAGCTTGACCCACGGCGTCAGGATCGGGGCTTCCTCGGCCGAGATCGACGGGAAGTTGAGCGCATTGGTGATTTCGCCAACCATCAGATAGGCCGAAATCTGTTCGGCCACCTGCAGCGCCACATTCTCCTGCGCCTCGGTCGTCGCCGCACCCAGATGCGGCGTGCAGATGACGTTGGGCAACTCGAACAGCGGATTGTTCTCGGCTGGCTCCTCGAGGAACACGTCGAGCGCCGCGCCGGCAACATGGCCCGACTTGAGGGCGTCGTAGAGCGCGGCCTCGTCGATCAAACCGCCACGGGCGCAGTTGATGATACGCACGCCCTTCTTGGTCTTGGCCAGGGCCTCGGCGTCGATGATGTTGCGCGTCGCCTCGATCAGCGGCGTGTGCAGGGTGATGAAATCGGCACGGGCCAGCAGCTCGTCCAGCTCGACCTTTTCGACGCCCAGCGTCTGTGCGCGCTCTGGCGTCAGGAACGGATCGAAGGCGATGACCTTCATGCGCAGGCCGATGGCGCGGTCGGCCACGATGGAGCCGATATTGCCGGCGCCGATTAGGCCCAGCGTCTTGTTGGTGACCTCGACACCCATGAAGCGGTTCTTTTCCCACTTGCTGGCGCGGGTCGAAGCATCGGCTTCCGGCAGCTGGCGGGCCAGCGCCATCATCATGGCAATGGCATGCTCCGCGGTCGTGATGGAGTTCCCGAAGGGCGTGTTCATCACGATGATGCCCTTCTTGGTCGCGGCCGGAATGTCGACATTGTCGACCCCGATACCGGCGCGGCCGATGACCTTGAGCTTGTGGGCGGCGGCAATGATCTTTTCGGTGACCTTGGTGGCCGAGCGGATGGCCAGGCCATCATACTGGCCGATGACTTCGAGCAGCTTTTCCTTGTCCTTGCCCAGATCGGGCAGGTAGTCCACCTCCACGCCATTGTCCTTGAAGATCTGGACGGCGGTGGGGCTCAGCTTGTCGGAAACGAGAACCTTGGGCATGGCAGCCCTCCTGCTTTTGGTTGCGGGAGCAGGGTTTGAACCTGCGACGCCGCATGAATACGAGAACTCCGTCCTCTCCCCGCCGTCACCACCCGGCTTGTCCGGGTGGTCCATGGATTGCCCGGACAAGCCGGGCAATGACGATCAGGGGGAGGTCGGACTAGACGGGAACTAGGCAGCGGCCTTGTTCAAGGCTGCCAGCTCTTCGGCAAAGGCATAGTCCAGCCACGGCACCAGCGCCGCCAGGTCGGCCGCCTCGATGGTCGAACCGGCCCAGATGCGCAGCCCCGAGGGAGCATCCTTGTAGGCGCCGATGTCATAGGCGACGCCTGCCTTGTCGAGACGCGACACGATGGCCTTGGCGAAGGCCGCCTGCTTGTCGGCGTCGAGCGCCGTCACCGTAGGGTCGACGATCGACAGGCACACCGAGGTGTTGGAGCGGTTGGCTGCGTTCTTGGCCAGGAAATCGACCCATGGGGTCCTGGCGACCCAGTCAGCCAGCACCTTGAAATTGGCGTCGGCGCGGGCCTGCATGGACTTGAGGCCACCCAGCGACTTGCCCCATTCCATGGCGTCGATCGCGTCCTCGATGCAGATCATCGACGGCGTGTTGATGGTCGCCGCCTCGAACACTTCCTCGAGCAGCTTGCCGCCCTTGGTGAGGCGGAAAATCTTGGGCAACGGCCGGTCGGGCTTGAAGGTCTCGAGCCGCTCGACGGCGCGGGGGCTGAGGATCAAGACGCCATGGGCGGCTTCGCCACCCAGCGCCTTCTGCCAGGAGAAGGTCACGACATCGAGCTTGGCGAAATCGAGATTCTGCGCAAAGGCCGCCGAGGTGGCGTCGCAGATGGTCAGCCCCTTGCGGTCGGCCGCGATCCAGTCGCCATTGGCGACCCGCACGCCCGAGGTCGTGCCATTCCAGGTGAAGACCACATCGCGATCGAAATCGACTTGGCCCAGATCGGGCAATTCGCCATAGGGCGCCTTGAGGATGCGGACATCATCGAGTTTGAGTTGCTTGGACACATCGGTGACCCAGCCCTCGCCGAAGCTCTCCCAGGCCAGCATGTCGACGCCACGGGCGCCGAGCATCGACCACAGCGCCATTTCGACGGCGCCGGTATCTGATGCCGGGACAATGCCGATACGGTAATCGGCGGGAACTTCAAGCAGTTCGCGCGTCAGGTCGATGGCGCGCTGGATGCGGGCCTTGCCCGGCTTGGAGCGGTGCGACCGACCAACCAGCGAATTGCTGAGCGCTTCAACCGTCCAACCAGGACGCTTGGCACAGGGGCCCGACGAAAAATTCGGATTAGCCGGTTTCACCGCCGGCGCGGTCAGGGGCATTGCAGCCATATCAAGCGACCCTCCCAGGTCTATGCGTCTCGCGTTAGGGCGAGATGTCCTGAAGCGGGAAATACGCCGGATCGATCCAGGCCGTCAATGAGTCTTTTGGGGACCCACCACCAACACTGTTGAGGAACTCAGAGATCGTCTTGGGGAACACGTGACCGAGCCCGAATCGGGTTGTCCACCCAGGCCGCCGCCATGCGGCGATGGTTGCGAGATGCGACAGTCAGGCGGCACGGTCAGTTCCCCCTGAGGGCTTCAGAGCGGCCCGCGTTTCGCTAGCGTGTCGCCTAGTCGGGCCGGAACCGCCAGGCAATTGTGGCGCGGAGCGGCGCGGTGACTTGCCCGGAATTGTGCGAGGCCGAGCCGAGTTTCTCGAGCGTGGTATTTCCGTTCAATCCGCTGCCCGTCGCTGGTTGATCAGGCAGATCGAGCAGGCGTTGTCCCTCAATGAGCGCCACCGAGGTTTCATCGGTAAAAGCATGGCCGGTGAGCGCCACCGGCACCATGAGCCCGCCGGTGGGAAGACGCAGGCTCACAAGGCCGCTTTCGGTGTCATGCGTGAGCTCTGCGCTGCACACCGAATCCGTTCTCAACGCGGTTGGCATGTAATTCCGCGTCCAACGGGAGCAGCCAAAGTCTGGGAGGGGCGCGGCGCATGGCGTTTTCAGACCTACCTGCATTCCGGATAGAGCGGTTGTACCGACAATAGACACCTGGTGGCGGCTTCGGCGCCTTGACGTGCCGAGCATTTGCGCTTCCTGTCGCACTGTCATACAAAGATAGGGTGGAGGTAGACGATGGTGGCCATAGATTACCAAGTGCTGGCACTGCGCTATGCCAGCACCGAGCCCTCGCGCCCGCGACACGAAAACTTCCTGCCCGGCATGGACCTGCATGATGGCCCCATGCCGCTGGACTACTTCGTCTGGGCGATTGAGGGGATGGGGCGAACCGTCATCGTCGACACCGGATTTGGTGCCGATCAGGCCGTGGCGCGCGGTCGCAGGCTGCTGCACGAACCGGCCACGTTGTTGAAACAGGCCGGAATTGACGCGGGAGCGGTCACCGACGTCATTCTCACCCACCTCCACTATGACCATGCCGGCGGGCTGTCACAGTTTCCGGCGGCGCAGTTTCATCTGCAGGACGACGAGATGAGTTACGCGACGGGGCGCAACATGTGCCACGCCCACCTGCGCGCGCCATTCGAGGCCGAAGATGTGGTGGATGCGGTGCGCCTGGCGTTCAAGGGCAGGATGCGTTTCCACAGCGGCGATGCGGAGCTGTTCCCGGGGATCAGCCTGCACCGGATCGGCGGCCACTCGGGCGGTTTGCAGGTCGTGCGCGTGGCGACAAAGCGGGGGCCGCTGGTGCTGGCCTCTGACGCGTTCCATTTCTCGGAGAACCGGGTGCGCCGCGCACCCTTTCCCATTGTCTATCACCTGGGCGAAATGCTCGATGGCTTCGACCGTTGCGAGCAACTGGCAGGCGGAGATGCCGACCTGCTGATTCCCGGCCATGATCCGGAGGTGCTGCAGCGCTGGCCCCGCCTGCGGGAGGACACGCCTGATATTGTCCGGGTCGATCTGGCACCGACACGGTGATTCTGAATTTTGTCATCTTGACGTATTGTCATACAATGTGGTTTGGTCGCAAGGCTTTCGACTGAAGAGGAGCGGCCATGCAGATAGACACCACCATTGAAGCCCAGGGCCGATCCCGCCGCATTCGGGGTAGTTATGATCCCCGCTTCGCGCCGGTTCTTGATGCCTTCATCGAGAACTACCGGACCGAAGAGGAGATTGGTTCGGCCACCTCCGTAGTGGTCGAGGGCCAGACGGTTGTCGATCTGTGGGGAGGCAGCAGGGACGCCGCCTTCACCCGTGATTGGGAACGCGACACCATCGTCTGCATGATGTCCGTGGCCAAGGGCATTTCCGGCATTGCCTTCAACATCCTCATCGACCGCGGCTTGGTCGATCCTGACGCGCCGGTGGCGCGCTATTGGCCCGAATTCGCCCAGAACGGCAAGGAGGGCGTACTGGTGCGCCATGTGCTCGATCACACCGCTGGGCTCCCCGTGGTGCTGGAGCCGCTGTGGAAGGGCGCGATCTTTGATTGCGATGCCATCGTAGCCGCGCTCGAGAAACAGGCGCCGCTGTGGCCACCGGGCACGACGGCGGCCTATCACATCCACACCCAGGGCAACCTGCTGGGCGAGATCGTCCGCCGTGTCACTGGTATGCGTTACCGCGACTTCATCGCCCAGGAACTGGTGCGGCCGCTGGGGCTGGACTACCGGATCGGCGGGCTGACCGAGGCCGATTTCGACCGCAGGGCAGAACTCGTCCCAACCGTCGAGGGAACCCTGTTTGCGCGCAAGGACAGCGAACCGGATTCACTGCTGGCCAAGGGGTTCCAGCAGCATCCGGACGAGCCCATCGGCGTCACGCTCAATTCGATCGGCTGGCGCCAGGCCGAAATCGCCAGCGCCAATGGACATGGCACGGCGCGCTCGGTTGCCGCCATCTACGGCGCCATCGCCAATGGCGGCACATTGGGCGATGTGCGGATCATGTCGCAGCAGACCATCGCCAATATGCTGACCGAGCAGCACAACCAGACCGAAAAGATGCAGAACCGTCCTTATCATCAGGGGCTGGGCGTTCTGCTCAATACGCCGGTCTCGGTGTGGATGGGCCCCAATCCACATGCCTTCGGCCACCACGGTTTCGGTGGTTCCATTGGCATGGGCGATCCCGACGCCAAGCTCGGCTTCAGCTATGCCTGCAACAAGATGCATGCCCTGCCGGATAATGGTCCGCGCGCGCGCCGCATCATTGAGGCGATCTATGGCGTGTTGGGGGAACAGCCATGAGTTCCATTGAGCCGCGTGTTGCCGCTGTGACCGGCGGAGCGGGCGGAATTGGCGAAGCAACCGTGCAGCGCCTGCGTCAGGACGGCTGGCAGGTGGCAGTGCTCGACCTCGATCCGGACAATGCCAAACGCGTGGCCGAGCGTCACGGTGCGCTCGCCTGCCCGATCGACATCGGCGACGCCGCAAGCATCGAGGCGGCGGCAGCCTTTGTCGAGCGGGAACTGGGGCCGTGCTCTGCATTGGCGGCGGTTGCAGCGCACCTGGAAAATCCGCATGCGCCTGAGCGGCAGGACATGAACGAGTGGGACGATATCCTGCGAGTCAACCTCACCGGCACATTTCGCACGCTGACCGCCTTTGGGCGCGGCATGAAGGAGCGCCGCAGCGGCGCCATCGTGACAGTTGGATCGATCACCGCCTTCAATTCGTCGCCGCTACAGGCCTATGGCCCGACCAAGGCCGCCATCCTCAACATGACGCGCAATTTTGCCGTCGCCTGGGGACGTAGCGGGATACGTGTCAACTGCGTCTGCCCCGGCCCGACGCGCACGCCCGCTGTGGAGGCCAGCTATGCCCGTGGCGAGCGCAATCCGGAGACCATGATCCGCCAGACCGCCCTGGGCACCCTGGTTCGGCCGATGGACGTGGCCAATGCCATTTCCTTTCTGCTGTCTGACCAGGCGGCGGCCATTACCGGGATCGACCTGCCGGTCGATAGCGGCACGCTGGCGACCCAGCTCTGGTCGCTCTACGGCGGCGTTCCCGGGCCCGAATAGCAATCCAATTAGCAGCACCTCAGCAACCAAATGGGGTTGCCAAGCGTCCAAGATTGTCATACAAACGTACGGTATACAAAGGAGTGAGTGCGTTGGACGAGGGAACACAACGCCAGGTCATCCTGGTTACCGGGGCAGGCAGGGGCATCGGCCGGGCAGCCGCAGAGCGCCTGGCGCGCAACGGCGTATCGGTCGGTGTGCTCGACATCTCTTCGGACCTCGCTGCTGAAACCGTGGCAAGTATCCACGAGGCCGGCGGACGCGCCTTGGCGCTGACCACCGACGTGGCCGATCGGGCAGCCATGCTGTCTGCTGCTGCGCACCTGAGCAGCGCGTTCGGCCCGCTCACCGGTATCGTCAATGACGCCATGTGGATCCGCTACGGTCCCATTGAACATCTTGCTGAGGATGATCTCGACCGCATGCTGGCTGTTGGGGTCAAGGGCCCGATCTGGGGCGTGCAGGCCCTGCTGGCGCATCGTGGGCCAGGGGCGGCATGCGTGGTCAATCTCGCCTCACCCGTCGCCGATCTCGGCATGGCCAATACCGTCGCCTACACCGCCGTGAAGGGCGCCATCGTTGCCTTGACCCGGCAAATGGCAGTCGAGCTGGGGCCGCAGGGCATTCGCGTCAATGCGGTGGCTCCCGGCGCCGTGCCGACACCGGGCGCGCGTGCCATCGTCGACGAGGCCGGCTACGCCAAGCGCCGCGCCCAGACGCCCTTAGGCCGGCTGGGCGAGGAATCCGAGATTGCCGCGGCCATCGCATTTCTGTGCGGGCCGGACGCCGCCTTCATCACCGGCGAAGTGTTGCATGTCGATGGCGGCATAACAGTCAAGTCCATGTGAGGCGCGTGATGGCAAATCGAAGGGACGATCGTCCCGCCCCAAACTCAACCAGTCATCTACAGCAAGGCAATGATCGTCATGACGACTGAACCAAACGAACTGGACGAAATGTTCCGGCGTGGTCTGGCGCTCCGCCGTCAGGTGCTGGGACCTGAATATGTTGATCGCTCCATGGCCAATGCCAACGACTTCATGATGGCCTTTCAGCGGGTCACGACAGAGTGGTGCTGGGGCTATGCCTGGACGCGCGACACGCTCGATCTCAAGACGCGCAGCATGCTCAACCTGGCCATGCTGACCGCGCTCAATCGGGCCGCCGAGATCCGGCTGCATGTGCGCGGGGCGATCAACAATGGCGTCACGGTCGAGGAGATCCGCGAAACCCTGCTGCATGCCACCATCTATTGCGGCATTCCGGCCGGATTGGACGCCTTCAAGGCTGCCAATGAGGTGCTCGTGGAGATGGGTGTCATGGAGCCAGCCGCCGAAGTGGTGGATATCGAAGAGTAATGACATATTGACGTACTTGTAGACTGTCATACAAACTGACTGAAGGACGATGCGTAGCGCACGATCCAACGAGGGAGGAATATCATGAGCACAATCAAGTCCGGCGGGCCTGTTGCCAGTCGCCGTCAAGTCATCAAGGGGCTGGCCTACGGCGGCGCCGCTGCCGCGATCGGCATGCCGCACATTGCCCGCGCCCAGGACAACGATACGATCCGTATCGGCTATATCGACCAGTTCACCGGCATTCGCGCCAACTTCGGCGAGACCGCACCCTGGGTGGTCGACCAGATGGAAGCCCTGCTGGCCGACGGCATCGAAATCGGCGGCAAGACCTATAATGTAGAAATCCTGCGCCGCGACAGCCAGTCCGACCCCAACCGCATGGGCAGCCTGGGCAACGAGCTGGTGCTGCGCGAAAATGTCGATCTGCTGCTGGTTGCCGACGGCCTGGCGGCGCCGGCCCTGGAAATCTGCGACCAGAACGGCACGCCCGCCATTTCGACCATCCTGCAGTGGGAACCCTTCTATGCAGCACGTGGCTCCAACCCCGAAACGGGCTATCCTTGGAGCTTCCTGTTCTTCTGGAGCGGCGGCGACATCATCAAGAACTATGTCGGCATGTGGGATGCTTCGGGCATCGACAAGGTGGTTGGCACCTTCTACGAGGACAACGACTTCGGCCGCGGCTTCTCCGCCGGCATGACCGACTCGCTCAAGGCCGGTGGCTATACCGAAGTCCCCGGCGGTCTGTTCAAGGAACAGGTGGACGATTTCTCCAACCAGGTCGCCGCTTTCCGCGACGGTGGCGCCAAGATCGTCACCGGCCTGGTCTTTCCGCAGCACCTTGCGACTTTCTATGGCCAGGCCCTGCAGGCCGGGCTCGAGCTGGACGCGGTCACGATTGCAGCCGCATTCGTCTTCCCGTCGGGCGTCGAAGTGCTCGGCGACCGGGGCGCGGGCATGTCGACCGAAATCTGGTTCAACCGCCAGTTGCCGTTCAAGTCGAGCCTGACCGGGGAAACCGCCGACGCCTTCTGCGGGGCTTATGAAGAGGCCACGGGACGTCAGTGGGCGCAGCCTATGGGCTACCACCATGCCATCTGGGAAGTTGCCCTGGCCGCCCTCAAGGCATCGGGCGATCCCAAGGATCGCGCGGCGGTTCGCGACGCCATTGCCGGGCTCGAACTCGACACCATCATCGGCAAGGTCGATTTCAAGAACTCGACAATGAAGTCGGTGGCCAACACCTGGGTCACCATGGGCCAGTGGCATGCCAACCCCGAGGGCAGCAAGTTCCCCTATGAGCTTTATGTGACCAACAATGTCACGGCCCCGGAGGTCCCGGTGCAGAAGGAGTTCCTCCCCCTCTCCGCCTTCCGCTGACCGGGCGCATACTGGCCTGACGGCCGGGGACCCAACGGGCCCCCGGCCGAATTGATGAGCAGGAGACACCAATGCCCCCCGTATTGCAGGCCGACCGCCTTTCAAGGCGTTTCGGACAGATCGTCGTCGCCGATGAACTGTCCTTCAGCGTCGATCACGGCCAATGCCTGGGCATTATCGGGCCTAACGGCGCCGGCAAGACTTCGGTCTTCAACATGCTGGCCGGGGTGATCCGTGCCCAGAGTGGCCACATCCTGCTCAACGGCGCAGATGTGACCACCAAGGCGCAGCATGAACGCACCCGGCTGGGGATTGGCCGCACCTACCAGGTGCCGCAGCCTTTCGGCCAGCTGACCGCCTTCGAAAACGTGTTGACCGCCGCCAGCTTTGGTGGTGGCCGCCGTGGTCAGGACGCCGCCGACCACGCCGCAAGCATTCTCGATCGCACCGGGCTGAGCAAACGGTCCGACATGCCGGCAGGCGCACTGCCCTTGCTCGACCGCAAGCGGCTGGAACTGGCGCGGGCGCTGGCCTTGTCGCCGCGCCTGCTGCTGCTTGACGAAATTGCCGGTGGCCTGACCGAGGCCGAGGTGAACGTGCTGGTCGATCTGATCGCCGCCATCAAGCCGACACTGGCCATCGTCTGGATCGAGCATGTGACCCATGCCGTATCGGCGGTGGCCGACAATGTCGTCGCCATCAACTTCGGCAAGAAGATCGCCGAGGGTACGCCGGCAGCCGTCATGGCCGATGCCGCCGTCCAGGAAGTCTATATGGGAGCCGTGATGGATGTCGCTGCTGTCGGTTGAAAATCTCGAAGTCTCCTATGGCGACTTCCAAGCGGTGCGCGGCGCGTCCCTCGAGCTGGAGGCCGGCCAGACCATTGCCATCATCGGCGCCAATGGCGCCGGCAAGTCCACCCTGCTCAATGCCATTGTCGGGCTGAACAGCCAGAAGCGTGGCACGGTCCGTTTCGACGGGCAGGACATAACCCACCTGCGGACCGACCGTATCGCCCGGGCAGGGATCACCATGGTCCCCGAAGGCCGGCGGCTGTTTGGCACGCTGACCGTCGAGGACAACCTCATGGTCGGCCTCGCGGCCGAGCGGCCGGGGCCCTGGACCATCGAGGCGATTTACCAACTGTTCCCGCGCTTGGGTGAGCTGCGCAGCATGGTTGCCGGCAGCCTGTCGGGCGGCCAACAGCAGATGGTGTCGATCGGCCGGGCGTTGATGACCAATCCGCGCGTGCTGCTCTGCGACGAGATCTCCCTGGGGCTCGCTCCCAAGGTCATCGGCGATATCTACCGCTGCTTTGACGCGATCACCGCCAGCGGCGTCTCGGTGGTGCTGATCGAGCAGAACGTGGTGCAGGCCTGCGCGGCCTCCGGATACGTCTATTGCATGCTCGAAGGCCGGATCAGCCTCGAAGGGCGCCCGCAGGATCTGACCAGAGCCGAAATCACAGCGGCCTATTTCGGCACGGAGGTCCGGACATGATCTGGCTCGAAACCATTGCGAACGGCATCTTCCTTGGCGGCCTCTATGCCCTGATCGGACTGGGACTGGGCTTCGCCTTCGGCGTGATGCGGGTGGTGAACGTGGCGCAGGGCGATTTCATCGTCGCGGCCGCCTTCATCGGGCTGTTCCTCTATCCCTGGACGCCGGTACACCCGATCCTCGTGATCATCCCGGTCGCGGTGGTGGCCTTCCTGATCGGCATGGCGCTGCAATGGCTGCTGGTCAACCGGGTGCTGGGGCACGACCAGATCCCGCAGATCCTGCTCACCTTCGGCTTGGCCATCGTGCTGCGCAACGGCATGGTTGCCGGCTTCGGCGCCAACAGCCAGTCGATCGATGTGGGCGAGATGCGCTTCTGGGGTTTCGATTTCCTGGGCCTGCGGCTGGGGGTATTGCCCGCGCTGGTCCTGGTGATCGCCATTGTCCTGTTCGCCGCGCTGCACCTCTGGCTGCACCGGTCCCGGCTTGGTCGCCTGATCCGGGCCACGGCCGATGACTATCAGATCGTGCAGCTCCAGGGAGTCAACTACCGCAAGGTCTACGCCGTGGCCATGGGCCTCGCCATGGCCCTGTCAGCCGTGGCTGGCGTGCTGCTGGCCATGCGCGGCTCGTTCACGCCCTATTCGGGCTCCGATCGCCTGCTCATCGCCTTCGAGGTTGTGGTCATCGGGGGGCTCGGATCGTTCTGGGGTATGTTCCTGGGCGGCATGGTCCTGGGCGTGACCCAGTTGATCGCCCTCAAGCTCGATCCGACTTCGGGGCTGATGTACGGCCACATCGTCTTCTTCATCATCCTAATCCTGTCGCCAAACGGCCTGGCCGGGGCATTTCGCAACGCGGTGTTCCGGAAATGACACGAGCCTCAATCTCTTCGCCCAAACCCGCACTGGTGGCCGCTGCCGCCGCTCTTTCGACCATCTGTCTTGCTCTGGCCCCCTTCGTCGTCCGCGAAGGTGACCTGAGGCTGATGATCGAGATCTTTGCCGTCTTCACCTTTGCGCAAAGCTGGAATTTTCTGGCCGGCTATGTCGGGTTGATGTCGTTCGGGCAGCAGCTCTTCATCGGACTGGGCGCTTATTTCGTCTTCCTGATATCGGGCAAGGCCGGCATCAACCCTTTCCTGCTGCTGCCGCTTTCATTCGTCTTCTGCGCCGCCTTCGCAGCGGTCTGTGCGCCGTTCGTCTTCCGCCTGCGCGATGCCTATTTTGCCATCAGCATCTGGGTGATCGCGGAAGTGGTCCGCATGTTCATTTCGCAGAAAGACTGGCTGGGCTCGGTCAGCGGCCTGCCGCTGGTGGCGACGCGCGGCATGGATCGCACCGTGGTGGCCAACACCACATTCTACTTCGTCGCAGCCCTGGCACTGATTTCGGTCTTTGGCCTCTACGCCCTGTCCCGCAGCCGCATGGGACTGGCCCTTGCGGCGGTGCGCGACAACGAGGGTTCCGCGGCCGCTGTTGGTATCAATGTGTGGTGGACCCGGTTCTTCGGCTTCGTGCTGGGCTCGGGCCTCGCCGGTATCGCGGGCGCCACCTACTACATGTCGGTCTTTCACGTGGAGCCCGGCGGCGCCTTCGACCCGAACTGGATGGTCATCATGCTGTTCATCGTCATCATTGGCGGCGTCGGCACCATCGAGGGACCGATCATCGGCACCACCATCTATTTCCTGTTCCGCGCCTGGTTCGCCGGCACCGGCAATCTCTACCTCATGCTGCTGGGGGCGGCCGCCGTCGTCACCATGCTGGTGGCACCCAAGGGCATCTGGGGCGTCCTCCGCTCCCGCCTAGGTTTTGAACTGTTCGGCACCCGCCGGCTCGGCCCCACCAATCACAGGAGTTCACCATGACCGGCAGGCTCGCTGGCAAGCGCATTCTGGTCATCGGCGCCGCCAGCGGCATCGGCCTGGCCGTCGCCCAGGCGGCGGTGGCCGAAGGGGCACGGGTCGTGATTGCCGATCTGGCGCAGGAGGCCGGTGAGACCGCCGCGCGGCAAACGGGCGGCGATTGCAGTTTTCGCCAATGCGACGTTGGCGATGAAGCCAGTGTCATGTTGACTGTCGCCGGGGCCGCCGCGCAACTGGGCGGCCTCGATGGCCTGGTCAACAATGCCGGCCTGATGCGCGCCGGTCCGCTGGAATCGCTGACATCAGGCGACTGGGACCGGATGATGACGGTCAACGCCCGGGGCGTATTCCTCGCCGTCCGCGAAGCCATTCCGCACCTCAAATCCGCTGGCGGCGGGTCCATCGTCAATACCGCCTCGCTGGCAGCCAAGCGTGGCGGCCCTGGCATTGGCGGCTATGCGGCGACCAAGGGCGCCGTCATGGCCTTCACCACGGCAGCGGCGCTGGAGCTGGCCCCGCACAAGATCCGGGTCAATTCGGTATGCCCGGGCTTCATCGACACGCCGTTCAACAATCCCGCCATCAACTTCATGGGCGGGCGCGAAGAGCAGGCCAGGATCGTCAAGGCCATGGTGCCGCTCGGTCGCCAGGCGACGCCCGAAGAGGTTGCACCACTCTACACCTACCTGCTGTCTGACGAGTCCGGCTACGTCACCGCGCAGGCCCTCTCCATCGACGGCGGTGTCTACAATTGAGCGCGGCCAGCGAAGTCGACAGGTTCGACTATGTGGTGATCGGCGCTGGCTCGGCTGGCGCTGCCGTAGCCGCCCGGCTGAGCGAGAACAGCGCCCACCGCGTGCTTCTGCTCGAGGCGGGCGGCATGGATCGGCATCCCGGATTTCGTCTGCCGCTGCTGATGGGCGCCTTCATCAAGTCAGGCATCTACAACTGGGGCTATGCGACAGAGCCCGAGCCCCATCTGGATGGACGCCGCATTGCCTGGCCACGCGGCAAGGTGATTGGTGGAACCTCCACGCTCAACGGCATGGTCTACATCCGAGGCGTACCGTCCGACTATGACGGTTGGGGTCTCAAGGGCTGGTCGTGGAATGAGGTTCTACCATTCTTCCGCAAGGCGGAGGGCCACGAGCACAGACGTGACCCGTGGCATGGCACATCGGGGCCGCTGCATGTTCGCCGCGCTACCGGTGGTCATCCACTCGCCGAGGCTTTCGTAGGCGCCGGCGCGCAGGCAGGATATCCGACAAATGATGACTTCAACGGGCCAACGCAGGAAGGGTTCGGCCTTTATGATTTCACCATCAAGAACGGGCGCCGCTGCGGTACTGCTCGCGCCTATGTCCGGCCGTCGCTGGGGCGGAAGAACCTCAAACTCGCCACACATGCTTTGGTGCGGCGCCTGATCGTTGAAGACGGCAGGGTGAGCGGCGTGGAGTATGAACGCGGCGGGCAAATCTGCCGGGCTGATGCAGCGCGTGAGGTCGTTCTATCGGCCGGCGCGATCAACTCCCCACAGATTCTCATGCTCTCCGGCATTGGCGATTCTCGCGAGTTGAAGAATATCGGTATCGAGCCGGTGCTTGATCTGCCCGGTGTTGGTCGCAACCTCCAGGACCATTTCGATTGTGCCCTGGTCTATGAATCCCGCGAGCCCGTCTCACTTTACAGCCAGTTGCGCTTCGACCGCGCGGTGCTGGCCGTGCTGCGCGGCATGGTGTTTGGCGCCGGACCGGCCACGGTCTTCCCCTACGAGGGTGGTGCCTTCATCAAGGTCGATCCCAGGGAATCCAACCCGGATATCCAGGTTCACTTCATGCATGGCCGCGAGGATACGGCGCAGCTGCACGCATTCTCGCCGCCGCGACCCGAAACCAAGCATGGCTTCACGATCAGGGTGTCACAGCTTCGGCCCGATAGCCGCGGCCAGGTTCGCCTGCGCTCGGCCGATCCGCATGATGCGCCCTTGATGACGGCCAATTACCTCGCAGCCGACCGCGATGTTCAAACCACCATCCAAGGACTTCGGGCGATGCGCCGCGTGGTGGAACAGAGGGCGTTCGACCGCTATCGCGGTCGAGAAATTGCGCCCGGGCCCGAGGTGGCAAGCGACGTAGATTTCCGGCATTGGCTGAGCCGGGCCGGTGGCACGACCTTTCATCCCGTAGGCACATGCGCAATGGGGCATGGCCCAGACGCCGTGGTCGATGAACAGTTGCGACTGCACGGACTTGCCGGGCTGCGCATTGCCGACGCCTCGATCATGCCGCGCATCATCAGTGGCAACACCAATGCGGCAAGCATCATGATCGGTGAAAAGGCCGCGGCGTTGATCAGCGGTGGAACGGCATGACCGCTGCTGAAGCAGAGTTCGACTATATCATCATCGGCGCCGGCTCCGCCGGCTCAGTGGTGGCCAATCGACTGTCCGCCGATCCGCAACTGAGAGTACTGGTGCTGGAGGCCGGGCCGGACGAGCGAGTCATCCATAGCCGTGCTCCCGGCGCGTTTGTTGGCCTGTTTGGAACAGACCGAACCTTTCCCTACGTTTCGGACCCCGAGCCGGCTGCCGCCGGCCGGCGAATCCATGTGCCGCAGGGCCGCATGCCGGGCGGTGGCAGCGCCATCAATGGCATGATCTATGTCCGCGGTGATGCCCGCGACTATGACGACTGGAGCGCGGCCGGCTGTACTGGCTGGAGCTATGACGAGGTGCTGCCATATTTCCGGCGCTCCGAACAGAATGTGCGTCTAGCCGACAGCTTCCATGGTGTCGACGGACCGCTCGGTGTCACCGACGTGCCGCATCGCCATGCCGTCAGCACCGGATTCGTGCGGGCGGCCCAACAGGCAGGACTGGCCTACAATCACGATTTCAACGGGGCCAGCCAACTCGGGGTCGGCTTTTTTCAGGTCACCCAACGGGACGGGGAACGCGAGAGCACCGCTGCGGCCTTCCTGCGACCGGCGCTCCGCGCAAGGCAGAACCTGGCCCTCGAGCTGAACGCAGACGTAGAGCGGATCGCTGTCGCCGACGGGCGGGCAAACGGCGTCTTCTGGCGACGCGGCGGCACATTGCGTGGCGCCACCGCACGACGCGGGGTCATCCTGTCAGCGGGCGCCATCGGTAGTCCCCGCCTGTTGCTGCTGTCCGGCATTGGCCCGGCTGCGCAACTGGCGGAATGGGGAATTCCCGTCGTCCACGACCTCGCCGGTGTCGGGCGCAATTACCAGGACCATCTCCAGATCCCCAATTACTACGCGACACGGGGGCCGATCAGCCTGCTCGGGCAGGACAAGGGCCTCAACGCGGTTCGACACCTGGCGCAGTGGGCACTGTTTCGCACCGGCCTGCTCACCTCCAATGTGGGCGAAGCCGGCGCGTTTGCCGATACCGATGGCGACGGTCGCGCCGATATCCAGCTGCATGCCTTTCCGGTGATGGTGCCCGACCACGAACGGGCGCCGCCGCCCGGCCACGGGATCACGATCAGCCCATGCGACCTCAGACCGAAGTCGCGCGGACAGGTGATGCTGCGCGGGGCTGATCCGCGCCTGCCGATGCGCATCATTGCCAATGCACTGGGTGACGAAGCGGATGTGGCCTCGCTCGTCAGGGGGCTTCGACTTGCGCGCCGGATAGCTCGGGCTCCTGCGCTGGCCGCAATGGTCGAGCGTGAACTTCTCCTGCCTGCAGACGATCCTGGTGACACTGTCTTGGCCGACTATGTCCGGTCCTATTGCAAGACCGTCTATCATCCTGTCGGAACGTGCCGGATGGGCATCGACGCCGGTGCGGTTGTTGATCCGGGCCTTGCGGTTCGGGGCATCGCGGGCCTACATGTCGTTGATGCGTCGATCATGCCGGCCATTCCGAGCGGCAACACCAATGCGCCAACCATCATGATTGCTGAAAAGGCCGCCGATCTTCTGACCGGCAAGGCGCCGCCGCCACGCGCTCCCCAACGGGTCGCCGCATGAGCGCGCTGATCCGCCACAAGGCTGTGTTGACCACGGCGACCGCCGAGCGCCTGGCGCAAGCGGGGTTGGCGTATGCCAGGAGCAATTCCATGGTGGTTGCTGTAGCAGTCGTCGATGACGGGGGCGCCGCGATCGTTCTCATCCGCATGGATGGAGCGAACCCTGCCGTTGCCGATCTGGCGCTCGACAAGGCCCACACTTCTGCCAACACAGGCGCGCCCACCGAGGCCTTCGGGGAACTCATGCTGTCACGCCCTGGGCTGGCGTTGGGCCTTTCGAACCGGCCAAGGCTGTTGACGTGGGGCGGGGGCGTGCCGGTGCGGGTCGATGGTCACGTTGTCGGCGCGATTGGTGTTTCCGGCGGTCCGGAAGATGACGATATCGCTTGCGCCAGGGCCGCGCTTGCCGCGTTAGACCTGGGCTGAGCCCTACTACTGGAGCCAAGATGACCAGCCTAGACCTTGTCCATACCGACGCCTTCATCAATGGCAGCTGGCGTGGTGCCGATCGCCGGTTTGCGGTGACCAACCCGGCTAACGGCTCATTGATCGCTGAAGTAGCCGACCTTGAAATCGAAGCAGTGCGGGAAGCGATTTTCGCGGCCCGTGATGCATTGCCCGGATGGCGCGCTCGTACGGGCAAGGATCGCTCGCTCATCCTGCGGCGCTGGTTTGAGCTGATCATGCAGAACCAGGAGGCCCTGGCCCGCCTGCTGAGCGCCGAGCAGGGTAAGCCGCTGGCGGAAAGCCGCGGGGAAATTGCCTATGGCGCTGCCTTTATCGAGTGGTTCGCCGAGGAAGCGAAGCGGGTCTATGGGGACCTCATTCCCGCACCCGCCGCAGACCGGCGAATCGCGGTGCTGCGCCAGCCGGTCGGCGTGGTTGGCGCTATCACGCCCTGGAACTTCCCCACCGCGATGATCACCCGCAAGGCCGGTCCAGCGCTGGCAGTGGGCTGCACAATGGTGCTCAAGCCTGCCTCGGCGACACCCCTGAGTGCCCTGGCGCTGGCCGCCCTTGCGCACGAGGCGGGAATTCCACCCGGTGTTTTCAACGTGGTGACCTCGACCCGCAGTTCGGCGGTGGGCACGGAACTCGCGACCAATCCCGCCATCGCCAAGATCACCTTCACCGGATCGACGCCTGTGGGAAAGATCCTGCTTAAGCAGGCTGCCGACACGGTCAAACGCGCCTCCATGGAACTGGGTGGCAACGCCCCTTTCATCGTCTTTGACGACGCGGACCTCGATCAGGCGGTCAAGGGCGCCATTGCCTCGAAATACCGCAACAGCGGCCAAACCTGCGTCTGTGCCAACAGGCTGCTGGTGCAGTCGGGTGTTTATGAGGCCTTTGCGGAAAAGTTGGCGGTGGCGGTTCGGGCGCTCCGCGTCGGCCCGGCGCTGGGCGGCCCGAGTGAGCAGGGGCCGCTGATCGATACCAAGGCGGTCCTCAAGGTCGAGGAACACATTGCCGACGCCCTGGCCAATGGCGCTCGCATCGTGACCGGCGGGCATCGGCATGCACTTGGCGGCAATTTCTTCGAGCCCACGATCCTCGCCGATGTCACGCCCGCCATGCTGATCGCGCGGGAGGAGACCTTTGGGCCGGTGGCGCCACTGTTCCGCTTCGAGACCGAAGCCGAGGCCATCGCCCTCGCCAATGACACCGAGGTCGGGCTGGCCGGATACTTCTACGCGCGCGATATCGGCCGCGTCTGGCGCGTTGCCGAAGCGCTGGAGGTCGGCATGGTGGGGATCAACGAGGGCCTGATCTCCACCGAAGTCGCTCCCTTTGGCGGCATCAAGGAATCGGGCCAGGGTCGCGAGGGTTCGCGCTACGGCATGGATGACTATCTCGAGACCAAGTATCTGTGCTTCGGCGGCATTGACTGACACCGCACCCTGCCGCTGTATTGACGCCCGTTGCCATACAAGAATATCGTATTGCAAGCGACGCTTCGGACATGAATCGGTGCGGCAGGAAAGGTCTGAGCAATGAACGAACAGCTCTCGATGCGGGTGGAATCGCTTCCCAACCTTCGCGAACAGGTCGTCGAGAGGCTGCGCCTCGCCATTGCCACCGGGCGTTTCAAGCCAGGCGCCCGCCTTGTCGAACGCGAACTGTGCGAGATGATGGGGGTGTCGCGGACCTCTTTGCGTGAAGCGCTGCGAGAATTGCAGGCCGATGGACTGATCACAGCGCAGCCAAACCGGGGCCTCAGCGTTTCGGTGATCAGCCGCAAGGAAGCCGAGGGCATCTATCAGGTCCGCACTGTGTTGGAGGGACTTGCCGCTCGCTTGTTTGCCCGCAATGCGACCGACCGCGAGTTGAAGGCCCTGCGCCGCAGCATCGACAGGCTTGAGGCCGTCTATGCCGACTTCACGGCGGAGTCCTTCATCGCTGCCAAATCCGAATTCTATGACATCCTGCTCAACGGGGCGGGCAACGAGACGGCCTCGGCGATGCTGCTGCGTATCCACACGCGCGTCTCGCAATTGCGTGTCGTCTCGCTCTCCAGCGCCGAACGGGCGGAGCGGTCAATCGCCGAGCTTAGAGAATTCCTCAGCGCGCTCGAGGCACGGGATGAAGACAGGGCCTGGAGCCTGTGTATCCAGCATGTCGAGAATGCGGCCAAGGCCGCCCTGGCAGCGCTAAACTGACGATACGCTTGTTGGCCACGCGCATCGCGGCATCCTAGAACCCCACGCTATGCCGTGGCTGTACTCTGCCGGTGCGACGCCTCGTGCCACTGGTCGCTGATGGTCGACCTGAGTCTGTGTCTCCGCCCAATCTCTGGCCGTACACAACCCCGGTCTACCTGCCTTCCTGGCTTTTGGCGCGGCATTTACGGCTTTGGCAAAAACCCCAGCAAACCTCTAGGCACCAACAAGGCTCTTGATCGTCACATCGTAAGTCTGTATGACAAACATACGACGCATGGATGCCCGCCGCGAGGCGGGCGGGGTCAAGTGGCGGCACAGCCACAGACCCAGTCCGATGCGCCGCTGGCTGAACCGGTCCCTAGGGAGGAACCCATGAAAATCTGGAAATCGTTGATGGCGATTGCCGCTGTCGCTCTGGCCTCGCCTGCAGTCGCCCAGGACTATCCTGAGATGACCTTGCGCTATTCGTCGAACATCCCCGAAGTCGTCAACACATCCAAGATTGACCTGTTCTTCTCAGCTGAGATCGAGAAACGCAGTGGCGGCAAGATCAAGATCCAGCATTTCTGGGCCAACACGATGGGCGGCGAAGCCGAGATCGTGGACCTGACCGGCAGCGGTGCCGTCGATCTGGCGCTGATCGTCACCGGCAATCAGGTCTCCCGCCTGCCCTTCGCCGCCGTGACCAATTCGCTGCCGCGCACCTTTGCCGATGGCCCCAAGCTGGTGACGCTGACCCGGGACCTGTTCGAGAACAACGCGACGATCCAGGCGGAATTCGCAGCGGCCAACCTGCATCCGATCCTATACCGTTACCTGCCCGACTACCGGGTCTATTGCTCGTCGCCGATGCGGACCGTGGCCGATTTCCAGAACAAGAAGATCCGCAGCTATGGCGCCTATGTGCCTGTCATGTTCGAGGCGCTGGGGGCCGTGCCGGTCAATATTCCGCCCACCGACATGATCCAGGCCATGAGCACCGGCGCGCTGGACTGCACCTACATGTTCAATTCCTCGGCGCTGCAGTTCAAGGTTGATCAGGTTGCCAAATATGCGACCGATATCAGCTTCGGGGTTATCAACGCCCACACGCTGTTCGTCTCGGCGGACAAATGGAATGCCTGGCCCGAGTCGGTGCGCACCCTGTTCAACGAGGTGGCCCGCGACGCAGAGGCCTACGGCAATGCCCTGATCGCCGAAGATGAAGCCAAGGCCCTCGACGCCATCGTTGCCGCCGGCATGGAAGTCGTGCCCTTCGAGGAGCAGGACGCGCTGACGGCGGCCATCCCCGATATGCTTGAGGTGTGGGTGGCCAAGATGGGCGAGAGCGGCAAGGACGCTGAGGCCCAGGAGATTGCCGAATACATCAAGGCAAACCGCTAGTTGCGGCGGGGTGAGCCGGGGCCGTTGCCCCGGCTCACCCAGTGCATTGATCTCCGGGAGGGTGTGGTGATCTTACTGAAACTGGCGGACCGGACCGTGCGTCAACTGACGCAGTGGGCCTTCCTGGCCGGGGCGGTCCTGCTCCTGGTGCTGGCGCTGATCGGCTTTGTCGACGTCGTCATGACCAACACCATTCTGGTCCCGGTCCGCGGATTGGTGGAGATTTCCGGCTCGCTTCTCGCCGTGGTGGTATTCCTAGGGCTCGCCCAGGCGCAGGCACAGGGCGCCAATATCACCATCGATATCTTCACCCAGATGATGCCGCCGCTGCTGCGTCGGGTCAGCGATGTCGTCACCCTGGCGATCTGTACCGCCTTCATGGCGGCCCTCACCTGGTATACTGCCGCGCTCGCCTTGGCCGCATGGCACTACAATGAGACCGCCCTTGGTGCCTTCGCCTTCCCCATGGCCCCCGGCAAGACGCTGGCCCTCTTGGGAGCGGCCATCGCCACGCTCGAGTTTGCACGACAACTGGTCTGGCGCGCCTTCACCTCAACACCCCACGGCGGCCCACAGTCATGACCGACCCCCTTCTCATTGGCGCTATGGCTATCGTCGCCATGCTCGCGCTGGCCAGTATTGGGGTGCCGGTGGGCATCGCCATGGCTGTCGTAGCCTTGATTGGCCTGTGGACGATCGGCGGGCCGGCCTTTGCCATCGGCACGCTCACCAACCTGCCATTCGCCACCGCATCCGACTACGGCTTCGTCGTCATACCGATGTTCGTGCTCATGGGAACACTGGCTTCGGGATCCGGCATTACCCAGGAGCTCTTTGCCTTCAGCAATCGCGTTCTGGGCTCGACGCGGGGTGCCCTGCTGCAGGCCACGGTGCTGGCCTCTGCCGGTTTCGCGGCGATCTCCGGATCGACCGTGGTCAACGCAGTCCTGTTCACGCGCATTGCTTTGCCTGAAATGATGCGTTTGGGCTACGACAAGGCCCTCGCGGCCGGGTGCATTGCCGCCGCAGGCACAATAGCTGCGCTCATTCCGCCCTCGATCAGCTTTGTCATCTATGGCCTGATGACCGGGGAATCGGTGGCGGAACTGCTGATCGCCGGCATTGTGCCGGGCGTCATCACGGCGGCAGCTTATATGATCGGCATTTCGGTCATGCTGCGGATGAATCCCAAGCTGGCTCCGCCGCCACAACCGCGCGCCAGCGCCAGAGAAATCCTCGAAAGCGCCCGCGGATTGTGGGCGACCATCCTGCTCGCCGCTTTGGTCATCGGCGGCATCTATCTTGGCTTCACCACCCCCTCGGGTGCTGGGGCGTTCGGCGCGGTGGGCGCCCTGCTGATCGCGCTGTTTCGCCGGAAGCTGACTCGTGCCACTCTGGGCGAGTCTCTGAGCAGCAGCGCATCGACGACGGCCGCCCTGTTTATCGTGATCATCGGCGGCCTGCTGCTGACGCGCTTCCTGCTGGTATCGGGAACCGTCACCGCAACCACCGACCTGCTGGTCGGCCTCGATTTGTCGCCGATACTGTTCCTGGTCGTCCTGGTGCTGATCTATCTGGTGCTCGGCATGTTCGTCGATCCGCTCTCCATGCAGGTCATGACACTGCCCTTCGCTTATCCCATAATGCTGGCCCTGGGCTTCGATGGCATCTGGTTCGGCGTCATCGTCGTCAAACTGGTGGAGATTGCCGTCCTCACCCCTCCAGTCGGCATGAACCTGTTTGCCGTCGTCGGCGCGTCGGAGGGCAAGGTGTCCCTGGCTGATACCTATCGCGGCATCCTGCCCTTCGTGCTGATAGAATTGATCCTCCTGGTCCTCTTCGTCGCCTTCCCGCAATTGGTGACCTGGCTGCCCGACCAGATGTTCTCGCACTAATTCGCCGCCTAGTACTCATCACCGTCCCGGAGCCTGCCGTATGACCATGCAACCATCGACCGAAAAGCAGCGCATCGGATTTATCGGTCTGGGCGCCATGGGGACGCCGATGGTCGGCCGGTTGGCTGGCTGCGGATTCCGCCTGACTGTCTTCGACGCGGACGCGACGCGGGCGGCCGCAGTGGCTGGAGATGTGGGATGCACCGTTGCACCGACCGCCGCCGATGTCGCCCAGGGCGCCGACATGGTGATTACCATGTTGCCCAATAGTGCAATCGTCGCGGGCGTACTGGGTGGGCCTGACGGGGTTCTGGCCCGGTTGCGCAAGGGCGCGCTCGTGATCGAAATGTCGAGCGGCGTGCCCGAGCGAACCCGCGACCTTGCCGACAAGGCAGGTGAACGCGGCATCCTCCTGATCGATGCGCCCGTTTCCGGCGGCGTTGCCCGCGCCCGAACTGGCGACCTTGCGATCATGGTGGGGGGCGGCGACGAGGCCTTTGCGCTGGCCGAGCCGGCCCTGCGGTCTATGGGGAACGCCGTACAGCGCACCGGCGGTGTCGGCACAGCCCACGCGATGAAGGCGCTGAACAATCTGGTCAGCGCCGGCGGTTTCCTGATCGGCATTGAGGCGCTGTTGATCGGCAGCCGCTTCGGCCTCGACCCAGCCGTCATGGTGGATGTGCTCAACGCCTCGACAGGGATGAACAACTCGACCCAGAAGAAGTTCAAGCAATTCGTACTGTCCCGCCGCTTCGATGCCGGATTTGGTCTGGACCTGATGGTCAAGGATCTCGGCATCGCCCTGGGCGTGGCCCAGGATACCGGGACCGCCGCCCCGTTTGCGGCCATGTGCCAGCAGATGTGGGCCGGTGCCCGCGCTGCCCTTGGATCGGGGCAGGACCATACCGCCATGGCGCGCTTCAGTGAGTTGCTCGCGGGTAGTGAACTGATCGCTCAGGACAAGCCCACCGATGGGAGGTGACACGCTCGATGGCCAGCGGGTCGTCGTCTTCGGCGGTTCGTCCGGCATCGGGCTATCAACTGCCCGGCTCGCCCTGACGCAAGGCGCATTGGTCACGATCGCCTCGCGCATTCAGGGGCGCCTGGAGGCGGCAGGGGCGCAACTGGGCGACGTCGATATCGCTGTCGTAGACGTTACCGATCCGGGGGGCGTGGCTCGCTTCTTCGATGATCGCGCACCGTTCGACCATGTCGTCATTTCCGCGGCTGATCTTACAGTGGGACCGCTGCGGGTCCAGTCGTTGGCGGAAGCGCGTCGCTCCATGGAGTCCAAGTTCTGGGGGGCCGTTCACGTGGCACACGCCGCCAGGATCAAGCCAGGCGGCACCCTGACGCTTGTTTCGGGCATGTTGGGGCAGCGGCCGAGTGGTAATGCGACGATGTTGAGTGCGGTCAACGCCGCGTTGGATGCCCTGGCCCAAGCGCTGGCACTCGAATTGGCGCCCATTCGGGTGAACTGCGTTTCTCCCGGCAGGGTCGATACGCCATGGTGGAACCACCTGGACGAGACGTCTCGCAGGGAGCTGTTTGAACGGACGGCAGCGACCTTGCCAGTGGGTCGGATCGGCAAACCCGAAGCCATAGCCCAGCAGGTTGTTCAGTTCATGTTGAACGACTTCATCACCGGGAGCGTCGTTCAGGTGGATGGCGGCAACCACCTGGTCTAGTAGGCACGCGTGTCTTCCGCGCCCTGCCTATGGCTGCTTCCGTCGGCCCCCACCCAGCCCGACCGCCCCTCACCGACAGGGAGCGAGCCGCGATCCAGCCATGTAGGCCCGCCACTCTAGTAGGCATCTCTGTAAATTGACAGAATGTCGGATACCGACAGCGGGCGTGGGTTGTTGTCGATCAGCCGCTTTATGGCGAATGCGTCCTCCGCCCAGGCGGCCAAATCCCGCTCGCTCGCGCCATGGCTCGACAGGCTCATGTTGAGGCCCAGTCCTCGGCAATAAGCAAGACTTTCAGCAAGGACGCTATCGGTGGCAACCGCGCCCGAAAGGCCGAGCGATTGTGCCACCACGGCGGTTTTTCCAGGCCTTGCCGAGGCGTTGAAGGCAAGCATATGCGGGAATATGATGGCATTCGCCAGACCATGCGGCAGCTTGAGCCGGGTGCCCAGCGGATAGGCCAGGGCGTGACCGCCAGCAGTGTTGACGGGGCCGAGGCAGACGCCGCCATAATAGGAGGCGAGCATCATTCCGGCACGCGCCTCGGTGTCCCGTCCGTCTGCGACGGCCCGGGCCAGATAGCGGCCGACAAGCGAAATGCCGAGGCTGGCATAGCCGTCGACCAGCGGATGCGCCTTGATGTTGGTGAAGGATTCAACGCAGTGGGCGAGCGCGTCGATGCCGGTGGCCGCCGTGACCGCGGCGGGGACGGAATAGGTCAGTTCGGGGTCGAGCACGGCAATATCGGCGAGCATGAACGGGCTCTCGACCGCCAGCTTGGCCAGCGTTTCCGGATTGGTGACAAGCGACCGAATGCCCGCTTCGGACCCGGTGCCAGACGTCGTTGGCACCTGTGCCAGCGCCGAACGGCGGCCCCAGACCTTGCCGACTCCCACCACGTCGATCACGGACTGTTCGCTGTCCCACAACACCGCTACCAGCTTGGCGACGTCCATGACCGAACCGCCGCCCAGGCCGATCACCAGGTCCGGACGGAAGGCGCGGGCTGCGGCCAGAACGGCTTCGACAGCCGGCAAGTCGGGCTCGGGCGGAATATCGATGAAGGTCTCGACTGCACCCATCAGTCCGATGCGATCGACGAAACCGATCGTCGGCACCATGGCCACCACGAAGACGCGCTTGTAGGGCTCGGCCCAGGCAGCGAGACGGGTTATGGCGCCCGCGCCAATCTCGAGCCGTGCCGGCTGCAGCAGCGTGATGGGTTGCGCCATGGAAAGAACTGGCTCAGACATTTTCTTGCGCCTCAAGCTCGGCCATCTTCGCCCAGACGGTGTCGAGCTCTGCCGGAGACAATTCGACCAGCGGCGGTCGCACCCGCGTCCAGCCCAGGTGGTTGCGACGACGGGCCAACATGGCCTTGATGGTCGGCAACTGCACATAGGCGTTGGAGAGGTCGCGCCAGAGGTTGATGCGCTCCTGCGCCGCGTCGACCAATGCCCCATCCTCCGGCCGGTGCGCATGGTCGAACACGACACGCAGATGCTTGCCGATGAGGTTTGAGCTGGAGGTGATGCACCCTGCCCCGCCCGAATGCAGCAGCGGCAGCATGAAGGGATCGGCGCCAGCAAGCACGGAGAAATCTTGGAAAGTGCTGGCGAATTGCCGCATGCTTTCCAGCTTGCCGGAGCTGTCCTTGATGCCAACCACGATGCCGGGGAAGGCTTCGAGCAGCCGGCCGACCAGTTCGATCGAGAGCCCGACCTGGGCGATGGGCGGAATGTGGTAGAGCACGACCCGCAGGTCATCACGCCCCACACCCTCGATCGCTTCGGCATAGAACCGGAACAGGCCCTCGTCGCTGACACCCTTGTAGTAGAACGGCGGAAGAACCACGGCGGCCTTAACACCCGCCTCCACGGCGTGGCGCATCAGCGTGACTGTATCGGCCACGTTGGTCTGCGATGTGCCGGGCAGCAGACGCTGCGGGTCGATGCCTGATGCGATGACCTTGTCCAGCAAGGCCTTGCGCTGGGTGATGCTGAAGGAGTTCGCCTCGCCGGTTGTGCCGAGCAAGGCGATACCGTCGCAGCCCTCCTGCAACAGTGCGTGGCAATGGCTGGCGAAGGTGGCGTGGTCAGGTGTGCCATCCTCCAGCACCGGCGTGGCGGAGGCGCAGAGGACCCCGTGGATGGGAAGTTTGGTCGCCGGATTCATGACTTTGTCCCCGCCGCCAGGCGCCGTGCATAAGCGATGGCTTCGTTCAAATTGGTGTGGTTGGCCTTGCCTGACCCGGCAATGTCGAAGGCTGTGCCATGGTCGACCGAGGTCCGGTCGATCGGCAGGCCGATCGACACATTGACGGCCGTGTCGAAGGCCACGAGCTTGATCGGAATGTGCCCCTGGTCGTGGTATTGGGCGACGACGAGATCAAAGGCGCCGCTATAGGCGCGGTAGTAGAGCGTATCGGCCGAGATAGGGCCCTGTACGTCGATACCTTCCGCCCGGGCCATGGCGACCGCGGGAACGACCTGCACATCGTCTTCGGTGCCGAACAGGCCATTCTCCCCACAATGCGGGTTGATGCCGGCAACGGCGATGCGGGGCTTGGCATAGCCGACGCGCTTGAGGTGATCGTTACCGGCGCGAATGGTTGCGAGGATCCGCTCTGGTGTCGCCCGATCGATAGCGGTTTTCAGCGAGACATGGGTCGACACATGAATGACCTTGAGCCGCTCGGAAGCCAGAAGCATGAAGGCGGACTTCTGGCCGGTCAGGGCGGTCAGCATGCCCGTATGGCCATCATAATGATGGCCGGCCAGGTTAAGCGCTTCCTTGTTGATCGGGGCGGTGACAATGCAGCCGATCGTCCCGGCTTCGGCATCGCGGACGGCCCTTTCGATGAAGCGGAAGGCCGCGTCGCCAGCGCGCGGGTCGAGCTTGCCCCAGGGCAGCGGGCCGCCCTCGATGGGCAGATCGACGACGAGGCCATCAAGGTCGATGGAGGCGCCGGTGGCGGCAACCGCCAGGTCGAGCGTGGCGCGATTGCCGTAGATGCGGGTGCGCGCACGGTCGGCCGGGCTCATGTCCGCCAGAGCACGGACTGCGATCTCGGGCCCGACGCCCGCAGGGTCGCCCATGGTAATGCCGATAAGGTCGCTCAACTCTGTTCTCCGTCGATCCATCCCCTGGGGAGGCGGACATATTTGATGGCCCGCCGGAAGTAGGTGTAGGCGACGTGCAATGCGCCGTCCGGTCCTTCCAGCAGATAGGGATAGGACAGTTCCTTGTTGCGCCCGTCGATGGAATTGTTCGACAGGCAGGTGCCGGGGCTGTCGTCGACAATACGGCGCAGCGGCCAGGTCTTGCCGCCATCGGTGGAAACACACAGCGCCAGCGGCGCGCGCGGGACGCCCCAGATGGGCGCGCAGCCACCGCTGGCATCGGGCCGATCGTCGCCCTCCTCGATCTCGTCGTAGAGCGAAGCCCGCCGGTCGCTGGAGGTCGCGGCCGAGACCGGATTGCAGACCATGGCCAAACGTCCGTCGGCAAGCCGGACGACGTTGATCGAGGAATTGTTGTTGGGCACATCGGTCGGCTCGGGCATCGACCAGGTGAAGCCACCATCGTGGCTCTCCGAGCGATGCACGAAATCGGATTGGCGCCGGCGATAGAAGGCGACCATATGCGCGCCGTCCAGTGGCACGATGGTCATGTGAACCGAGCCGATCGAGCCCGGGACCTCGGTCATGGTCCAGGTGGCGCCATCGTCATGGCTGACAGCGACGCCGGCCGTGTCGTGGCTGCCGTTCCAGCGTTGGCCGGCGCGGGAGACGCAACGGAAGACCGGCATCATCCAGGCGCCATCGTTGCGGCGCACGAAGCGACCACGCACGAAGGTGCCCAGCGGCAGATCGATGATGCGCGGCGCCGAGCCGGTCAGCGTAGCGCCGATTATGGAAATATCACGCGCCCGCAGCAGGCACTCGTCCTGGTTGCCTGAAGGCTGCGCCGTATGGAACAGCTGCCAGCGCCCCTGCCCGTCGCGCGTCAGCACCGGATTTTGCTCGGAACGCTCAGGGTCGTCGCTGAGCTGCACCGACGGCGACCAGCGGTCGGCGCCTGGCGCCAGCGTGGTGCCATAGATCGAGATATCGGACTTGCCCTCAAGCGTGCCGCCGAACCAGAGGCAGGCCAGCGTGCCGTCATCCAGCAGTTCGATGAAGGCGGCATGATTCTGCACCATGGGCGACGGCAGGAAAGCTTCAAGGCGCCCTCCACCCACAGCGGCCAGCTGGCCTGTCATGCGCGTTTCGATCTCATCCGGAGTCATCTCTTCCCCTCTTCTGGTGGCGCCAAACTTTACAGTGATGGCCATGTTGTCAAGTTATTATTTGGCCAGATGGCCCGCATGGTACCGCGAGTTGCCGGGTAAATTTTCTTTTATATCAATGAATTACCTACAATTCTCCTGTTGCATGTCAACACTCAACTCAAATCAGTTTGACAACTTGAGGTTGTAACACGATAGTGCGACCCAAGCTTGGGCCCCAATGTGAGACCCGCTTGGAGGAATTTGCGTGGGCGCTCTGCAGCGTCGTTCACGCGCCGCAAAAGCTGCAAAGGGAGGACGACCTTGACCATCAAACACATTCTGGTCGGCGCGCTTGTGGCGTCGACGACCATGGTACCGGCCATGGCGCAGGACAATACCGACATTACCGTGGTGCTGAGCGAAGAACTCGACCTGGTCGAACCCTGCATGGCGACGCGATCGAATATCGGTCGCGTCATCCTGCAGAATATCAGTGAAACGCTGACAGAGCTCGACGTGCGCGGCGACAAGGGCCTGATGCCCCGCCTGGCCGACAGCTGGGAAGACAAGGGCGACGGCACCTGGCAGTTCAAGCTGCATCCGGGCGTCACCTTCTCGGATGGCACCGCGCTCGACGCCGCCGACGTCAAGCACTCGTTCGATCGCGTCTTCAGCGACCAGATGACCTGCGAAAGCGCCCGCTACTTCGCTGATACCGCGCTGACCTTTACCGTCGTCGACGACCTGACGGTGGACGTAAAGGCCGAGCCGGCCCAGCCGATCCTGCCGCTGCTGATGAGCCTCGTTACCATCGTGCCATCGGAAACGCCGATGGAATTCGTGCGCCAGCCAGTCGGCACCGGCCCCTATGAAATGACCGAGTGGACCGCCGGCCAGCAGATCGTGCTGACCCGCCGCGACAGCTATTGGGGCGCCCAGCCCGAAGTGACCAAGGCAACCTACCTGTTCCGCTCCGAGCCTGCCGTCCGCGCCGGCATGGTTGCCGCCGGCGAAGCCGATATCGCGCCGCAGATCACGGCTGAAGTGGCCGACAACAAGGCGACCGATTTTAGCTACCTGAACTCGGAAACCGTCTATCTGCGTATCGACAATGCCGACGCTCCCACCAGCGACATCCGTGTCCGCAAGGCGCTCAACGCTGCCATCGAGCGCGAGGCCTTTATCGGCACCGTGCTGCCCGATGGTACCGAACTGGCCGTCGCCATGACGCCGCCGACCACCCTGGGCTGGAACCCTGACCTGTCTCCCCCGGCCTACGATCCTGAACTGGCCAAGACGCTGCTGGCAGAAGCCAAGGCAGATGGCGTCGATGTCAGCCTGCCCATCGAAATCGTGGCCCGCACCGAGAACTTCCCCAATGTGACCGAGGTCTCCGAGGCCCTGGTGCAGATGTTCAACGAAGTCGGCTTCAACGCCACGCTGCGCATGGTCGAAGTCGCCGAACACGAGCAGTATTACTCCAAGCCCTACCCCGAGAGCGAAGGCACCCGCCTCGTCCTCGCGCAGCATGACAATAGCCGCGGCGACCCGGCCTTCTCGATGTTCTTCAAATATGCCAGCCAGGGCACCCAATCGGGCGTCAACGACCCGAAGGTCGACGACCTGATTGCCCGCGCCTCGGCGGCAACCGGCGAGGAACGTGCGGCCCTGTGGTCGGAGCTGTTCGCCTATGTCCATGACGAGATCGTCGCCGACGTCCTGCTGTTCCACATGGTTGGCCTCAGCCGCGTCAGCGAGCGTCTCGACTTCACGCCGACCATTGCGACCAACCAGCAGTTGCAGCTCGCCGAGATCGGCTTCAAGTAAGCTCGAATGCGGTCCACACTCCGATGCCGGGGACCATTCCCCGGCATCGCCATTCAAGGAAGCTGGTGAGAAGCCATGTTCAAGCTGATCGGACAACGGGCAATCGCCAGTCTGCTCTCGCTGCTGGGCCTGATGGTCCTGGTGTTCTTCCTCTCGCGTCTCACCGGTGATCCGGCAGTTTTGTTCCTGCCGATCGACGCGACCGAAGAGATGAAGGCCAATTTCCGCGCGCTGCATGGGCTGGATGCACCGCTGCTGGAACAGTTCGCGCGCTATGTCCTCGACCTGCTGCAGTTCGATTTCGGTGAATCGCTGCGCAAGGCCCGCCCGGCCATCGACGTGGTCATGGAGGCCTATGCCTGGACCCTGCCGCTGGCGCTGATCACCCTGTCGCTGGTCATCGTTGCCGCCATTGTCCTGGGATCGCTGGCCGCCTTCAATGTCGGCGGCTTTTTCGACCGGCTGGTCTCGATCGTTTCGCTGATCGGCGCATCGGCGCCCGACTTCTGGATCGCCATCGTGGCAATCGTCATCTTCGCGATCAACCTCGGCTGGCTGCCGACATCAGGCGTCGGCACGCCGCTGCACTGGGTGCTGCCGGTGGCGGTCCTGTTCATCCGCCCCTTCGGCCTCATCGTGCAGGTGGTGCGCGGCTCGATGCTGTCGGCGCTATCGGCGGCCTATGTGAAGACGGCCCGCGCCAAGGGCGTCAAGAACCTGCCCATCATCTTCGTCCACACGCTGCGCAATGCCATGCTGCCCGTCATCACGGTGATCGGCGACCAGGCCGCCGCCATGCTCAATGGCGCTGTCATCGTCGAGACGATCTTCGGCTTCCCCGGGATCGGCAAGCTGATGATCGACTCCATCCTGCAACGCGACTTCAACGTGGTGCTTGCCGCCATCATGGTCACCGCCATCGCCATCTTCATCATGAACATCCTGATCGATATCGCCTATGGCGTGCTCGATCCGCGGATCCGGAACTAGGGGGCGCCTGATATGACCGACCTGTCGCTCGCCAAGCCGCCCCGTTCCGAGAAATCCGCTGCCGCCACCCTGCTGTCGATGCTGTGGCGCGACAAGCTGGCCTTTGTCTCGGCCATCGTCCTGCTGCTGATCATCCTGTGTGCCATGCTGGGCCCTTCCCTGCTCGGCGAACTGGCAAGCCACCAGAACCTGCGCGGCCGCAACAGCCCGCCCTTCGACCTGGCCAAGGGCTGGGCCTTCGTGCTGGGCGGAGACTCGCTGGGCCGGCCGATGCTGGCCCGACTTATCGTGGCGGCACGCAGCACCATGCTTGTGGCCGCGGGCGCAGTGGCCTTCGCATTGTTCGTCGGCGCCACGCTGGGCCTCGTCGCCGGCTACCTCGGCAAGAACACGTCGCAGGTGATCATGCGGCTGGCCGATGTGATCATGAGCTTCCCCTCGCTGCTGCTGGCGGTGGTGGTGCTCTATGTGCTGGGGCCATCCATCCCCAACATGATCCTCGTCCTCGCCATTACCCGCATTCCGATCTACCTGCGCACCACGCGGGCCGAAGTGCTGGAGGTGCGCGAGCGCATGTTCGTGCAGGCGGCCATCGTCATGGGCGCCAGCCACTGGCGCATCATCGCCCGGCACGTCCTGCCGGTGGTCACCCCGACCCTGGTCACCATCGCAACGCTGGATTTTGCCTTCGTCATGCTGGCCGAGTCCTCGCTCAGCTTCCTGGGCATCGGCATCCAGCCGCCCGATATCACCTGGGGCCTGATGGTCAGCCAGGGCCGGCCCTATCTCAGCAATGCCTGGTGGCTGGCGCTGTGGCCGGGCGTCTGCATCGTCATCACCACCCTGGCGCTGAACCTGCTGAGCAACTGGATGCGCATCGCCCTCGACCCCGCCCAGCGCTGGCGGCTGGAAGCCAGGAGCACGTCAGATGAGTAATGCCCTGCTCGAAGTCCACAACCTCAGTGTGGATTTCCACACCGCGCGCGGCACGGTCCATGCGGTCAGACATGTCTCATGGAGCGTCAATCGCGGCGAGACCCTGGCCATCCTGGGTGAAAGCGGCTCGGGCAAGTCCGTCTCGGCAAATGCCGTGATGAACATTCTCGACAGGCCGCCGGCGCAGATCGTCTCGGGCGAGATCTTCTATGACGGCCAGGACCTTCTCAAGGTCAGCTACGAAACCCATCGGGCGCTCAACGGCAAGAAGATCGCCATGATCTTCCAGGACCCGCTGAGCCACCTCAACCCGGTCTATACCGTGGGCTGGCAGATCGTGGAGATGATGACCGCGCATGGCCGGCCCGCCGACGCGGCGCGTGCCCGGGCGCTGGAGCTGATCGCACGCGTCGGCATTCCGGACCCCGAAGCGGCCCTCCACAAGTACCCGCATCAGTTTTCCGGCGGGCAGCGGCAGCGCCTGATGATCGCCATGGCGCTGATGCTCAAACCCGACATCCTGATCGCCGACGAGCCAACGACCGCACTCGACGTGACCATCCAGGCCGAAGTGCTGGCGCTGCTCAAGGAATTGCAGGCCGAAACCGGCATGGGGCTGGTGCTGATCACCCACGACCTGGGCGTCGTCGCCGAGATTGCCGACCGCGTCGTGGTGATGAGCAAGGGCGAGATCGTCGAGGCGGGGACGCCGCGCGGAGTCTATCACAATGCCCAGCATCCCTATACGCGCCAGCTGATTGGCGCGGCTCCGGGCAAGGGCGAGATCAGGGTGCTGGACAGTGCCGAACCGGTGCTGCTTGAAACGCGGAAACTCTGCAAGACCTATGGCAAGTTCACCGCCTTGCACGACGTCTCGCTGACCCTCCATCGCGGACAGAGCCTTGCGGTGGTTGGCGAGAGCGGCTCGGGCAAGTCGACGCTGGCCCGCGCCATCCTGCGCCTCGAAAAGGCCGATAGCGGTGAAGCACTCTGGAAGGGTCGCGACCTCATTGCCATGAAACCGGGCGAACTGCTGGGTGTGCGGCGCGAGATCCAGATGGTGTTCCAGGACCCCACGCAATCGCTCAATCCGCGCATGTCGGTCTACCAGCTCATCTCGGAAGGCTGGGATATCCACCGGCTGATGCCCGATCGGGCTGCCAGGCAGGCCAAGGTGGCCGCCTTGCTGGAACAGGTCGGCCTCGCCCCCGAACATGCACAGCGCTACCCGCACCAGTTTTCCGGCGGCCAGCGCCAGCGCATCGCCATTGCGCGCGCTTTGGCGCTCGAGCCGGAACTGATCATCTGCGACGAGGCCGTTTCGGCGCTTGACGTTTCCATCCAGGCCCAGGTCATCGCCCTGCTCGACGACCTGCGAAAGCGTTTGGGCATTTCGTTCCTGTTCATCGCCCATGATCTCGGCGTGGTGCGCGATTTTGCCGATACGGTCATCGTCATGAAGTCGGGCGAAATTGTCGAGCGCGGGCCCACCGGTGACATCTTCGCGGCCCCGCAGCACCCCTATACGCAGCGCCTGCTGGCCGCCAATCTGGATCCTGATCCCGATATCCAGGCGCAGCGCCGGTCGGCCGGAATGGGTCCATGACACAACTGGCCGTCATTGCCGATGACCTGACCGGAGCCCTCGACGCCGCCGCTCCATTCGCCGCACGCGGCCTGTCGACGGTGGTGGCATTGGGACGGGACGAGCTTCCCGCCGCGCTGGCCAGCGGCGCCGAGGTGATTGGCGTCTCGACCGGCAGCCGCGAGCTGTCGCCAGCTGCGGCCAGGCAGGCGGTGGCCGATTGCCTGGCATTGCTCCCCACCGGATTGTCGATCTTCAAGAAGGTGGACTCACGCCTCAAGGGCAACATCACCGCTGAACTCGACGCCATCACCTTCCGACGCGCGCTGGTCATCCCGGCCATCCCGGCATTCGGGCGCTGGATGCGCGACGGGCGGCTGGGCGGTTTCGGGGTGTCCGCACCGATCGATGTCGCTGCCAGGCTGGGCCACCACGCCGGCAAGGCGCATATGCCCGATGTGGAAACGCAGGACGATATCGACCGGGCGCTGACGCGCTTTGACCATGATTTGCCAGTCGGTGCCCGCGGGCTGGCCGAAGCGCTGGCAGCCCGCCTCGCACCGGTCGCTGCGCCGCCTGTGGTGCCGAGCATCACTGCGCCGATTATCTGCGTGATCGGCTCGACCGATCCCATTACCCTGGCGCAGATTGGGCGCTTGCGGGATGCCAACCCGGGGCTGCACGACATTGCTGCACCGAACGGGGTGGCGCCACATGACTTGCCGCCGCTCGGCCCGATGACTCTGCTGCAGGCCACCGCCGGGGGCACCCCCATCGATCCGGCACTGGTGGCGCGACATCTGGGCGAAGCGCTGCTGCGCATGCCGGTGCCGCCTGGCGCCACCCTGTTCATCTCGGGCGGCGCTACGGCGCAGGTGGTCTTGCGGGCCCTGGGGATCGGCCTTCTCCAGCTCGCTGGCGAGGCGCTGCCCGGCCTGCCTATTGCCCGGGCGGGCGGCTTCACGATAATCACCAAGTCGGGGGGCTTCGGCACACCCGATACATTGCTGCGCCTGCTCGAGCATTCGGGCAGCGCGGACCGGAGGGCGCACGGATAGCATGTCGGAAATTCTCAACGTTCGGCGCAGCCTTTCCGATGCGGTGTTCGACCGCATCCAGCGGGCCATCAAGTCCGGCGCCTACGGCGTGGACGAACGTTTGCCCACCGAGCATGCCCTGGCTGCAGAGTTCCAGGTGTCCCGCCCCGTGGTCCGCGACGCACTGCAGCGCCTGCGCGACCAAGGCCTGATCTATTCGCGCCGTGGGGCCGGCAGCTTCGTGCGCGAACAGGGCCTGCGCGAACCGCTGGGCTTCGGCCAGATGGAGAACCTTTCGGACCTGCAGCACTGCTACGACTTCCGCCTGACCATCGAGCCGGAAGCCGCCGCCATGGCGGCCGTCCGCCGTTCACCCGAGGCCTTGCAGGAGATCAGGTCGGCACTCAACCAGCTTCGCGATGCCACCAACCGTCAGGCGCACCGCGCCGATGCCGATTTCATGTTTCACCTCAGCATCGCCCGGGCGTCGGCCAATCCGTATTTCGCCACCGCCATGGAGGCACTGGAGGAGCACATCGCCGTCGGCATGCGCTTTCACGGCCTTTCATTGCGCAGCACCCACGACGGCCTGCAGCATGTCTTTGTCGAACATACTGCCGTCTACGAAGCCATCGCGCGCGGCGATGCCGCCGCGGCCCGCACGCATATGCAGACCCACCTCAACGGTTCCCGAGATCGGCTGTTTGCTCCCAAGCGCTGATTGCCTCTCACCCAGGCAGACGACTGTCGAACAGTCAGGGCCTGGGTACCGGCGGTATCCAGGTTCATGGCGCGAAGAACCAGGCAATCAGCTCCGCGGTATTGCGAACGCCCACTTGCCGCATCATGCGCAGGCGATGCGCTTCCACGGTCCGCTGGCTGAGGCCGATTTCGGCGGCGATGGCGGCATTGGTCTTGCCTTGCGCCACCAGGGCCAGGATCTGTCGCTGCCGCCCGGTTATGGTCGCCTCACTGACCGGCCGGCTCATCGGCTCGAAGCAGTAGAGCGCTTCGGCAAAGGGGTCGGTGCCATGGCGTGAGCGGCCATTGACACGGCACCAGAAGCGGTGGCCACCAGCACCCTCCATGATGCGCTCGTCGTAATAGACCTGGCCACCCGGCAGGTGACTGCGCCACATCTGCCCGGTGCGCACGAAATCGGCCAGCGCGGGGTAGAGCCGGGAGAAGCTCTGATCGATCAGGTCCTCGCGCACAAAGCCAAACAGGGCGGCGAATTCCCCATTGCAGTCACGGATGATGCGGTGGGTGGCAAACACCATGGGCACGGGAATTTCGCCCAACGTGAAGCGCATGGAAGCGCGGTCCGGGCTCGCGGGGAGAGGTGTCGCCATAGCGTATAAATACGACTAACCGGGCCGGACGGACAAGACCTAACCTTCCCTCAAACGGCGTGCTGCGGGGAGCGGCATCGCCGATATCAAACAAGACGGCGAGGAGGACGGGCTTTGCAAAAGGTCTATGCGGACGCAACGGCGGCCATGGCCGGCGTGCTGGCGGATGGAATGGTGATCATGTCGGGCGGCTTCGGCCTCTGCGGCATTCCCGAGGCCCTGATCGCGGCGATCCGGCAGTCTGGTGTCAAAGACCTGACCTTCATTTCCAACAATGCGGGCGTCGATGGCATCGGGCTCGGCACGCTGCTGGAGACAAGGCAGATCAGGAAGATGATCTCGTCCTATGTGGGCGAGAACAAGCTCTTCGCCCAGCAGTTCCTGTCGGGCGAGCTGGAGCTCGAATTCACCCCGCAGGGCACGCTGGCCGAGCGAATCCGGGCCGGAGGCGCGGGCATTCCGGCCTTTTTCACCAAAACGGGCGTGGGCACGATCATTGCCGATGGCAAGGAAGTGCGCAGCTTCGACGGCGACGACTACGTGATGGAGCGCGGGCTGGTGGCCGACGTCTCGCTCGTCCATGCCTGGAAGGGCGATACCGAGGGAAATCTCGTCTATCGCAAGACGGCGCGAAACTTCAATCCGATGATGGCAACGGCCGGCAAGGTGACCATTGCCGAGGTTGAGCACCTGGTCGAGGTCGGCGAGATCGAGCCCGACCAGATCCACACGCCGGGCATTTTCGTGTCGCGGCTGGTGCATGTGCCCAACCCGGCCAAGCATATCGAGCAGCGCACGGTGCGGCCCCGCGCCATGGCGGAGGTGAACTGATGGCCTGGACCCGCGAACAGATGGCGGAACGCGCGGCGCGCGAATTGCAGGACGGCTTCTACGTCAATCTCGGCATCGGCATTCCGACGCTGGTGGCCAATTTCATCCCGGATGGCATCGACGTGCGGCTGCAGAGCGAGAACGGCATGCTCGGCATGGGGCCCTTTCCCTTCGAGGGCGACGAGGATGCGGACCTGATCAATGCCGGCAAGCAGACCATTACCGAACTGCCGCTGACCAGCTTCTTTTCCAGCGCCGACAGCTTTGGCATGATCCGGGGCGGGCATATCGACCTCTCCATCCTCGGCGCCATGCAGGTGGCCGAGAATGGTGATCTCGCCAACTGGATGATCCCCGGCAAGATGGTCAAGGGCATGGGCGGGGCGATGGATCTCGTTGCCGGGGTCAAGCGCGTCGTGGTGGTGATGGAGCATGAGGCCAAGGGCGAGCCCAAGCTGCTCAAGGCGTGCACCCTGCCGCTGACGGGAAAGCGCGTCGCCGACATGGTGATCACCGATCTGGGTGTCTTCACGCTGGAGCGGCGCGGCGAGCCACGCATGGTGCTGATCGAGCTGGCTGATGGAGTGAGCGTGGACGAGATCACCGCCAAGACCGAGGCTCATTTCACAGTCGGACAGAGCCTGAAGGTGCCGGCATGAGCGATATCGTCATTGTCGGCGCGGCACGCACGGCCGTCGGGGCCTTCATGGGCGGGCTCGCCACCGTGCCGGCGCATGAACTGGGTGCCACGGCCATCGCCGTGGCGCTGCAGCGGGCTGGCGTGGAGGCCAGCGAGGTCGATGAGGTGATCTTGGGGCAGGTGCTGACAGCGGGTACCGGACAGAACCCGGCTCGGCAGGCGGCAATGCGCGCGGGTGTACCGCAGGGCGCCACGGCCTGGAGCCTCAACCAGGTCTGCGGTTCGGGCCTGCGCGCGGTGGCGCTCGGCATGCAGCAGATTGCGGCCGGGGATGCGCGGATTATCGTCGCGGGCGGACAGGAATCCATGTCCCTGGCGCCGCATTGCCAGCAGTTGCGGGCGCCCGCGAAAATGGGGCCGATTACGCTCGTCGATACCATGATGGTCGATGGGCTGATCGACGCCTTTGGTGGCTATCACATGGGGATCACCGCCGAAAACGTGGCGAAACAGTTCGGCATCGACCGGGCGGCGCAGGACGGCTTTGCACTGGCCTCGCAGCAGAAGGCCGCGGCAGCACAGCAGGCGGGGCGGTTCACGGCCGAGATCGCACCGGTAACGGTCAAGACGCGCAAGGGCGATGTCGTGGTCGATAGCGACGAATATATCCGCTCCGATACCAGCGCCGAGGCACTGGCCAAGCTCCGTCCGGCCTTCGACAAGGAGGGCACGGTCACCGCTGGCAATGCCTCGGGCATCAATGACGGCGCTGCGGCACTGGTCCTGATGCATGAAGACGAGGCCGCGCGGCGCGGGCTGACGCCGGTGGCGCGGATTGCCGGCTGGGCGACGGCGGGCGTCGATCCCACCATTATGGGGACCGGACCGATTCCGGCTTCGACCAGGGCACTGGCCAAGGCCGGCTGGAATGTCGCCGATCTCGACCTGATCGAGGCCAATGAGGCTTTTGCGGCCCAGGCCTGTGCAGTCAACCAGGCGATGGGCTGGGACCCTGCACGGGTCAACGTCAATGGCGGCGCCATTGCCATCGGGCACCCGATCGGGGCATCGGGCGCGCGGGTGCTGGTGACGCTTCTGCATGAACTGGCGCGGCGTGGCGGCAGCAAGGGGCTGGCGACGCTGTGCATCGGAGGGGGCATGGGCGTGGCGCTCTGCGTCGAGCGGGTGTGATGCCGTTGCCCAAGCCATGAGCGGGCACTAGACTCGCCCGGAACGAATGGAAGCGAGACCGGCCATGGCGCCCATACCGACAACCGAACGCTGGCCGGCGGCCAATGGGCTGGCCAGCATCGAGGAGGCGGTGGGTGCCTTCAGCCTGCTGAGGGATTTCTTCGAAGGCGCCATCATTGTCGACGCGCAGACGCGCATCACCTGGATGGACAAGCGCTATCGCGAGTTGCTGAAGCTGGCGCCCGATTTCGATCCCATCGGCCTGCCGGTGGAAGAAATCCTGCCCCATTCCCTGCTGCGGCGGGTCGTCGAGACAGGCCGGCCGATCCTGCTCGACATCATGAACTTCGACGACCGCCAGTTCGTCGTCTGCCGCATTCCGCTCAAGGACGAAGCGGGGGCCGTGGAAGGGGCCATCGGCTTCGTCTTCTATGACAATGTCGATTATCTCGCACCGATCCTCGACAAGTTCGAGGCGCTGCAGAAGCAGCTCACCAGGGCACAGGCGGCGCTGACGCGGGAGCGGCAGACCAAATATTCGCTGTCGAGCTTCGTCGGCCAGAGCGAGGCGGTCAAGGATCTCAAGGCCATGGTGCGGCGCTTTGCCCTCAGAGATGGTGCGGCGCTGATCCTGGGCGAAACCGGCACTGGCAAGGAACTGCTGGCCCATGCCATCCACCAACAGTCGGACCGGGCGGACGGACCATTTGTCGCGGTGAATATGGCGGCGGTGCCCGAGGCTTTGCTGGAAGCCGAGTTCTTCGGCGTGTCGCCGGGCGCCTATACCGGCGCCGACAAGAAGGCGCGGCAGGGCAAGTTTGAGCTTGCCCATGGCGGCACGCTGTTTCTCGACGAGATCGGCGACATGCCGCTGGGTATCCAGGCCAAGTTCCTGCGCGTGTTGCAGGAGGGCGAGATCGAGGCGCTGGGCTCCAATACGGTCAAGAAGATAGATGTCCGCATCATCGCCGCGACGTCGCAGGATCTCGAAGCCAAGATTGCCGACAAGAGCTTCCGGGCCGATCTCTATTATCGCGTCGCGGTGCTGACGGTGCATGTGCCGCCGCTGCGGGAGCGGCGGGAGGACATGGCGCTGCTCTGTGAAACGCTGCTGGAGCAGACCATGCGGGCGGGCGACCAGCGCGGCTGGGAGATCACGCCCGAGGCGGTGGCGCTGCTGCAGGCGCATGCCTGGCCGGGCAATGTGCGCGAATTGCGCAATGTGCTGGAACGGGCCGCAGCGCTGGCGCCGAGTGAAGTGCTGGATGCCAGGGTCATCTCCCGCGCGCTACCGCCGGGCGTTGTGCGGTCAGGCGCGCCACGTCAGGGGCTGGCCACTGCCGTGGCCGATACGGAACGGCAGGCGATCCTTGATGCGCTTGAGGCCACCGGCGGCCAGAAATCGGCCGCGGCGCTCCGGCTGGGCGTGTCGCGCTCGCAATTCTACGAAAAGCTCAAGCGCCACAATATCACCCTCTGATCTGTCCGGATTCCCGGACAGTGTCGTGTCCGCCATACATATCCTGCCGTCTGCTCTGCCGGAAAACGCCCGGATTGCTGCCTTTCCGCGCTTGGCACGGAACTTGATACATAGCTGGCAAAAGACCGGGCCCATCGAAGGCCCGCTACAGGGTGGAGCATGACGACAAAGCGCGTGGCACTGGTCACAGGCTCGACGAGCGGCATTGGCCTCTCGATCGCCAGCAAATTTGCGGCGATGGGTTATGACGTAGCGATCAACAGCTTCGAGGCGGAAGCCGATGTGGTCGACGCGCTGCGTTCAGTGGCAGGCAATGGCGCCAGCGTGCGCTATTTCCAGTCCGATCTGTCCCTCAATGGCGGTGGCTACGACCTGGTTGGCGAGGTGGTCTCGGCTTTTGGCCAGCTCGACGTGCTGGTCAACAATGCCGGCGTGCAGAAGGTCGCCCCGATCGAGGACCTGCCGCCCGCCGACTGGGACCGCATCGTCGCGGTGAGCCTGGATTCAGCGTTTCACACCATCCGCGCCGCCCTGCCGGGCATGACCGGTCGCGGCTGGGGTCGCATCATCAATATCGCCTCGGCGCATGGCCTGCGCGCTTCGCCGTTCAAATCGGCCTATGTGGCAACCAAGCATGCCGTGGTCGGGTTGACCAAGGCGGTGGCGCTGGAAACGGCGGAGAAGGGCATTACCGTCAATGCCATCTGTCCCGGCTATGTGTGGACGCCGCTGGTCGCCGCGCAGGTGGCCGACCAGGCGCGGGTGCATGGCATGAGCGAGGAGCAGGTGATGCGCGAGGTGATCCTGGCACCGCAGCCGACGCGGCAATTCGTACAGCCCGAGGAAATTGCCGAACTGGCAGCCTATCTTTGCGGCGACCTGGCCCGCTCGATCACCGGCTCGGCCATTTCCATAGATGGCGGATGGACAGCCCGATGAGCGCAGCCATGACAACCCTGACCGCTCCACAAGCCGACGTGATCCTGTCCGCGCGCGGCCTGACCAAGCGTTTTGCCGGCTTCGTGGCCGTCAACGGCGTCGATCTCGATGTGCAGCGGGGCTCGATCCACGCGCTGATCGGACCCAATGGCGCGGGCAAGACCACCTGCTTCAACCTGCTGACCAAGTTTCTGCAGCCCAGTGCTGGCACCATCACCCTCAACGGCCGCGATATCACCCGCATGCCGGCCGCCGATATCGCGCGGCTGGGCCTGGTGCGCTCGTTCCAGATTTCGGCGGTGTTTCCCAGGCTCAGCGTGCTCGAAAACGTGCGTATCGCCCTGCAGCGGCGGCGCGGCGACAGCTTTGATTTCTGGCGCCCGGAGAAGGTGCTGCGCGCGCTTGATGCCGAGGCGATGGAGCGGGTCGACGAGGTCGGCCTGTCGAGCTTCACCCATGAGACGGCGGGCGAATTGAGCTATGGCCGCAAGCGGGCACTCGAGATTGCCACCACGCTGGCGCTGGAGCCGGAAATGCTGCTGCTGGACGAGCCGATGGCCGGCATGGCGCAGGAGGACGTGGCGCGCATCTCGGCGCTGATCCGAAAGATATCAGCCAATCGCACCATCTTGATGGTGGAGCACAATCTGTCTGTCGTGGCCGACCTCTCCGACCGCATCACCGTGCTGGCCCGCGGGCAGGTACTGGCCGAGGGGCCCTATGAAGCGGTGTCGAAGGACCCGCGCGTCATCGAAGCCTATATCGGAGCGGGCCATGAGTGAGGCATTGGCGATGACCGACGCGATCACCGACAGCCTGCTCGCGGTACGCAATCTCAATGGCTGGTACGACGAGAGCCATGTGCTGCATGGCATCAATTTCGATGTGCGCCCCGGCGAGGTGGTGACCCTGCTCGGCCGCAATGGCGCGGGCAAGACCACGACGCTGCGCGCCATCATGGGCATCCTCGGCAAGCGCCAGGGCTCGGTGCGCTTCGACGGCCGCGAGCTGATCGGGCTTGAGCCACGCCACATTGCCCAGGCCGGCATCGCCTTCTGTCCCGAGGAGCGGGGTATCTTTTCGAGCCTCTCGGTCGACGAAAACCTCATGCTGCCGCCGCAGGTCAAGCCGGGCGGGCTGACGCGCGAAGCGGTGCTCGACATGTTCCCCAACCTGCGCGAGCGGCTCGGCAGCCAGGGCACCAAGCTCTCTGGCGGTGAGCAGCAGATGCTGGCCATCGGCCGCATCCTGCGCACCGGCGCCAAATTCCTGCTGCTGGACGAACCCACAGAGGGCCTGGCCCCGGTCATCGTGCAGCAGATCGGCCGCACACTGAGCCAGCTCAAGAGCCAGGGCTTCACCATCGTGCTGGTCGAACAGAACTTCCGTTTCGCGGCCTCGGTCGCGGACCGGCACTACGTGGTCGAACAGGGGCGGGTGATCGACACCATCCCCAATGAAGACCTCGCCGCCAACATGAACAAGCTGCACGCCTATCTGGGCGTCTAGCACCAAGCCGAAAATCGGCACTTTCAGGAGGAACGCAGTAATGAACTTCAAGACCCTCATTCTGGCCTCGGCCACCAGCCTGTTGCTGGCGGGCACGGCCATGGCCCAGACTGCAATCAAGATCGGCGTGCTCAACGATCGCTCGGGCGTCTATGCCGATTTGTCCGGCGAAGGTTCGGTGATCGCCGCCCGCATGGCCGTCGAGGATTTCGATGCCGCCGGCAAGGGCATCACGGTCGAAATCATCTCGGCCGATCACCAGAACAAGCCTGATATTGCCTCCAACATTGCGCGCCAGTGGTATGATCAGGACGGCGTCGACCTGATCGTGGACGTGCCGACCTCGTCGGCGGCCTTTGCAGTCAACGAGATCACCCGCGAGAAGAACAAGATCTTCATGAATTCGGGCGCCGGCTCGGCCGATCTGACCGGCGCGCAGTGCTCGCCCAACACCGTCCACTGGACCTATGACACCTGGGCTCTGGCCCACGGCACCGGCTCGGCCATGGTGGCCGAAGGCAATAGCAAGTGGTTCTTCATCACCGCGGACTATGCCTTTGGTCAGGCTCTGGAAAAGGACACCACGGCAGTCGTCGAAGCCGCTGGCGGCGAAGTCCTTGGCGCGGTGCGCCATCCGTTCCCCGGCACCGACTTCTCGTCCTACCTGCTGCAGGCCCAGGCTTCGGGCGCCCAGGTGATCGGCCTTGCCAATGCCGGTGGCGACACCGTCAACACCATCAAGCAGGCATCCGAATTCGGCATCACCCAGGCTGGCCAGGCGCTGGCGGGTCTCTTGATCTTCATCACCGATATCCATGCGCTCGGCCTTGAAACCGCGCAGGGCCTGGTGCTGACCGAGAGCTTCTACTGGGATCTCAACGACGAGACCCGCGCCTGGTCCGAGCGCTTCGCCGCCGAGAATGACGGCAAGAAGCCGACCATGGTTCATGCCGGCGTCTATGCCAGCGTGCTGCACTACCTCAAGGCGGTGGAAGCCACCGGCGGCAAGGAAACCGAAGCCCTGATGGCCTCGATGAAGTCGACCCCGACCAGCGATCCGCTGTTCGGCGAAGGCATGATCCGCGAAGACGGCCGCAAGGTGCATGACATGTACCTGTTCCAGGTCAAGTCGCCGGCCGAGTCCACCGGTGCGTGGGACTATTACAACCTGCTCGCTACGATCCCGGCTGCGGAAGCCTTCCGTCCCCTCGAAGACGGCGGCTGCGCCTTCCTCGCCGAGTAACTCGCCCAAGGCGCTCCGGCCCGGCCGGGGCGCCACCCTTTCGTTCCACCAGGATTGCTTGTCATGTTCGAGCTTTTGGGCATTCCGCCACAGGCGCTTTTCGGCCAGTTGCTGCTGGGGCTGATCAACGGCTCGTTCTATGCGCTGCTCAGCCTTGGCCTGGCAGTCATCTTCGGCCTGCTCAACATCATCAATTTCAGCCATGGCGCGCAGTATATGATGGGCGCCTTCGTCGCCTGGATGCTGCTGACCTATACCGGCATCAACTACTGGTGGGCCCTGCTCATCGTGCCGCTGGTGGTGGGCGCGACAGGCGTGGTCATCGAGCGGCTGATGATATCCAGGCTCTATCACCTCGACCATCTCTATGGCCTGCTGCTGACCTTCGGGCTGGCGCTGATCATCCAGGGCCTGTTCCGCAACCAGTATGGCGTCTCGGGCCTGCCCTATTCCATTCCGGCTGAACTATCGGGCGGCACCAATCTGGGCTTCATGTTCCTGCCCAATTATCGCGGCTGGGTGATCGTCGCCTCGGTCGTGGTCTGCTTTGCCACCTGGTTCGCCATCGAGAAGACCAGGCTGGGCGCCTATCTGCGCGCCGCCACCGAAAACCCGACGCTGGTTGGCGCCTTCGGCATCAATGTGCCGCGCATGATCACGCTGACCTATGGCTTTGGCGTGGCGCTGGCGGCTCTGGCCGGCGTGCTGGCCGCGCCAATCTACTCGGTCAATCCCAATATGGGTGCCGACCTCATCATCGTGGTCTTTGCCGTGGTGGTCATCGGCGGCATGGGCTCGATCCTGGGCGCTATTCTCACCGGCTTTGGCCTGGGCATCGTCGAGGGCCTGACTCGGGTGTTCTACCCCGAAGGCTCCGCCGTGGTGATCTTTGTGATCATGGCCATCGTGCTGCTGGTCAAGCCTGCCGGGCTGTTTGGAAGGACGCAGTGATGACGACCCAATCGGAGACCGGCTATCGGTCCGAAGCCGCGGCCCTGCCGGTCGGCACGCCGCGCCATCACATGGTGATCTTCGCCGTGCTGCTCGGCCTGCTGCTGGTGGCGCCCAGTGTGCTCTACCCGGTCTTCCTGATGAAGGTGCTGTGCTTTGCGCTGTTCGCCAGTGCGCTCAACCTGCTGCTCGGCTTTGGCGGGCTGCTCTCCTTCGGCCACGCCGCCTTCTTTGGTTCATCGAGCTATGTTGCGGCCTATGCGGCCAAGGCCTGGGGCTTCAATCCAGAATTCGCCATCCTGCTAGGCGTGCTGGCAGCGGCCGTGCTGGGTCTGGCCATCGGGGCATTGGCCATCCGCCGGCAAGGCATCTATTTCGCCATGGTGACGCTGGCCTTTGCGCAGATGGTATTCTTCTTTGCCCTGCAGGCGCCGTTTACCGGCGGCGAGGACGGCATCCAGGCCGTGCCGCGCGGCAAGCTGTTCGGCTTTGTCGATCTCAGCTCCGATCTCACGCTCTATTTCGTGGTGGTGGCCATCGTGTTTGGCGCGCTGCTGCTGATCTATCGCATCATCCACTCGCCCTTCGGCCAGGTGCTCAAGGCGATCCGTGACAACGAGCCCCGCTCGATCTCGCTGGGCTACAAGGTCAACCGCTACAAGCTCGCCGTCTTCGTCATGTCCGCCGCGCTGGCGGGCCTGGCCGGGGCCACCAAGGCCATCGTGTTCCAGCTCGCCTCGCTCACCGACGTCTATTGGACCATGTCGGGTGAGGTGGTGCTGATGACGCTATTAGGCGGCATGGGCACGGTGTTCGGGCCGTTGGTCGGCGCTGCGGTGATTGTCACCATGCAGAACTACTTCGCCGGCTTCGGCGCCTGGGTAACGGTGCTGCAGGGCGCCATCTTCGTAGTCAGCGTGCTGCTGTTCCGCGAAGGCATCGTGGGTGTGCTGGCCAAGTGGCTCAAGAAGCCACTCTAGGCTGGTAGCGACAAGGTAACGGCGACGCTGGTAGCGACAAGGTAACGGCGACCGATCTCCTCGCAGGCAGCACCACTGCTCCAGGATCAAACCCGATGGCTTGGTGTCAGCTGAGTACTCTCCCGTACAAGCAGTTCCGGCACTATTGTCAGAATTCGATCCGTGGGCTTGCCCTCGAGAAGGTCAAGGATAACCCGTGCAGCCTGCTGCCCGATTTCGATCGGGAATGGATTGATGGTGGTCATGGAGGGCACGCAGATCTGACCTATGTCATAGTCGCCGAAACCGGCAACACTCATTCTGTCTGGCACCGCCACACCGCGTCTTTGGCACTCGGTCAGGGCACCAAAGGCGGATAGGTCCGAGACGCAGATGACCGCCTCGGTATCAGGCATCGTATCCAGCAGCCGTCCCATCGCGTTGGCGCCCTCGCGCATCGAGATAGGCGGGGTGCCGACGGCAATCAGGCGATCTGGAAGGAGGCCGTGGCGCTCCATCGCGTGCAGGAAGCCCAGGCGCCTGTCGGCGCCGCGCGTGTCACGGGTGGTATCGCCGCCGATGAAAGCAATCTTTCGCCTGCCCTGTTCCACCAGATGGTCGACCAGGCGTCCCACAGCGGCGGCATTGGAGAAGCCCACCACATTGCCAATCGGGTCTTCCGGCAGGTCCCAGGTCTCGACCACGGGGATCCCCGCGTTCTCCAGCAGGCGTCGCGCGCGCGGCGTGTGCTTGCCACCCGTCACCACGATGGCCTCGGGGCGCCGTGTCAGCAGCTGCTCGATCAGCTGTTCCTCCTGCGCCGTATCGTAGTCGGTATAGCCGAGCAGAATCTGCAACCCGCTTGGCCTCAGGCCATCCGAAAGGCCACGAACCGTCTGGGCAAAGTTGGCATTGTTGATGGATGGAATGGTGACGGCGACGAAATTGCTCTTCTGCGACCGCAGGTTCGATGCGGTGCTGTCAAAGACATAACCCAGATCTTCGGCGGCCTTGGCCACCTTCTCGCGCGTCTTGGCGCTGACCGAGGTCCCATCCTTGAGCGCCCTGCTGACCGTCATCGGCGACACGCCCGCGCGTTGCGCGACGTCCATCATGGTGGGCTGTTGTCTTGGGCCGGGCATCAGGTTTGGGGATTCCGATGGTATCGATCACCACAACAAATCAGCAAGTGACCGAACCCGCAAGTTCGGCCACCCAACTTGCGGCTAGAGGGCGTGGTCGCTGGCCATTGTGACATGGTGGTGGATACGTCCATCGAAGAACCGCGCCACCACCGACTCCGTTACCCTGCGGGACTCCATCCGAATCGGGCTGGCCAGCGCGCCCTGCATCGCCTCCTGGCTCGGATAGCTCACGGCGAGGATCAGCGGGAATTCCGGGGCCCCATCGTCGCGGGACTCCGAGAAGCTCAGGCGCACGGCGCTGGCGCCGGGAAACTGCTTCCACAGCGGCAGCAGCTCGTTGGTAACGGCCTCTCGAAAGGCCTCGGTCTGCCCATCGCGGACCTCGCCCTCGAACAGGGCGTAGCGGGTAATCATGAAAACTGTTCCTTGTCTGGGCCCTTGAAAAATTCCATCAGCGCCGCCTGGTCCTCGCCGCCCAGTCCGGCCGCGGTCAGCATGCGGTGAATCTCTCCACACAGTGACGTCAACGGCATGGCGACGCCGGTCTGGCGGGCGAGTTCGCGGGCGCCATCGAGGTCCTTGACCATGTTGTCGATCCGTCCGGTGCGCCTGTAGTCGCGCGTGGCAAAGCGCGGCATGTATTCCTGCAGGATTGCACTGTCGGCGCGGCCGCCCCGAAGCGCTGCGGGGATCAGATTGGCATCAACCCCTGCCGCCTGCGCCAATGCGGTCGCCTCGGCAACCGCCAAAAAGCCCAGCCCACACAGGACCTGGTTGATCAGCTTGGTGGCCTGCCCCGCGCCGACCGGCCCCATCCGCGTCTGGTTGGAGGCGACATTGCGCAGCACCGATTGTGCCATGGCGACATCGGCTTCTACGCCGCCCTGCATGAGCGTGAGTTGCCCGATCGCGGCCTTGGGCGCCCCGCCGGAAAGGGGGCTGTCCACCCAGCGCAACCCGCGTCCCGCTGCATCTTCGGACAGTTGCCTGGTGGCAGCAGGATCGATCGAGGACATGTCGATGACGAGTGTGCCGGGGTCTGCACCCTCGGCAACGCCACCGGCACCGAATACCGCAATCCTGACAATGGCCGCAGAGTTTAGACTGAGGATCACCGCCCCTGCACCGCGCGCGGCCTCTGCAGCACTGGCGGCGGCGATGGCCCCTTGCGCCACCAGCGCGGCAACCTTTTCCGGATCACGGTCATAAACCCGCAGGTTTGTACCCGATTGGGCAAGGCGGGCGCCGATGGCACCGCCCATCGCACCGGCCCCGATCAGGGCGACTGGTGTGCTCATGATAATCCTCTCTTGAACTCGGCCAATGCGGTCGCGACCATGGTCTCGACCGGCATATCTATGGCCAATGTAAGCGCCTCTTCCGCGCCCGGGGGTTCCAGCGTCGCCAGCTGGCTGTCGAGCAGGCTGACGGGCATGTAATGGCCCGGCCGTTCGGCCATGCGCTGCGCCAGACTTGCCCGGTCTCCTGCCAGATGCACGAAGTGCAGGGGCACGCCCGATCGTGTCCGCAGGCGGTCACGATAATCACGCTTGAGCGCCGAACAACTGACAACGATCGGCCGGTCATTGGCAAGTGCCGACGCGACGGCGTCCAGCCAGGGCCAGCGGTCCGCGTCATCAAGCGGGATGCCGGCCCGCATCTTGGCGACATTGGCTTGGGGATGAAGCCGGTCGCCCTCGATAAAGCGGGCGCCCAGCCGCTCGGCCAGGGCAATCCCGACAGTGGTCTTGCCACAGCCCGATACACCCATGACCACCACGCGCAGCTCACTCATAGCGAGGCCGTGATGCCGCCATCGACATAGAGGATATGGCCGTTGACGAAGCTGGAAGCGTCAGAGGCGAGGAAGATTGCGGCGCCGACAAGTTCATCGACATTGCCCCAGCGCCCTGCCGGTGTGCGTTTTTCCAGCCAGGCGGAGAATTGAGGATCGGCCACGAGCGCTGCATTGAGCGGCGTATCGAAATAGCCCGGTGCGATCGCATTGCATTGCAGTCCGTGCCGGGCCCAGTCGGTCGCCATGCCCTTGGTCAGGTTGCCGACGGCACCCTTGGTAGCCGTGTAGGGCGCAATTGAAGGTCGGGCCAACGCGGTCTGCACGCTGGCGATATTGATGATCTTGCCCCTGCCGCGACCGATCATGTGGCGGGCACAGGCCTGGCCGACATGGAACACGCTGGCGATGTTGGTCTGCAGCAGTTTTTCGAACGCGGCAGCGGGGAAATCCTCCAGCGGCCCGCGATGCTGCATGCCGGCATTGTTGATCAGGATGTCTATGGCGCCGTGTTCGGCCTCGAACCGATCTACCGCTGTCCGCACCGCATCATGATCGGTCGCGTCAAAGGCCAAGGTACTCGCCCCGGGCACTTGCGCCGCTGCTGCGGCAAGCTTGTCCGCATCCCGGCCGTTGAGCACCACGCGTGCCCCGGCCGCCGCAAGCCCTTGTGCCAAGGCGAGCCCGATCCCCTGCGATGACCCGGTGACCAGCGCCCGTCGCCCTTCCAGGTTGAACAATTGAATCGACATGGCACCCCGCAGATTTCGTCTCGACAAACGCTTCGGCTTTTGTTTTGATATCGATAACATTTCCTGTCAAGCGAGAACTGTAGCCACGATGACAAGCAAGCCCGAGATAATGCAGATGGGTCCCTATCCAGCCTGGGACCAGGAACCGCTGGACGCCGCCTACACCGCGCACCGCTATTTCGAGGCGGGTGACAAGGCTGCGTTTCTCGCCGAATTCGGCCCCAGGGTGCGGGCCATCGCGACCCGCGGCGAACTGGGCGCCAACGCGCAGGTCATTGCCGCCTGTCCGCAACTTGAGGTCATCAGCGTCTATGGCGTGGGCTTCGATGCGGTTGACCTCGACGCCTGCCGGGCACGCGGCATCCGCGTGAGCAACACACCCGACGTGCTGACCAATGACGTGGCGGATCTGGGCATCGCCATGATGCTGGCACAGTCGCGCGGGGTTATCGGTGCGGAAACCTGGGTCAGGGATGGCTCCTGGGCCAGCAAGGGCCTCTATCCGCTGAAGCGCCGGGTCTGGGGCAGGCGAGCGGGCGTGCTGGGTCTCGGGCGCATCGGCTTTGAGGTCGCCAAGCGCCTGGCCGGCTTTGACATGGACATCGCCTATTCCGACGTCGGGGCCAAGGACTATGCCAGCCAGTGGGAGTTCATTGCCGATCCGGTGGCGCTGGCGGCGCGCTCCGATTTCCTGTTCGTGACCCTGGCGGCGTCGGGCGCCACGCGGCACATCGTGGGCAAGTCGGTCATCGAGGCGCTGGGCCCCGAAGGCACGCTGATCAATATCTCGCGGGCTTCCAATATCGACGAGAACGCGCTGATCGAGGCCTTGGCCTCGGGCCGGCTTGGCGCGGCGGCACTCGATGTGTTCGAGGGCGAGCCCAAGCTCGACCCGCGCTTCCTGACGCTGGACAACGTTTTGCTGCAGCCGCACCATGCCTCGGGCACGGTGGAAACCCGGCAGGCCATGGGCCAACTCGTGCGCGACAACCTGGCGGCGCATTTTGCTGGCCGCCCCCTCCTGACCCCGGTGTTCTGATGCAAGCTATCGTTATTCATTCCGCCAGGGACTTGCGGATCGAGGAGCGTCCCGAGGAAGCAGTCGGGCCGGGCGAAGTTGGCCTGCGGCTGGCGACGGGCGGCATTTGCGGCTCGGACCTGCATTATTTCAACCATGGCGGCTTCGGCACTGTCCGGCTGCGGGAACCAATGATCCTGGGGCACGAAGTCTCGGCCGTGGTCGAGGAGCTTGGCGAGGGCGTGACGGGCCTGGCGAAGGGGCAACTGGTTGCGGTTTCGCCATCGCGCCCCTGCGGCAGCTGCCGCTATTGCACCGAAGGCCTGCCCAACCAGTGCCTCAACATGCGCTTTTACGGCTCGGCCATGCCGTTCCCACACATTCAGGGCGCGTTCCGTCAGAAGCTGGTGGCCAAGGCCAACCAGTGTGCGGTCGCCGACGGCCTGAGTGCCGGAGAAGCGGCCACGGCGGAGCCGCTGGCGGTGACGCTGCATGCGACGCGCCGGGCTGGCGACCTGTTCGGCAAGCGGGTGTTGGTGACCGGCTGCGGGCCGATCGGCGTGCTGTCCATCCTGGCGGCGCGCCGGGCTGGTGCTGCAGAGATCGTCGCCACGGACCTCTCCGACTTCACGCTCTCGATCGCGCGGAAGGCCGGCGCCGATCGCACCATCAATTCGGCGAGCGAGCCGGACGCGCTCGCCGCCTATGGCACCGACAAGGGCTATTTCGACGCTTTGTACGAGTGCTCTGGCGCTGCGGTAGCCCTGGCCGGCGGCATCGGCGCGCTGCGGCCCCGCGGTATCGTGCTGCAACTGGGGCTGGGTGGCGACATGAGCGTGCCCATGCAGACCATCACCAGCAAGGAGCTGGAAATTCGCGGCTCGTTCCGCTTTCATAGCGAGTTTGCCATCGGCGTGGAGCTGATGCGCAAGGGGCTGATTGATGTGAAGCCGCTCATCTCCCAGACCCTGCCGCTCGCCCAAAGCGTCGACGCTTTCACCCTGGCATCGGATCGCTCGCAGGCGATGAAGGTGCAGATCGCATTTTCCTGACGGGACCAGCACGTGACGGATTTTGAAGTTTTCGATGAGCGTTTCGCGCGCTTCTTCATGGAAAATGCGCCGGTCAAGCGACTGGCGACCGGCTTTGACTGGGTCGAGGGCCCGGTCTGGTTCGGCGACATGGGCTGCCTGTTGTTCTCGGACATCCCCAACAACAAAATTCTGCGCTGGTCGCCCGATGGGGTGAGCGTGTTCCGCCAACCCTCCAACTATGCCAACGGTCACACCCGTGACCGGCAAGGGCGGCTGATATCGTGCGAGCATGGCACCCGTCGTGTGACGCGGACGGAGTGGGATGGATCGATCACGGTCATTGCCGACAGTTTTGAGGGCAAACGCCTCAACTCGCCCAATGACGTGGTGGTCGCAACCGACGGAGCAATCTGGTTCACCGACCCCCATTACGGCATCCAGACCGATTATGAGGGTTTCCGGGGCGAGCAGGAATTGCCCTGTAATGTCTATCGCGTTGACCCCGCCGGCGGGATCGAGGCTGTCATCACCGACATCAACTGCCCCAACGGGCTGGCCTTCAGCCCGGACGAAACCAGGCTATACGTCGCCGACACGGGGCGCATGTTCTCCCAGGATACGCGGCACATCCTGCGGTTCGACATGGTCGATGGCCGCCCGCGAAACGGTCGTCCCTTTCACATCATCGCGGTTGGCGCCGCCGACGGCATCCGGCTCGATAGCGATGGTAATCTGTGGTCCTCCGCCGGGGACGGCGTGCGCTGCCTCTCACCGGACGGCGTACTCCTGGGTTTGGTCCGCGTGCCGGAGGGGGTGTCAAACCTGTGCTTCGGTGGCCGCGCCAAGCACCAGCTGTTCATAACGGCCACGACAAGCCTTTACAGCGTCGTGCTCAATCGCGGGGGTGCGCAACGCCCCTGATCAGATGGTTTCCCCCTCGATCAGCTTGGTCCGGACCGCGATGACCCGGCGGGTTGGTTCGCCCCTGATGCGGGCGACGAGCGCCTGGGCTGCCTGCTTGCCCAGCCCCGTCGTTGGCACGACTGTCGTGGTGAGGCGCTTGGGCAGGATGGATGCCGCCTCCATCCCGCCCCAGCCGACAATGCCGATATCCTCGGGCACGCGCAGCCCGCGCGACTGACAGAAAGCCAGCCCACCAATGGCCATTTCGTCATTGTGGAAATAGACCAGATCAAGCGCAGGCTGCCGGGCCAGCAGAATTTCAAGACCGTAGAAGCCGGCGTAGAAGCTGGGGGCGTCTTCAAGAATCTCCGTTTCGACCAGAGGATGGCCAGCCTCCTCAAGCGCGGCGGCAAACCCTTCGAGGCGGGACTGCCCCATAACGTCCGAACGCGAGTGAGCCCCCAGATAGGCGGCGCGACGGCGGCCCTTTTGCAGAGCAAAGCGCGCCATTTCCACGCCGCAGTCATAGTGGGAGAAGCCAACCGACAGATCGATCGGGCTGGTGGTCAGGTCCCACATTTCGACCACCGGAATGCCGCTCGTGGACAACATCTGCACAGTGCCGATGGAGTGGCTGCGACCCGCCAGGATGACGCCCGCCGGCCGCCAGCTGACGATGTGGCGGACCCATTCTTCCTCTTCGGGCTGGGAATGGTTGCTGCATCCGATCATCATCTGGAAGCCCAGCCGCGACAATGCGCGGTCCAACCCGTCCAGCACATTGCCGAACAGTCCCGATGTGAGGCGCGGCACACACACACCGACCAGCGTCGAGGCTCTGTCTGCGGCAAAGGCGGAGGCCAGGCGGCTGGGCACATACCCCAGGCGCCGAGCTTCTGAGAGCACCCTCTGCGCCGTCTCTTCCGAGAAGCCGGTCCCCCCACGAAGCACCCTGCTGACCGTCATTTTCGAAACGCCGGTGAGCCGGGCGATATCGCTCAGGCCGGGCGCGCCACGCCGCTCGCCAGGCTCAATCGCCGCAAAATTGTTATCGATATCTTTTTTGCTTGACACTATTGGGCCACTGGATCAGGGTGCACTTACGTTACCGGTAAACCTAACTTGAGAACAAGGGGCCGGGAGGAGGAACATCGAATGGACGAAACCGCCAGCGGTTTGTTCTTTGATCGCATCGTCAAGTCATTCGGCGGCACCCAGGCCCTGCGCGGTGTGTCGCTCAAGGTCGGGCGCGGCGAGATCGTCGCCCTGTTGGGTGAGAACGGCGCCGGCAAGTCCACGCTGATCAAGGTACTCGGCGGCATTCATCGTCCCGATGCCGGTATGGTCTCGATCGATGGCGTTCCCTATGCCCACGAGGCGGGCCGGGCCAGCGGACAGAAGGTGGCCTTTATACATCAGGACCTTGGCCTGATCGAATGGATGACCGTGGCTGAGAACGTGGCCATGCAACTCGGCTACGAGTGCCGCCTGGGCCGCATCGACTGGGCTGCAACCCAGACCAAGGCGGAACGGGCCCTCGCACTGGTCGATGCCGACTTCCCGGCCACCGCCCGGGTGTCGAGCCTGTCGCGAACGCAGAAGTCTCTCGTGGCCATTGCCCGTGCCCTAGCTGCCGAATGCGATTTCCTCGTCCTCGACGAGCCAACGGCGAGCCTGCCTGCCGATGAGGTCGAACGCCTGTTTTCGGCCCTTCGGCCGCTGCGCGAGCGCGGCGTTGGTATGATCTATGTCAGCCACAGGCTCGATGAAATCTTCCTTGTTGCCGACCGCGTGGCGGTGCTGCGCGATGGACAATTGGTGGCCATGCGCGATGTTGCCCACACCACGCCGGACGAACTGGTCGGGCTGATCGTCGGCCGCAAGGCGCGGGAAATCCAGCGGCCACCCGTCCTCGAAGGTCCTGCCATCCTGACGGTGGAAGGGCTGACCACGCGCAGCGTCGGTCCGGTGAGTTTCGAAATCCGACGCGGAGAACTGCTCGGCCTGGCAGGGCTGCGGGGTGCTGGCCATGAAGATATTGGCAGAGCCCTGGTCGGCGCGCGCAAGCATGGCGGCAGGATTGTCCTTGATGGCCGCACGCCTGATCTTTCCTCGCCGCAGACCGCAATGGCCGATGGCATTGGCCTGGTGGCGCGAGACCGCGTGCGTGAAAGCGTGGCGACCGGCCTGACCATTCGTGAGAACACCTTCGTCAACCCGTCCGCAACGGGTCGCGGCCTGTTCTCGCTCATGACACCAGGGCAGGAGGAAGCGCTGGCCCGTGAAATCGGTGCCCGGGTCGGTCTTTCCCCCAACGATCCGTCCCTGCCCATCGAGGCCCTGTCCGGCGGCAACCAGCAGAAGGTGATCGTCGGTCGATGGCTGGAGTCGGGCCGGCGCCTACTGGTGACCGAGGATCCCACAGCAGGCGTCGATGTGGGAGCCAAGGCAGAAATCTACCACCTGCTCTTCGAGGCCTTGGCTTCCGGCATGGGCGTACTCGTGATCTCCACCGACTTCGAGGAGATCGCCAATATCTGTCACCGCGCGATCGTGTTCTCGCGCGGCCTGCCGGTCGCCGAACTTACCGGCGTCGAACTCTCCACCGAAACCCTGATCCAGGCCGCTTCGGCCGGTGATGCCGCTTGAGGTCCGCAAATGCCGTCCATTGAATCCAACGCCATCGAACCCACCAAGGACGAACTGGCCGGCCTGCCCCCCCTGGTCAAGCTGATGCGCATGCTGCCCAGCTATGGCCTGGTCATCCTCACCGTCGCGCTGATCGTGCTGTTCTCGATCCTGCTGCCGACTACGTTTCCGACAGTCCTCAACCTGCGGGCCATCCTGTCCGACAAGGCCATCATTGCGCTCCTGTCACTGGCGGCGATGATCCCGATGGTGGCCGGTCGCATCGATCTCACGGTCGGCTACGGCATCGTGCTCTGGCATATCCTGGCCATCTCATTGCAGACCATGTACGGCCTGCCCTGGCCGATGGCCGTGGCAATCGTACTATGTTTGGGCGTCCTGGTGGGCGTGCTCAATGGCCTCTTGGTCGAAGTTGCGCGCATCGACAGCTTCATCGCCACGCTGGGCACCGGCACGATCCTCTATGCCCTGGCACTCTGGCATACCGGGGGCCGGCAGATGGTCGGCGTGCTGCCGGACGCCTTCTATGCGGTGAACGGCACCTTCGTCTTCGGACTGCCCATCACCGCCTATTACGTCCTGGCCATCACCATCGCACTGTGGGTGGTGCTCGATTACACCCCGATCGGCCGCTACCTCTATGCCATCGGCGCCAACCAGCGCGCTGCCGAACTCAACGGCATCCCGACCCGCAAATTCGTCGTCGGCGCCTTCGTGGCCTCTGGCCTGCTCACCGCCTTCGCCGGCGTCCTGCTGGCATCAAAACTGCGCATCGGCCAGGCGAGCGTCGGGCTCGAATTCCTGCTGCCCGCCCTGGTCGGTGCCTTCCTGGGCTCGACCACCATCAAGCCGGGCCGCGTCAATGTCTGGGGCACCATCATTGGCGTCATGATCCTGGCGGTCGGCATTGCCGGCATCCAGCAGTTCGGCGGCAGCTTCTGGGTCGAACCTCTCTTCAATGGCGCCACGCTGCTCATCGCCATCGGTATCGCCGGATATGCCCAACGCAAAAAGGGCGCCGGCTCAAAATAACGACAGCACAACAGGAGGATATCAATCATGCTGCGTCGTACCTTTACTGTCTCCCTGCTCGCCTTGATGGCGGCCACCCCCGCCTTCGCCGACGCGATTTCGGACGCCATGGCCGAAGTCCAGAAATATGCTGGCCAGAAGACCACCTGGGATGGCCCCAGCACTGGCCCGGCCGCCGCTGAAGGCAAGGCCATCGTCGTCCTCGCCGGGGATCTCAAGAATGGTGGCATCCTCGGTGTCACCAAGGGTGTCCAGGAAGCCGCCGACAAGATCGGCTGGACCATCAACGTGCTCGATGGCGCCGGTTCGATCCAGGGCCGTGCTGCCGCCTTCGGCCAGGCGCTGGCGCTCAACCCCGATGGCATCATCATCAACGGCTTCGACGCCGTCGAACAGCAGGCAGCGCTCGAGCAGGTCAAGGCCGCCGGAATCCCGATCGTCAGCTGGCATGCCGGCCCTGTCATCGGTCCCGATCCGACCAGCGGCATCTTCGCCAATGTGTCGACCGATGCGATGGAAGTGTCTGCCGCGGCCGGCAAGTGGGCCTTCGCCGATGCCGGTGGCAAGCCGGGCGTCGTCATCTTCACCGACTCCACCTATGCCATCGCCATCGCCAAGGCCGACAAGATCAGGGAAACGATCGAGGCGCTGGGCGGCACGGTGCTCGAATATGTCGATACCCCGATCGCCGATACCTCGACCCGCATGCCCTCGCTGACCACGGCCCTGCTGCAGAAATATGGTGCGAGCTGGACCCACGCCATGGCCATCAACGACATCTATTTCGACTTCATGGGACCCGCGCTTGCCGCTGCCGGCATTGCCGGTGACGGTGCGCCCAAGGCCGTGGCGGCCGGCGACGGCTCCGAAAGCGCCTACCAGCGCATCCGCACCGCCCAGTATCAGGCGGTGACGGTAGCCGAGCCGCTCAACCTTCAGGGTTGGCAACTGATCGACGAGCTCAACCGCGCCATCCAGGGCGAGGAATGGTCCGGCTATACCTCCCCGCTCCACGTCGTCACCGCGGAAAACATCTCCTTCGATGGCGGCGACAACAATCTGTTCGACCCGGGCAATGGCTACCGGGACGAATATGCCCGCATCTGGGGCAAATAGGCTTCTCCAACGTCTCCCGCGTTAACTGGGGCGGGCTTCTGCCTGCCCCTTCTTTTTGAGGCGACCGCATGACCGACACCGGCGTCAGCTTCTCCTGCATGCATCCTCGCCTGACCGACCACGCGGTTACGACGATGCTCCTGGCTGCCATGGCCGCCGCCAGGGCCATGGCGCAACCGCAATGCATCGCCCTGGTCGACGCTAGCGGGGTCGTGCTGGCCCACCTGCGCATGGAAGGGGCCAAGGTCCTGTCGCTGCACAGTGCGCTGGCGAAAGCGGAAACAGCGGCTTCGATCAACGTGCCGACACATAGGGTGCCAACTGGCGTGGCCAGCGCGATTGCTGCCGCAACAGGCGGTCGCGTAACGTCCCTTCCCGGCGGCCTGCCGATCCGCCTGTCCGGTCACCTTCTCGGCGGCATCGGCATCGGCTCGGGTACGGGAGACCAGGATATCGCCGTGGCAATGGCAGCATTGCGTGCCATAGGTGCGGAGGTCTTTGACGGATCGTCGTGATGGCTAGGACCGGGTTGTCGCCCCGGGGGTTAAGAGATGGCGCCGCCTAGTTCGTCCTCGATATGAATGCGGATGATCTCGTCAAAACTGGTCTCGCCGACGAAACCCAGGCCCCTGGCGCGGCTGGCGTCGAACGCCTGCGGCCAGCCTGCCACGATGCGTGCAATGGTCTCGTCCGGCTGGCGGCGGATGAGCGCGGTGGCCTTTGGCCCGGCGACGCGCTCGAGCGCGGCAATCTGCTCGCCGACCGTGGCGGCGAGACCCGGCATGGTCAGGTTGCGCTGGTTGCCCAGGGCGGCGGTATCCATGGCCGCCGCATGCAGCAGGAAGCCGACAGCGGCCCGTGGGCTGGCGAACCAGTGCCGCACCGTCTCGGCGACTGGCAACAGGGCCTCATGCCCCGCCAGCGGCTCGCGGATGATGCCGGAGAAAAAGCCCGAGGCAGCCTTGTTGGGTTTGCCCGGCCGCACCGCGATCGTCGGCAGGCGAATGCCGACCCCATCGACAAAACCCCGTCGTGAATAATCTGCAAGCAGTAGTTCGCCGATGGCCTTCTGCGTACCGTAGCTGGTCAGCGGCGTGTGCTCGTGCGTATCGCCGATCACATCGGGCAGTGGTTCGCCGAATACGGCAATCGACGAGGTGAAAACCAGCCGCGGCCTGTAGGGCGCCGCCTGCCCCGCAAGGCGGATGGCCTCCAGCAGATACCTCGTGCCGTCCAGGTTGATGCGATAGCCCTTTTCGAAATCGGCCTCGGCCTCGCCCGATACAATCGCTGCAAGGTGAAAGATCAGGTCAGGCCGCCCGGCGATCAACTGTCCTGCCACCCCGGGCATGGAGAGGTCGGCAGCTTGCGTCGTGACGGGGATGGTGGTGGCCGGGACCTCCGGCGCGATGACATCGGCAAGGGCCAGGCCGGTAATGGCCTGGCCGCCCACAGTCCCGGCCGCCAGGAGTGCGGCGACCAGCTTGCGCCCCACCATGCCGGCTGCGCCGATCACCAATACCTTCATGCTACCCCCCAAATCGTCTGCGGCGAGCTTAGCGTGTTGGCGGCGGCGGAGAAAAACAAAATCGGCGCCCTTCTGGACGCCGATTTTCTTGAGAGAGCGCAGCGGGCCGTGGCTACCCCGCCACGTTCCGTTCTAGTTGAAGCGATAGCGGACAGTGCCGCGCACTTCGTGAACCCAGTTGTGGTCGATCCAGTAGGGGGCGGTCGCCACCGTATTGGTCAGGCTGTTGATGTAGAGGCCGCGATAGCCGATATCGGCCACCACCTGCCCGAAGTCATAGCCGGCGCCGACCATGCCGGCAGCGGCGAAACTGGTATTCTGTGTACGCGTATCAGCCGGCGAACCGGCAGGGCCCGTGGTGATGAAATCGTTGAAGGCAACGCCGGCGCCAGCGCCAACATAGCCGAACATGCCGCCCGCAGCGCCATAGTCGCCGCCGCCCAGGCCGAAGTCGTAATAGGCGTTGGCCAGGAGAACCGTGGAGCGCAGCGACAGCTTGTGGACGCCGGGAAACAGCGCCGGTGCCGCGGAAGCCGGGATCGTGGTCTGCATCCCCTCATTGGACAGGTAGTCCGCTGTAACGTCGAAACGCAGTCCGGTGCCGGTTTCATAGCCGAAGCCCGCGCCGACCGAATAGCCATAGCCAAAGCCGTCGATCAGGAACGGGGTGCCCGGCGCTGTCGGATGGTTGACTTCCCGGGCCCACATCAGGTTACCCGCGGCACTGCCGCGCAAGTAGAACGAGCCGGAGACGCCGTAGTCGACATCGGGAATTTCGATGATCGGCGGGTAATAGGGCATATCGGCGGCGATTGCCTGTCCACCAACAATGGTGGCTCCTGCCACCATCATTGCAGTGATGAACTTACGCATGGGGAACGTCCTTTGAGTTGCCACGACACAGGTCGGTTGCAAGCCAATATCGGACAATTTCCTTAAAGCGCGCTTAACCTTAAAACTTAACCCTAACGAGAATAGAACGGCCGTCGGTATAGTTAACCGACAGTAAATCCAGACGATTCCGGCTAGGCGACTTGCAGTATCGCCGCCTCGATCTGTGACACCACCGTGCTCACCAGCGAGGCATCATCGGCCTCGCCCATGACCCGGATGACCGGCTCGGTACCGGAGGCGCGCACCACCAACCGCCCGCCGCTGCCCAGCATGGCCTGCCCGTCAGCGATGGCGGCAATGACCTGCTTGTGTTCGAGCGGCTTGCCCGACTTGAACTTCACGCTGCGCAGAAGCTGCGGCACCTTCGTAAAGCGCGCGCAGATCTCGGAGACGCTGCGCTCCTGCTGCTTGAGCACCGCCAGCAGCTGCAACGCCGCCACCAGGCCGTCGCCCGTCGTCGTGAAATCGGACAGGATGATATGGCCCGATTGCTCGCCGCCCACGTTGAAGCCCTTGCTGCGCATGGCTTCCAGCACGTAGCGATCACCAACCTGGGTGCGCTCGAGCGTCAGGCCGAGCGAGGTCAGGTAGCGTTCCAGCCCGAGATTGGACATGACGGTGGCGACGATGCCGCCGCCGACCAGCATTTCACGCTCGAGCCAGCTCTGGGCGATGACCGCCATGAACTGATCGCCGTCAACCACGTCGCCCTTCTCGTCCACGATGATCACCCGATCGGCATCGCCGTCCAGGGCAATGCCGATATCGGCGCGGACTTCCTTGACCTTGGCGGCCACCGCTTCCGGCGCCGTCGATCCCACCTTGTCGTTGATGTTGAAGCCATCGGGCTTGTCGCCAATGGTGAAGACCTCCGCCCCCAATTCCCACAGCGCCACCGGGGCAACCTTGTAGGCGGCGCCATTGGCGCAATCGAGCACAACCCGCAGGCCGGCAAGGTCGGTGCCGCGCGGCAGCGTGCGCTTGGCATATTCGATGTAGCGCGTGCGGGCTTCTTCGTCGCGATAGGCGCGGCCGATCTCACGGCCATGTGCCAAAAGGCTGGTCATGTCGCTGTCGATCAACCGCTCGATCTCTTTTTCGACTTCGTCGCTGAGCTTGTAGCCATCGGGACGGAACAGCTTGATACCATTGTCGTCATAGGGATTGTGGGACGCCGAGATCATGACGCCCAGGTCGGCGCGCAGCGAGCGCGTCAGCATGGCAACGGCAGGAGTGGGCATCGGCCCCAGGAAGTAGACATCCATACCCACAGCGGTGAAGCCGGCGCCCAGGGCACTTTCGATCATGTAGCCGGAGCGGCGCGTATCCTTGCCGATCACCACGCGGTTCCGGTGGTCGCCCCGCACGAATTTCTGCCCGGCCGCCATGCCGACGCGCAGGGCCAGCTCCGGCGTCAGCTTGTCGCCATTGGCCAGGCCGCGAATTCCATCCGTACCAAAATACTTGCGTACCATAGCGTCCTGTCCCCTGAGCCCGGCGATTCCGGCAGCGTCGGATAATACCACTTTTGGGCGGAATAGCGGAGAATGCCGCCATGCAAAAGGGCCGCCTTGCGGCGACCCCCTGTAAATTTGCCCAGGCCTAGCTGTTGGGCTGCGGCTCGAGGCCCGGCTCGGGCGGCGCGTCGGGACGCTTCTTGCCCGCCTTGCCGGCCGAAGGAACGCCGCTGGCCTTGTTGGAGGGGCCGCTATCGTCCGGACGGGTCGGCTGGATCCCGTCCATCAGCGCGCGCAGCTCGTCGCCGGTCAGCGTCTCGTATTCGAGCAGCGCCTGGGCAATCGCCTCCCACTGGTCGTGGTAGGTGGTGAGGATTTCCTTGGCCGAAGCCTCGCCATCCTCGATCAGCTTGCGCACTTCCTGGTCGATGATACGGGCCGTATCATCCGACATGTGCTGGGACTGCGTCACCGAGTGGCCCAGGAACACTTCCTGGTCGTTGCTCTTGTAGCGCACGCGACCGAGCTTCTCGCTCATGCCCCATTCCATCACCATCGAGCGGGCGAGATTGGTCGCCATCTGGATATCGCCCGAAGCGCCAGACGTGACCTTTTCCGGACCGAACTTGATGATCTCGGCCTCGCGGCCACCGAACAGCATGGTCAGGCGGGCCAGGGCCTTTTCGCGGGAGAACGAATAGCTGTCGCTTTCGGGCAGGGTCATCACCATGCCCAGGGCACGGCCGCGCGGAATGATCGTCGCCTTGTGGATCGGGTCGATGCCGGCAACCTTGAGCGCGATGATGGCGTGGCCGGCTTCGTGGTAAGCCGTCAGCTTCTTCTCGTCCTCGGACATGGCCATGGTGCGGCGCTCGGCGCCCATCATGATCTTGTCCTTGGCATCCTCGAATTCGGCATGGGTGACGAAACGCTTGTTGCGCCGCGCCGCCATCAGCGCCGCCTCGTTGACGAGGTTCATGAGGTCAGCACCCGAGAAACCGGGCGTACCGCGCGCCAGAACCTTGAGATCCACATCGGGCGCCAGCGGCACCTTGCGGACGTGAACCTTGAGCACCTTCTCGCGGCCCGAAACGTCGGGGTTCGGCACCACGACCTGGCGGTCGAAGCGGCCCGGACGCAGCAGGGCAGGATCGAGCACATCGGGACGGTTGGTGGCAGCGATCAGGATGATGCCTTCATTGGCTTCAAAGCCATCCATCTCGACAAGGAGCTGGTTGAGGGTCTGTTCGCGTTCGTCGTTACCGCCGCCGAGACCGGCGCCACGCTGGCGGCCGACGGCGTCGATTTCGTCGATGAAGATGATGCAGGGCGCATTCTTCTTGGCCTGCTCGAACATATCGCGGACGCGGCTGGCGCCGACACCGACGAACATTTCAACGAAGTCCGAACCCGAAATGGTGAAGAAGGGCACATTGGCTTCGCCGGCGACCGAACGGGCCAGCAGCGTTTTACCGGTGCCCGGAGGGCCCACCAGCAGAACGCCGCGCGGAATACGACCGCCCAGGCGCTGGAACTTGCCCGGATCACGCAGGAATTCGACGATTTCCTCGAGATCCTGCTTGGCCTCGTCCACGCCGGCCACGTCCTCGAACGTCACCTTGCCATGGGTTTCCGTCAGCAGCTTGGCGCGCGACTTGCCAAAGCCCATCGCGCCGCCACGGCCACCGCCCTGCATCTGGCGTATGAAGAAGAACCACACGCCGATGATGACGATGAAGGGCAGCCATGAGCTGAGCAGGATCGACCAGAACGGGCTCGATTCGAGCGGCCGCGCAGTGATCGAGACACCCTTGTCCTCGAGGCGATTGATGATTTCGGCGCCTTCGGGCAGCACGGTTTCAAACCGCGTGCCGTCGCGCAGCGTGCCGGAAACGACGTTCTCGGTAATGGTGACGCTGGTCACGCTGCCGGCTTCGACATCGGTGACGAACTGGCTGTAGCTCTTGTCGGAAACCGAGGTCGAGCGGGTCGAAGACTGAAAGACCTGGAACAGGCCCATCAGCATGAAGAGTATGACCAGCCAGATGGCAAAGTTGCGGAAGTTTCCGTTCATCAATCCTGTCCCGGAGATGCCTGCGCTAAGGGAGCGCGGCGCGTGTGCCGAATGTATGTCCGGCATTAGGGCGTTACAAGGGCAAGACCTGCGGCCCTTTGGGTGCCCCGTCCAGTCATAATGTCGCGATTGGGTTAATACGCGGTGGGGATTCTGTAGGTTCCATCGGGCATGCGAAAGCGCCGCCTGTCTGCGGTTGTCATGGGCTCGGTCCGCTCGGTGTCGAGACGCCAAGGGGCGCTCAGAGAGCTATGGTGGCGAGGCGCCTGCCTCGAAGTGGTAGTTAAAGGAAGTGAGGCCGTTGCCCCGCCACCACGCCAGGATTTTCGCGGGTCCGGGCCAGGTACGCTGTGTCGCAAGCGCAGCTGCCGAGTTCCCCCCGCCCGATGGGAGCGACCTCCCATCCCCGACTGCCCTCACGGTCAT